>JADJGJ010000001.1:1288890-1933335 GCA_016708105.1 Crocinitomicaceae bacterium
ATAATTCCTGATTGACCAAATCCTTGCTCTCTGTATAAACTGGTTTGAAAAGGCGAATAATATTTTGTGTTACCTAAAGTGTCATATTGAATCTCTTCATACAAACCAATATCAGGCCTGAAACTAAAACTAAGATTTGGTGAAGCCACATGCCTGAATTTCATTTCTCTTTTTCCAAGCATTTTATAATAACCGTAAAAGTTAGTATTTAAGCCTGCATTGAATGAGAGGGTTCTTGATGATTTAAATCCCTCAAATGAAACGGTATCAATTTTTTCAGATCCCGGATTCCACGTATTTTTCTCGTATTGAAAATTCCATATTTCAGCGTAGTTCACACTAGGTGTTAACATCATTCTTCCGCCAAAAAGACGCATGTTTGACTGCACTGTGGTGGCGTGTTGTACCCCATTTAATACATAATCATTCACCAAATAGAATTGTCCTGCGTTGAAAATACTATCAGGGGCAGCAATGTAATTTTTTGCGTTGAGAGCATAAGTTACTTTGATGTTTTCATACCATTTTTTCCAATCGGATTTTGCAGCACTCCTAAATCAAACATGTTGACAGAAAAATTGTAGGTAGGTAGTTCAATGATATAGTTTTTTGATTGTGAATTCTGTTGCAATGATGTTTTTAATCCCATGGTTCCGCTGAACTGATTTGTTTTCCATCTTTTGGTTATATTGATTGCTGAGTTAAACTGGTTATCAAAATATTCTGGATTGATTGCTTCTAACGTGGTTTTACCGTTGTTGTCTGATTTGAAATTGATGTCTGCGCTAAATTTTAAGCTGGGGTGCGCTTTGGCATCTTGGGTGTGTCGCCAATTGAATGTCCATTTTTCAGCAACCAGGGTATCATAAAATTTGCCTCTGAATTGTTCAAATTTCAATCCTATCGTTCCATTGTATTTGTACTTTTTGTAGTAGTTTGAAATATTTTGAATACCAAATCTTCCGGTAGTGAAAAGTGTTGCATAAAAATACGTTTCCCAATAATCACCTAACGGAATGTAGTATCCGAAATCTTGTAAACCAAAACCGTATGCATCAGTATTGGCAATACGCGGAATAATAATTCCATGTTTTTTAGATTCAGAATTAGGGAAAAATCCAAAAGGTGCGGCAAGCGGCATTGGTACTTTGAATAATTTCATGTACACCGGTCCGGTGACAATTCGTTCATCAGGCACTATCATGGCGCGCGTTAATTGAAAGTGGTAGTGAGGAGTGTCTGCATCACAGGTAGTGAATTTTCCATCTTTCAGGTGTACCGTTTCGTCAGGATGAATTTTTGATTCAGCCATGTGGATATAGCCTTCTCCCTGCTGACCTCTAATTTCTTTTACGTAACCCTTTTTTGTGTTGAAATTATACTTGATATAATCACAATGGCTTTCTTCTGCACCCATGGTAAATGTAGGTTTACCGACAGGTACACCGGCGGAATCCAAGGTAAAAGTGGCCAATACTTCACCATGTACAAGATCTATTTCAATGAAATCAGCGCGCAATACAATATCTTCATACGTTACATTGGCATCTCCATATAATCGTATGATTTGTGCAGGTATGTCAGCAACAATGGAATCTCGGGCGCTGTATTCAACACCTGATGATGGTGCTTGTGAAAACAGCAGGGTAGTGCTCAAAGTCCCGATTATCAACAGAACAGAATGGATAACTAAGGATGTGGCACGTTGTATCACCTGCGTTTTGGTCTTAACTTTGTTAGGGTGAAGTATAATTTATACGCAAATCTATCAATTTTATAAAAGATGATTTCAATACTGCATAACTTGAAAGGTCAGATAATATTGTGTTTTCTGATGATAATTGCTGCAGCCTCGTCTGCACAAACCACGGATGCTCTTGCGGGGTTAAACACTGTGGTTATTGATGCCGGACATGGAGGTAAAGATCCGGGATGCCATGGAGCAAGTACCAATGAAAATCAGTAACACTGGCCATTGCGCTTAAACTAGGGGCGTATATCAAAGAGGCATTCCCAAAGTAAAAGTTATTTTTACCAGAGAGACTGACGTATTTGTAGAATTAGAAGAGCGTGCTCAAATTGCTAATCGCAACAATGCCGATCTTTTTATTTGCATTCATGCTAACGCAGGCGGCCCCACTGCCTTTGGTGTTGAAACCTACGTACTTGGTTTGCACAAAACTGAAGCACAACGACAAGTGGCAGAACGTGAAAACGCAACCATTGAATTGGAAGAAGATGGCGGACAGAAGTATAAAGATTTTGATATGACACCGGATGCCATCATTGCAAGACAATTACAACTCAGTGTTTTTCTTGATCATAGTATTGTTTTTGCGACCAAATTACAAGAACAGTTTGTGAAAATTGGTCGCAGTGACCGTGGTGTGAGACAAGCAGGATTTTTGGTATTGTACCGCACTACCATGCCGAGTGTATTAATTGAAACCGGTTTTTTAACCAATGCTGACGAAGAAAAATTTCTGGCTGATCCTGCTAGTCAAGAGAAAATGGCAAAATCAATTTTTGAAGCCTTCAAAGAATATAAAGTTTATTATGAGGCAGGAATGACCGAAACGGAAAAAGATTCTACAACCACGAATACAACAATTACCTTGGACAAAGAAAAATTTGGAATACCGGAGTCAGATGTAAAAGCAGATGAAATTATTTACCGAGTACAAATTGAAACGTCACAAACAAAACTAGAACTCACGGATGCCCGCTTCAAAGGTATGATCGTTTTTATGTATGAAGATAAGGGTTTGTACAAATATACAGTGGGTGCTTTTCGAGATGCTGATTCAGCCAACGCGCTCAAAAAAGAAATGCGTACAGCTGGTTTTGAATATGCATTTGTTGTCACACTAAAAGGTAATCAGCGTGTTAATCTTTAGTTGGTAATAATTCGCCCTGTTGGCAAGGAATACGTTTTTTTACACTAATTTAGCAGACAGAAACAACGCCGGTTCCCGCAAAGAAAACCGGTTAACCTAAAAAACATGAGGGTTTCAAAAGAATTTAAGGTAGGGCTCCTAGTGGTACTCGGACTTCTGCTTCTTTTTGTTGGCGTTAACTTTTTGAAAGGTGGCGTTATTTTTGGAAAAAGCCGTGAATTTTACGCTGTGTTCAATAACTCAGCCGGATTAAAACCGTCTAATGAAGTTAAGCTCAGCGGTTTTAAAATTGGTCAAGTTGAAGAAGTGGGTCTGCATCCTGATAATCCAACGCTCATTCTTGTTAAATTTTCTATTGAAGATGATGAGCTGCAAATTCCTAAATCATCTGAAGCTTGGTTGGCAACTGATCTGTTAGGAACCGCATCTATTGATTTAAGACTCGATACCAATTTCATGGCTGTGCATGATTATTACCAAGATGGTGATACCATAATTTCTAACATTACCATGTCTATTGAAGATCAAATTCAAGAACAACTTTTACCCCTGAAACAAAAAACAGAAGAGTTGATTGGCTCAGTTGAAGGAATCATCGTATCTGTCAATGCCTTCTGGGATACTAGTGCTGCTTATACTATTGATGAAAGTTTATACGAAGTGCGTGATGCTATTGGAACATTTAGTGAACTAGCAAATAATCTGAGTTTGCTCATTTCAAAAGAAACTGAAGTGGTTGGTAAAATTTTGGATGATGTACATAATATTACAGGCAACCTAGCTGATAAATCTGATCAGATTTCTAATACTATTGATAATATCTCTGCAATATCTGACACGCTTGCTGATTCTGATATTAAATCCGTAATTCTTGAAACCAAAACTACATTGACTGAACTGAATGGGGTTCTCTATGGTGAACTCCGGTGAAGGAACTGTTGGTGCTTTATTACACAGTGATAGTTTGTATAATGCATTGATTTCAACCAATGAATCAGTTCAACATTTGCTGGATGATATGGTGGCCAATCCAAATAAATATGTTCATTTCAGCTTATTCGGCAGAAAAGTAAAAGGTGTTCAACTCACCGCAGAAGAAGAGAAAAAACTACGTGATTGGTTGAGCCAACCTCATTAAGAATTAAATCATTTCATCATGGGTATTGCAAATATTATATTCGCTCTGTTGTTCATCGGAGCGGCAATTCTTTTTACTATCAATGTTCGCAAAATTTTGTTCAATATACGTTTGGGAAAAGACGTAAACCGAACTGATAATAAAAGTGAACGCATGCGAACCATGATTCGGGTGGCGCTGGGTCAATCAAAAATGACATCGCGACCATTTGCTGCTTTTTTACATATTATCGTTTACGCAGGATTTATATTGGTCAATCTTGAGATGCTTGAAATTTTTATTGATGGATTTGTAGGTACGCATCGTGTGTTACAACCTTTGTTGGGGAATTTTTATTTCGTGATGGTAAACTTTTTTGAAATTCTTGCCGCAGCAGTTGCACTTGCATGTATCGTGTTTTTAGTGCGCCGAAATTTCAAAGCCGTCAAAAGATTTCAGGGACCTGATTTAAGAGGATGGGCGTTTAAAGACGGTAACATTATTCTCATCACTGAAGTATTGATGATGAGTGCTCTTTTGATCATGAATGCCGCCGATGTACAAGGTGGGTTTTTAATTTCAAGTTATCTGAAACCCCTCTTACCTGAGAATCATAATGCACTGCATATAATTGAACAAACAGCTTGGTGGTTCCATGTGGTTGGTGTATTTGCTTTCTTGAACTATTTGCCTTTTTCAAAACACCTTCATATCATCTGGGCATTTCCGAACACGTATTTTTCAAATTTGTTGCCAAAGGGTAAATTAACCAACATGGAAAGTGTAACCCGTGAAGTGAAATTGATGCTTGATCCGTCTGCAGATCCTTATGCGGCGCAACCGGCTACTGAAGCGGCTCCTCAACGTTTTGGCGCAAAAGATGTTACTGATCTTCTGCCAGGTAAATATCATGAACGCCTATACCTGCACTGAATGTGGAAGATGCACTTCATCTTGTCCGGCAAATATCACGGGTAAAAAATTATCACCACGCAAAATCATGATGGATGTGCGTGACCGTGTTGAAGAATTAGGTAAGGCAAAACAAAAAAACGGCATTGAATTCCATGATGGAAAATTTTTACTTGGAGATTATATCACAGACGAAGAAGTGTGGGCTTGCACTAGTTGTAACGCATGTGTGCAAGAGTGTCCGGTGAATATTGATCCGCTGTCTATTATCATTGATTTGAGAAGATATCTGGTGATGGAAGAATCAAAATTGCCAGCTGAATTGGCAGGGATGGCAACCAATATTGAAAATAATCAGGCGCCTTGGCAGTTCTCTCCGGCTGACAGATTTAACTGGGCAAACGAAGCGTAAATATGAAAGTAATTTTTTTCTCGATAACAGTTTTTATTTTTCAATTCTCTTTCGCGCAGTCATGCAATGATTTTATTTTGTTGACCAATAAAAAAGATACTTTGTTGACGAATACAACAAATACACTTGAAATTCAAACAAGCTATAAACTTTCAAAGGTATCTCTCATAGGAAAAGGGGTGCAGATAGTTTATGATAAAAAACAAAAAAAATATCAGGTCACTGTTATTGCAGAAAATTCAAAAACGGTTGACATTGTGCTGCAATATCGAAAGTCAAAAAATGAAACAATCACGTTTGTTTATCCTTTTATTGTTTGGAAAGAGTAATTAGACAGGAATGAAAATCAGCTATGAAAAAAAAACTTGACGATAATAAACTGATTGAAAAAACAGTTGATGGCGCAAAGGTTTCGCCCCGCTTGCCTGAGCATGTAAAAAACTACTTGATTGATATTGACGGAACAATTGGAGATGATATTCCGAATGAAGAACCGGAGCGTATGGTGACTGCAAAGGCATATCCTGATGCTTTGCGAATTTGCAATAAATGGTTTGATGAGGGGCATATCATAACGTTTTTCACATCACGAACTGAAGAGCATAGAAAAGTAACTGAAGAATGGTTAGCGAAACATGGGTTTAAATATCATGGAATGCTAATGGGTAAACCACGCGGAGGAAATTATCATTGGATTGATAACCATATTGTGAGAGCCACCAGATTTGAAGGAAAATTTACAGATCTCATTGAAATAGATTCTAAAATTCAGGTATTTAAAAAATAGTATTGATCAACAAAACAAGAATTAAGCTATGAGTAAAGTTGAAGTAAAAACAATGGCACAAATGATGGCTGAAGGTCAGACACCCGATATTTTATTTTGGGTTGGTTGTGCCGGAAGTTTTGATGACAGAGCTAAAAAAATTACCAAAGCCATTGTGAAAATTCTGAACCATTGCAATATTAAATTTGCGGTGTTGGGCACTGAAGAATCTTGCACCGGAGATCCTGCCAAACGTGCGGGAAATGAGTTTTTATTTCAGATGCAGGCCATGATGAATATTCAAGTTTTGAATGGTTATGAAATTAAAAAAATTGTGACGGCATGTCCGCATTGTTTTAATACCTTGAAAAATGAATATCCTGAGTTGGGTGGGCATTATGAGGTAGTTCATCACACACAATTGCTTGAAGATTTATTCAAACAAGGTAAAATTACCATTCAAGGAGGAGGTACCTTCAAAGGGAAAAAAATAACTTTTCATGATCCTTGTTATTTGGGTCGCGCTAATGAGGTGTATGAAGCCCCTCGTGAAGTACTTAAAAAGTTAGACGCAGAATTGATTGAGATGAAACGTTGTCGTGAGCGAGGATTGTGTTGTGGAGCCGGCGGAGCTCAAATGTTCAAAGAATCTGAAAAAGGCAATAAAGAAATCAACGTGGAACGTACAGAAGATGCCTTGGAAACTAAATCAGAATTTATTGCAACAGGATGCCCATTTTGCAATACCATGATGACGGATGGTGTGAAAAATTTTAATAAAGAAAATGAGATCAAAGTGTTGGACATTGCTGAAATGATTGCCCAGGCTGCTGATTTGTAAATCTATTTTTTAGGACAACCTCCGCAAAATTTCCCTTTGCGCTTGTATTTTTTACAGCAATCTTTTTTTACCATGGTCAGCTGGTTCAACACATGAACACGATGGCTTGTCACAGTATGAAAGATTTGGTGAAGTATGTATTACAGAATTCATGCATCTCAAAGATACTTGTTTAAACACACGATAAACAATACCTTTAACTTGGCGTTTAATGAGTCTATTGAATAATACACTAAGAATGGGGGGTGGTATGAAAAACAAGCTGAGCTCTGAGATGCTCGATTTCAGATTCTAGGTGTTGTATCCTTTTTTCGTACTGCTCAATAAGTTTCTCGGGTAGAAAATTATTCATGATATATGCTTTGCCTGAATTTTGGCAGTTGTTAAAAATAAAAGTATCATCAAAATTTACTAAATCAACAGGATCCATTTCGAATATTTGAGCAATTTCATTTATTCGGTCCCAATCAATCTTTGTTTCATTTCTTTCAAGCTTGCTATATGACTTTTGCGAGATGTCCCGTTTGTGTGCCATATACTCCTGTGAAAACCCCTTTAATTCACGCAGCTGGCGAATTTTAATTCCCAAAGTTTTAGTCATAATATACTTGTTTAGAACCAAAGGTACTTTTTTAGAGCTAAATCTACAGTTTCAATGCTTCATTTTATTTATACCTATGTGAAAAAAAAATATGAAATACGGGATCACGATTACACTGCTCGTAATGGGTAGTATTACTGCTTCGGGGCAGCTAAAAGTTCATTCTGATGGCACCGCAAGTGTTGGAACTACGGCTTCATGGTCTGGATATGCTTTGCGCGTTAATGGAGGTGCCGGTATTATGGTTACAAATGGAAGTTCAACCTTGCGGCTAAGTTCGTCATCAACAGATGCGATTATTGGCAGCAGTTCAAATCGCGTATCACTGTGGACGAATGGAACCATAGCGTACAACGATCTTTACATTGAGGATTTGACTGAATATTCTGATAGTACCTATAAAACGGATATTGCGCCATTACAAGATGGCTTAAGTTTCGTCATGGAGCTCGAACCTAAAAGTTATTATCGTATCAATGGTCTGGCAGAGGTTGAGGCTCAAAAAAGTTTTGGATTTCTTGCGCAGGATGTTGCTTTGGTCAAACCAGAACTTGTAAGTTATGGAGTTGACAGCACAATGGGTATAAATACCACGCAAATAATACCGTACCTCGTCCTCGCTTTGCAAGAACAACAAGTAATTATTGATTCCTTGTTTTCGAGAGTCAATGAATTGGAAAAATGCTGTGAATATGACACAGGAACAAAAAGCGCGGAATCCAACGGTGATAGTAGCAGTCATCCAACAAGTGTTATAGTTAATTCTGCTGAATTAGGTCAAAACAGGCCAAACCCCTTCAAAGAATCCACAGTGATTCCTTATAAAATTCCAGAAACGACTCAAAGCGCGCAAATTATTATCTACGACATGCGCGGTCAACAACTTGAGAAATTTGAACTTATAGATTTTGGAAGCAGTTCACTTATCATCGAAGGAGGTACTTTTAAGGCCGGCATGTACATATATGCTTTGATTGTAGATGGAGTTTTTATTGAATCAAAACAGATGATTTTATCAAAGTGACCAACTAACTCAGTTCAATAACCGTTAATAAGATGGAGTTATGATGATAAGAAAAAAAATTCTTTTTTGGTTGTGTTTCAATGCGCTTGTTTCAACTGCTCAAACGCCACCTGATTTATCTGACCCAACTTGGGAGATATGGCTTGAAGATGATTTTAACGATAACTCACTGGATTTATCTAAATGGTACGTGTATAATCAATTTGATCATTTTGGAGCCAACGATGTTGTGTTTCTTGATGACAATGTTTCAGAAACAGGAGGTAATCTGGTGTTGACATTCAAGAAGGAAAATTATACTTGTACTGCACCACACAATTGTGTAAGACAAACACAGACGGGTAACAGTTACACCAGAACGTCAGGGTATATTGCGACCAAGCCAGATTATGACTTTAAATATGGATATATTGAGGCAAGAATAAAAATGTCTTATGATTATGGTCTGCACCCGGCGTTTTGGACTTGGCGCGGTTGGACTGTAGTTGATGGGCAAAATGCCGCAGAAATAGATATTTTTGAAATGAATCTTGGTAGCCAATTAGGCGAGCATATTACAACCACAAATATTCATTATGAATATAACGACCCAGCTACCCCTGAAGATGAACATTTGCCAATGCCCTATGTCTATGAGGAAGTGAATATTGGAAATTATAATGGCGTCTATAGAACGTTTGGTTTAGAGTGGAATCCCAATCAGATCATTTGGTATGTGGACGGGCTTGCTATTAGAACTTATGCCCCACACGAGGTTCATGACAAGGTAAAGTTGATTCTTGATTTGGCGATCGAATACGGATCCGAACCGAATGGCACAACACCAACTACCTCCGAGATGTATATTGATTATGTTAAAATTTATCAGCAAAACGGACAATGCAACTTGGCTTATAACGCATGTGATTTTGATTATTATACCTATGAATCAACGGTTAAAAAGGGGATTGTGATTGGTGGACCCGGATGTTCAAGTAGTCTACCAGTCAACGCAAATCTTTACCTGAATGTGGTAGAAACGGTGTTGATTAATGGCGAATTCACCGTACCTTTAGGTGCAGTCATGACCGTGCAGATTGAGCCTGATTGTTACATTATTTCAAATTAATTATATGGTTGAAAATGTTTTTAATAAGTCATTCAATACAAAGCTCATGAGTTGTTTGATAATTGTGACTCTAATGTGTCTTTCATGTGAAAAAGAAAAGAAAAAAGAAGATTTGACGCGGAATTTTGTTGGCGCATACGTGAATCAGAATTACCAGAAAATTAAAATTTATCCTCAGGATTCGTTGCAAACCATGGGCATATCGGGCTTAACCATTAGTCCGGTTTCTGCTATTGTAACAGACGAGAATAATTTTCAGATAGCCCCCTCTATCGTGGCGAAGTTGCCTGTTTATAGCGGTGGAGGTTGCGGTTGGTGTTTGAATGATGATGCTCACCTGCTAAAAATGACTGGTTGGGGTTTGTTAAATTATAGGGAGTTAACTATAACTACAAATCTGTACAAAAAATACGAGAACGATCAGGATTTTTCGTTCTACACTAGCATGGAGTATAAGCTAACAAGAGTTAATTAATCAACAATTTTATCATGCATCAACATAGGTGTATTATTGTAATGGTTACTGTCATTTCTCTGGTCTTTGTTTCATGCAGAAAAGAGGAACCAACCGAGATAGAACTTAATACAGCGTATCACGCAAATTTCAGAGGCATGGAAACCAATTATCCCCATGACAGTATTAATCATCTGAACATTGAATATATACTTACCAACCTTGAATGTGACAGCTTGGTTTTTGACGGATCATCTGTTCTCGAAATAAGCAATGACACCGTATATGGTGAATTAAAAATTCCAAGTATGGACTATTTGATTGATCCTTATTTGATCGCAACATTTGAGCAGCAATCAAAAGGCATTATTATTAGAGGAAAATACTCTGCTCTTAAAGATAGTTCATCTGCAATAGCGGGTGAAATTATAATACAGCCTAAATAATACCAAAGGCATATCCGTAATACCGATTGGCATCGGTATAGGCATCGGTACAATTCATTTTGATATAATACGCCGCCCGCACTTAGAATTTGCAAGAAGGATTGCGTGTCTTTTTTTATTGATAATAGTATTGATTAGTTCAGTGTGCAATTCCATCCAGTAATCCCGGCTTCAAAAGAAGATTGTTTTACATCACACCATGACTGAGCCTCTTTTTTCTTCATTTCTTCGTAGTATGTGATATCGTAAAAAGGATCTGTGGCAGTGCAGGTACATGAGTACTCTTTTTTACAAGATGTAAAGATGATAACACCACCCACTAATAAAACTATGAATGCCTTTTTCATAAGAAAATTGTTTTGAGTCTAGTAATGATGCAAACTTAACTATTTGTTTCGTTTATTCATGTTAGCTCCTCCATTTTCTGTGAACTGAACAATAATTTGAGAGAGCGGATTTTCATCGCTTTCATCTATTCTTAACTCCCATTTTTTAAATTCAGCGTAGAAGAATAGAGCCTGCCTGGTAAAGTTCGGTGATAGAACTAGTATCGATCAACCTCCTTTTCAGGAATTAGTGACCTGCTGTTACAGGACTTTAAAATAGTTGATTAATTGTCAGTGTTACTTTTTAGGACAACCCCCGCAAAATTTCCCTTTGCGCTTGTATTTTTTACAGCAATCTTTTTTACCGTTTTCCTGCGTTATGCCACACGAACACATCCCTGTGGTATAAATTGCTTGTGGTAATGGAACAACTTGCGCTTTCATCTTGACAAAGATATTTATTTAAACTAATTCTAAGCAATACCTTAAAAATGGTATAAATACCCAGTTTATTATTGTCAAAGGAACGGTTAACGCAGCAAATTATCCATGACAAACGTCAAAATTTGCCTTCAGAAAATTATAAAATAGTCTCACAAAAGATGATTTATATCATGATGCATACATCTCATCAGCCTGCATTTGAATTTTTTCATCAGCCAGGTAATCGTCATAGGTCATGAGTTTGTCAAGGAAACCTGTTGGAGTTAATTCAACGATGCGGTTAGCCACTGTTTGAACAAATTCATGGTCATGTGAAGTAAATAGAATAGTGCCCGGGAATTTAATGAGCGCATTATTGAATGCCGTTATTGATTCCAGATCCAGGTGATTGGTAGGTTCATCTAAAATAAGCAGGTTCCCTTTTCCAAACATCATACGAGAAATCATGCATCGAACTTTTTCACCACCTGATAATACACGCACTTTTTTGAGGGCTTCTTCACCTGAGAAGAGCATTCTCCCTAAAAATCCACGGAGATACACTTCTTCTTTTTCCTCGTCAGTTACAGCGTATTGGCGCAGCCATTCAACCATGGTTAAATCACTGCTGAAGTAAGCAGCGTTATCATTGGGTAAATAAGTTGGTTTTATAGTAGTACCATAATGAAAAGTACCACTGTCAGCTTGCTTCTCATTCATTAAAACCTGAAACAAATTTGTAATAGACAAGCTATTTTTAGAAATGAAAGCTATTTTATCTCCTTTGGAAACATTGAGATAAAAATCTTTGAAGAGCGTTTCACCGTCTAATGATTTTGAAAGTTTTTCAATGTGTAAAATCTGGTCACCCGCTTCACGTTCTTGTTCATAAATGATTCCGGGATATTTTCTGCTGGAAGGTTTCAGCTCTTCTACCTGCATTTTTTCAAGCAACTTTCGTCTGCTGGTTGCCTGTTTTGATTTAGAAGCGTTGGCACTGAAGCGAGCGATAAACTCTTGCAACTCTTTTCTTTTCTCTTCTAATTTTTTATTTTTATCACCTTGTTGTTTTAATACCAATTGAGATGACTGATACCAAAAAGAATAATTGCCGGTGAAAAAATTAATTTTACCAAAATCAATATCGCAAATATGAGTACACACGGTGTCAAGGAAGTGTCTGTCGTGCGATACAACGATTACTGTATTTTTAAAATCAAGTAGAAAATCTTCAAGCCAAGAAATTGTTTTAATGTCAAGGTCATTGGTAGGTTCATCTAAAACAAGAATATCGGGATTTCCGAACAATGCCTGCGCCAAAAGCACACGCACTTTTTGATCTGAGGGAATATCCTTCATCAGGGTATAATGGGTGTCTTCTTTAATACCCAGGTTACTCAGCAGTGTTGCAGCGTCAGTTTCGGCGTTCCATCCATCCATTTCAGCAAATTCCGCTTCTAGCTCAGAAGCACGTAACCCATCTGCCTCACTGAAATCCGGTTTAGCGTAGATTGCATCTTTTTCACTGATAATTTTCCACAAGGCGTTGTGCCCCATGAGTACGGCATTAAGCACTGAATATTCATCAAACTCATGGTGATTCTGTTTGAGCACCGCCATTCGCTTGCCGGGTTCAAGAATGATTTGCCCGGTGTTACCTTCAATTTCACCGGTTAATATTTTCAGAAAAGTTGATTTACCGGCACCATTGGCACCAATAACGCCGTAGCAATTGCCGGGTGCAAATTTGAGATTGACATCCTCAAATAAAACTTTTTTACCGTACGCGAGAGAAAGATTACTAACCTGAATCATTGATTTTACCGTGTTTCGGCGGCAAAGGTAGGTGCTTCATCTGCAAAAAATGATCTTTTGTTGTAAAAAAATTTTGTTTTATTGAAATCTGATATATATTTGCACCATTAATTAATTAATTATTTAAGTAAGTAAAACCAAGTTATGAAATTGAGAACTTTATTAGTAGGAGCAGTTGCAGGATTGTTGCTGACTGCTTGCGGTGGAGGAGCCACTCCAAAAGACGTTACAGAATCATTCATTAAAGCTTTGAACGGCGGTAAATGCGACGAAGCTAAAGGAATGGCTGTTGAAACTGCTGCTGAAAATGTACAAGCTGCTATTGATGCAGGATGTGCAAGTTCACCAACTGAAATCATTTCTACAGATTGTACAGAGTCAGGTGAAACTGCAAATTGTACTTGTACTGAAAAAAGAGATGGTATGGAAATGAAATTCAAATACGATCTTAAAAAAGTTGATGGCGCTTGGAAAGTTGCTAACTACGCAAAAGATCTAGGAATGGAAATGTAAGATCATTTCAAATCCAAAAGATTTCAAAAATCCCGTCCGGTTTCCGAGACGGGATTTTTGTTTTATCAGGCAATGCATCTGAATATTGTTGCCTACATTTGTTGAAATTCATTTACACTAAATTCAATTATTGGCATGATGCCCGTGAATACCCGTTATTTTTTTTGTGCTGTTACGTTGTTCATCCTTTGCAGTTGCTCAGGCTCAGGTGAGTCTGGCCTTGACACGGACACAAGTACTGCGGTGGAGTACAAACATATTCCGCCCAGTTTACCTGATTCAATTTATCAGCAAATAAAACCAGGCGATATAATAGTGCGTCGTGGTAACGGACCGCTCTCAGCACATATCATGCAAAATACCGAAGAAGAATATTCACACTGCGGTATTATTGTGAAAGAAGGTGATACCTGGAGAGTCATTCACTCTCTTGGAGGTGCAGTAAGTGAACAAGAAGAAGATGGAGTACAAATTATGGACTTAACTGAATTTGTAAAACATGGTGCTGACTCTATGCTATTTATTTGCCGACCAATTTTTGCTGATTCGCTTGAAACAAAAATTCCTGAAAGAGCTTACCATTACTTAAATCTCAGAGTGCCTTTTGACCATTCATTCAGCATGTATTCAACCGACGAATATTACTGCAGTGAATTGTTGTACTACATTTTCAAAGATGTGAATGATGGCAAAAATGTATTCATTGTGAGGAAAAAACATCGCACATACATGCTGTTGTTTGCTACCTTTTTTGATAGTGAAAAATTCATGCCTATTTTTCATTTGAAAGATGATAACAGAAGAGTACGCATGTTGCCACCTGATTCATTGAGTACTGATACAACTGCTGTTCAATAGGGAATAGCCCCTTGTAATCCGCCGGTGTGTAATAATACAATGCGGCTATTCTTTTTGAAAAATCCGTCATGTAAATCACGTAAAAATGCGCTGACCATTTTGCCGGTATAAACCTGATCAAGTGGAATACCGTGAGCATCAGTAAATGATTTCATATTGGCAAGCAACGTGGCATTGTGCTTTCCGTATCCTCCAAAATGCATATCTGTGATCAACCTCAAATCCTTCAATCTTAAGTTTGCTTCAGGAAATTCAATAGACATAGATTGAATTCTTCGCTGAATATCATGAGATAGAAATTCACCCCCCTTCAGTGCAGACACAGTATTGATGATGCAACCGTTCAGTGAACCCACAAGTAAACCCGCGGCAGTTGTGCCTGTACCCGCTGCGGTGTATACATAATCCGGTGTGAAAGGTATTTCATGCATTATTTCAGAACAGCCCTCAGCACCGGCGTTGTTTGCACCACCTTCAGGAACAATATACACGTTGCCAAAAATAGCTTTGAGCTGTGCATGAAAATTTGCATCGTATCTTTTTTGATATGCTTGTCGGGTAACAAAGTGAAATTGCATCTTATTTTCTGAAGCAGCACGAAGTGTATCGTTGCTTTGTGCGTGTAATTCATCACCTCGGATAACCCCAATTGTTGGTACACCTGCCATGTTACCAAAGGCTGCTGTTGCGGCAATGTGATTGGAATAAGCGCCCCCGAAAGTAAGTAATGCATGATAATTACCTGCCTTGAATTTTTCAATATTGTATTTTAATTTTCTCCATTTATTGCCGGATACTTCAGCGTGAATCATGTCATCTCGTTTTACAAAAACTGAAATATCTTGCTCAACAAAAACAGGTGAATCTATTTTTTGCAGTGGAGAAGGAATTTTTAATTCCTGCCATCTTGTTGTTTCTGCGTTCACTAAATCAAATGAAAAAATTTCTGCTTAAAGATAGCGCTGATTCCAATACAAACTATTTACCTTTGTCATGTCTCTAAGGGGTGCTGTCATAATTGGCGGCTGAGATTATACCCATTGACCTGATCAGGATAATGCCTGCGAAGGAAAGTGACAAGTTGGTTTTATTATTAATTTCCCAGGAACCAGCCCCTTGTTCTTGTTAAAATGTTTAAACATGAAAACAAGAATCATGCTGTTGATCTGGGCGTCTATCATTGGCGTTCCGGTTTCAAGCACAGCACAAACCACCTTGAGTGGTAAAATCAAAAATGAAATAGGTGAAGGTGTGCCGGGCGCCAGAATTATGATTGATCAAACGTATCAGTATGTTGTTTCAACACCTGACGGCACTTATGAAATTACAGATGTAGCTTTAGGCATTGCCATTATTGAAGTGCGTGCGTTTGGATACCAGTT
Source organism: Crocinitomicaceae bacterium (assembly GCA_016708105.1). Taxonomy (NCBI): domain Bacteria; kingdom Pseudomonadati; phylum Bacteroidota; class Flavobacteriia; order Flavobacteriales; family Crocinitomicaceae; species Crocinitomicaceae bacterium. Next base: position 1,304,786 of record JADJGJ010000001.1, read on the forward strand.
GCTGCGCGATACATTGCAAATCAGCGGTGCAAGTATGGTGCATGATTTTGACTTGATACCTGTTGAGTATTTTTCTGAAGAAGTTGTTGTTTCCACAACACGCGCAGGTGAAAAAACACCAACAACGTATACTAATCTTGGAGTACAAAAAATTGAACAACAAAATTTTGGTCAGGATATGCCTTATTTATTCAATCTCACGCCATCAACTGTTGTTACTTCAGATGCCGGTGCCGGGGTGGGTTATACCGGAATCAGAATACGTGGTGTTGATCCAACACGAACCAATGTGACCATTAATGGAATACCCGTGAACGATTCAGAATCACACGGTACGTGGTGGGTGAACATGCCTGACTTTGCATCATCTGCTGAGAGTGTTCAAATTCAACGTGGTGTTGGCACATCATCAAATGGTGCGGCGGCATTTGGTGCAAGTATCAATATTAAAACTAACGAGGTGAGAAAGGATCCGTATGCGCAAATATCAAATTCATTTGGATCATTCAATACACTTAAAAACACAGTACAAGTAGGTTCAGGTTTATTGAATAATCAGTTCACAGTAGATGCCCGATTGTCTAGAATTTCATCTGATGGATATATTGATAGAGCAAGTTCAAACCTGCAGTCTTTTTATCTTTCATCTGCGTGGTTAGGAAAAAAATCTATTCTACGTGCAACAGTTTTTGGCGGAAAAGAAATTACGTATCAGGCATGGAACGGAACACCTGAAGCAGTATTAGAAGAAAATACCGATTCTCTAACCGCTCATTATTACAATAATTTAGGATACTTATATCTTGATCAGAATGATAGTATAAATCTTTTCAATGCCGGCCGCACATACAATTATTATACTTACGAAAATGAAGTAGATCATTATCAGCAAACGCATTATCAATTACATTTTCTGCAAAGCATTAACCAAAAAATTAATTTCAATTTAGCAGGTCATTATACAAGAGGGTTTGGTTACTATGAGCAATTTAAGCGTGGTGAAACCTTGACTGATTATGGTTTGAATCCTGTTATCATTTCAACTGATACAATTTCAACTACTGATTTAATCAGACGACGCTGGTTGGATAATCATTTTTATGGCGCTGTTTTTTCTTTGAATTATACTAACCTGAAAGGTATCCAAATTACCTGGGGAGGAGCAGCAAATCAATATCTTGGAAAACATTTTGGAGAAATTATTTGGGCTGAATATGCCAGCAATGGTGAAATTCGTGAGCGCTATTATGAAAGTGAGTCAAACAAAACAGATCTCAGTTCTTATTTAAAATTCAACTATGCATTAAAGCGGTTTTCATTTTATGCAGATGTCCAATTTCGTTATATTGATTATGCATTTGTTGGTCCGGCGCAAGTGAATGGTGAATTGTTAGATACAGATCAGCAGGTGAATTATCAATTTCTGAATCCAAAACTGGGTTTGATGTATGATTTCAATGATCGTCATTCAGCTTATCTTTCATTTGCAGTAGCTAATCGTGAACCCGTGCGGGATGATTTTGTGAATAGCACACCTGATTCTAGACCAAAGCATGAAACCTTGCAGGATATTGAACTGGGCTATCGTTTCAAAGCAAGAAAAACCATGATGAATTTGACCGGGTTTTACATGAATTATCAAAACCAATTGATATTAACAGGAGCCATCAATGACGTAGGCGCTTATGCCCGTACCAATGTAGATAAAAGTTATAGAACCGGCCTAGAATTAGAAGCAGGATACATGATTTTAAATAATCTCAGCGTGTCAGGAAATTGTACTTACAGTTTAAATAAAATTCCATCATTCACTGAGTATTTTGATGACTATGACAACGGTGGTCAGGCAAGCGTTACACATACAAAAACAGATATTGCATTTTCACCCAACTTAATTGCTGCTGTTGCGCTGGAATATCTTCCAATAAAAAGCTTGCGATTTACCTTCACCACCAAATACGTTGATAAACAATATTTAGATAATACCATGAATTCTGATCGGTCATTAGATGCTTATCTGGTGTCAAATGTTGAACTTGCTTATACCTGGCGTTTAAAATTATTTGAAGAAATTCAGTTAGGTGTTCAACTGAATAATATTTTTAATGAATTATATGAAAACAATGGATATACGTACAGCTATTTATACGGTGCCAAGGTGTATACTGAGAACTTTTATTACCCGCAAGCCGGTTTTAACTGGATGTCAAGACTTGTTATAAAATTTTAGTTCTGTGAATACGAAACAAAAACAAACAATAAATTGAATCACTACTGTCCGATAAAAAAAATTTAAAAGCGGGATTTCCATAACAGATTTCCCGCTTTAGTGTAATTTGGTTTTGACGAACTAAATACACATGAATAAAAGTAACTACTTTTTTTGGACAGTCGGTTTTCGGACAGCTGATTTCTTTAATTGACCCAACTCTTGTAAGCAGAGTGGTTAAGAACCGTAACTCTGATTATTATACCAAACGATTTGACACATCTGATCACTTAATCAGCATGTTGTTTTCAACTTTCGCCAATTGTTCATCGTTGCGAGAGGTTGCCGGTGCTATGCTTGGGCTCAAAGGAAAGACAAATCATTTTCAGTTAAAAACATTCCGCACAAAAGCACGTTGAGTGATGCAAATGCTCGAAGGAGTCATGAGGTTTTTCAAGAGATTTATTATTTATTGTACAAAGAGTACTCAGGGGTTATCTCGGACAGCCGAAAACAATATGTATGGGAACAAAGAGTGGAAATTATTGATTCAACAACTATTTCATTGTTTCGTGATTTATTGAGCTGTGTTGGCAGAAAATCCTCCAATGGCAAAAGAAAAGGAGGCATAAAAGTACACACTCAAATTAATCTTCAGGAACAGGTTCCAAAACTGATTTGGTTTTCATCAGCGACAACACACGATAAAAAATTCCTTAAAAAACTTAAGCTGGAAAAAGGCAAAATAGCTGTGTTTGATAAAGGATATAATGATTATAAAACCTTTGATGAATTCACACAAAACAACATCTATTTTGTCACCAGACTAAAATCAAATGCAACCTATGAATTGGTTGTAGAAAATGATATTCCCAGCTATATTGACGCAGGTGTATTGAAAGATGAAATTATAAAAGTTGAAGTCAAAGACAACGGAAAATATCTCAAAACTACTGAACTCAGAAGAATTGCTTACTGGGATGACGAACACAAAAGATGCTTTGAATTTATAACCAACATACAAGGGATGAACGCAGGACACATCGCACTCATTTACAAAAAACGATGGCAAATTGAATTACTTTTCAAACAGCTCAAACAAAACTTTCCGCTAAAATATTTTTTAGGCGACAATGAGAATGCAATCAAAATTCAGATTTGGTGTACGCTAATAGTGAATCTGCTGTTGACCGTTATCCACAAAAAATTAAACGAAAATGGGCTTTCTCTAATCTGGCCAACTTTTGCAGACTGCATCTCTTCAATTACATTCATCTGATCAAATTTCTAGAAAATCCAGAAAAAGATTGGCTAGTTGAAATAGATCCACAACTTCAATTCGAATTTAGTTCAGCCTGAAAAGAGGGGGCTTACTTTTGAAATACAAGGCTTTTCATACGCAACCATGAGGGTTTTGAAAGGGTTTTTACGTACTTTTAGTTTTTATCGGACAGTAGTGAAATTGAATACAAGGCAGAAGAATTTCATATTCAATAGTACGAAAAAATAAGGAGAGGGGGCAAGTTGCTCCTTTGTCGTTTTGGATTTTCCTCCCCCATAATCCCCCTATGGGAGGGGGAATGCTTTTGTTGTCTCGCAGAGGGAACACACATGGTTTCCCCCTTTGGAGGGGGAATAAGGGGGAGGAAAAAACTACCGGTTCTTCAAAACAGATACAGCATGAATTATCCTGTCATGTACATGATCAAACTGATTCAGTACCTCTCCTTCATGAAAACGCAAAATAGCATAACCAAGTGATTCTATTTTTTGCTGACGGTAATTGTCATATTCGGACTTAGCGACATGAGAAGTTCCATCAATTTCTATAATTAGTTGCAATTCTGCTGAAAAAAAATCTACGATGAATTTATCTATAGGTCTTTGTCTCTTAAACTTTACTCCTGATCTCCCTCGCGAGAGCAAGGCTTTCCATAAGAACTTTTCCGCTAAAGAGACGGACTCATTTCTATGTTCTCTTGCATATTCACGAAGACGTGGGTTGTAATAATTGAAGTTGTTTGATGACATAAAATAAATAACTACGAATTAGATATTTCCTCCCCCTCAATCCCCCTCCAAAGGGGGAATAGTTGTCGGGTTTCGTGGTTTTTTTCTTTGTCGTTTTGGATTTTCCTCCCCCTTAATCCCCCTCGGGGGGGGAATGCTTTTGTTGTCTCGCAGAGGGAACGCACGTGGTTTCCCCCTTTGGAGAGGGGGATAAAGGGGGAGGTAATTTCCTACCCCAAAAACGGATACCGATAGTCAGTTGGTGAAACAAACGTCTCTTTTATTGTTCGGGCAGAAACCCAGCGAATCAAATTCAAATATGAACCTGCTTTATCGTTAGTACCTGATGCACGGGCTCCACCAAATGGTTGCTGACCAACAACTGCACCGGTGGGTTTGTCGTTGATATAGAAATTTCCGGCTGAATTCTCTAATTTTTTACTTGCCAGATTTATTGCATATCGGTCTTGAGAATAAACTGCCCCGGTCAATGCATACTCTGAAGTTTTATCCAAGAGTTCTAGTGCTTGTTCAAATTCGTTTTCAGGATATACGTAGATGGTCATTACAGGTCCGAAAATTTCTTCGCACATGGTTCTGAATGCCGGATTAGTGGTGACAATAACAGTGGGTTCAATGAAATATCCTTTTGATTTATCGTAATTTCCTCCAACAACTATTTTAGCATCTTCTCTGGTTTTAGCATAGTCAATGAACGAGGCAATTTTGTCAAACGCTCTTTCAGAAATAACTGCGTTGATGAAGTTTCCAAAATCTTCAGGCGCGCCCATTTTAAATGATTTTACATCAGCCACTACACGGTCTATCACTTCTTGTGCAATATTAGATGGCAAGTAAGCACGTGATGCCGCTGAACATTTTTGTCCCTGGAATTCAAATGCGCCACGTGATATGGCAGTAGCAACTTGTGCAGGGATAGATGATTTATGTGCAATGATAAAATCTTTTCCTCCTGTCTCACCTACTACCCGTGGATATGATTTATAGATGTCAATATTTTTTCCAATTTCTTTCCAGATGTTTTTGAATACTCCGGTTGATCCGGTGAAATGGATTCCTGCAAAATCAGGATGTTTCAAGATTACGTCTCCTGCAATTTGTCCGCTAACGGTTACCATGTTTACAACGCCATCAGGCAAACCAGCTTCTTTAAAAATTTCCATGATTACCTGAGCAGAATAAATTTGTGTTTCAGCAGGTTTCCAAACAATCACGTTACCCATTAAAGCCGGTGCAGCGCTGAGGTTAGCTGCAATAGAAGTGAAATTGAACGGGGTAAGTGCAAAAATAAAACCTTCAAGCGGACGATATTCTAATCGATTCCACATGCCTGCATTTGATCCCGGTTGGTCAGCGTAAATTTGTTGTGCGTACGCCACGTTGAATTTAAAAAAATCAATCAACTCACAGGCGGCATCTATTTCAGCCTGAAAGGCATTTTTAGATTGACACAACATGGTAGCAGCATTCATTTTATCGCGGTACGGACCGGCGAGTAAATCAGCGGCTTTCAAAAATATGGCAGCGCGATGTTCCCATGGCAAATCAGCCCAAGCTTGTCTGGCCGCCAATGCAGCGTTGATAGCATCTGTAACATGTTGAGCTGTGCCCTGATTGTAATGTCCTAAAACATGCTGATGATCATGTGGCGGTGCCAGTTTGCGTTTATCACTGGTGCGTATTTCTTTTCCTCCAATATACATAGGTACATCAATTGGTGCTTGATTGTACATCTCTTTGTATTTGTTCAGCAATGAATTTTTTTCAGCTGAATTGGGCGCATACGATTTTACCGGTTCATTGGCCGGTACCGGAACTTTATAGATAGCGTTTGGCATAGCATGATTTTTTAACTTGCCAAAATTAATTAAAAATAGGGAAGGGGAGTGTGAGAATGGTTACGGATTAATTCATCTTCAACCTTGCATACAATTCAAACCGCGGAACATCCACTTTAAATTCTTCACCGGTGTCCATGCGTTTGAAAATATAATAGCCACGCATATAACCCATTTCTGAATGCATATCACAGCCTGAAACGTACACGTGTTTTTTGCCTGGAGATAGAACCGGTTGCTCTCCTACTACGCCTTCACCTTGTACTTCACGGGTAGGGTTGAGTGAATCAAAAATGTACCAGTATCTTGATTTCAGCTGTACGTTAAATGGGTTGGTGTTTTCAATTACAATGCGGTAATTGAAAAAATATAAATCATTATGAATATCTGATAGATCTTTTCTGTAAAGACTTTCAACGCTGATTTTTACTCCCGATGTCAATGCTGTTGTCATACATGCAAATTTAGTGAAAGATGGATAAAACAAATTCTTCATCTTTCTGCTTTCATTGATTATAACGCACAGACCTTTGATTTAGTTGGGATAACGAACGTTAAATTTTATTAACACTCAAATACTGAAATGCTCATTAGGCCTAGGATATACGGATTACAAACGGAATAAATTGATTTTATACAGCTATCAATTTTATTATCAGCAAAAAGTGTCTTTTAATAAACTACGATTCTTTCTGAAGTTCTTTCCAGATAATATCTTTAAGTCCTGTTAAACCTTGTTGCGTTGCAGAAGATATGAAAACATAAGGAATGCCGGGTAATTTTTTTTCAATATCTACTTTGATTTCATCATCAATTAAGTCTGATTTTGAAATTGCAAGCACACGGGGTTTGTCAAGCAATTCCGGATTATATTCTTTTAATTCACGCAGTAGAATATGATATTGATCAAAGACAGAATCAGCATCAGCCGGAATTAGAAACAAGAGTAAACTATTTCGTTCAATATGTTTGAGAAAACGAATACCAAGTCCTTTTCCAAGATGAGCCCCTTCAATGATTCCCGGAATGTCAGCCATGATAAACGACTTAAAATCACGATAAGCTACAATACCAAGATTTGGAGTAAGCGTAGTAAAGGGATAATCTGCAATTTCAGGTTTTGCGGCGGATACAACTGAAAGTAGGGTAGATTTTCCGGCGTTTGGAAATCCTACCAACCCAACATCAGCAAGTACTTTAAGTTCAAGAATAATCCAGGCTTCTTCTTCAGGAATGCCGGGTTGTGCATAGCGTGGAGCCTGATTAGTGGATGATTTAAAAAATGCATTTCCTTTTCCACCTTTTCCGCCTTTGAGCAGAATGAGTTCTTGTCCGTCTTCAGAAACTTCACCCATGTATTCATTGGTTTCAGCATTGCGCGCAACAGTTCCCAGAGGTACTTCCAAAATCATGTCTTTGCCGTCGGCTCCGGTGCAATTCATGTGCCCCCCGTTTTCACCGTTTTCTGCAAATACGTGCTTGCGATATTTTAGTGGAAGCAATGTCCACATTTGTTTATTCCCTTTTAGAATAATATGACCACCGCGGCCACCATCACCTCCCATTGGGCCTCCTTTGGGAAGACCTTTTGCGCGATACATATACGTGGATCCCGGACCGCCTTTACCTGAACGGCAGAGTATTTTTACGTAGTCAATGAAATTAGACATGAGTTGAATTTTTAACCCAGTGAAATGAGATATACTCACCGCAAACAGGCGTGCAAAGTTACCACTTTTTAGATGAAGAAAACAAGGATAGCACAGTTTGTGCCAGCTTCTGTAATCGTAAATTACCCAATCACTGCATCAATTTCAGCAAACAAACGGTCTGTGATCTTATCAATTTCACCAATTCCATCAATCAAAACTGCCTTGCCTTGGTCTGTGTAAAATTTTAAAACCGGTGCTGTTTCGTTATTGTACACGTTGATTCTATTTTGAATAACAACAGGGTCAGCGTCATCAACCCGATTATCTTTTAAAGCGCGTAAACGCAATCTTTCTTTCAATTCGTTTTCATTTACATCTAAGGCAAGCATTACAGCAATAGATGTTCCTCGTTCTGCCAATATTTTATCAAGCGCTTCTGCCTGCACTGAGGTGCGAGGGAATCCATCAAAAATAAATCCTTCTACTTCAGGATGTTTTTCAATTTCAGAAACCAACATTTGAATTGTCACTTGATCAGGAACCAGTTGTCCTTTTTCTATATAGCTGGATGCCAATTCTCCCAATTCAGATTTGTTTTTCATATTGAATCTGAAAACATCACCTGTTGATAAATGGAAAAGATTGTATTTTTTTACAAGCCTCTCAGCTTGAGTTCCTTTTCCTGCACCCGGAGGGCCAAATAATACGAGATTGATCATAATGCGTTGTCAGCTAATTCGTAAATTTCTCCAAGGTTGCGTCCTTGTTGGTTGTAGTCAAGTCCGTACCCTACCACAAATTTATTCGGAATATTAATACCTACATACTCAACCGGGTACTTTTTCCTGAAAACATCCGGCTTTAGTAAAAGAGTGGCAATGCTTAGGCTATCTAATTCATGGGTTTTTAAAATTTCTTTCAGGTGAGCCAAGGTGTTGCCGGTGTCAACAATATCTTCCAAAATAATTACATGTCTTTTGTTGAGATCATCTGTTAGTCCAATGAGTTCATTTATTTCACCGCTTGATGTTGTGCCGTGGTAGGATGCCAATTTTACAAAACTCAGTTCACTTTGAATTCTGATTTTTTTCATCAGATCAGCGGCAAACATGAATGAGCCATTCAGCACGGCAATGAAGAGTGGATTTTTTCCTTCAAAATCTTTATTGATTGCATCAGCAATAGATTGCACAGCATCTTCAATTTTTTTTGCTGAAAGATACGGTACAAATTTTTTGTCGTGCAGAGTCAGGTATGTTTGCATGAAGTAAAATTATAGAATTAACCAATATGCAATGGTGAATTGCTGAAGAAATTTGATCTGTCAGCCCGTTGAAGCTAATTTTTCAAATGGTAAACAATGATTAAGATAAGAAAACAAGAGATGTTGAACTGAATTATTAACTTTCGCAAGTTTTAATACGTATTTACACTTATGACACACACACATAAAGATTGGAATGAGATACGCTCAAATGATAGTTGGGCGATATTTAAAATAATGGCCGAATTTGTTGAAGGTTATGAAAAGATGGCGCGCATTGGTCCTTGCATTTCTGTTTTTGGATCTGCCCGTACAGATAAAAATAGTCCGTATTACAAAGGAGCAGTTGAAACCTCAAAACTTTTGGTTGAATCAGGCTATGGCGTGATTACAGGTGGCGGCCCCGGAATTATGGAAGCCGGAAATTTGGGGGCTCAACAAGGTGAAGGAAAATCAGTGGGGTTAAATATTCGTTTACCTTTTGAACAATCATGCAATGAGTTTGTAAATCATCCGGTAAATTTTGATTACTTCTTCGTGCGCAAAGTTATGTTTGTAAAATACTCTCAGGGATTCATCGTTTTTCCCGGCGGATATGGAACCATGGATGAACTTTTTGAAGCGCTTACTTTGATGCAAACTAAAAAAATTGATATGCGTCCTGTGATTCTTTTTGGAACCAAATACTGGAACGGCATGGTAAAATGGATTGAAGAAATTATGCTTGGCGTTGAAGGAAACATCAATCTCAAAGACATGAACTTTCTCAAAACAACTGATAGCCCACAAGAAGCAGTGAAACACATGAATGACTTCTATCAGACACATCCGTTGAGACCGAATTTTTAAATTTTTTATCACTGGAGTGTTTATTTGAGTAAATCTCGGTATCCAACTTTTTGTAGAATATTCATTTGTTGTATAGCAATTTTATTTAGTTTTATTAATCGGTCTTTTTGAGAAATCCCTTCATTTATAAATACTGCGTTAAGGTTTTCCATATTTGACAAGCAAATCAATTCATTTGCCGTTGCGTAATCCCTGATATTACCACTTTTTTTTGGGTTTTGTTCTCTCCATTGTCTCGCCGTTATTCCGAATAGAGCAACATTTAATACGTCGGCTTCATTGGCGTATATAATTGAGGTTTGTGACGATGATAATTCAGTTGGAATCAGATTCTGTTTAATTGCGTCAGTATGAATTTGATAATTAATTTTCACTACTGTCCGGGGAAAAATTAAAATTTTCAGATAAAGCTTCCCCGGCCATCAAAAAAGATAGGTGATAATTCGCGGCGAATTCTTAGTAAGGACGGGAAGCTCCGTGCAGCGAACGTTCCTTCAACTACAAATGTTCCGGAGATCACCCGTCCGCACTTAGAATTTGCAAGAAGGATTGCCTGTCTTTTTGCGGGCCTTGACTTTTGCTTCTTTTGGGTCAAGCCAAAAGAAGAAAGAAACTAAAATAAAAACCGATAACCAAAAGTAAGCCCCACGGTTGATTATTTATTGAAATCAATTGGTGCCATTGGTTTCAAAGTCGTTCTAAAATATTTTATCGGACAGTAATGATTAATTTTAGTTAATTCGCGTTTTGCTGTCCACCCCAAGTGTTTATTTTCTGATTCTTTTAATCTTTGGAATTCAGTAATTAAATAGAGTTTGAAAGAAACGCTGATCGCTGAACCAAATTCGAATGCAATATCTTTGTGAGCAAATGTGCCTCCATATTTTCCTTTTTTAACAAATATTCCAAGGGCGTTTGTTTTTTCTATCCACTCAGAAGCACTCAAAACAAAGCTATGTAAACCGGCTTGTGATTTAAAGTGGTCAGATTCCACCACTTTAAAATTCTTATTGTGGATTTGTTCCCAAGTACTAAGAAATTCTAGGGCATAGCGCGTCCGCAACCAGTTTTTTATGATATCAGCGGCACGACTCTCACTTTCTTTTGCATTAGCCATGTCTGTCAATGAAATGTAGTCACCATGATCAATTGAAATGATTTCAATCTCAGTATCTTTTATTCTTATTTTCTTCATCCTAGTGTTATAGATATATACATGATAAAGCGTTTTAACAAGCGAAGCAGCTAAATTAACTCTAAAACAAAAAAAACGGCGCCAATTCTTTAGCGCCGTTTTTTCTTATTTCAATTCTTTAGCCAAAAATCCATACTTATCTGAATAATATAACATCTGTTCTTCAAAGCTGGTAGGGTAAGATAATTTTACATCGGTGATATTGCCTTCAGCATCCATGATAGGTGTAAGCACCGGATTGACAAAACCGTTATAAGGCGGAATGTTTAGTTTTTCACTTCTGCTAATGACTTGTTCATGTAATTTGGTATCTACTTTTACGCCGTAGGTCTCAACCAGATCTTTTCCTGCCTTGTAATCTCCTTCTGAAGTGATGCGTTGAATTTCACGAAGTAGTTCTCCAAAAAGTGTTCTAAGTTTTTGATAATCGTTGATGTTGTAATAAGTTTTTCCATCTCGCTCAATGCGCTCAATCACTTTGTCTTTTGCACCATGTTCAATAGCCCATGATGCTACTAGTTGGCGGTTGCGCATGTGTGCTTCTTCAACGTTATTTCCCATTTCAATACGACGCAATTGTACTAACATGGCATTTCTGATATAGCCGTCATACTCTGCAATTCCAACATCCAGTGATTCCATCAAACCTAATTCAACCAATTTTGGATCCATGATATAATACAGTGCAACTAAATCTGCTCTGGCTTCTTCTAGTGTTGACGAATAACTTTTTAACGTTTCTTTCGGTGTTCCCACTCCCGGGTTAATTTGTCCTGAGGCATGACCAATCACCTCATGCATGGCTGTGTGCAATTTAGCAGCTAGTTTACCATGTTTTTTTGACAGTTCAATTTCAGTTGAATCATTCGCAAATTCATCAAGCAAACCTGTTCCACCGGCATTGTCATAGGCTTCAACCAAATTTCCAAGACTCACTGATTTTGATCCGTGATTTACGCGTATCCAGTTTGCATTTGGTAAATTAACGCCAATGGGTGTTGATGGTGAAGCATCACCTGATTCTCCTAAAACATTCACCACTTTATAGGTAACACCAACAACATTTTTCTTTTTATGCTCATCCATGATGGTAGAATTATCTTCAAACCACTGCACATTTTCTTCAAGTGTTTGCATGCGAGCTGATGCTTCAAAATCTTTTATCTGAACAATGGATTCGTATGTGCCGCGCATGCCTTTTGGATCTCCGTACACTTCAACAAACCCTTGAATATAATCAATGTCACCTTCTGTTGCACTTGCCCAAGCAATGTTGTATTCTGACCATTTTTTTAAATCACCTGTTTCATAATACTCAATCAACAAACCTAAGGCCTTAGCTTGAGCATCATTTTCTGCAACTCCTTGCGCTTTTTTAAGCCAGTAAACTACTTCTGTTAATGCGGCTGAATAAGTGCCACCTATTTTCCATACTTGTTCAGACAAAGTGCCGTCAGCATTCTTTACCAATTTAGAATTCAAACCAAATTCTACCGGCTTATCTCCGCCGTTTGCCATCATATCTTTATAAAAATTTTCTACATCTTTTTCTGTTACTCCCTCACCGTAAAAATTGCAGGCAGACGAAGTGATGAGATCTTTTTTAGTATCAAGACTAACTCTTTTTTTATCCATTTCAGGATCAAACATGACGGTAATTATGGTGCTGTCTAGTGAAGTATTAGTTTCCTGAATCAAGCTTTCAAAATATTCACGACTGAATTCAGGCATAAATTTATCCATGGAGTAGTGGTGATGAATTCCATTTGAAAACCACACGCGTTTTGTGAAAACCATAAACTTGTTCCAATCATCAGAATTTTTATCACCTTGATAACTGCGCACGATATTTTCAAGTGCGTTTCTGATAGCAAGATTATATCGGTAGTTTTGATCCCAAATAATATCTCTGCCTGATAAGCCTGCCTCATATAAATAATAAGCGTAGGTTTTTTGTTTTAGGGTCAGGCTGTCAAAACCGGGTACATCATAACTTAATACTTGAACATCAGCAAACGCTTCAGTTTTAAAGTTATTTACTGTAGGTTCTGATACGGTTGTGTCTTTAATTTCACCACCGGTATTCTCTTTAGAGCCACCGCATGAAGTGAAAGTAAAAAGACATCCAAGTGTTATTGCACTCATCGTTTTAAAGGGGAACAGATGTTTCATAAAATCAATTTAAAGGATATTCAAATTAGAAAAAAATCTCAGCTGATCAGAGTTTGTAAGTATATTTCTCTTTTCAGATGAAGGGCGAAAATAAGAATCTTTTTTGAAGAATGCAGTCTAAACTTAGGCAGGTGACAATCAAAAAAAAATCCCGCAAGTGAAGCGGGATCAATATTTTTATGGACAATAGTAGTTTTCTGAAACATCTTCAGGGTCATCACTGCAAAACAATTTATCACCCGTGTGTTGACCGCGGCATAATTCTTTACGTGAAGCTTTATTCAGTGTATATCCTGTTAAATCCAAAATAACTCTGCTTGAAAATAATCCAAGACCACCATTGATATTTGTGTATTCAGGCTGAACTTGCGCAATGCTGGTGACAGGTTGAGTGACATCCATGTATTGATCTAAATCCTGATGCGCAACTGTGATGCGTAAATCAAGTCCGTCAAAATGACGTTTAGTAACAGTTGGATCATCTGCAGCACCGGGAACAATATCTTTTACCCATTTATAAAAATCTAGACCGCTGAATGAAACTGTTTGCACACTTGGATTGTCAGGGTCTACCTGAAATTTATCTCCGTTATTGCGTGTTGCTGAGAATGATTTAGTGCTGTTGTCAAGATACGTTTCTGTCCAATGAATAGTGTATTTATAATTATATCTGAGAGCGTGTTCACCTTCAGTTACCGGAAAGGTCCATGATTTATAATCCTGATCATCAACAACCGTGTTACCAGCAAAGTTAATTTCAGTGTATATGATAATACTGGTTGAAACACCAAACCCATCAATCATTGCGGTACGTGCAGTGATAGGTTCTGAACTTTCATTGAGATAGGCGACCAATTCGTATTCAAACTCTTCATTCAAGTCGTCAGCGTAGAAAACATAAACTTTTTGATCAGGTGCATAAAATACTCCGCTTGTGTCTTTGTTTGAGATAGTAGAGTCATGTAACTGCCATTCACGACCTGTTGCAACTCCATTGGTATTGTATTCAATTACTTTAGCATCAACTGAAGTGAAATAGCTGGAATCAGGTTCTTGAGCGTAAACTAAATTATCACCATCACCCATAAATGCTTTGGTGATTTTGATAATGTGCACATCTGACGTATGATCTAATAAACCAAAAACAATGGGTGTAACGGTATAGTCGCCGTTAAGACTGAATTCTGTTTCACATGATGTCCAGGTAATAGCCAGAGCAAGCAACCCAATCAGTCCGGAATTTTTTAGCATAGCTTTTTTATTGATCAGCACAAAAGTAAAGAATTATCCTGAAAGGGCTTCATCCGATTAATCAGTAAATCACACCGTTCACATGATCTATAGAAAGATCAGCCTTGGTTTTGTCTTAGGTGTCGTTCACTTTTTTCAGGATAAATATCTGAAAGAGAAATTAAAATTCCGGTTTCTTCAACGCCACCAAAATCAGGATTGCGTGTTGTACCAAAAGATTTCATGCTGGGTGAAAGTTGCATGTAATTGCTAATAAGAGGCGGCACATTTTCATCATGATCACGGCAATAACGCTGAAGTACTTTAAATCCTTCTTTAAAATCCATACCCTTTACCATGTTTACAATTTCATGTGATTTAACTGACGTGTAAATGGGTAATTTGGGAGTTACTAATTGATCTTTATCGGGGAAATAAGTCTTCATGAAACCAAGTACGGCTCTTTTAGCTTGCTCATTGTATGATTCATACATGGTTACTTTTCCAAAAAAATATTTCATGTTTGGGTGCATGAGTACAATACCACCTAAACCATCCCATAAATTATCTAAGGCAAATAATCCTTTGCGCGGATTAGTTAATGGTTGAAACATTGGATTCACCCATGATCTTCCAAGCTCAATAGTATAAGGCAAATATTCTTTGATAAATTTTTCTGCAAAATTAAAATAGTGCGATGTTGAAAGTGAATCCAGTGTGTCTGATCCAATTTTAGCACAATTAATAAACCGATATCCACCCATGATTTCTTTATCCTCAGGAGAGTAGACAATGAGTTGTTCATAGCAAAGAGGCGCCGTGTCATGTTCGTCTATATCCAATGCTTGTCCTGTTCCGCCACCGGCTAAAGCAAATGTGATTTCACGCAAGCGCCCAATTTCACGCATTATATTTGGCGAGTTGTGATGATTGACAATGTAGATAAGGTTATTTATTTTATTCGTCTTTTTGACAAATTTATCGGGCGTAAGTTCAGCTTCAATTAACTTTCTGTCAACGGGAGGTATGATATAATCTAAATTCATAGTCTGTAGCTCATCAGTTAGTTTGTTTATCACGCATGTCGTAAACTTTGGATTTTACCCATTGTGCCCAAGCTGAATCAGTTTTTGTTTTATCAAAAGTTGATGCCGGTATGGGTTTACCAAAGTGTATTGTAATAGTTTTATTTTTTTGTCTGAAAAGCTCATCAACAAGATAGAGCATTTCAATATTTGCTTTAATGCCTATGAATTTACGAAAATTTGCGAGACGATAAAAACGATTGCTCAGTTTTCCGTCAATGTAGACAGGAATAACGTCGCGGTTGAATTTTTTTGATCGGGTGATGAAGGTTTTTTTCCATTCAAGATCTTCAACTATTCCGCGTTTTTTTCGGCTTACTAAACCGGCCGGAAACACAAATACCGCCTGATCAGTCATGAACTGTTTGTTCAACTCGTCAAGTGAATCCTTTGTGTTGGTGCCGTGTTTGTTCACACCAACAAACATATCTTTCAACGAGTGAAGGTGAAGCAGAATATCATTGACAACAAATTTAATATCAGGCCTCACAGGGGTCACATCTTGCACAACGGCTAAAGCATCAAAACCTCCCAATGGATGATTACAGGCAAATATGGCTCCACCTGTGGGCGATATATTTTCTATCCCTCTGGCACTGATTTGTAAATCAAATTTTTTAATGATGTTCACGCAAAACTGATAACCATAAACATCTTTATTTTCCTCAATAGCTTCATTGACTTCATCTTCATGTAAAATGCGCTTCAAATATCTGAGGATAAAACCGGGCAAAAATTTCAATAGGCGCGGATTTTTGTCGCGGATGATTTTTTCAATATCAATAAATTTTTCAGCCATCATGACAAAGATAGTCGCTTATCTCCTTGTGATGTCATCATTTTTTTGAAAAGCCTCGTGTTTTTGAAATAGGTGATAGCCTTGTGTTACTTTGAAATGCGCGGTTTAAAATTTGACTGTCTTGAAACATCACCACTTGCCAATCGCGGCTGCCCGTTGAGGTATCGTTGAGCATCTTCAATATTCACAAAGAAAAACTCTTCACCCAATTCAGTATAAATACGATTTTGATTAAACTTATCTCTCACCGGACCAATTAAACCAGTAAAAAGCACCTGAATTTTTTTCTTTTTGTAGTGAATTAATAGTTTTCTGATCATGTAAATTGATGTTGAGTCAACCGAATTAATGCCTGATGCATCAACAATAATGGCTTTTAGTTTTACTTTTTTCTGCGCTTCCAGTTCTTTGATCTTGTCTCTGAAAAAATCTGCATTACCATAAAAAAGTCCGGCATCAAAACGCACCATGAGAATATCGTCATCGGTTTCAACCTGCGAAAATCTTTCAGCATTCCGATACAAATTTGTGCCCGGTATGCGACCAACTACCGCAATATGTGGATTTGATACCCGATAAATTAAAATAATCAGTGAAATGACAACTCCAATTAAAATACCCTGTTGAATACCAATAAAACAAGTGGCTAACAAGGTGGCAGCGTACATGATAAATTCAGTTGAGTCTGTCCTCCACCAATTACGCGGTGATTTGAAATCAATCAAACCAACTACGGCAACAAGAATGATGACAGCCAGTAAAACTTTCGGTAAATAAAAAAATAAATCAGTGAGAAAGAGTAGTGAAAATAAAATGAGCAAACCGGAAATTATGCCTGCAATTTGAGTTTGTGCCCCGGTATTATTATTTACGGCTGATCTTGAAAAGCCTCCCGTAACCGGGTATGATGAGAAAAAAGAACCTCCCAAATTGGCCAAACCTAAAGCAATGAGTTCTCTATTTGGTTTTATTTCTTGAACTCCTTTTTTCTCCTCAATGGCTTTTGCTACGGTGATGGCTTCCATGAATGCAATCATTGCAAGCGCAAGCGCAGAAGGCATGAGACCTTTTAGTTCATCCCAATTTATATCAGGTAAATTGAATGAGGGTAAGCCTGAAGGAACTTTCCCTACAATTTGAATATCTTGTAGATTCCATTGAAAGAGCCATACCATTAGAGTTCCGATAAAAACTAAAACCAATCCGGATGGAAATTTTGGCAATATTTTTTTCAATACTATCATGAACACAACGCCCGCCAAAGCAAAAACTAATGTTGGAATATGAATTGAACCGACGTTTTTTACAAAATCTGAAATCAGAATATGCAACTCATTGCTTTGAGTGAGTTTGATACCGGTTAAATTTCCAAGCTGGTTGAGCGCAATAATGATCGCTGCAGCAGAGGTGAAACCAACAATAACAGGTTGAGATAAAAAATTGACCAAGAAGCCCAGCCTGATTAAACCAAATAATAATTGAGCCAAACCAATCATAGCGGCGAGCAAGATGGCTAGCGTTATGTAATGTTCACTTCCCGCAGCAGCAATGCCTGAAACGGTAGCAGCAACAAAGAGAGAATCCATGGCTACCGGTCCAACAGATAATTGTTTTGATGTACCAAACAAGGCATAAATAAAAACCGGAACAAGTGCGGCATACAGACCATACACAGGGGGTAATCCGGCAATAAGAGCATAAGCCATACCTTGCGGAATGAGCATCACCCCTACCGTTAACCCGGCAAATAAATCTCCGCGGAATTTATCAGCAGTATAGTTTTTTAACGCTGCAGTAAAGGGAAAGATTTTTTCTATCATGCTCACCGGGTAAAAGTACACAAATGTGCAAATAGGTTGGTACATGCCGCAGATTTATGTCACAAAGCAAGAGCAAAAAATTGTCAGTCAGTTTGTAAGACCTGATTCAGCTTTATTGCCTAACTAATTAATTCAATTAAACGTTTGAAAGGTTGCAAACACATCATTTTTACCTTTTTTTGTGTTTAAATTATCAAGTTGATAAAATGAGGGTATTGAATCCAACCAAATTTTGAATAAGCCCGTTACCTTTGCATAAACTAACCTTAATATTATGAGAAAAAAACTGATACGTTTTGCTTCATTAATGTTGGGTCTGACAGCTATGAATGCCCAGGCCCAATACTGTACACCTTCATATCCGAATGACTGTATGTATGGTGATGATATAAATGATTTTGTACTTACTGGTTCTGGAATTAATCACACAGGTTCTGGTTGCAGTGCAGCAGGATATGGTGACTTTACTGCCACCCCGGGATTAACCGGTAACCTTGAGGCAACTGTTACTTACAATTTTTCTACAACTCACAATTTTCCAAGTCAGCATTTGAAAATCTGGATTGATTTTAACAATGACTTTACGTTTGATAATGGTTCTGAGCTTTTATTTAGTTCAACAACTTCATCAGGAGCTCATACTGGTACAATTACTATTCCTTCTGTTACGCCAATCAATAATGTGCGGATGCGTGTAATGTGCACATATTCTAGTATGGCAACTGATGCGTGTACACCAAATGCATATTATGGTGAAACGCATGATTATAAGGTAAACATTTTACCTATGCCCGCATGCCCTCAGGTTTCAGGTGTAACGCTAGTAGATGTTACCGCTACAACAGCAGAAATTGATTGGACAGAACCGGGAACTGCAACTGATTATATCATTGAATGGGGTGCTCCGGGATTTTTACCGGGTGTTGGTGCTGAACTTGGCACAGCAAACGTAACCGGTGCTACTGATTATATTATTACCGGTCTAAGTCCAAATACTGACTATGATTATTATATCCGTACTGATTGTGGTATTGATGGTTTCAGCTACTGGTCTGGTCCTTATTCATTCACTACGCCTTGTGTGGCTATTACTACTTTACCTTGGAATGATAATTTTGAAACTGCTCCGGTTGGAATGCAAATATTCCCTTCTTGCTGGGTACATGAAAATATGAATACAGGTACTGGATGGAACATACATGATAATAGCTATGGATGGGGAGATGCAGATGCCTTAAATGGTAATAATTTCCTTGCAGTTCAATATAATGCTGATGCTACAATTTGGACACCTGAATTTGAAATGACAGGTGGTGAAACATATGAATTTATTTTCTGGTGGGCTGGTGATACCTACACTAACTGGGATGGTGAAGTATTAGTGTCAACCAATCAAGCTATGTCAGGCGGAACAGTAATTGGAGACAAATTTGTTGAAAATGGTGACCCGACCAGTTATGAATATACCGAGGAGGTTTATTGTTATACCCCTGCAACTGACGGAACATACTCGTTTGGTATTCATGTGATCGAAACCGGATGGTGGTATTATCTTTCAGTGGATAGTGTAACTGTACGACTTGCTAATCCAAGTGCAGGAACATCAGTTGTCGAAGATATTTGTCAAACTACCGGACTCATTGACATGAATGATCTTGCTACCATTACCGATCCATTTGGAACATGGTCTTATTCTGTGAATCCATCAGCGATTATTGATGATACGTTGTTAAATACTACAGTATTACCTGCTGGTACATCAGTTGCTACTTTTGATCCAAAAGGTTGTCTTGCACCTGATGTGACTATTACAATGAATATTCAAAGTGCATCATCTGCCGGAACTGATGGCGCGTTATCTGCTTGTATGAATCAGCAGGTTGATTTGCTTGGCGCATTGAGTGGTAATGTAAACTTAGGTGGAACATGGTATGATGACTCATTCAACCCATTAACTTCATCTTATTTCTTAACCGGTACAACGCCGGGTGATTATGATTATACTTATGTTGCAACCAACGGAGTTTGTCCTTCTGATTCTGCGGTGGTGACTTTAACAATTGATAATTGTGATTACCTCACAACAGAAATACAATCAGTTGATATGGTTCAGGTTTATCCAAATCCTGCAAATGATGTAGTGTATATTTCTGTTCCGCAATCTGCTGAGAATTTCAGTTTTATCATTACAGATATCAATGGTAGAGTAGTTGTATCTTCTTCAACCAACACAGTTTCAGAACAAGGAAAAATCAGTACTGACATCTCTCAACTTGGAGATGGAGTGTACATGATTCGTGTGATGGTGAATGGAGACGCGAAAGTTTTCAGATTGGTGAAAAATTAATTTGATCAACAATAAGAATTTGAAAGAGGAGGCATTGCTTCCTCTTTTTTTTATGCGTTCAGATAGTGTATTAAAACCTGATTAATCAATATGATTTCTTTCAGAATAACTTCTCACCCTTGAGGGGGACTTATGTAGATGTTGCAAGTAAGTGTCACATTAAACCCTTTACCTATTTTAAATCGAGAATAGAAAAATAATAGTATTTGTGAGCCCACTCCGATACTGTAATATTTTTTAGATGTCTTTAATAAATAAATTTAGTTGAGCTCCGTCTCTTCCTAGGTAAAAAGTATCCTTTGATACAATTCGTATTGCGTATACAAATCTGTACGTGATCCTTTTCACGAAATCCAGCGTTCAAATAAAGCTCCCCACCTTCAGTAAATATTCCTTTAACTGAGTCAAAGGGTCTTACTTGATCTTGCGTGGCGTGAAGAGAATTTATGACCAAACAGTCAAGATTTCTGAACAAAAGATCATTTTTATGTAGGTAATCTTTTGGACTTTTGTTTTCTGGGAGTTCTTTTCCCAGTAATTTGAATGAATCTTTAATGGCTTCGTATGTTTTTTTCACCACGACAATATTTGCCATGTCCATTAAATCGAGGCAATATCCAAGATCGATTACTGCACCAATTACTGCTGGATTCTTTATTTTAGAATCTTGTCTTTTGGATTGTTCCTCAGCAAAATGAAGTGCTCTTTCAGGACTATTTTCCCAAAAATAGATTCCATGCCCAAGCCAATCCCATGGGTTATTACTTGATAATAAATCTTTAGGGGGATTTTTTAGAACTGACTGTTGAACACTTTTGTCACACCCATGAAACCCTATAATTAGGCCGCTTCTTCGGGTATACATACCTCTTTGTAAGGTGATTTTAAATTACCTTTTTTAGTCAAAATCCCTAGTTGCTTCAAAAATTTAAGCGCTGCCGCCTTATTCTTTAGTGCTTCCTTTCTCTTCTTGGCTAATTCTTTAAGATATTTTTGACGTTCTTCTTCGGTCATAATTCAAACTACTGCTTTCAATTAGAGGAGATAATTAAATATAAATGTACAAAATTAATGCCATTCTCTTACTAAAATAGTACAAAAAAAAATGAAATTCGTTTCCATGAACTTTTAGAACGAAAGTACTTGCAACATCTAACTATCTCCCCTTGAGGGAGCAAACACAAACTTCTCCTCTTGAGTGAGGAAATTTATTTTAACAGGAAAATAGCATGCGACAAACTGAAAATTTTATTCTTGTACAACTGTGAAAGAATAACCTTCCATGATTTGATTGGCGAGTAATTTTTTACAGGCTTCGTCTGTTTTTTGTTCGGCTACAGCTTTTGAATCAGCCTCAATATAAAGGCGAATATGTTTGCCAATGCGCACATTTTTCACTTCATTCAAGCCTAGGTTTCCCATAGCTTGAGATACTGCTTTTCCTTGTGGATCTAATAATGCATCAAGTGGCATCACATCAATTTCAGCTCTGAATTTCATTTTTTAGCCAGGTTTTGAATCAGGGACAAAAGTATGTATAAAATTATAATGAGCGGAATGGCGAGCCACCACAAAGTTGCCAACAGAATAACGCATGCTGTTAAGAAAATGAAGCGTATTTCATTTCCCTTCCATCCGAATGATTTGAATTTAAGCGCAAAAAGTGGAAGTTCAGCAACCAATAAAAAGGAGAAAACCACCGTTGTAACAACTAAAAAAACGGGATTTAAAATGAGATCACTTACATTGCCTGCCCAGCTTGCCTGATTGTTTGAAAGCTGAATGAGAATCAATGGAAAGGATGCAAAAAACAAGGTGTTGGCAGGTGTAGGCACCCCAATGAATGAATCTGACTGACGCGTATCCAAATTGAATTTTGCCAACCGAAACATAGACATTACCGGAATCAGTAATGCAATAAAAGGAAGAAAGGGCATGAAACTATGCGTGGTAATCTCGACGTTCTCAGTAAGTCCGTTGGACTGTTGTAAAATTTCTGTCCCGGTAATCTGACTAATATTTACGATACCATTACTTAGATTTTTTTCAGTAAAAAAAGTAGCCAGATGATTGAGTAAAATAGAATCGTGGGATAAAATATTTGGCATATCAAGCAATACAAATACCATTACCCCGGGTGCCACGCCAAAGGTTACCATGTCAGCCAATGAGTCAAGTTGTTTACCTAATTCACTTTGTACTTTTAAAAGTCGGGCAGCAAATCCATCAAAAAAATCTAAGAAGGCTGAAATGAAAATGCAAAAAGGGGCTAATTCCAAATATCCTGTAAGTGAGAAAACAATTGCAAGTACACCACCTACAAGATTGCCTGCGGTGAATAAATTTGGAATTTGCTGTTTGATTTTGGACACCTTGCAAATTTGCAGATTAATTCGGCTTAAAAAATGCGTGAATAAAAAAAACCACAATTTGCCATCCATTTGTGCCGCTCAAACGTTATATGAACAGTGCGGTTACAATTTTTTAAAGATTACTGAGTTATTGCAGTGTACCTAATTTGTAACTTTACTGACTTGTCATGAGAATTAAAATTATTTCAACTGCTGCCACGTTTGCGTTTGGTTATCTTGCATTTTCACAAGGTGATCTGGCTCCAAAATATTCTAATGAATTTTTACAAATTGGCGTTGGTGCTAATGCCTTGGGTATGTCCAATGCATCTGTAGCCGGGGTTGATGATGTCACTTCAGGTTACTGGAATCCGGCTGGGTTGACTGGCGTTCATGACTTTTTACAAATTGGTGCCATGCATGCTGAATACTTTGCCGGCATTGCAAAATATGATTATATAGGCATTGCTAAACCTATTGATGCAAACAGTACAGCCGGTTTTACCTTTATTCGTTTTGGTGTTGATGATATTCCAAATACTACGCAACTCATAGATGCATCAGGGAATATTGATTATGATAAAATCACCACGTTTTCAGCAGGGGATTATGGTTTTTTATTTTCATACGCCAGAAAAATGCCTGTTGAAGGCCTCAGCGTGGGTGGAAACTTCAAAGTAATTTATCGTCATGTGGGTGATTTTGCGCGCTCATGGGGTTTTGGTCTTGATGCTGCTGCCACATATCAGCTTGGAGAGAAATGGAGATTTGGTGCAGTGGTGCGTGATGTAACTTCTACATTCAACGCTTGGTCATATAATTTAGATGATCAAATGATAGAAACTTTTGAACTCACCGGAAATGAAATACCTGAAAACGGTCTTGAACTCACACTTCCAAAAATTATTCTGGGCGCTAGCTTCAAACAAAATATTGTCAAAGAATTTTATGTGCGTTCTGAAATCAATTTTGACTTAAATACTGACGGTCGTAGAAATGTACTCATTCGTACCTCTCCGGTGAGCATTGATCCTCATATTGGAATAGAACTGGGCTACGGCAAATGGGTTGCCTTGCGCGCCGGTATAGGCAATTTTCAATGGATAAAAAATCCTGATCTAACTGAATCTCTTACACTGCAACCTAATATTGGCATTGGAGTTGGTTTCAAAGATGTGAGAATTGATTATGCCTTTACTGATATTGGTGATGCATCTGTTGCTTTATATTCTCATATTTTTTCATTGAGATTTAGTATTCCTGATCCCAAAAAAGAAAGTGAAAGTACCATGTAAGCATGAATAAATTTGTAGTCTATACGCTCTTGCTTTTTTCCTCTGCCTCTTTTGCGCAATATGGGAATGAGTGGATTGATTATAGCCAGAAATATTATTCTTTCAAAATATGGCAAGATGGCGTATATAAATTAGATTATCCTCTGCTTGTGTCTGCCGGCGTTCCGGTTTCTACAATTGATCCTGATAATTTTCAGATTTTTGGTTTTGAGCAAGAGCAATACATTTGGATTGAAGGCGGAAATGACGGGTCTTTTGATCCGGGTGATTACATTCTTTTCTATGGCAAGAAAAATGATTCGTGGCTTGATTCACTTATGTATGATAATTCAGATGATGTGTCAAATAAATATTACCCGCATTACAATGATACCATCAACTATTTTCTGACATGGAATACCAGTGCTTCCAACTTGAGAATTCAAGAAGAGACAGATGTCAATTATGCGGCCTTCACACCGGTGCCGTATTTTTTGCGCACGGTACATCAATTTGGAACAAGTACCTACCTTGAAGGATACAAATTATCAGGCATGTCGTATGCCACCTATGTTGAAGGTGAAGGCTGGTATGGTCCATTAGTTTATATGGCTAATCCAATAAATTATGATGAAGCCAATTTGTCAACAACCAATGTATATACCGGTGTTGGTGCACCCAATGCTACAGGGCTATCAGTTTCAGCAGGTGCGTCCAACGCCTATGATTCTCTTGCTGAAAATCACCATCTCATTTTTGAATATTCAACATCTGATATTGAATTGTATGATACCATTTTTAGCGGATATCAAAAGAATAATCTTTCATTCAGTGTTTCTCCAAACACCTTAGAAAGTCCGGTTACGCGCTTTAGACATCGGGTGCCTGATGACTTAGGATTGGCTTCAGATTATCAGGCAGTGTCATTTGTTGACTTGACTTATCCGCATACCATGAATCTGGAAAATTCATCGTACTACAAAATGAAAATTCCGTTCAATGCTACTGAATCAAAATCACGCTATGATTTTACCAATTTTAATTCTCCAAATCCTTGGGCTTTCACACTCAGCGGGCAGATGAAAAAAATTCCGGTGATTGAAACTGCCGGAACCTTTCAGGTATTAGTGCCTAATGAATCGGGTTTTTCTGAACAAGAATTTGTTTTGTTTGATGAATCTCAAATCATCTCAATTTCTCAATTGAATGCGGTGAATGGCTCAGGAAATTTTACTGATTTTTCAACCGTAGATTTTGAATTGGCTTATCTCATTATTACGCATGCATCCCTTTGGTCATCTGCAACAAATTATAAAGCATATAGAAAAAGTATTGCCGGAGGAAGTTATAATGTAGTGATGGCAGACGTGCAGGAATTGTATTTTCAGTTTGGCGGTGGCGTTGAAAAACATGTAATGGGGGTACGTCGGTTTTGTGATTATGCATGGAATCTTGCAACAAATAAACCAACCCATCTTTTTATTATTGGAAAAGGTGTGCGTGAAGCCAATGAAAGTATTTCAACGGGTCCGGGTACAAAACAACATGGAGGTGCATACGCCATGTGCATGGTACCTTCATTTGGATATCCGTCAAGTGATAATCTTATTACTGCTCGTCTAGAAGGTAATTTATGGGATCCACTTTTGGCAACCGGGCGTCTTGCTGCGCTCACCAATGATGAAGTAAATCAATACTTGGCAAAAGTGCAGGAATATGAAGCTGCACAAGATCCGGCATCGTATTATTCTGTTGATGAAAAACTCTGGCAAAAAGAAGTCTTGCATTTTGGCGGTGGTGCAAATGCAAGTGAACAAAATACTTTCAAATATTATCTTGATATTTATGAAGAGACACTTGAAGACCCTGAAATGGGAGCCAATGTAACAGGCTTCTACAAAACAGTTTCTGATCCCATTGATCCGGTTACACTTTTTGAAGTAACAGATATTATTAATGAAGGCGTTTCAATCATGACATTTTTTGGGCACGCTTCTGCTGATGGCTTTGATCAGAATGTAGATGATCCGGCAAACTGGAATAATCAAGGAAAATATCCGCTGGTTGTTGGTAACGCTTGTCTTACCGGGAATATTCATGAGCCTAATACCTATAGCGCGTCTGAAAATTATGTTTTGTTAGAAGATAAGGGAGCTATTGCTTTTTTAGCCAATGTGAAACAGGCTTTCTCCACTTCACTGCACAGTTATTCAAATGAATTTTTCACCCAGGTATCTGAAACAAATTATGGCGGAACCATTGGAGAACATATTCAAAATACAATCATTTCAATTCAATCTACTAGCATGTCTTTCGGCTTGAAAAATGTATGTCTTGAAATGACGCTGCACGGTGATCCTGCATTGCGCGTCAATTATCATCAGGCGCCTGAACTTGAAGTAAATTACGGCAGCATTTTTGTCACACCAAATGAAGTTGATTTAACTACTGATTCAATTGATGTGAATGTCATCGTGTACAATATTGGTAAAGCTACTACTGATACATTTGTTGTTGAACTTATTCGTTCATTCCCTAATGCAGGCGGAGATTCAATTTATACACAACCTGTCTATGGGTTAGGTTATATTGATACCATTGTTTTTACTATTCCGCTTTATGTGAATGAAGGCTTGGGTTTAAATACTTTTTCAGTGACGGTTGATATTCCTGATTTTGTTGATGAGCATTTTGATGAGATTGGCAATAACCAAATTTCAAAACAAGTTTTTTTTGATGTGGATGGTATCTATCCGGTTTGGCCTTATGATTATGCTGTTGTTCCTGATGATACACTTGTTCTCAAAGGTTCAACCGTAAATCCTTTTGCTGAAATGGGACAATATCGTTTTGAAATTGATACCACAGATTTATTTAACAGCCCTTTCAAAAAATTTTCTGCAGTGACTTCATTAGGCGGAGTAGTGGAGGTTAATTATAATCAGTGGTTGAATGCAAATACCGGTGTACCACAGCAACTCATATTGGAAGATAGTATGGTATATTTCTGGCGCGTGGCAGTTGAAGACACCGGCTCATATTATTGGATTGAATCTTCATTCCAACACATTGATGGAAAATCAGGCTGGGGACAAGATCATTTTTTTCAATTTAAAAACGGAGAATTTAATTTTATTGAATACGATCGTGCTGCGCGAAGACGCTTTTTTGGATCAGCTTTTAAAACCATAGATGCAGATGTGTATGGCAATGCTGATACCTGGCTTGAGTTTGCATTTACCTTATATCATATTGATGGTGAAATTGCAGAATATAATTTCTGTGGTATCAATCCACAAATATTTGTTTGCGTGATTGATCCATGCACGTTGGAACCATGGGGAACTCCATGCGGTGGTGAAAATGAAGATCATCATTTTGGTGCGGCAAATGAAAACTGCGCTTGCCGCCCAAGAGTGGAATATCACTTTGGATTTCCGCAAGATAATCCGGTGTATATGGATTCATTAGAATACATGATTCTCAATGAAATTCCAGATAGTTTTTATTACCTGATTTATACTTCACGCTATGCAAATTATGCTGCGTGGGATACGGTACACCCCAATATCTATAATGTTTTCCAAGGGCTAGGGTCAGATAGCATTTATCCCGGCAGGCCGCATGTGCCTTTTATTTTGTTTGGTCAAATGGGTGATCCGGCAGAATTTGTTGAAGTGTATGGACAAGACATTGAAGACATTATTCACTTTGAAGATACCTTGTGGGGCTGTGACAATAAAGGGAGTGAAACGTCTACTCTCATTGGTCCGGCGCAAGAATGGTCAGCGCTTTATTGGAAACAATTTGCCATGGAAGATCCTTCAGAAGATTCTACCCGATTGCAGGTGTACGGAATTGATTGGGCAGGTTTGTCAACTGTTTTAATTGATACCATGTTTACTACTAATGATAGTATTATTACATTGAATACATTCATTGATGCAAATGATTATCCT
The DNA here is from genome assembly GCA_016708105.1 of Crocinitomicaceae bacterium. Taxonomy (NCBI): domain Bacteria; kingdom Pseudomonadati; phylum Bacteroidota; class Flavobacteriia; order Flavobacteriales; family Crocinitomicaceae; species Crocinitomicaceae bacterium. The sequence goes on from JADJGJ010000001.1 coordinate 1,332,861, forward strand.
TACCTCAGGTTGCATGCTGAATATTGGGATAGCACCGGGTTAACGCCCGCACAAGTTGACCGATGGCATGTGCTTTTCACCGGTGTACCTGAAGCCGCTTTGGATGGTACAGATGGATTTGTATGGTTGCCGGGTGATTCTTTGCAAGAAGGGCAACAACTTATTTTTGCAGCTGACATCAAAAATATTTCTGATTTGCCAATGGACTCACTCATGGTTAGGTATTATATTGAGAATGATCAGCACCAATTAATTCCTCTTTCCTATCCAAGACAAGATTCATTGCGGGTTGGTCAAACATTTCGTGATACACTTTTTATTGATTCTGAAAATTTGGTTGGCTACAATAGTTTGTGGGTTGAGGTTAATCCATACGTGAGCGCAGGACAAACAGATCAGCCTGAAAAATATCATTTCAATAATATTGGTCAACTGCCTTTTGAAGTAGTTGCTGATGATGAAAATCCTATTCTTGACGTTACGTTTAATGGTTATCATATTCTCAACGGTGACATTGTTGATCCGCAATCTGAAATAATTATCTCGCTAAAAGATGAGAATGATTTTTTCATCATGAATGAAGAATCAGACACAGCTTTTTTTGGTTTATATCTCACTTGGCCAGATGGAAATCAGCGGCGCTTAAATTTCAGAAATGCTTTGGGTGAACCCATGATGGAATGGATACCTGCAGACGGTTCAACAAAAAAATTTAAAATCATCTACAGAGCTGATCTTTCAATGGACGGAACGTATCGTTTGCTTGTGCAAGGTGCTGATAAATCAGGTAATATTTCAGGTGATTTTGAATACGATATTGAATTTGAAATTGATCATCATTCTTCTATTACCAACTTGATGAACTATCCAAATCCGTTTTCAACTCAAACCCATTTCGTTTTTACGTTAACAGGTTCTGTTATTCCTGAAGAATTCACTATTCAAATTATGACCGTTACCGGTAAAGTGGTGCGTGAAATTACGGTAGATGAATTAGGTCCAATTCACATTGGGCGCAACATTACAGAATACACTTGGGATGGCACTGATGAGTATGGAGATGTGCTTGCAAACGGTGTCTATTTGTACAGGGTAATCGTAAAAATTGACGGTCAAACTGTTGATCATCGTGAGTCAGGTGCTGATAAATATTTTACTGAGAATTTTGGTAAGATGTATATTTTGAGGTGAGAATTTTTTAATAATTGAGTTGTTTCATCTTTGATTTTTTTATTGCTGTTACCTTCGCTTCAACCAATTGATGCCATGTCTGAATTATCAAACATTCTTTATAATACCTTTAATTCCAGTAAACATACCTTCGGAAAACCCTACGCAAGTACTTTAGGTTTATCAGGTAAAGAACAAACCATCTTTTTTATAATAGCCCTGATAATTGGAGTTTATGTTGGATTAAGATTGTGGTGGAGTTTGAGAAATGACAAGAAGAAAAATTTAATTAAGTTAGCGGAGTGTTACTAAGAATGGGGTAGCCGACAATCGAAAAATATTTTTACTCGACACGTTTAAGGTTGAGCCAAACGGGTTGCAAGTTTTGACCGTCGTGTAGGCGCAGGTCGCGACCTGCGCCTACGTCACGGATTTTAATTTGCAACCCTCATACGTACCAGCAATATTCTTTTGCATAATTTTAAAAAGATTTTCAACACAATTTTTTTTGTCAAACACCAATTCACTTCTATAAAATCTCAAATAATCATCGCTTAAAACTCATTTAATTGATTAATTTTAGATTGGTGGTTATCTCAAAAGAGGTTTTTGGACGGACTGCCGTTATAAACCATTCCAAAAATATTTCGAATTTCACTTGACTTTATGTAACTTATAAGTTACCTTTGTGTTTTATGATTAAAAAGGTTCGTCACGTTATAGCATATAAGAATTACTTCGAAGACTTCTTAAAGTCGCATCCGAAGAAAATTCAAGACAAAATCTATAAGGTCATTGAAATTATTGAAACCTTTGAGCGTGTTCCGAACACATACTTAAAAGCATTAAAAGGAACGGACGGACTGTATGAAGCAAGAATTAAATTAGGTTCAAATATTTGGCGAGTATTTTGCTTTTTTGACGAAGGAAAACTTGTGATTCTTTTAAACGGCTTTGCAAAAAAGACGGAAAAAACACCTTCGAAGGAAATTGCAAAAGCTGAAAAATTAATGAGTGAATATTACCAAGAAAAAAAACGAAAATGAAAAACACAAAAAGTTGGAGCGACATAAAAGACAACGTATACGGAAAAAAGGGTACTGAGAGAAGGGATCAACTTGATCGTGATACGGAAACATTTAAAATCGGACTTCTCTTGCGCGAATCTCGTGAAAAGAGAAATTTAACTCAACAAGATTTGGCCGAACTCGTTGACAAAAAACGAACTTATATTTCACGCGTTGAAAACGACGGAAGCAATATTACTTTGAGAACTTTATTTGATATTGTTGAAAAAGGACTTGGTGGTAAAGTCAAAATCGTAATTGACTTGTAAAAAACGGTTTATAACACCACAGGCCGCTATGTAAAGCCTCAAGCCCTGATCTCAGCGCTCACCTTATATTCAATATGTCAAAAATCTTATTTTTTAGCTGTTAATTGTTGGAAAATTGTGTTGGCATTTTGCGCCGGAATTTTTCACAACCGAACATTATAAATCGAAAAATATTTTGACTTGACAGATTTAAGGTTGTGCCAAACGGGTTGCAAGTTTTGACCATCGTGTAGGCGCAGGTCGCGACCTGCGCCTACGTCACGGATTTTCATTTGCAACCCTCATGCGTACCATCAATATTCTTTTGCATAATTTGAAGAATATTTTCAGCACGATTTTTTTTGCCAAAAGCCAAATCACTTTTATAAAATCTCAAATAACCCTTGCTTAAAACTCATTTAATTGATTAATTTTAATGAGGCGGTTGGGGTTGAAAGGGGTTTTTGGACGGACTGCCGTTAGGTGGTAATTCAAAAATAAATTCTGAAAAGACTTGCGTCGTGTTAACTTTATAGTTAACTTTGTGTTGTGAAGGCTGAGAGACAAATCATTTTCCATAAACACCACTTTCTGGAATTTTATCTAAATCAGAAAGTAAAAGTTCAGGAAAAAATCGAATACGCGTTTAAAATTATTCGGACAGTTGATAAAGTTCCCAAGAAGTTTCTTGATCACATGACCGGAGCAGATGGAATATATGAGATCCGGGTGGAAGTTGGGAGTGACATTTTTCGAATTTTCTGCTGCTTTGATAAAGGTAACTTGGTTGTTCTATTCAATGGTTTTCAAAAGAAAACACAAAAAACACCGAAACAGGAATTGGAGTTAGCTGAAAAATTAAAAAAAGAATATTTTGAATCAAAAAATATAAAGTAATGGCAAAGAAAAGTATCAAATCAGCTAGAACATTTGACGAACTTCTTGATATTAAATACGGGAAAATCGGATCAAAAAAACGCGACCAATTCGAAGAGAAGGCGCAGTATTTTGTAATTAGCGAAATGCTCAAAGAAGCAAGAAAAAAGGCGAATATGACTCAAGACGAATTAGCCGCAAAGGTCGGGACTAAAAAGAGTTATATATCGAGACTTGAAAATGGAAAATGTGATATCCAACTCTCGACTCTTTACCGAATCTTTGAACACGGACTAGGAAGACCCATTAACTTGCTCATTGGGTGAAAGCACAACCGGTAACATCAAATAGACGCAATCAGAAAACGCCCTTTATCTTAGCTTGCCTGCCTTTAATTGAGATTCATTGAGCAGTGGGATTTCAAAACCGCCCCTTCCTTCTTTTCTTCACCCCCTCTCCAAATCACTCCATTCACCCCACCAAAATACTCGCAATATCCGGTTTGCTGTAAAGTTCTGATTTCATCACTTTCCCGTCTTCACGGTAAATTGGTTTTCCGTCTTTATCTAATTTGCTCATGTTGCTTCGCTGAATTTCTTCAAACACTTCGGCAATTTTATACTGCAAGCCATGACTTAAAATAGTGCCACACAAAATGTACAGTTGATCTCCCAGCGCATCAGCAATTTCAACCAAATCACCTTTCTGGGCAGCTTCAAGGTATTCTTCATTTTCTTCACGCATGAGTTTATATCTCAGCATGACATCTGCCGCAGTGAGTTCAGCGGTTGGCGCGTACTGATTCTTAATTCCAAATGCCTTGTGAAAGGTTTCTACATGGGCTATTACTTGGGCAAGCGTTATCTCTTTGCTCATTTTTACTATTTTTGATAAAGATATAGGATGATTCAAATAAATAATAAATCAATGCAAAGGGTTTTACTAACAAGCTTATTGCTGTGTGGATATCTTGCTTTTGGCCAGGATTATTATCCACCCATTGTGAATTATTCAAGTCAACAATACGGTAAAGAAAGAAATCCTGAAACGTATTGTGCCGTGCAAGATTTGCGCGGGGTCATGTATTTTGGAACCGGTAACGGCGTGCTTGAATTTGATGGTCAGCAATGGGATTTTGTGATTGTTCAATCAGGCTCTGTTGTAAGGTCACTTGGTTTAGATAGCAATGGCGTTGTATATGTTGGTGCAACGGGTGATTTTGGATACCTCAAACCAAATCAAATGGGTGAATTGGTTTATGAGTCTATCGCTAAAAAACTTCCTGAAGAAGATCAATTTTTTTCTGATATCTGGAAAATTCACGCGAACCAAAACACGGTCTACTTTCAAAGTCAGGAAACTATTTTTGAATATGATATCGCATCGGGCACTATAAAATCTCATTACCCTATTGCAAGTTTTCACCTTAGTTATATGCTCAACGGTGAACTCTTTGTGCGCGCCCGTGAAGTGGGTATTCAAAAAATGGTGAATGGTGAATTGCAAACTTTACCGGGTACTGAAATGTTCAGTGGTTTCGGGCTGTTTGGAGTATATCAAACCCAAGATGATTCGCTCTTATTCATCTCTCAGGAAATTGGTTTGTGGAAATGGAAAAACGGAGCCGCTAGATTATTGAATGAATTAAATTCTTTTTCTCTCAACTCATTTGGCACCCTGGGTTCTTATAAATTAAGTGAAGGTAGTATTGCTTTGAGCAGTGTAACAAATGGCATTCTCATCATTGATGAATGGGGTAGAGTGAAGAAAAAAATTGACCGCTCAAAAGGTTTGCGCAGCAATGATGTAAAGGGAATTTTTGAAGATCGTGATCAGAATCTCTGGCTGCCATTAGGGAACGGAATTGCGAAAGTAAATTATCATTCTCCTCTTTCTTACTTCAATGAAAAGTCAGGCATAGAAGGCAATGTTGAAGCCATTATCCGGTTTAAAAATGTATTGTATGTTGCTACTTCTTTCGGGCTTTTTTCGCAAGATATGACTGAGCCGCGTGAAACTGAATTTGTGAACACGCATGTGGTGCATGATCAGGTTTGGGATTTTTGTGTGGTAGGGAATGAAATGTACATTGCAAGTTCTCAGGGAATTTTTGTGACTGATGGCAACGGCAATTACAGACGATTGACAGAGACCAACGCTAACGTCATTTTCTATCATGATGCAAGCAAACATTTTGTTTCAGCAGGTTCGGGTGGTATTTCAATTTATAATCAGCAATTCAGTCCGGTTTGGTTTACTACTGATATTGCCGCACAACGTTTTTTAAGTGCAGAGGCTGATCCTAACGACAGCACGGCTGTTTGGATTGGTAGTGTTGGTCAAGGTCTTTTCAGAATTACGTTTAAAGATGAAATTAAATTAGATCAGTATGGTTTTGCTGATGGGTTAATTGATGATCAGGTGAGTGAGCCCATTTTATTTCAAAAGGGAATTGTATTTGGTTCAAGTCAAGGGCTTCTCCGATTTATTCATGAAGATGATATGGTGAAAGATTTGCCTGACAGTTTGAAAAATGATCCATTATATTACCGTGGAATGTTTGAAGGATATTCACTCTATGATTCCATTTTTGCGGCTAAAATTATGTTGGTGCAAGAAGATAAAGACCGTACCTGGTATTGCGCTGATGACAAAATTGGATTTTATGATTTGAATGAAAAATCGTTCATCAATAAACCTTTTTGGGGTATCAACTACGGACGCATTAACGAATTTTATCTTGAAAGCAATGGGGTGTTTTGGATTGGTTGTGCTGATGGGTTAATACGGTATGAAAAAAATGATCAAAAAAGATATAAATCTAATTTCTTTGCGCTGATACGTGAATTTTCAATTGACCGTGACAGTGTGATTTTTAGTGGCGCATTTGCTGATGACAAGGGCAACGTGATGAAATCACAAAATGAAAATGGAAAAATTGAATTTGCATATCTATACAATGATGTATACTTCCGTTTTTCTGCACCCTATTTTGAAGATGAGCATACTCCTGAATTCTCTTTTATACTTGAAGGGCATGATGATGAATGGTCAGAGTGGAGTACAAAAAGTGAAGCCAATTTTACCAACTTGCATGAAGGGGATTATACCTTTAAAGTAAAGGCAAGAAATATTTATGGTCATTTTTCAGAAGAGGCTTCTTTCAAATTTACGGTGCTACCACCGTGGTATCGCACGGCTTGGGCATATTTTCTTTATGTGTTAGCTTTTATTATTATACTTTTTGTTGGGGTAAAAATAAGTTCAGTCAGATTGAAAAAACAAAATCAATGGCTTGAAGGAGTAGTTGCTGAACGCACACGTGAGATTCAAGACAAGAATGAAGTACTTGAACATCAGAAAAAAGAAATTCAGGATAGTATTAATTACGCCAAAAGAATTCAAGTGGCCATTTTGCCTCTGGAAGCTGAAATGAAAAAATGGATGCCTGAATCATTCATCTTGTTCCGCCCGAAAGATGTGGTATCCGGAGATTTTTACTGGTTTCAGGAAAAAGATAATAAACTGATTGTAGTTTGCGCTGACTGTACAGGACACGGTGTTCCGGGTGCGTTCATGAGTATGATTGGCTCTGATAGACTAAATAATATTGTCAATGAAATGCGTATTCTCAATCCCGGTCAAATATTGTCTGAGCTAAGCAGGGCCATTAAAAAATCACTGAAGCAAGATGGTGAAAAAGGCGCCACCCGTGATGGTATGGATGCCGCAATATGTACCATTGACTTGAAAACAAATACACTTTTATATGCAGGGGCTAATCGTCCGCTTTGGCTGGTTGAAAATAATGAGGTATCTGAGATTAAGGCAAACAAAGTGGCTGTTGCAGGTTTCACACCGGATGATCAGGTTTTTGATGAACATACAATTCAACTCAAACCGGGACTTAAATTCTATATGACCAGTGACGGTTATGCTGATCAGTTTGGTGGTGACAAAGGCAAAAAATACATGGTGAAAAATATGAAAGAATTTATTCTCAACCATTGTTTTGAAGCATATCAAGAACAGAGAAATCATCTTGAAAATGAATTGTTACGATGGATGGGTGATCATGAACAAGTTGATGACGTATGTGTGATTGGCTTTGATTGCTCTTCAATTATCAACAAAGCATAAGTAATTATTCTTGTTCAACGATTTGAAATCCAATAAATTGAAAGCGAATAAATCGTCTGTTTTAATTAAAAATTGAAATAGATGCGCTTTTTCTGATTATTTCTTTGTAATATTGCACCCCCATTTGAGGGTAATAAACCATAAGAATCATGAACAATATTGTAAAAGAGGTACAAAAAGAATTGCTGGGAGCAAGCAAAGTACCTGCGTTTAAATCTGGTGCAACTGTTACAGTTCATTATAAAATTAAAGAAGGAAATAAAGAGCGTATTCAGCAATTCCAAGGAGTTGTTATTCAACGTCGCGGTAGTGGAGAAACAGAAACTTTCACTGTTCGCAAAATGTCTGGTAACGTTGGTGTTGAGCGTATTATCCCGGTAACTTCTCCATTCATTGATAAAGTTGAAGTAAACAAAGAAGGAGATGTTCGCAGAGCACGTATTTTCTATTTCAGAGAGCGTACAGGGAAATCTGCCCGTATTCGTGAAAAAAGAAATTACTCAAAAGAAGAAAAATAATTTTCAAATTATATTTTGTGAAAAGCTCGTCCTTGGTGACGAGCTTTTTTTTTACCCTCAGCTCAGTCGGTTATAATTCGGTTGAAGTAGAAGATACGATCTTCACTCACCAATACTAGCAGGTTTTCGTTTTTAAGATAGTACGTGGTACATTCATCATACGTGAGATAGGATGAAAAATCGCGGTCACAACATATTTTTGTGCAAGAAGAAAAATAAAGAAACTCAATTTGATTTTTTGCCGGTAGCACATATTCAGAATTGCATTTGTTCAATTCAAGATTGTATTTCACAACTGAATCTTCAGAAAAGCTCAAGGTGTATTTAAAATCATCGTGTGGTTTTTCAATAGCAACTTCATTGCCGCTCAAATTATCCATGATTTTAAAAAGTTCCCATTTACCGGGTAGAAGAGAGTCTTGATATTGGGCATCTGCCACATTGCAACAAAGCATCATAGCGAATAGGAGGATTGCAGTTTTCATAAAAAGTAGTTTGAATGGATACTAAATCAGAATGTATTGAAATATACTGCAAATCAAGTTGAATTGCAAGCCAGCCGGTGTGTTTTTGAAATCACAAACGTTGCAAATGTGTTTTAACACCGTTTACAAGGCTGTAACAGGCTAGTTTATCTTTGAATACAGATGATTTAAAAATGGATTTGTTTAACAACATTCTCACACATTCTTGCACACCTTCAGCAATGGAAGGGTGAGGGTGAATGAGTTCTGATAATTCAGCAATTCCACGTTTGGTTTGAATTAACAAGGCTACCGCTTGAATGGCAGTTGAAGCATGTTCACCCACTGCGCGCATGCCCAAAATTTTCATTTCATCATCATTGGTGACAATGATTTTAAAAAATCCCTCTGTCTTTCTCATGGCAATTGCTCTAGACATTACTGAATAATCAAGCTTTACAATTTTAACCGGAATATTATCTCTCAACACTTGTTTTTCATTCATTCCAACTGCCGCAACCTCCGGTTCAAGAAACATGATAGTGCAGATATTGTCATAAGAAAGTCGTTTTTCTTTGTTGTCAAATATTTTTTCAATGGCGTGACGGGCTTCCAATTCACCCATATTAACCAACATAATGCGACCTGAGCAATCTCCCACTGCATAAACATTAGGAATATTGGTTTGGGTATCATCGTCTCCAATATGTTTGCCCTGCTTACCCATTTTTATGCCCAATTCCTCCATACCAATGTTTTCAATATTGGGTACCCGCCCAACTGCTAACAAAGCCTTTTCAACTCTGATCACTTCACGCTTTCCATTGGATTCAATTTCATATTCTACTTCGCCATCAACAATATTCATTCTCACTAATTGTGCGCTGTGATGAATTGTTACACCATGTTTTTCAAGATTATTAGAAACAATTTTTGTGATATCATCATCTTCAAAAGGTAGAATAGTTTCAGCGCGGTCAATGAGATATACTTTTGTTTTTCCAAAATTTGAAAAGATAGTAGCATACTCACAACCAATAACACCGGCACCCACAACAACCAAACTTTTTGGGTAATCACGCATGTTTTCAATTGCGTCACTAGTCATAATGATGTGTTCATCTACGGGAATGTTAGCGAGTTTATTTGGGCGGCTGCCGGTTGCCAGAATAATGTAATCCGTGTCAACAAGAATGTCTTCTTCATTCTCCCGAGAAATCAATACTTGATTTGGGCTGATCATTTTGCCGTGTCCACGGTGATAGCTGAACAAATCTTGTCTTTCAGTAGTGAGTAATTTGAGATGACATGAGTATTGAAATTTTCTTTCAAATACTGCTTCATCTAAAGTTTTTTTAACTTCTTCCCAAGATATTTCAAAACGACTTCTGCCAACTGAAACAATAGTTTCATTGACGTTTTTTACCCTTTGTGATAATTCCCACAAAGTTTTTGAACTAAGCGCACCGTGATAAACACCTGCACCACCAATTTTACCGCGCTCAATGAGGCAAACACGTTTTCCAAAATCAATAGCTCTCATGGCTGCGGCATATCCCGCCGGACCACCGCCGATTACAACAACATCATAATGCTCGTTACTCATGTCTGTTATGTTTAACCGAGTTGAAAGTAATCATTTATCTTTAGCCTCAATTCAATTGGCAACATGAAAAATCTCAGTTCTCAAACAATATACCTGCAAACATGGCTGACAGACTGAAACTTGAAGAAAAGGAAATGATGAAACAACTTCAAAAAATTCCTTCAAATCAGTTGGATAAGTTATTTCATGAAGCGCACACCAAAGTGTTTCGTAAATTTGATTGTCTCACGTGTGCAAATTGTTGCAAAACAACAGGTCCTCGTTTTACTTCAACTGATATTCAGCGACTGGCCAAATTATTTAAACTGAAAACAGCGCAATTTATTGATGCGTATTTACGGTTGGATGAAGATGGTGATTACGTGCTGCAAAAACTGCCTTGCGCTTTTCTTTTAGATGACAATAAGTGTTTTATTTATGATCAGCGACCCCTTGCCTGCAAAGAGTATCCACACACAAACCGGGTGAATATGAAACAAATTCTCAAATTAACCGTTAAAAACACCGAGATATGTCCGGCAGTGGAAGAAATTGTGAGTCAAATTATTGTTAAGAAATGAAGAAATATTAATTTAAATTGTTAAAATTGTGGTAACAATTGTATTTTTTTGTCGTATAAATCTCAGCATTAGTCAATTATTTTTTAACTTTCGGCGGATATAGCCACAGAACTAAAACGATAGATGATTCAGAGGAACACCGTTGTTGATAAGTGTAATGCTCGTTTCCAGCAGATTTTTGGCGATTATAACATAAACGCCAACGGGAAAATTATCGTATCGCACTTTGGTGAATTTTCACAAGACCTTGTCAACTCCCTGACGACCGGTATTGAAGATACCATGCTTGAATCAGGTGACAAAAAAGGTGTGGTGAAGCGCATGTTCTCTATTCTGGTGGAAGGGCTTCAAAATATCCGAATTCACGGTGAACGTGATGACGACAATAATCAGATTTCTTTTTTAATTGTCTTGCAAACCGAAGAAGAATATAGGGTGATGTTTGGAAATTTGATTAAATCTCAGAATTCATATAAAATTATTGAGCGCATTGATACGCTTAACCAAATGGATTCTGATCAAATTAAAGAACTTTACATGGAGGTTCTTTCTAATGGTATCATGTCAAATAAAGGTGGAGCCGGTTTAGGATTTATCACCATGGCAATGAAAGCTAAAAGTAAAATCAATTATGAAGCTCAAGAAGTTTCTGATTTACTTACTTTTTTCTCTGTAAGTATAGTTCTTGAGCGATCTAAAAAAGGGGAGGATTAAACAAGCACTTCTTTTTTGTGTTTCAGCACCTCTTCGTACAAAGTCTCGTATTTTGGTAAAACTGATTCAAGCGTAAATTTTTTGGAATTTTCATACGCCTGTTCTCTGAATTTTTTATGTGTTTCAGCATCAGAAAGTATAGCCAGAGCATTTTTTGCCATGTCTTTTACATCACCCACTTTGCTAAGATAGCCTGAATAGCCGTGCTCATTCACTTCAGGTAATCCACCTGAATTAGATGAAATCACCGGAACTCCGGATGCCTGTGCTTCAAGCGCGGCTAAACCAAAACTTTCAGTTTCAGAAGGAAGGAGAAATAAATCTGAAATACACAATATCTCTTCTGCTGTCTGCACATTGCCTACAAACTGAACATCTTTACAAATCCCTAATTCTTTACACTGTTGTTCTGCCGCAAACCGCTCAGGGCCATCGCCGGCGAGAATTAATTTAGCCGGAATTTTTTTACTGATCAAATGAAAAACATTCACCACATCTTGCAGACGTTTTACTTTTCTGAAATTAGAGATGTGAGAAATTATTTTTTCTCCGTTTGGAGCCAATTCTTTTTTTCTGGCCTTGTCAGACTCTTTTGGATCATGACAATAATTGGTGTGCGAAACAAAATTTGGAATCACCTCTATTTTACGGTCAACAGCAAAATGTTTTAAGGTATCGTCTTTCAAATTCTGAGAAACAACGGTTACTGCATCTGAATTGTTGATGCTAAAAGTAATCACCGGTTCAAAAGCCGGATGCCGCCCAACCAATGTGATGTCTGTTCCGTGCAAGGTTGTGATGAACGGAATATATAAGCCGTGTGTTTTTAAAATTTGTTGGGCGAAATAAGCCGAAGAAGCATGTGGAATTGCGTAATGCACATGCAATAAATCAAGCCCTTCATAGCGCGAGACATCTACCAGCTTACTGGTTAGTGCAAGCTCGTATGGTTGATAATCAAATAAAGGATAATTAAAAGGGCGCACTTCATGATACCGGATATTTGGATGAAAGTGATCAAGCCTCACCGGGTGGTTGTATGAAATAAAATGGATTTCATGTCCTTTGCCTGCGAGGGCTTTTCCAAGTTCTGTTGCTACAACTCCGCTTCCGCCAAACGTGGGGTATAATACAATGCCGATTTTCATTTTTCTACTTTGGGGTCAGTTAATTTAATTCATTTGACGAATGCGGAAACGAAATATTGTAAATCAAAAATCATCAAACAATTTTTGCATCAATTCCCCTTTCATTTAATGCTTGTCTCATGGGGTTCAGAATTTCGTAGGTTCCTTTTTTGACTGAACATTTTCCGTTATAATGAATGATCATGGTGCACTGTTCAGCTTGAATAGGGTCATGTCTGCATACTTTAATCAGTGATTCAATCACATGATCAAACGTGTTGAAATCATCATTATAAATCATCAGATCCCTGGTTTCAGTGAGTTGCGTGATGGTCTCTTCTTCAGTGAGAACCAGAGTTTCAGCTTGTTCTTGAGTCATAGATATTATTGCCCTTGTAATAATTGTTTTGCTTTTCTTACACTGATTTCATCGTATTTATGGAATGCAACCAGTTTGGCGTCTTTAAATCCTTTTTCAATCAGACGTTTCAATGTGGCTTCCGCTTCTTGGTATGATTTAATATTTTCTGTATAGAAATAGGTTTCTCCTTCAAAGGTTTCTTCTCTTAAAATATTCTCATCCGGATTTTCAAATAACAAGTTAGCAAATTCTTGCGGAACATCATCAGAAAATTTTCCTAAATCAATTCTGAAGTACACAGCATCTTTGTTATACAAGTATGGGTCTGCACTCATTCCTTGTGGTGTATCGTAGTAATCAAGTTTTTCAATAGGTTTCTCTTGCAGAATTGCTTCTCCTTGCTCAAAAGGAATTGGATCATATTTGTAATAGGTAACAATTTCCATGTCTTCAATACCTAATTCATTCAATTCAACCAAAGTCTCTTTTACAGTTGCGAAATCTTCTATTTTAGTTGAAATAATATACGTGTTACCATCTGCATCTACTTCTGTTTCTAACAAATTATCAGTTTGTAACAAGATAGTGGCATATTCACCCGGAATTTCATTTGAGAATTTCCCTATTACAATGCGATAGTGAATTCCTTCTTTGTAGAAAATTTCTTTTGGCTCTACTTCAATGGCATTTCCGAGTTCATCAACATTTGGTGGCATCTTTTCAATTTGTGATTGAGTAAAGCCTTTTTTGTAAAGATCAACCGCTCTGTTTTCTGCTTCAGCTCTATTTGTGTACGGAATAGTGTAGAAGGTCATATTCTCATCATAATTACTTTGGGTGACAATGCCCTCGTTTTGATTATCCAACAACAATTCTATAAAATCTTCAGGCACTTCATTTTTAAAGAAACCAACTTGTACACGCCATAATCCTGCTGTGTCATCCGGAGCGTAATTTGAGGTGACTTGTTTTATAATCACATCATTATTCGGGTTGCTGTTCTGATTTGTGTTCTGGTTGGTATTTTGGTTGGTATTTTGGTTTGTATTTTGGTTGGTGTTTTGATTTGTATTCTGATTCGTGTTCTGGTTTGTATTTTGATTCGTGTTCTGGTTTGTATTTTGGTTGGTATTTTGATTTGTATTCTGATTCGTGTTCTGGTTTGTATTTTGATTTGTATTCTGATTTGTATTTTGGTTTGTATTTTGGTTTGTGTTCTGGTTGGTATTTTGGTTTGTGCTTTGGTTTTGTCCTTGTCCATTGCAATCAAAAAGAATAGAAGGGCCTTTTTCAGCAATCAATGCATTTGCTTCAGCAATGGTAATGCGTTTACCGTTATAATAAGCGGTGACAAAGGCATCAGTAATACCAATAGTTACAATTTCATTTTTGCGTTTGGTTGCATCGTCTACATTACAATAAATACCGGTAGTGTATCTTATTTTATTTGTTTCTGTTAATTCACTGTTGAGAGGTTGAATGTTGTAGAGCAAACTAGCTTTCACCGGTTTTGAATAAACTCCAATTTGAACTGTGAAGAAAAGTCCTTTGATAATTTCAATTTGGTTAGCCGGAGCAGCATCAGGTACATTGGTGTAATACGAGGTGAGTTGTTTTTCCTCATTGGTTGTAGGTGTGACTACAACGTCTGTTGTCGTTCCGTTTGTATTAGTTTGTGTATTTGTTGACGTGCCCTGAGTATTTGTTTGTACCGTTGAACCTGATTGATTAACTGTCATATTATTTACAGCAATCATATTAGTACCGGGACATTCTTTTCTACCTGCTTCAATCTCTTTTGCCTCTGCAATTGAAATTCTGACACCATTGCAATAGGCAACTACAAAGGCATCATTATAACCTAACCCGTTAATTTGGCCTTTGGCATTGTCAGCTACATTGAAATTAGTGAAGTAACCAACCATGTAACGGGTAATACCATCGTCAATTTTTTGTCCTGAAATTGGGGCGAACTGGTTGAAATATTCTTGCGGAAGTGGTTTTCTAAATGCACCCACCTGTACTTTGTAAACTAAACCTGATGGCTGTTGTTGATCCACCGGAATAGGTTTGTCAGTTGAATAAACCGGTGCTCCGTTTGTGGTTCTGAAAATAGAGCTATTCAACTGGTCAGGCGCTTTGTAGTCTGCATCCAATGGATTAATTTGTACAACAATTTTTTCAATAGGAGCAAGGTCAAGCGGATTCATAGCCAAAATATTCTCACGCGTTGCCGGATCTGTATTCTCCAATACATTTTCTGCTTGTTCATAGCTGGCAATTGCTCTGTCACGATATTGCTCTTGTAAATTTTTAAGCGAATCAATGTCTTGTTGAATTGAGTTGAGTTCTGCATCGTTTGTCAAAGCTTTTTCAAGTTCCGGTCCTGTGCCATATATCACAACAGCCTCTCTTATGCGTCGTTCTTTTTTCTCTTCTAATTCTTCAATCTCATTCCCTAATTCTTCTGCTCTGAATAAGTTAGAATCACCAATAGTTTTGGCTTCATAATAATCATCGTAGGCATCACTGGTTCTTATTTCTGTTATGGTTGCATCATCTACCTGGCGGTTTACATTTTCAGGAAGAACTTCAACTATTGCATCTTCTTGTTTTTTGATTTCATTGGCTTCATTCTTAATATCCTCTGCGTTGCTTCTATAAATATTTGCTAAGCTGTCTAATCTGTTTGCTTCAATGACTAGTGCTTCACGATATTTCTTTTTCACAGTCAAGCTGCTGTCACGAAGATTGTTTGCCTGATCATTCAAATCATTTGCCTTTAATTCAAGTTCAGTTGCCTGATCAAAAAGTTGCGTTGATTGTCTTTCAGAAGTGTTTTCAGGCACAGTGGTTATTATTTCTGTTTCATTTCCACCAAGATTATTAATTACGTCAGCGGTTTTATAGGTAATTGCGGCTTCATCTAATAATGCCTGGGCTTGTTGTTCTAGTGCATAAGCTTGCTCAAGTTTTTGATTGGCAGATACCGGATCTTTGTCATTGGCTGCAGACTCTCGCAACTCGGCTGCCGTATTCATAAGTTCATCTGCTTGTTCTATGTTGTCGTTGGCATTCGTGATGTTTTCATCGTTTGGATTATTCGCACTGGCAATGTCTCCATTTACTACAACAGCGGTTCTGGTATTATTGTATTCGGCTTGAGTAATGTCTCCTAAATCTTCAATGATTTCATTTTCTAATTTGGCTTGGGTTGTTTCTTTTTTATCTAATTGTTTGTTCAGTTTATCTTGTTCTTTTGGATCTGTTGTATTGGCAATTTGATTTTCCAAATCTGTAATCTCATTATCTAATTCTTTGATTTCAGTAATGTCATCTGAATGACTTTCAATCATCTCTTGTCCTTGTTTTGTGCTGAAGTCTTCAGGGTTGGTATCTGTGATTGTTTTTACGGTCACATCCCCTGAACTCATGGAAGTGATGAGGTTGTTGTTTTTAGCAATTTCTGCTTTTTTAGATTCTTTCAGTTCGTTCAATTTGTCAATTTCTTGTTGGATTGCCTGAGCTTGTTCTGGATTTGATTTCATCTCCTGATTCAATTGGGCAATTTTTGAATCTATGGCAGATATCAATTCTTCATTCAATTTATTCTGCTCTTGTAATTTCTGTTTTTCTGAATTGTTGCTGTTTGCAATTTCATTCATGCGTGGTTCATACTCAGGCATCAAACTGCTGATGGTAATAGCAGGACGCAATGAAGTATCACCCGATTCAAGTTGAGAAATTCGCTCATTATTCAATCTGATTTCATTCTCTTTTTGTGATTTGATTGATTGCAGCGTTTGTATGTCTTTGTCAATGGCGGCAGCGTTTGACGGGTTAGCATTTTTCTCTTTTTCAAGATCAGCAATTTTAGCATCAATAGCAGAGATGAGTTGATTGTTCACTCCATTTTCTCACTGAGTTCTGATTTTTCATCTAGATTTTTCTTCTCAATGTCTGCCATTTTTTTGTCGTAATCAGGCATTACAGAGTTGATTGTAATAACAGGACGCAATGAAGTATCACCCGAATCAAGTTGAGAAATTCGTTCATTATTCAATCTGATTTCATTCTCTTTTTGTGATTTGATTGATTGCAGCGTTTGTATGTCTTTGTCAATGGCAGCAGCGTTTGACGGGTTAGCAGTTTTCTCTTTTTCAAGATCAGCAATTTTAGCATCAATAGCAGAGATGAGTTGATTGTTTACACCATTTTTCTCACTGAGTTCTGATTTTTCATCTAGATTTTTCTTCTCAATGTCTGCCATTTTTTTATCGTAATCAGGCATTACTGAATTGATTGTAATAGCAGGACGCGAAGAAGTATCACCCGATTCAAGTTGAGAAATTCGCTCATTATTCAATCTGATTTCATTCTCTTTTTGTGATTTGATTGATTGCAGCGTTTGTATGTCTTTGTCAATGGCGGCAGCGTTTGACGGGTTAGCATTTTTCTCTTTTTCAAGATCAGCAATTTTAGAATCAATAGCAGAGATGAGTTGATTGTTCACTCCATTTTTCTCACTGAGTTCTGATTTTTCATCTAGATTTTTCTTCTCAATGTCTGCCATTTTTTTGTCGTAATCAGGCATTACAGAGTTGATTGTAATAGCAGGACGCAATGAAGTATCACCCGAATCAAGTTGAGAAATTCGCTCATTATTCAATCTGATTTCATTCTCTTTTTGTGATTTGATTGATTGCAGCGTTTGTATGTCTTTGTCAATGGCAGCAGCGCTTGACGGGTTAGCAGTTTTCTCTTTTTCAAGATCAGCAATTTTAGAATCAATAGCAGAGATGAGTTGATTGTTCACTCCATTTTTCTCACTGAGTTCTGATTTTTCATCTAGATTTTTCTTCTCAATGTCTGCCATTTTTTTGTCGTAATCAGGCATTACAGAGTTGATTGTAATAGCAGGACGCAATGAAGTATCACCCGAATCAAGTTGAGAAATTCGCTCATTATTCAATCTGATTTCATTCTCTTTTTGTGATTTGATTGATTGCAGCGTTTGTATGTCTTTGTCAATGGCAGCAGCGCTTGACGGGTTAGCAGTTTTCTCTTTTTCAAGATCAGCAATTTTAGAATCAATAGCAGAGATGAGTTGATTGTTCACTCCATTTTTCTCACTGAGTTCTGATTTTTCATCTAGATTTTTCTTCTCAATGTCTGCCATTTTTTTGTCATAATCAGGCATTACAGAATTGATGGTAATAGCAGGACGCAATGAAGTATCACCCGATTCAAGTTGAGAAATTCGTTCATTATTCAATCTGATTTCATTCTCTTTTTGTGATTTGATTGATTGCAGCGTTTGTATGTCTTTGTCAATGGCAGCAGCGTTTGACGGGTTAGCAGTTTTCTCTTTTTCAAGATCAGCAATTTTAGCATCAATAGCAGAGATGAGTTGATTGTTCACTCCATTTTTCTCACTGAGTTCTGATTTTTCATCTAGATTTTTCTTCTCAATGTCTGCCATTTTTTTGTCGTAATCAGGCATTACAGAATTGATTGTAATAGCAGGACGCGAATCAACACCGGTGCCTTGATTTATTTTATTCTCGCTGGTTTCAATCTCTGCTAATTTTTCAGTTTTGATCGTGTTCAAACCTTGAATGCGTTTATCAATATCTTTGGCTGACGATGGATTAGATGTTTTGGCATCTGTAAGAGTTTTAATTTCATTATCAATCAGACTTACCAAATCAGTATTCAACTCAATTTTGTCTTTTTCTTTTTCTATTGATGGTTGTGATGAGCCATTGATATTATCCATTTTATTTTGGTAATCAGGCATGATTTCACCAATGGTTGGGCGGGTATTGATGCTGTTGAAATTCTCAGGTTCAGTAAGCAGTTGATCAGGATTTTCCTGAATCTGATTTTTCATTTGCGTCAACTCTTCTTTTTCAGTTTGAGCATTTACATCATTTGGATTTTCTGCCAAAATTTGATTTACTTCATTGAGTTGTTCATCAATTTTTTCTAATGTTTGATTATTCAAATCTTCAATAGAATTACTTTTAATAGTTGGGTCCTGAATTTTGTCAATGCGATTCACTTCTGCCTGATAATCGGGATTCACAAGATTTACATCACTGTCATCAACAGCTACCGTGTTATTTTGAGGATTGTCCTGCATCCATTTTTCATTGGTCACTATGGTACTATTCAGTTCATCATCTAATTTTTTGAGATTATTGAGGCGTTCGGTGATCACTTTGTTTCCCGGATTTTCTTCAAGTAATTGGTTTAGTTGAACAATTTCTTCACGGATCTCATTGCTCAATTCTTTGTTGAGTGTATTTTCAGCAGATTTACGTTGATAAGGAGCTACAATGCCATTGATTTCATTTTTACGTTCAGTATAATTTTCAAGTATCTGATCAGGATTTACTTTGGGTTGTATATCAGCAATATCTAGCACAACCGGTTTAATCAAAGGGTCATTTGGATTTGTCTCTGCCTGTGAATTCAACCGGTTCAATTCATCCAATTCAGCCTTTGCCTGCATATTATTTGGATCACTTGAAAGGGTTGCGTTTAGCTCTTGAATACGTTCGTTTGACTTTTCAATGAATGATTCGTTAAGCGCTTTCATTTCTTCATTGCGCTTGTTTTCATCAGAACCGGAATAAATAGCGTTAATTTTCTCTTGATAACCTGGGTCAACTGATGCAACCACTTCCTCGGTATCAACGACAACTGTGCCTGAATTTTCAGCCAGCCATTTTTTATCGTTGGCAATAATCGTATCTGTCTCAGCAATTTTTTTATCAATGTTTTCAATGCGTTCACCAATATTTTTATTTCCCGGATTTTCATCCAAGAGTCTTTCAAGTTCTGCCTTTTCTTTTAATAGTTCTCCTTTATATTCTTCTTGAAGTTTCAGATTTTCTGATCTGCGTTGTTCTTCATCGGCAATTTTATTTATTTCATTTTGTTTTGCTGTATAACCGGTTACAATATCGTCCGGGTTAATTTCAGGTTGTATTTTGGTTGGATCTTCAACAACATTGAACTGTTGAATTTTTTCTTCACGCAAATCTTCATATTTCTGAATCTCTTGATCTATTTTAATTTTCTCTTCAGGTGAGGCATTCAATTTTAGCACATTTAACCGATCTATTTCTTTGTCAATAGCCTCGTTCCATTGTTGTAAGCTGTAGTTGTTGGTGGTTTCATCACTTGCAAATAAATTCAGCGCAGGTCCGCCAATATTGTTTTCATCCAGAATGCGGTTTACTTCAGCCAGATTTGCATCCAAGTTGTTAGCATCTACTTTGTTGGTGATTTGATTTTTTTCAGTATCACTTAATTTTTCAGTATTCTCAGGTGTGGCATTGCGCGGATTGTCAACGATGTTGGCAGCTGTCCCTAAACTACTGTTGCTGCCGTTTTCAGTAATTTCAGCGTACTCTTTTTCCTTTTGGTCAACTTGAATTTTTAGCTCTTCAATACTTTGTTCATTTGCCAATATTTTTTGCTCAAGTGCCTCTTTGTCTTTTTTGTTTTTCGTATTGTCTGCCTGCTCTTGTAAATTCTGGTTTTGTTTTTCAAGGGTATTGATTTGACTGTTGAGTGATATGATTTCGTTATTTATTTGTGATGATGTATTGTTTTGTTCAACATTGCTGCTGATGATATTTTCAACGACATTTTCTTGATCATGATTGTTTTTTACATTTTCATCAAAGAAGGTTTTATTTTCAGTAACCACTTCTCCAAGTGCATTTTTATTCCCATCAGGTGTATTGTTCAGGTCTTGCTGAACTTGATTTGCGGACTCAAGTTGGTTTTCTTTTTTCTCTATTGATTCGTCAATTTCATTTCCAAGTGCAATCAGATTTTTTGATTCTTCATTCAAACGCTCAACGACTTTGGTATCTTCAGCAACATCCGTGAGAATTTGATTTTTTACTACCGGGTCAGTTTCATTTTCGGCTTGGTCAATTTTTTTATTGATTTCAACCATCATGGCGTTTGCAGAATCATTTTTCTCCTCAGCCAGATGATAAGCAATTGCTGCATTTTTTTCGTCTTCAGCAATTCCGTTTTGTAAATCTTTAATTTCATCTTCAACTACTTTCTCAACATCTTCTTTGGTGACAAAAGGATCAAGCCCGGCTTCCGTGAATACTTCATTTCCTTTGTTGAGCTCATCCAAACTATCTAAGTCGTACTTGTCTGCATTGGGCATCAATTCTGACATTTCTTTATAAATTTCAGCTAACACGGCAATTGGATCATCAAACTCTTCACCGAATAAATTTTCAACCATCACGTATTCTTGTCCTGACTCATCTTTTTTAACTGTGATGCGTTGCTTGAGTGGTTTAAAATCTTTTTGATAGGGTACTTCTACTGTGGCAATATGAATGTCTTCACTGCCTTTTACACTGATTTCATATTTATATTTTCCAGGTTTTGGAAAGGTGATCAAATAATCTCCGTTCGCCTCTTTTGAATTGAATGTACCAACTGTTGCCCCGGTGCTGAAATCTTTAATAACAATTGAAACTACTTTATTTGCCGGATTGATATTGTTGACAAAACTTCCCTTAATCACTGCAATTTGCAGAGGAATGCGATCAACTCTCACCTCATAGACAAATAATTTTCCATCTTGACTTTCACGCGCTGATGCAAAATATGCATTGCGATCAAGGCTGTCAACCACAAAGAATAAATCATCGTCAGGTGAACTGATTGCAAAATCTAAATTTTCAGCTTGTCCAAATGTGTTGGTATTGGGATCATACGCACATCTAAAAACATCATAACCTCCCATTGAGTTATGCCCTTTTGAACAGAAGTACAGATATTTTCCATCAGGATGCATGTAAGCATAGTCTTCATCATTACCCGTGTTAACGCCTCCTTGCACTTTTTGTGGGCTGCCGTATTTTCCGTCAGGTAATTTTTTTCTTACATAAATATCAAGACCTGTATTTCCATCTTCTCCGTAACTTGAATAATAGATACCGGTGGCATTAGATGGAAAGTGTATAATGGCACGGTGTCCTTTTTGCTTATCAATTTTTGATTGGAATTCATCTGTAACCAAAATGGTTCCCCCAATATTGTTCAACTTATAGAGCTCGTAAAAATCTCCGGCTTTGATTTCTGTTTTTTGAATGACAATGATATCTGTGATATTGCCTAAAAGTTTTTTTCCGTTTTTGCAGGCAAGTATTTGCTGATCAACTGCAAGATCTTTCAATTGATTTGGCGTTGCAACTGATTTGAATTTTTCATACTGTATGATGGCCTCGTTGAATTGATAATTGAGATGGTATGCCCGACCCAAGTAATAGTAAACTCGTTTGTCAACATCAGTTCCTTTAACGGCGTAGGTCAGATACTTCAATGCTTCTTCTTTGTTGTGTGAATTATACAACAAGCAGGTTCCGTATCTGAAATTGATTTCGTAATCACGGGGTTGCTGAGCAAGAATTTTAGAATAGAGTGGAGTAGCCTCAATAAATTTGCCCTCTTCAAACAATGCATCAGCCTGCTTACGTAGTTCATCCAACGTTTGGGAATACGCAGTCAAACCGCCGGATATCAGCAGTTGCAGTATAAGTATGTAGCGGAATACCTTACTCACTCATTCATTCACATCGTGTCTATCACGCATGATTACTGAATCTAAATACGTTTTATTTGTAAAAAGGTTCAGTTTTTTAAATCACTTTGTCATAAGACAGAAAAAGCTATACTTAAACGGATTAAGTATAGCTTTTCAAAGATAAGGATAAATCTTATTGTCCGCCCCAGTAGCTTTTGAACTTTCCTAACTCTTCACTAGAACCTTTCACAACCCCTGAAAACGTGATGTCTTTTCCTTTGGTTTTATCTTCTTTCAGCGTTGATAAGTAGCCGCTTAAGGCTTTATCTGAGGTGTAAACTTTCAAAAAGGTTTCTTTTTTAATTCGCTCAAAGCGGTAATAATAATAATCTCCGGGTAATCCGTCTTTTCCTGGTAATTCCACCAATAATCCCATTTGTGTACCACGGTCTCCTGATCTGGTATAGCGAATTGCCATGCGCACTGTAAAATCTTTAAATATGGGTGCACCAAACAAAGTTACAATTGCTGTGATGGGCTGTGAAACAAAACCTCCCGCACGCTCATCCCATTTAAAACGCATATTGGTGAGATAGATATTATAAGGGTCAAGTTGTTTTGGCACTTTCACTTCAGAAGGACCTTTAATGGTAAAATCAGATTTCATATTCTCTGCTTCTTCTTCTGAAATATCTTCTTTCAATCCCTGGCTCAAGGTTGTGCGATCCCAATCAATTGCACTGAGTCCTTCAGATGCGTTGATTCCTGAAGTCATATACTCCATGGCTTTTTTATCATAGAAAAAGCTTAGCCCACCGGTCAAGTTCAAACTGGTTTCTTTAGTAGCCATGTTGTAGTTTACGGTACCATACGTTTTAAATTCAACACCCGGCAAGTCCATACTTAAATCTACCAAACCATCACCCTCCATTGAGCAGCTTTGTGTGTGGAGAGAAATGTAATTTCCTTTTTCGTTTCGGTTGATCAGTTTTTCAGGACTAGCAATGCGGAATTCATTGGCGGCATCATTGAAGTTGAGCACACCAAATGAGGTAAACATCACATTATCTTGAGGTCGTTCAAGCGTAGATAAAAAAGTTGGGTAAATTCCGGTTGAATCAGGGCTGTCAGAATTTCGTTTGACAATACCTACTGCCACAGGGTTTCCGTCAAGGTCAGTCATGTTTTGACTCACCGGAATCTGAATATTATTAGGGTCAATTTCAGTGCGGAATTTCAACCAGTTTCTTGCAAACTGATCACAGTCATGATTAATTCGTGTTGCTCCGTCAAAAGTTAAAAACTGATTAGCTGCGCGCAGTTCAACCGTGCCATAAAAATCAAATCGGTCACTAAGATGAAAATTTAAGGCCTCATCAATTGTTCCGGTTGCAACTGTTTGCATAGAGTCAATGCGGATATTGGCAAAGAAAATTTCTTGCTTTTCACCTTTGCTGTCAATGTATTGATATTTTCCATCTGCTTGATATACGGTTCGTGCTGAAATGGTGACGTTAGCCTCTGTGATGGTATGATATTTTGTAACAAGATTGGCAATAATTTTTGCATCCTTGAATGGTTCCATCACCGCTTTTTGGTGTAAGATTACTTTTTCATCGGCGGGGTAAATGCGTGCATCACCGACATCAATGAAAACAACTTTTTCACAGTAAAGCGTTTTTTCTTTACTCACGTAACGGGCTTTAGGCGCTGCAAAATTTAGTGAGTCCTGATCAGGGTGCACAGAGAAGAAATTGGAACCCACTAAATCTAGATCGGCATCAATGGTGATATCCGCATTACTTTTTGATAATTCCATATCACCGGCATCCATCCACCATGAGAACATGTCCATGTAACATATGTATTGTATAACCGGCATCTCATGCTTTTGTGTACCGTCATTTGCTTTAAAGTCTCCTTTTCGGGTTTCAAAATCAATGTGCGCATTTACGTTAGATGAGTTAAACGCCAGCGGGTCATCTTTGGAAACAACTTCATCCATGGCGGCCAGATTAAAATCTGCGGTGTCTGCATCAATGGTCCATCTGCCGTATTCAAAATTTTTAGATCCTATTTCAGCTTCTTTGATGTACATGAGTCCGCGCCCGGTCATGCCTTTTGGCGTGAGGTAGGTGATACCATGCATAGTGGCTTCTTTATTGAAAAATAAAAGTGGCGCTTTCACGGGGCGTGCTTTGAGAACTTCTTGTTTAGGAACAAAGGTGACCATCACTCCATCACCAATCACATCAGGAACTGAAATGCCTTCGTCTTTTGTTTGACCACGATTTACGTATTGAGAAATTCCCATGGTAGAATCAGGGAAGAAGATAAAATTTTCGGACTTGGATGTTGATGTGACAAAGTTGATTTCACCTGCCCCTCTCAACCCTTCATTACTCAATTTTATTTCATTGTCAAATTTAGCATAGTCACCATAAAAATTAAAGCCTTCAGTTGGTGCTTTTGTTTTAAAACCGAACGAATAATCTTCTTGTATTCTGAGCGTCTCTTTAAACACCGGGAAAATACCTGCAGACCTGAATTCACCGGGAAATGCAATATGATATTCACTGAAATTATCCAAACTATCTAAATCAAACGGATTAACCTTGAAATAGAATGTTGCGCTGTCATACACCCCGTTGTAAATTGACTCATGATCATAGAAAACGTATGAGTAATCTTTTGATTTCAGAATGGGGTAATTGTGAAATTTTTTCTGGTCTTTTCCTGATCGGTTGGTTGGGTCATCAATGGCAATATGTCCTTTCAATAATTCAAAGTGAGAGTACATAGGCACTAATTTATCACTACCACCGTAGATTGGTTTTACTCTGAGTAAGGCAGCACTTACTTCAATTAAATTAATTCTGAAATTTTCATAATCAAATGAAGCTTGATCAAGATAAACTTCCAGCTTACCCGCCATAACTGCGCCTGAGAACAAAAAGTCAAGATTTTTTTTGATGAGTACCTTACCTTTTTCAGGGAACACCACAACATTTTGCACCGGTGAAATTTCTATTGGTTCTACTTCATTCAGATACATATCTAATGATGTGAGATTGATGGTTCCAAAATTTGGCGTTTCTTTTTTTCTGTCATTGAGTGATTTATTGCGGTGATATTGTTTGATAGCTGTTTTGTTAGGCTTTTTGGGATCTCCATTAATCAAGGTGTCCTGAGGTAATTCCAGCGGTTCTAAATTTGAAACAAACATGATATGATCATAATCTGCTTTGCCGGCTCGGGCATCAATGTACTTTTTAGTTTTAGGCTGTAGTACAATATATTTTTTGGTTTTATTGTAGGTGATAAATCCCTGATTAGATAGATCAAGAATAACAGGTAAAACTTGGTCAATAGTATAACCCATGGCAGTTGCCGCATCACCAAGAGGAATAATTTCAATATCATAACGATAGGCGTGTTGATATAAAGCAACCAATGGGTGTTTGCTCATCATACCTTGAATTTGGTTGTATACTTTTTCACTGAAATAATTTTCTGATTCGAAGCGACCAATTTTTTTACCGCTCATGTGCCATTCCATGCTCAGGTTTGAATCATCTTTGTTCCATACTAATTTGTCAATATACATTTCAAGATTGTGGTATGAATTTTTAAACGGGGCTTGGGCCAAACCTTCATTTGTGCGCATGAGTTCTAGTTTGGTATTTCCATTTTCATCTATTTTATAATAAATATCCAAGCCGGGATGATAGATAGAATCTTCATCATTAAGATACATGGTGATGCTGCACTCACTTGCCTTGGCACTGTTTTCATTTATATTCATGCTAAGCGCACTGGCTTTTACAAATGCTTTTCCGTCTTTATAAAATACTAAACTGGCCGGCTCACTGTCATACCCAATGCCATGAAAGTATGCACCTTCAATTGCAAAACCACCCACATAATCAACTTCAGGCAAAATAGTTTTGCGGACAATTTTTTTGCTGAATGATATAAACTGGGGATTATTTCTATCCACTTCACGATTGATTTTTTTTGCTTGATCTTTAAAGGTTCCATTCAATGGTGTTTCATAATAATCAGTGTAAACTACGCATGAATCTGATTCAATTTCTGTAGTTTTCAATGAGAGCATATAGTCAGTGATTAATGCGTAGTTGGTTGCGGGATCTAGCCCAACTTTTTGCCAGTCTACTTTTCCGCCTCTGCCTGTCCATTTTGTGATTAATGGCTCGTATGTTCCTGATGTACCTCTGACAATGGTGCTGTCATGATAGGGATTTTCTTTTTTATCTGCATCACGATTAATTATATAACATGCAAATGTGACATTTTCAAATTTGATTATCGGATTGGTGTTATTGAATTCAAAGGTATAGGTTCCGCCTGTTACCTGCCACTTATGGGCAGTCATTTCAAAAATAGTTCCATCGGTAAAAAAACCTGAGCACACTTCAATAAACTCTTGAAATTTGGTTACCTTTTTACTGTTAAGCAATTGGTCAATGGTAGAGTGCCATGATTCAAAACTTTCTTTTGGCTGATTGGTTTGAACAAACGAGTGAACAGACAAAAGATATCCATACATGTCAGGAAATGCGTAAAGATTTTTTGAGCTGATCAAGTTGCACGTTGCAATTACTCTGCGTTGATACTCTGATGAAAAATTAGTGAGCCAGTTGGGTTCAAATACTTCCATGAACTCACGTGTTTTGGGACCGTTAGATGCTCCAAGGTACTTATTGATTTCTTTGAGAAATTGTTCAGGATCACTTGAAAATGGTGGTTGTGCATAATTTGATCCTGCTAGTAATAAAAGAGAAAATAATAGTGCAATTCTCATGGTAAGTTAAATTAAGGGTTAAAATTTTTAGTTCTTTGTATTCGTGTATTTGATCATCCGATTTTATTAAAAACTAACATGGCCCATTCATCTTTCACTTCTTTCTTTGCAAATGAAAAGTGATGTTTGGATGCTTGTTGTATCAGTTCATCACAATCTGTTTCAAAAAATCCACTGATTAATAGTTGTCCGTTTTTTTCAATCACTGCTGAATATACTGAAAAATGGCTTAACAATACATTTTTGTTGATATTAGCCAGGATAAAGTGAAAAAATTTTCCTTCAATCAGGTGATGATCACCCAGGGCAACTTCTACATGTTTACAGCCGTTTTCAGCGCAATTTTCAAGTGCATTCTCATACGACCAAGTATCAATATCAGGAGCATACACTTGTGCGGCTCCAAGTTTTTCAGCTAGTATCGCCAATACTCCGGTGCCGGTACCCATATCTAACACCTGTTTTTCGTTCAAATTCAGATTGAATAATTCACGTGACATAAGCCAGGTTGTCTGGTGATGTCCGGTGCCAAATGACATTTTTGGTGTAATGATAATGGTTTGCTCAAAGCCTTTGGGTACTTCATGAAAAGGAGCAATAATGGCTAACTTATTTTCTACAAATACCGGATCAAAATTTTTTTCCCATTCAGCATTCCAGTTTTGTTCAGGAATCTCTTTAATGTGAATTTGAATAATGGCTTCGTGATTTTTGAATGAGTCAAGCATATCAGGTTTATAATCGGGTTTGGGTATATAACCTGAAAAACCTGTTTTCGTTTCAACAAAACTTTCAAATCCCAATTCGGCAAGTTCAGCAATGAAAATATCATTCCAGTGTGCCGGATCCTTGAGTTCAAATTCTGTTTCTAGGTAGATCACTGGAAAGAGTTATCTATTTGCAAAAATTCATCCGCTTCTAATGATGCTCCACCAACAAGGCCGCCGTCAATATCTGTTTGTGAAAATAATTCGCGGGCATTATCCGCTTTGCAGCTTCCTCCATAGATAATTGAAATAGCGGCTGCAACCTGTTCACCAAATTGTTTTGCAATGCGTGCTCTAATTAATCCATGTATTTCTTGCGCTTGTTGTGCAGTGGCAGTTTTACCTGTACCAATTGCCCAAATGGGTTCATACGCAATGATTACTTGTGAAATTTCTTCAGGTTTTAATTGAAACAAACTGTCCTCAATTTGTTTCATGATAAATTCTTTATGCACGTTGCTGTTGCGCACTTCAAGTTGTTCACCACAACAAAAAATAGGGGTCACTTCATGTTTCAGAAGTGCTCTTACTTTTTTTAGCAATAAATCATAATTCTCATTGAAGTGATCTCTTCTTTCTGAATGTCCTACAATGCAGTAATTGATATTCATGCTGCGCAACTGAGCTGCTGAAACTTCTCCGGTAAATGCACCTGAATCTTGATGAAAACAGTTTTGTGCACCCAATTTAATTTCAGGATGATTTTTCAAATGTTCTGAAAACACTGCCAGATATGCCATTGGCGGACAAATGATAAACTCAGTTTGTGAGTTGATTTGTGATTTCTTATCAATCAATGTTGCCAATAATTGTTTAGCAGAGGGGTAACTCAGATTCATTTTCCAGTTACCGGCACATATTTTTTTTCTCATTCAAGTTGTTGAGTTGTGATGTGAAAATACTCTTCCAGCATGTCATCGAATTCAGGTATGCTGCGCCATGGCCATTTATTAATCACCGTAGCATTTTGCAGTAATACCAATCCTGGATTTGAGCGTATAATGATTTTAATTTCTGTTCCGTCAATGCTTAAAAACATTGGGTTAAAATCATGGGTTGTTTTGAATGCATCAATTTCTTCACGAGTGGCCGGAGTAAGCACTACGAAAGGTATTCCATGTTGCAGACATCCTTCATAAACTTTCTTAATATCTACCAACTGATCTTTAGTCACTTCATCCATTTTGCGAATAGTCATGATGAAAATATTTTCACTGCTCAAAATAAATTCTTTCAGGTCTAATTCCCACGGTTGATCTGGATTTACCAAACCGGTATAGCTGGTTGTTTTTGTATAAATTGAGTCAGGATAATACAAGGTGTCATATTCTGCAAGCGGAATAGTATCAACACCCCAAGCATGTTTCAATACAAGTTTCTCTTCGTAATAAAATCCATAATCTGATTGTATTAATGAATCAATATAAGGGATTTTTTTATCAGATTCTGTGAGATAATCATATTTAATCATGGCAGAAAAATCTGTTATTGTAGCCGGTATTCCTTCAGATATAACAGTTTCAACTCGATCCTTGAATTTATATTTTGATGTATCTGTGTAGATCTCCCATTCGTCTACTTTAAAGTCAATGATTTTCCCGGTTGCAAGTTCTTCATACTTTAAAACATATTCAACCACTCTTGGCTCTTTCACGGTCATTTGTTCACGGAGATTATTGCCAATTTTATATGGGCGGTAATCTTTAATTTCCATATACATCGAGGTGTACAAGGTGAAAATAAATGAAATCAGTGAAACGAAGATGGCCATTTTCCATGGCTTGCCCATTTTACCTATGTTCAAATTGCCTATGACAAATGAACCAAGTAGTACAAATAATGCAAAGAAAATAGGGAATAACCAGCCAAAAACCCATGAGAAGAAAATAACTACAATCATAGATGCCGGCACCATAATCCAGTTTTCTTTCACTTCATTCAGTTTTATTTTCCACTGATTTAGAAAAATGATGAGTACAAAATAAAATAATACTAAATCTTTCCAGAATGATTCCATGGGAGTAAGAGATCTTCCTACTGACCCACGCAAGGCATCACCAAAACAACCGCAATCAGTTACGCATTGTCTGTGAAATTCTTCAACTGTTTCACCTTTCCTTAATGCTTCCATGTAGGCTTCTTGCGTTGCGTTGCATGAGGCAGTGTACCACGTAAGCCAAGTGAAAAAAGCCATCATAAATACTAATAACCACGAGGTGAGTTTTATTTTTCCACCAAGAATAACGGCAACACCTAATACAATTTCAGCAATTGAAATAAGTATAGCTAGTTCAAGCGTAATGCCGGTAAAGCTTTCAAAAAATGGGAAATCAAACGTGAGACCTTCGGGTGCAAAGTATTCATCAAGTTTGAAGGCAAACCCCCATGGGTCATTTGCTTTGATTAAGCCGGATACTATAAATAATCCGCCAACAAGGGCACGTGCTACATAGGAGTACAGGAAAAGTCCTTTGAGTACAAATAAGCCTCCCAAACTCAGAAGCAACAATAGATAACCAATTATTTTAAACATGCCGGCATTTTCTCCGGCTGAAAGATGATAGCCTTTTACTAAACAAAAAACTCCTGCCAGGTTTAGTACAATTAATGCAGCATTCAACACCATTGATCTGCCACCTAAATCTATCTTGTTGAGTTTTGGATTCAAATCTGCCATGTCTGAAATTTATTTTTTGGGTTTAAATTAATCTATTCTTTCGTAAACTGCTCTCTGTTTAACATGCTTATAACATCAATGATCTTCATTTAATCTTATCAATGCAAATACCGCATAATTCAGCATGTCCAAGTAATTTGCGTCAATGCCTTCTGAAATAATTGTCTTGCCTTGATTGTCTTCTATTTGCTTAGTGCGTAAAATTTTCATCATAATCAAATCAGTGAGTGAACTTATTCTCATATCACGCCACGCTTCACCGTAATCATGATTTTTTGCTGACATGAGTTCAAATGCCTGTTTGGTTTTAGTGTCATATCTCTTCAGGCATTCATCCAACGGAAGTTCAAGATTGGTTTCATGCCCTAGGTCTAACTGAATCAATCCCATCACGCAATAGTTGACAATGGCAATAAATTCTCCATAAATAT
Source organism: Crocinitomicaceae bacterium (assembly GCA_016708105.1). Lineage (NCBI taxonomy): Bacteria > Pseudomonadati > Bacteroidota > Flavobacteriia > Flavobacteriales > Crocinitomicaceae > Crocinitomicaceae bacterium. The sequence goes on from JADJGJ010000001.1 coordinate 1,363,986, forward strand.
CATCGCCAACTAAACTAACGCCTTTTTCCTGAATAGTTCTGATTCGTTGTGCTTTGATCAAAATCTGATCAGTCACTGAACTGATGCGTAAAATGCGCCATGCTGTGCCGTAATCATGCGCCTTTTTTTCAAATATTGTTCGGCATTTTTCAATTACTTCCCTATATTGCTGCGCTGTATCAGCCATTATTTTTTATTGAATTAAGATTTTAGCCGTGAAAGATACTTCATTTTGGGTAAAAAGAACATGGAATTTCAAAGGTATTTTGAGAGAGTATGACCATCCGCTGGTTATGGGAATTCTCAATATCACGCCTGATAGTTTTTATTCGGCAAGTAGAATTGCTAGTGACAAGGACTTGTTAGCAGCGGCAGAAAAAATGATACATGACGGAGCATCAATCCTTGATTTGGGGGCTTATTCATCTCGCCCGGGTGCAGACCATATCAGTGAAGATGAGGAGCTGAGGCGCCTGATACCAGCTATTGAAAAACTAGTTTTGCATTTTCCGGAAATGATTTTTTCGCTTGATACGTTCAGGGCACGGGTTGCTCATGAAGGAATGTGTTCCGGTGCGCATCTTGTTAATGATATATCCGGTGGTCAAGCTGATGAAAATATGTTTAAAACAGTGGCTGCACACAGGGCCACATATATCATGATGCACTTGAAAGGAACACCTCAAACCATGCATAATCAGTTTCATTATGATGATTTAATGGCAGAAATTAGTTCATTCTTTAATGCACAAATAAAAATTGCAAACCTCGCAGGTGTAAGTGAGATTATCATTGATCCGGGATTTGGATTTAGTAAAACCCGTGAACAAAATTTTGAACTCTTGAATAAACTAGACGCACTGATTGATCTTGGATATCCTTTACTGGCTGGCGTTTCAAGAAAGTCAATGATTTACAAAACCCTTAACTTAACACCTGAAGAAAGTATCAACGGAACCACCGTGCTAAATTCCGTAGCTTTGCTAAAAGGCTCATCAATACTGCGCGTTCATGATGTAAAAGAAGCGCGTGAAACTATCAGATTAATAGGAGAATTGAAGAATTATGATTAGTAGTTAGTCTACCTATTCTTCAAGCACATACACTTTAAAACTCAAGAAATAAGAACCTTTACCTGCGTTTGACAAAATTTCAACTTTGCGCATTTGCAAACCATATTTTCCTTTTGTATCAAAGCTGAGTTGAATGGTGCCAGACTCACCGGGAGCAATGGGCTGTTCAGGGTAAATGATTTTTGTACAAGTACACGCTACATTATAGCCTGAAATAATTAAGGCATCGGTACCTGAATTAGAAAAATGCCAAGTATGCGTAATGACCTCGCCTGCTTTGGTGTCAGCAAATTTAACACGAGGCTCTTTAAAATAGAATTCCGCACCACTGGTGACAGTGAATGCGGAACTCAGCGCTATTATGATCGCAAAATCGAATAGCTTCATCAATTGTTAAAGAAAATTTTAGTTAGTAGGTGTTGTTGTGCCGCCTTCAGCCGGTTTTGCAACAATGTTTCCTCTGATGTAAATCATTTTTGAAGGTGAATTCACAGCATTAGAAGTAATAGTAACCGTTTTGTTGATTGGGCCTACGCGGTTAGTATCATATTTAACCGTGATTTTAGCAGAAGCACCGGGTGCAATTGGCTCTTGCGGACAAGAAGGCACTGTGCAACCGCATGATCCTTTACACATCTGAATTAAAAGGGGCTCATTACCGGTGTTGGTTACAACAAAAACACACTCACCGTTACCACCTTGTTCAAGGGTACCATAGTCATGTGTTTCTTTGTCAATGGTCAAAACCGGACCATTAGAACCTACTTCTTGTGCGTAAGAATTTAATCCGAGCATTGCAACTACTAGCAGGCTCAATGTAAAAATTGCTTTTTTCATGTTGATAGATTTTATAGTTTAAACGTTAAAAATTTATTGATTAGTTGGACCACCTGTGTTAACCGGTGCGCCACCTGTTGGTTTTGCTGTTACATTTCCGGTAATGCGAACAACTTTACTTGGTTCATTGCCAGCATTGGAGGTAATGGTAACTGATTTATTAATTGGTCCAGGGTTGTTGGTATTATACTTCACTGTAATTTTTGCAGATGCACCGGGTGCAATGGGTTCTTGAGGGCAAACAGGTACGGTACATCCGCATGATCCTTTACAAAGTGAAATAATCAAGGGTTCTGTTCCGGTGTTGGTAACTGTAAAAGTACATTCACCGTTAGCACCTTGTTCAATGGTACCGTAGTCATGAACATCTTTGTCAATGGTAATTACTGCTTTGCTTGATGAGTTTACCTCTGTTTGAGCATGAACTCCTGATGAAAATGTGAACACACCTGCAAGCGCAACAGATATTGAAAGTAATGTGTTTTTCATAATGCGTTTAATAATTAACTGTACCAAATTTAAGGAGCGTTTTTAATCTGTTAAAATGTTTAACACATCATTAACAAAATTATTCTTCTGCGTTTTTTTCAGGTGAGACGACTGATGGCGCTATTACGTTGCCTTTAATAAATACCTCAAGCATGGCATAGTTGGATGCATTGGAAAAAATGCGCACGCTTTTGTTGAATGGCCCTGTTCTGGCTGTATTATATTTAACGAGTATCACGGCTGATTCACCCGGCGCAATAGGTTCTTTTGGATATTGCGGAACAGTGCATGAGCATGATCCCTGACATGATGATATGAGTAAGGGTTCAGTGCCTCGGTTAAATACCTTGAATTCACAGGTACCGTTTCCGTTTTGCTCAATGGTGCCAAAATCATGTGTGGTTTTATCTGTTTCAATTACTGCTCCCTGAGATAATGGATCAGGTGCTGCAGATTGACTTAGATAAGAAATTGTGCCAAGCGTTGCGATCATAAAAGCGAAGGATAATACTGTTTTCATAATTTATTTTTTAGTTATACTTCGTTTATTCGTCTCAAATTTATTTCTCTTTTTCGCTGGTTTTGAAAGTTTAACAACACCTTAACAAGTTGCTTTGTGTGCAGAATGTGAAATAAATTTTAGAAATACATTAGGAATCTACCAATCTTTTACTTTAATTTTATAGGTGCAAGAAATTTGCATGAATAAAATGATTTTTTATTTCGCGGGTTGAATGTTTAACTTAGCGTTCCTATTAAAAAAGATAAACAAAAGATGAGTGTTGTAACAGAGACAACGTTGAAAGATGCGCTGCGGAAGTATTTTGGTTTCGGTAGCTTTAAAGGTGAACAAGAACGTATTGTTCAAAATGTACTGGATGGTAAAAACACGTTTGTCATCATGCCAACCGGTGGCGGCAAATCATTGTGTTACCAATTACCGGCGTTGATTTCAGAAGGCACTGCGATTATCGTTTCTCCGCTAATTGCCTTGATGAAAAATCAGGTAGATGCTATCAGGCACGTGAGTGAATCTGATGAAATTGCACATTTTTTAAATTCTTCTCTTACAAAAGCTGAGATAAAAAAAGTGAGAGATGATATTGTTCAAGGTAAAACCAAGTTACTTTATGTTGCGCCCGAGTCACTCACTAAACAAGAGAATATTGATTTTCTTACCGGCGTTCCAATCTCATTTTTTGCCATTGATGAAGCGCATTGTATTTCAGAATGGGGACATGATTTCAGACCTGAGTATCGCCGCCTGAGAGAAATTTTTGAAAAAATCAGCAATGTTCCAATCATCGCGTTAACGGCTACTGCAACACCTAAAGTTCAGCATGACATTCAAAAAAATCTGAACATGCTGGATGCAACAATTTTTAAAATGTCTTTCAACCGCGAGAATTTATTCTATGAAGTCCGCCCTAAAAGAGATGTTGAGAAAAGTATTATTCGTTTCATTAAAGAGCGTCCCGGAAAGTCAGGTATTATTTATTGCCTGAGTCGTAAAAAAGTGGAAGAGATGGCTGAGCTCCTCCAAGTGAACGGAATCAATGCACTTGCCTACCATGCAGGTTTGGAATCTGCCGTGCGTGGCAAACATCAAGATATGTTTTTGATGGAAGAAGCTGAAGTCATTGTAGCAACCATTGCTTTTGGAATGGGTATTGACAAACCGGATGTGCGTTACGTCATTCACCACGATATCCCAAAAAGTCTTGAAAGTTATTATCAAGAAACAGGGCGCGCCGGACGTGATGGAGGTGAAGGGGTTTGTTTGACTTTCTACAGTTATAAAGACATTGAAAAACTTGAAAAATTTCTTCAGGGCAAGGCTGTATCTGAACAGGAAATAGGCAAACAATTATTGCATGAAACGGTTTCGTATGCTGAAACTTCTGTTTGTCGTCGCAAGTATATTCTGCATTATTTTGGTGAACATTTTAATGAAGAGCGATGCAATGCAATGTGCGATAACTGCAAAAATCCGCGTGAAAAAACTGAAGGAAAAGATGAAGTACTCCTGTTCCTGAAATCAGTGGAGGCTTTACATGAACAACAAAAAGCAAAATATGTATGTGAGTTTATTGTTGGACGTGAAACAAGTGAAATCAAATCGTACAAACATGACAAAGAACCACTATATGGAAATGGAAAAGCAAGAGATTTAATTTTCTGGAATGCGGTTGCAAGACAATGTTTGGTTTCTGATTTACTCATGAAAGAAATTGAAAGTTACGGTACCTTAAAACTCACTGAAAAGGGAAGAGCTTTTATTGCTAAACCAACATCATTTCTTCTGCTTAAAGAACATGACTATACCGGAGATCATGATGATGACGGTGATAGTCCAAAAGGCAGCACAACATCAGATGAAGTGCTATATAAAATGTTGCTTGATCTCAGAAAAAAAGTTTCAAGAGACAAAAATATTCCTCCCTTTGTGATTTTTCAAGAGCCGTCTCTGCAAGACATGGCAGTTCATTATCCAATCACCTTTGAAGAGCTTACCAATATTCAGGGAGTAGGGCAGGGTAAGGCCATGCGTTACGGTAAACCATTTATTGAACTTATTGCACGTTACGTTGAAGAAAATGACATTGATCGTCCGCAAGATTTTGTAGTAAAATCTATTGTCAATAAATCAGGATTAAAGGTGCAGATTATTCAAAACGTTGATCGCAAAATGCCTCTTGAAGCTATCGCAAAATCTCAAGGAAAAGGTATTGCCGATGTGATTTCTGAAATTGAAGCAATCGTTAGTTCAGGTACAAAAATTAATCTTGATTACTACATTGATGATTTAATTGATGAAGAAGATCAAGAAAGTATTTACGATTATTTCAGAGAAGCAGAATCTGATGATATTGATTCAGCGCTAAAAGAATTTGGCGGAGATTTTGAAGAAGAACAATTGCGGTTAATGCGCATTAAATTTATGAGTGAAATGGCGAATTAATTTTGTCCAAAATGACATCAAAAAGCTACCTACACCAAGGTAGCTTTTTCTTTTTCAAATCTTCTCATTAATAAATAGAAGCCCAGTGCAGTGAATGCACTTAAGGCAATGAGTACCATAAAAAGCGCTTCAAAACTATATTTGTTTGCAATGCCTAATCCAAGTAAGGGAGCCAAACTCAATGCAATTCCAAAAGCCGCTGAATAAAGTGCTGCATATTGTCCCTGCTTTTCTTTTGCCGGGCGCGATAAGGTAAAATTCATCATAAAAGGCATGGCAAATATTTCTCCAAATGTGATGATGACCGTGTACAAAAGCACGAAAATCAAATTGGCCTGGCTGAAATAAAGAATGATAAATGCAATTGGAATGCTGATTGCTCCATAAGTAATTAAGCGAAATATTTTTTTCTGCGACTCAAGAACGAGCATGAGAGGCAATTCAATCAAAGCTACCAAGCCTCCGTTTACCGCAAGTACCCAACCTATCACATCTTCATCAAAATGACCAACCCGATCAAGGTATTGCGGCACACTTGAGAAAAACTGAAAAAAACAAATACCATACGTAGTTACCAAAAAAATAAAAATCAGATAATCAAAATCACGATACGCTGATAGAGGACTAGTTTTTTCCGCAGCATCAGTTGACACTTGTTTAGTTGGTTTCAAAGTAGGTAAATAAAGCAATACAATCAGCGCGGCAAGAATACTGGTTGCGGCATCAATCAATAATAGCGGATGAAATCCCATTTTAAATGCAATAAATCCGCCAATGGCCGGCCCTACTGAAACTCCCAAATTGATAGCAAGCCTTACTAATGAAACTGACCTGGTGCGGTTTTCAGGAGTACTGTAGAGCGCCATCCCTTTTGAAATAGCCGGTCTGAATGAGTCAGCTGCAAAGGCATAAATAAACATGATCACTGCAATAGCATTGAGGTTGGTGAACAGAATCATAACCGGTAAAAAAAATCCACTGAACAAGAGACTCATAATCATCACCGTTCTGAAATTATATTTATCAGATAGCCATCCGCCTACAAACGCTCCTAAAATTCCGCCAATACCATAAACAAATAATACCATGCCGGCCTGAGTCAATGAATAGTGAAGTTCGTTCGTGAGGTAAAGTGAGGTAAACATCATGACCATGGAACCACTGCGGTTAATGAACATGGCAAAGGCCAATATCCAAATGTTGCGGTTCAGGTTTGACAAAGCGCGTTGGTAAATATTGAGTGGAAAAAGCATGCCGTGCAAAGATAAAGAATCGAATCTTTTCTTATCTTGTATGTACACCTTCATGAAAGTAATCAATTGATGAGAAAAAAAATTGCAATGACTGATTTAACTGAGCTGGCGTCATTTAATAGTGGCTATATCAGCGGAGGTATGGATTATTGGACTCTTTATCTTCACAAAGAATTTCCACAGTATCTTTTTATTTTTTCTGATGGTGTAAATTTTGGTTGGGAATATACGCGGTGGGAATATGCGCCCATGATTTCAAAAGATGAGATTCATTTTTTTAAGTCAGATACTGTTGCCAATATTGAGAAGTGCAAGAAAATAATTGATCTGAAAAAAAACTCTGTTCATGATTTGGGATTGTCGTATCCTGACATGTGAGAGAATGACGGCTCCATGTCAAATCGGTTTGAATTGTACATGAAGATAAAGTGAAGAAAACACATTTTATGCCGCATTGCAACCATCCTTAAAAACTCTGCCTATCTTTGCGTCAAATTTGCGTGGCAATGAAATTTGAACTTACACAAGAATTTCTTGACCAGCTGGTTCTGAACCTTGAACAAGGTCAGAATGAATCAGTAGCTGAGCAAATCAGACCGCTTCACCCGGCTGATATTGCTGATGTCATGCAAAATGTATCCATTGAACAGGCACGTAAAATTTACGAGTTACTTGATGAAGAAGTTGCCGCTGAATCAATCATTGAACTAGAAGAAGAGTTTAGAGAAAACCTGCTGAAATTATTTTCACCAGAAGAAATTGCTGAGCAAGTAGATAATTTGGATTCTGATGACGCAGCTGATTTGTTGGGTGAATTACCAGAGCAACAAATTGATGAGGTAATTGCGCAAATGGAAGACCGTGAACACGCGTCTGAAGTAACTGAACTTTTAAATTACGATGAAGATACCGCCGGCGGTTTAATGCAAAGTGAATTCATGCGTGCAAACTGGAACTGGCCTGTGGATAAAACCGTGGTTGAATTACGCAAGCAGGCTGAGCAGGTTGAAAAAGTATATTCGATTTACATTGTTGATGATGATGAGCATTTAAAAGGAATTTTATCACTGAAGCAATTACTTTTTGCACAGCCTAAAACACCAATTCGGGATATTTATAAAGAGCGTGATTTGCACGTGGCTAAAACGCATGACTCAAGTGAGGATGTTGCTTCATTAATGGAGAAATATGATTTGGTGTCATTGCCCGTGGTTGACAGACAAAATAAATTGGTGGGTCGTATTACCATTGATGATGTGGTGGATGTAATTCGTGAAGAAGCTGAGAAAGATTTTCAGATGGCAAGTGGTATCACTCAAAACGTAGAATCAACTGCCAGCGTATTTAGACATACGCGGTCTCGCTTACCTTGGATTATTATTGGTTTAGTTGGAGGGGTAGCAAGTTCACAAATTATAAAAGGTTACGAAGGGCAAATTGATATCAATCCTAGTCTTGCATTTTTTATTCCTCTCATTGTTGCAACTGCCGGTAATGTAGGAGTTCAATCATCGGCAATCATTGTGCAGGGCTTGGCTACTAAAGAATTTCAATTCAACGGTATTTTCAAACAAGTAATGAAAGAATCAGCCATTGGCTTACTGGTTGGTTTAATTTGTTCTCTCATCATTTTTGGTGTCAGCTATGCTTTAGATGGCGATCTGAATCTTGGTTTAACTATTGGAATTTCTCTCTTCATTGTGGTAATTATTGCTGCTATTTTAGGTGCATTTATTCCCTTATTTCTTGACAGAATTAAAATTGATCCGGCACTTGCTACAGGTCCATTTATCACAACTGCCAATGATATTATTGGCTTAAGTATTTATTTTCTTGTCGCCTATTTTGTGTACTTGTAAATCTTTTCAATTTTATAAAATCAGTTGTCAGAATGGTGTAACCAAGTGAAAAAATAATTGACACTGTAAAATTTTGGCAATTGACATCTATCATAGCGTCATAAAAAAACACTAGGATAGAAATTGTCATACAATGACTTGGATGTGCAAGATACTATGTTTGAAATCATGAATATTGTCAGTGCATTCTCGTAAATTTGTATCATCTAAAAAAGATAACTATGAAAAAATTTCTGAAATGGACTGTGATCATTTTGCTGATAGGTATGGTGATTATTCAATTTATACGCATTGATAAATCAGTGCCTGAGTATGATAAGAGTGGAGATTTTACCGCAGTGAATTCACAAGATGCTGAAGGAATTAAACTTCTTAAGAATGCTTGTTATGATTGTCATTCTTATGAATCAAAGTATCCTTGGTATTCAAATATAGCCCCGGTTTCATGGATGGTTGGTCATCATATTGAAGAAGGGCGTGAGCATTTGAATTTCTCTTTATGGACTTCCTATTCTGTTGAAGATAAAGCAGAGATTATTGAAGAGAGCTGTGAAGAAATTCAGGAAGGTGAAATGCCAATGAGTGGATACGTTCGCATGCATGCAGAAGCTGATTTATCTGAACAAGACAAACAGGTTTTAATTACTTACTTGAAATCCGCTGCGGTGGGTAATCCATCCATGCAATCAGGCGGTGAAGATGAACAGGATGAAGATTAACAACTGAAAAAATTGTGATAAAAAAAATTGCATTCATTGATACCGTACACGATGTACTTCAAAAAGGGCTCACATCTATGGGGTGGCAATGTGATGATTTGTCTGAAAAATCTAAAACAGAAATTGATGCGGTGATTGGTGAATATCATGGAATTGTTATTCGCAGCCGCTTTCCAATGAATGAAGATTTTCTGAGAAATGCACAAAAAGTAGAATTCATTGCCCGTTCAGGCGCAGGTATGGAAAATATTGATGTGCCGTATTGCGCAAGCCGAGGCATTGAATTATTTAATGCCCCTGAAGGAAATAGAAATGCAGTAGCAGAGCATGCCTTGGGTATGCTCTTGTCTCTTTTCAATCATCTCAATCGGTGTGATCGTGAAGTGCGATCAGGCATTTGGTTGAGAGAAGAAAACAGAGGTACTGAGCTGGACGGAAAAACTGTTGGCATCATTGGCTACGGTAATAATGGTTCTGCTTTTGCAAACAAATTGAGAGGCTTTGATGTGCAAGTGCTGGCTTATGATAAATACAAAGATGAATACGGAACCAAATGGGTTAAAGAAACTACCTGGGAAGACATTCAACAACATGTTGACGTTTTGAGTTTACACATTCCGCAAAATGAAGAAACTAAATATCTCATCAATGATCAACTCATTGAAAGTTTTTCAAAACCATTTTACCTGATTAATTTATCACGAGGAAAAATAGTTGAAACAGCCGCACTGGTTAGAGGTATTGAATCAGGGAAAATTCTTGGCGCATGCCTTGATGTGAACGAATATGAAAAGGCATCTTTTGAAAATTTATTTGAAGATATAAATACCCTACCCAAACCAATGCAGTATATTTTGAAATCAGAAAAGGTATTGCTGTCACCTCATGTTGGAGGATGGACCCACGAATCATACTTCAAATTGAGCGAGGTATTATTGCAGAAAATTAAGCAGCATTACAAAGTATGATACCAATTTAGCGTGTTGGAACATTTATTTTATTAACAATGACCATCAACTCGGTGGTTGCCCTGTTTTAAGGCATTCCGGCATATTAAACAGGAATTATTAAACAAAATTTGGCTCAATAATTGCCTACAACTACTTGCCAGACAATATTTTTTCCTTATATTCGTTACCAGCTATAAGGATTGACAGAGACGATCCGGCCAAAACAAAGTAAAAACCAATAGAACCTTAACACAATGAAAAAAGTAATTTTAGCAGGAATCGCGGGAGTATTTGTACTTGGAATGACAAGCTGTGGTGGTGGCCATACTTGTGATGCTTACAGAAAAGCTGACTATACCAAATACAAAGCTGAACAAACTAAAAAAATTGAGTTGAATATCAACCTGAAAAAAAAGAAATAAGCTTTTGTTTATTTTATCGGCCTCCGGTTTTTCCCGGGGGCTTTTTTTTTATATACCTCTCTAATCTTTATATTTGAACATTATCTCAATTAACTATGGCAAAAGCTAAACATCCTAAAGGACTTCCGTATCTGTTCTTCTCTGAAATGTGGGAGCGATTCGGTTATTACCTCATGATCGGAATTTTTACCCTGTATCTCAAAGATGCTGTGGATGGTTTTGGAATGACTGAAGCAGAAGCGTCAGATTTGTATGGAACCTTCATTGCTTTTGTTTTTCTTACTCCTTTTATTGGGGGACTGCTCGCTGACAGGGTACTGGGGTATCGCAGATCCATCACTTTTGGCGGAATTTTGATGGGTATTGGTTATTGCCTCATGTCTGTGCATGATATTACTATGTTGTATATCTCCATGACATTAGTGATTTTAGGTAACGGTTTTTTCAAACCAAATATCTCTACGCTGCTTGGTAATTTGTATAATGATGCGCAATACAAACCGTTAAAAGATGAAGGGTACAACATCTTCTACATGGGAATTAATATTGGAGCTTTTGTCTGCAATTTTTTTGGTGCGGCTCTCTATAATATTATGGGTTGGGGCGCTGCGTTTTTTGCAGCCGGTATAGGTATGTTTATTGGCATTATTATTTTTTGGATAGGTACAAGACATTATGCACACGCAGATGTAATTAAGCCCAAATCAGAAAAAGATTTACCATTGATTAAAATTTTCGGATTCATTTTGTTGCCTTCTGTTGCTTTTGGAATGTTAGCGCTATTGTTGCCAACGCCATTGGTGGGTTCTAAAACTACGGATGCGTTTTTATTTGGATGTATACCGGTCATATTTTTCTACGCGCGTTTGCTCATCAAATCACCCGACAACGAGAAAAGACCTATTGCAGCAATGCTCGCAATTTTTGCCGTGGTGATTGCTTTCTGGGCTGTGTTCAAACAGAATGGATCTACATTGAATACCTGGGCTGACCGCTACACTGACCGTGAGATACCAACAGAAATGCTGCCCACCATGAAAACATTAAGTCTGGTAGACACCATTCCGTATGTAAAAGATTCAGTCGTTGTGATGGATGCACAATTCAGAGTGAAAGATAAAAAGTTGAAAGAATGGAATTATCCGTCATACTATAAAAATTTACCTGAAGAGCATAAACCGCAAGATGGGGGTGCTGTGTATGCATTTAATACCAATTTGTTTCAATCAGTTAATCCATTTTGGGTAGTTGCTTTTACACCTTTAGTGCTTGCATTTTTTGGATTTTTGAAACGAAGGGGTAAAGAACCTACAACGCCGGCAAAAATTGCATTTGGTCTAATTATTTCTGCTTTGTCCTGTCTTGTGATGGTGGGCGGAGTTTATGCCGCCCAGAATGGTGCAGTGAAAACTTCTGCCTGGTGGTTCATCTCGTCATACGCCGTTATCACTATTGGTGAATTATTCTTGAGTCCAATGGGATTATCGCTGGTAAGTAAATTGAGTCCGCCTAGATTAACTGCCTTAATGATGGGTGGCTGGTTTTTAGCCACTTCAATTGGGAATAAACTGTCCGGTGTATTGTCATCTTTGTGGGATGGATATGAAAACAAAGCCAATTTCTTTGTAGTGAACTTTCTCCTTCTTTTGGCAGCCGGATTACTGATGTTTGGTATGATGAAATGGCTTAATAAAATTTTTAGAGAACATGGAGCTTCCTAATTTCTTTTAATCTCTGAAAGATTTAGCAAAGAAATTCTGTCTTATTATTGTTGGTAGGGGATCTACCTTAATCCCGTGAAGAAAAAAAATAGTACTTTCAAGTCGTTGATTGCGGTATAAACTTGATGTAATTGTAATCAATAGAATAGCTTTCACTAGTTTGAAAAGTAAATGAGCTTATGGCGTAACATATCAAATCTTGGAATAAAATCTGAATCAGATCCAAGTACCATACGCCGGTCACAAATGACCAATCGGATGATTTTTATTGCAATCTGCATGGGGTTTTCTTATATCCCGATGTATATTTCTATTGGATCTTTTGAACCCTTGTTTCAAAATATTTTACTTACTTCTCTTACCGCAACCTTATTTTTTTTCTCAGCCCGCGGTAAGCATGAAGTTGCGGCTTTCTTACTTTGTTTACTTATTCTTACGCATATACTTACCGTATCTATTTTAATTCAAGGCGGCACAGGGCGCTACTACCTGATTGAGGTTTCGGTATTAGGTTTTACAATGATCAGAAGTGTGCGCACCAGTTTTATTTTATTCATGCTTTGTCTTATTGCGTTTTTTATTGCTGAATCTGCGCATTATTTTATTGAACCTCTGTTTGTGAGAAATAATGATGAAAACGTGATTGTGTATGCATTCAATATTGTGCTTATTTTTTTTGGTGGTCTCTATTTGATTTATCATCTCAAACGCACAAACGATTATTTTGCAAAAAATTTAATTGAACAAAAAGATCGCATTGAATTGCAGCATGCCCAGCTTGAGGAAACGCATCGTGAAATCAAAGATTCTATTGTGTATGCCAAAAGAATTCAGTCAGCTATTTTACCTCCCGTTGAAAAACTTTCTGTTTTTTTCAAGGATCATTTTGTTCTCTACATCCCAAAAGATATTGTTGCCGGAGATTTTTACTGGATTCAAGAGTCACAAGATTACCACAGACTAGCCACGGCAGAAAGTGAAAGTGGATCATATAAAATATTTATTGCAGTTGCTGATTGCACCGGACACGGTGTTCCGGGTGCTATGATGAGTGTCATGTGCAGCAATAGTTTGAATAGAGCAGTGAAAGAATTTCAAATTCATGCGCCTGGTCAAATTTTGGATAAAACGCGTGATCTTTTAGTAGACATGCTGCATGAGTCTGGTCAAACAATTCATGACGGAATGGACGCTGCATTAGTCTCCGTTGAATTTGACAAGCATCATAAATTAAAGGCAATTGAATTTGCCGGTGCGCAAAATCCATTATGGTTGGTAAGACATGGAGAACTGATAGAAATGCCCGGAGATAAACAACCTGTCGGTCATTTTGAAAAGGCTGTTTCCTATCAAACGCATCGTATTGATGTGCAAAAAGGAGACATGATTTATTTGTTTACAGATGGACTGGCTGATCAGTTTGGTTCTGAAAATCATACTGAAAAAGATGCCAAGATTAAAAAATTTGGTATAAAAAAATTGCGCAGATTACTTAGTATGATCAGTGAATTGAGTCCTCATGAACAAAAGAAAGCCATTCAAAATTCTTTTCAGGCTTGGAAAGGAAATATTGATCAGTTAGATGATGTTTGTATTCTTGGATTCAGAGTTTAATCGCATACAGTAGGCGCAGGTCGCGACCTGTGCCTACTGTATGCGGGTTTATTATCCAATCAATATTAAAAAAAAAATCCCCGATTGTTCACCGGGGATTTTTTTTGATTGCTTAGCAAAACTTGTTATTGTTTCATGATTTTTTCAACCACTACTTTTTGTTCAGAGAAAAGTTGAACGGTGTACATTCCACCGGCCAAATATTCAAGATCAAGTATGGTGTTATTATAAAGTATTGTTCCTTCAGCTACAATTTGTCCGTTGATATCTCTGATGACATAATTTGTAAACAATTCCGGATTGTCAACGTGAATAGTAAGCTGGCTATTAGTTGGATTTGGATACAATGAAATCAGACCCAATTCTTCATCTTGTACCTGTACAGTAGATCCGCCCGGATCAAATGCAGATGCTGTTTTATTAGAACGAGATGAGTTGTGATCTTGAACTTTTGATGAGGTACAAGGATCTGCCAGATTGAATGTTACCATATAATCTAAACCTGTTACTACCGGCGGTGTATCAGGAAAAGTGTTTCCAACAGTGATATCATCTCCGATAACTACCCAGCCATTAGTAGGGTCATAACGGAGAACATCTATTGAGGTATAATTGATTCCCTCGTAATCATCCCAGCTTAGATCGTAATCAATTCCGTTAGATGTATTGGCCACTACGTGAATAGTTTTATGTACAAAACTTGGATAGCTTTCACCTCCGCATGCATCGTAGGATGTCATATAATATCTCCATGACCGATCCATAGGGGATGCATCATTATCTTGAAAAAATGATTCAAGGGAAGAATCACGAGAAACAACTTTTTCAAAAATTCCATAATCTGAAGTCTCACGGTAAATATTAAAACCTGAAATATTTTGGGTGATATCTTTTTCCCAAACCACGGTATTGTATGTTAAGGATGTGTCTACCGTGAGTAAGCAAATAGATGGTTGATATGGTTTTTCATTCTGAAGTTTTACGGTAAGATATCCGGTACATCCTGCCTGATCAGTATAGGTAAGCGTATAATTGCCTGCGGATATTCCTGATAAATCTTCAGTAGTTGCTCCGGTATTCCATTCATAGAATGCAGGTGTATCCCAAAAAGGATCAACAAAAATATCTACTGCTCCATCTGTGTTACCACAGGTTGGTTTGGTTGTTTCATTTACATAAAGATATACGTTGGTTGGATTAGAAATTGTTTTACCCCAAGTTACTGTGCAGCCTGCACCATCTTGCACGGTGCACGAATAAACTCCGCCGGTGAGTGTCCAAATATCTTCAGTACTTGCAAAGCCGGGTACTCCGTTTTTTGTCCAGTTCCAGTTGTAAGTGCCAACTCCTGTTCCTCCGGTGGTTGTTATATCAATTCCACCACTTGGAGCTGAAATACAATCACTATTATCATAAGCTCCTTCAACTTTTACTTTCAAAGCAGAATCAAGAATTTCATACGTTCCAAAGAAATTACAATTGGCTGTTGTATGGACAGCAACTGAATATTCACCGGGACCAGAACTCAATGTTGCACTTGTCTGACCATTAGACCAGATTATTTCACTCACGCTGCCTGTGGTTGGTGTGATTGTTAAAGTAACCATACCATTTTGACCAATGCATTTTCTCTCAACGCTATTATATGATACAGCAATATCTGAATCGCTGATGTGGGCTTTTTTAACAGCCTTGCAACCATTTTGATCTTCTACGTTCAGATAGTAAACACCTGATGATAAATTGTCTATCATGGTTGTTGTTACGCCAAGTTCAGTTTTTCCGGTTGACCAGTATACATCATAGGGGGCAGCACCACCGGTAATAAAAGCATCAACTGAACCATCTGCGTTGGTGCAAGTACTTTGATATTCATTCATCGTGACACTTGGATTCTCTACAAAATAGATTGATAGTGTATTATTGCCGACACAACCTGTTCCATCTTCAAGCAAGTAGTCAACGTACATTGAATAATCATTTTCATAATAATATGCAGAAGCATCCGGAATGATGAGCGCACCACTTGTTGATTGGTAATAAGGATTACCTGTCAGGTATGAAAAAGTACCCCCGGGTTGATCAACATAATCATAAAGATTTACCGGATTTCCAAAATTACATAAGGTTAGTGATGGAACATTAAACGTGACTTCAATTTGTCCGTTTACAGGCACTGCAGTGAGTGAACCTGTGGCTGTTTGTGATGGGTCAGCCCCATTGTACGAGTCAACAAAAATATTGATGTCATCAGTTGTTAACGTACCTGCCGGTGGAGGTGTACTCCAGCTTACAAAAACATTGAAATAATGAGTGGTTGTATTGCCACTTACATCAGGTGTGCCTGCAAAGTAATCAAGGTAACCGTTTGCAAAGGATAATGATACACCACATGCATCACCATCGTTATCAGTTACAACAACCGCAAGCTGTTTTGTGTCACCACCAAAACAAATAGGATCGGTATCAGAGAGATAAATATTATCGATTACCGGACTGTTTTGTGAAAGTGCAGAAACACCGATAAAACAACAGACAAGAGAAGTCAGTTTTTTAAGCATATTATATTCAAGTTTTTGGTTAGGCGCAACAAAACTAATGAAAGTATCGGAATTACAAACAATTACTAAATCGTTATGAAATTACCAATGCAATCAAAAGTGCAATCAAGCACTAAGGCTATTGCATTGATTGAGACGCAATAAAGAAAAAAAGCGTTGGTTGTTTTTTTACAAGTTTTCAACAATGATGGCTGATGCACCACCTCCGCCGTTACAAATAGCAGCGGCTCCACGTTTGCCCCCGTTTTGTTTTAATACGTTGATCAGGGTGACAACAATGCGTGAACCGGAATTTCCGAGTGGGTGTCCTAAAGAAACTGCACCACCATTCACATCCGTTTTTGCTGCGTCAATGCCAAGCCCTTTTATATTGGCAAGTCCAACTACAGAAAAAGCCTGATTTAATTCCCAGAAATCAACATCACCGGTTTTCAAACCAGCTTTTTCAAGCGCTTTATTCACCGCAAGGGTAGGTGAAGTTGTAAACCATTCCGGTGCTTGTGCAGCATCTGCGTAAGACACAATTTTTGCAATAGGTTTCAGGTTATGTTTCTTTACTGCTTCTTCACTTGCAAGAATCAAGGCTGAAGCACCATCATTCAAGGTTGATGCGTTTGCTGCAGTTACTGTTCCTGCTTTGTCAAATACAGGTGAAAGAGAAGGAATTTTATCCAGATTTACATTTTTATACTCCTCATCTTCTGACACAATGATTGCATCTCCTTTGCGTTGAGGCACAGCCACCGGTACAATTTCATTATTAAATTTTCCTTCAGACCAGGCTTTGGCTGATCTTTTATATGATTCAATGGCAAACTGATCTTGTTCTTCACGTGAGATGTTTTTTTCTTTCGCACATTTCTCTGCACAAACACCCATGTGTACTTGATTATAAACATCCGTCAAACCATCTTTCACCATGCCGTCAACCATTTTTACATCGCCTAATTTTGTTGCACTGCGCGCGTGAAAATAATGCGGAACCAAACTCATGTTTTCCATACCTCCAGCAACCACAAGTTCATTATCTCCGGCAGCAATGGATTGAGCCCCCAACATAATGGCTTTCATTCCTGAAGCACAAACTTTATTTACGGTGGTGCAAGCAACGCCTTGGTCAAGTCCGGCAAATAATGCTGCCTGACGTGCCGGAGCCTGTCCAATATTTGCCTGTAAAACGCAACCCATAAATACTTCGTTAATCATGCCGGCTTGTATGCCTGCTTTTTCAATGGCACCTTTAATTGCGGTTGCTCCAAGCTGAGATGCTGATACAGTTGATAAAGCTCCTCCGAAACTTCCTATCGGTGTTCTAACTGCGGCAATGATATAGATGTCTTTCATAATTTTTTGAATCTTCGTTTAGTTTGACAAAATTAGTAAAAAAGCGATGAGGAATTGGTTGAAAAGTTTAAAAGTTGATGGGTTTCTAAAACTTTTTCGGCTACTGGCCTTCTCCCTTTGAGGGGAGACAGAGAGGGGTGACAACCCCGAACGGTAAAAAAATTAACTTTTAATTTTCTTCAACCACTCCATCAACTCCATGTCATCGATATTTTCTTTTTCAGATTTATCGTAGATCGAAAGTAGATAAACAGTGGTTTCTTGAACAAATAAATGAGTGATTACTCTCGCACCACCAGATTTACCTTTTCCTTTTGAGGCAATTGCCATCCGAATTTTATAGCAAGATTTACCGATTGATTTTCCTTGAATAGGATTTTTTTCGAGTGATGAAATTAATTTTCCTAAATCTTCTTTTATAGAACGATATTTTTTAGCCAACTGTTTTAGTTCACGCGCAAAATTATCAGTGTAAAGAACCTCAAAGCTCATTCAGTAATTGACGAGCAGACTTAAGTTTTATTTTTCCCCGCTTAGCAAGATTTACTTGATCGACAGCTTCTTTAAGTCCTTCAAGAACTTTAGCTTTGGATGTAGTTGCTTTAGACTTTTGCATTTTTTTTACATCAGCAAAGGCTTCAATTAAGTCAGATTTGATTTTTAAAAGCTGCTCGTATTTCTTCATTTTATCGACAATTTTTTCCCACTCAGTCACAGGTAATTGTACTGCACTAATATTGCCTTTATTGTCGTTTAAGTATTGAAGTGATAATTTCATGAAAACAAAGGTAAGAAATTTTGAAGGGATTTGCAATGGTAGGTAAGCAGAGTTACTAAATAACCGTTTGCTTCGTCTTTATCACAAATCAAACAAAATTAGTTAGCTTTAGAATGATGATAAAAAAATGGAGATAGTATTGAACAAAAAATTTCAATTTAAGATGTCGGCTTCACCAACAATTATCCCGTTTATCCTTTGACATTTATATTCAACCGTACCTAAGGAATCAGTTGCAGTCGGGTTACAATTATCGAAGTAGATAATACTCCAACCTTCTTCTTTACCGTTTTGGTTGTAAAATTTTTCTGAGTTCAAACAACCTGATGGATAAAAAATTTTCTTTGTGCCAATTTGTTTCCCATTTTCAAAATGACCTGATTCTAAAATATTACCTTTTTCGTTATACTTTGCATAGATTCCATTTGGACGACCATTTACAAAAAGTTCCAATTGTCCTTGGAGTGACGCCATCATTGTGATATAAAATCCACGTTCCGTTTTTTTTATCATTCAAATAATTCCCCTCTTCAATTTTTCCATCAGCAAGATAATTTTTCTCAGGCATGTCTTTGCCATAAATAATCCAATAGCCTTGTTTTAAACCATTGGCATCAATTTGATTTATTGTATCGGTTTGTGCAGAACTATTTTTACTCAGAAAACTGAATGAAATAATGAGAGAGATGAAAATAAATTTTTGCATTAAAATCTAATTCAATGTGATTGTGAATGGGCAATTACTGAAATGTACAAAAAATATTATTGTTTAACGAATTTTTTATTGATTCAACCTTACGCCCCGGATAGCAGTGACAGCCTTTAATTACATTTGATTAAGTGAAGCTTTGTTTTAGACTGCGACCAACGGAAGCGGGAAGAAAACTTAGCTGAACAAGCAAATGGAATTGAAGCTATAGCGGATAGCCGGAAAAGGCGCAAAATAAATACTATGATTCTCGATGTCACCCCTCTCGGTCTCCCCTCGAAGGGAGAAGGCCAGTGGCAGAATTGGATTGTTTTTAAACTCTTCAACTCTCATTTTTTCAACTCTCAGCTAACAAAACTCTAAGAACATTTGGAAGAACGACAAAGAAATCCTACCTTTGCACCCCGTTTACGAGGGTAAGCGGCCGGATACCGTACCGGAAAATTGTTTAACGCGTCTGTTGAAATCGGGAAGACAGGCTACAAATCTAAATGCCTCATGGCTGAAGATAAACCGAAAAAAGCAGCTTCTGATGAAGGAGCAGCAAAGAAAAAAGCGTCAAAAATCACTGCTAAAAATGCAGATGTCAAAGCAGACGCAAAATCTACCACCAAAGTAAAAGCGGCAATTCGCAAAGTTGTTGATGAAGAAGCAGATTTAATTGCTACTGACATTCGCAAAGATGATGAACCGTTGTTTGAAGAAACAGCCGACATCAGAAAAGTGATCAGCGCCGTTATTCCTAAAGAAGAATTTGATTGGAATGCTTACGAAAATGATGGTAAAACAGCAGCAGAACTTGCTGAGCTTGACAAAAAGTATGATAATACCCTAAACTCAATAGCTGAGAAAGAAGTTATTGACGGTGTCGTTATTGCACTTACGCAAAAAGAAGTTGTGATAAACGTGAATTACAAATCTGAAGGTGTTATTCCTATCAACGAATTCCGTTACAATCCTGATCTGAAAGTTGGTGATTCTGTTGAAGTGTATGTTGAATCTCTTGAAGACAAATCAGGACAATTGGTGCTTTCACATAAAACTGCGCGCACACACCGCGCATGGCAGCGTGTTAATGACGTGTTGCGTTCTGGTGAGGTTATTACCGGTTTTGTAAAATGTCGTACAAAAGGTGGTTTAATTGTTGATGTATTTGGTATTGAAGCTTTCTTACCGGGTTCACAAATTGATGTTAAACCTATTCGTGATTACGATCAGTATGTAGGTAAAAATATGGAGTTCAAAGTGGTTAAAATTAACCCTGAATTCCGCAACGTGGTTGTTTCTCACAAAGCGCTTATTGAAGCAGAACTTGAAGAGCAGAAGAAACAAATCATCGGTGGTCTTGAAAAAGGACAAGTACTTGAAGGTACTGTTAAAAACATTACTTCATACGGAGTATTTGTTGACCTTGGTGGCGTAGATGGATTGATTCACATCACTGACCTTTCATGGGGTCGTGTTAATCATCCTGAAGAAATTGTTCAGCTTGACTCTAAAATCAATGTGGTTATTCTTGATTTTGATGACAGCAAAAAACGTATTGCATTGGGTCTTAAACAACTTCAGGCACATCCTTGGGATGCTCTTGATCAAAACATGCAAGTAGGTGATAAGGTAAAAGGTAAAGTAGTGGTTATTGCAGATTACGGTGCGTTTATTGAAATTGCTGCAGGTGTTGAAGGGTTGATTCACGTATCTGAAATGTCTTGGTCACAACATTTACGTTCTGCTCAAGACTTCCTGAAAGTTGGTGATGAAGTTGAAGCAGTTGTGCTGACACTTGATCGAGATGAGCGCAAAATGTCTTTAGGTATTAAACAATTGATGCCTGATCCTTGGGCTGATATTGAAACTAAATATCCGGTTGACTCTAAACACAGTGCTACTGTACGTAACTTCACAAACTTTGGTGTATTCGTAGAATTAGAAGAAGGTGTTGATGGCTTGATTCATATCTCAGATCTTTCATGGTCTAAGAAAATTAAACATCCATCTGAATTCTGCAAAGTAGGTGATAAAATGGAAGTGATTGTACTTGAACTTGACCGCGACAACCGTCGTATTGCGTTAGGGCACAAACAACTTGAAACAAATCCATGGGATGTATTTGAGTCTACTTTCACTGAAGGATCAATTCATAAAGGAACAATCATTGAAGAGAAAAAAGATAAAGCGGCCATCGTTTCTTTACCTTATGGTGTTGAAGGAATTTGTCCTAAAAAACACTTACGTAAAGCTGACGGAAGCAACGCCAATGTTGATGAGTCACTTGATTTCAAAGTGATTGAGTTTAATAAAGATGCTAAAAAAATTGTAGTATCACATACTCGCACGTTTGAAGAAGGAACAGATGATGAAGCACCACGTGGTAAAAAGAAAACTACAACTGCAGGTGGTCAGAATAAAGCGGTGAAAGAAATCAACGATTCAAATGAGAAATCAACACTCGGAGATTTAGATGCTTTGTCTGCACTGAAATCTGAAATGGAAGGAAAAGGGAAATAGTTTTTCTCTTCTTGAAGAATACGAAACGCCTCTGTGAAAACAGGGGCGTTTTTTTTGTGTGTGTAATGGTTAATAAACATCTCCGATACAACGACACCGTAATATCCTTTCTGGAAAAATATCATTCGTAAATTAAATTTTCCTTTCAAAAAAGATGAATCTACCTTCTTCTCTATCTATTTTCCTACTTTTATAAAAACATTGATTGTATGACAAGATCAACCAAACGCAAAAAAATTGCTCTTCACTGGAGAATCATGATTGGATTAGCATTGGGAATTCTCTGGGCATTTTTATCTATTGGATTTGGCTGGAATGAATTTACAAAAAACTGGATTAGTCCTTGGGGTGAAATTTTTATACGTTCACTCAAGTTTATTGCTGTTCCATTGGTTTTGTTTTCTATTATTACAGGAGTAGCCAGCCTGAAAGATATTTCCAAACTTGGTAGGGTTGGAATAAAAACCTTGTCTATTTATTTGCTTACTACATTTCTTGCCATCACTGTTGGGTTAATTGTTGTCAATCTTTCAAAACCCGGTCATACTATAACAGATGAGGTTAGAATCAAAAATAGAATCAATTATGAATTATGGGTAGAGTCAGACCCAACAGTTGATTACAAAGATACTTTGAGATATCTTTCAAACCCGGCATATCAAAATCTGGTTGCAGAAATTACCGGCGCTCAGCCTGAAGTAAATCAAAAAGTAGAAGATGCTAAAGCGAATCTTGAAAAACAGAAACAGAATGGTCCGTTGACATCTGTTGTAGAAATGATTCCCGACAATATGGTTATTGCCATGTCTGATCCTCGTTTGATGTTGCAGGTAATTACGTTTGCAATATTTTTTGGAATTTGTCTCTTGTTAATTCCGGTTGACAAATCAAAACCTGTTCTTCTATTTTTTGATGGCGTGAATGAAGTATTTTTAAAAATGGTAGACTTAATAATGAAAGCCGCACCGTATTTTGTTTTTGCACTAATGGCGGGTATGCTTTCTAAAGTGGCGTCTACAATTTCTGAATTGCGTGAAATGTTATTTTCTCTTGGTTCATATTCAATTGTGGTTGTTGTTGGATTGATTTTAATGCTCTTGTTTTATCCTTTCTTCGTCACTGTCTTCGTGAAAAAAATAAAATTCATGGAGTTCTGGCGAAAAATTTCACCGGCGCAACTCATGGCTTTTTCAACCAGCTCAAGTGCTGCAACCTTACCCGTTACAATGGAATGTGTAGAAAAAAATATTGGAGTTAAACCTGAAATTGCAAGTTTTGTTTTGCCTATTGGCGCAACGGTCAATATGGATGGCACCAGTTTGTATCAGGCAGTTGCAGTTGTTTATCTTGCCCAAATTCACATGATTGATTTAACAATGTCTGATCAGCTTGTGATTGTTATGACAGCCACATTGGCGTCAATTGGTTCTGCTGCTGTTCCGGGCGCAGGTTTGATTATGCTCATGATTGTCTTATCATCTGTTGGTTTGAATCCCGCTTGGATAGCTGTCATCATGCCTGTTGACAGAATTCTGGACATGTGCCGCACAGTGGTGAATGTTTCTGGTGATACAGCTGTTTGCACTGTCATTGCCGCATCAGAAAATGAACTTCACGTGCATAAAAAGGATGGACTAGATTGACCATACTAAACAAAAAAAGGGTTCTGAAGTGGAACCCTTTTTTTTACTTTTATTATTTTCTAAAACCTCACCCGCGCAAATCCAAACGCTGCAGAAATGGTTGGTTTGTTATCTGAGAAAAATGTAACGGCATCGCGTGATGCAATTCCAAACTCATAAGCACCCCCGCCAAAGCAGAAATTAATTCCAAGCGGAATTTGAGTATCATACCCACCGCCACCGGTTAAACCGGCCATTAAAATTATTTTGCCTTGTGCAAGTTTTACGTCTCCGCCAATGCCGTATGCAAATCCATTGATGCTACCGGGAACGTTATTGAAAGGAGCAACAATTTCAGCACCCACGTGAGCAAATTTTCCAAGTTCTAGTGATGCACCAAAACGCAATGTACCGGGCATTGAAACTTTTTTCTCTTTCATTCCTTCTAGTTTGAAAAGCCCTGTGCCTTCTAACATTTCAGGCACTGAGTTAGCAATATTAATATCTTCCATTCCATCACGTGAATAACTTACGACTAAGGTATCTACTGCTCTAAAAACGTTGCCGGTATAAGTCATTGAACCAATATTAGTCACTGATGCGGCCAAATGTAATTTATTGAATAAGGTCACATTTGCTCCAAAATCAAATCCCCATCCTTGACCAACAGAACTGCGCCAGAAATTTTGTGCTTGTGATGGCAAAGCGCCAATGCCTGCAGCGTAATCAATTTCAAAGCCGGGACTAAAAGCTGAATACATGATCAGTGAATCTCCGGTTCCGTCCAAATCCATCATGGCAATACCTTGAATGTACTTAACTCCAACTCCCAAATACAATGTGAAAACGCTGTCAATATTCAGAAATTTACGACCATATCCCAAATGATATTCGCGGTTAACACTTAAACGCATATAGCTGTCACCCACAATTTCAGATAAGGGTAGCGGAACAGATGCCGTGCCACCAAGTACAGCAGCAGCTGAATCAGAAGACATGTTAGAATAGTTGGCAATGTTTACCGTGTCTATTCCATCGAAGTATTGCAATGAGTCAAAGTAATTAGAGTATTGTCCATTAAAAAGCAATTCAGAAAAATCTTGACTGAAACTTGAACTCCAGGTAGCGCGTGAGCGAATAGAGAATGCGATACCTCCAAATTTTTCACTCTGATAAGATGCACCAAACATGTTATAATCCCAGTTGAATGAAAAGTCATTGGCAAAACCGTTGATGGCATCCATTTTTTGAGCAGGTGTTAAGGTATCCAATGATCCACTTTTAATTACACCCCAGATATTGTTTCGCAAATCTTGTTTAGCAAGAGATTCAGAGTAAATTGAAAAACCAAATTCTGAAGTACCCATGGCAAAGTTTTTTTCATCATAAGCTTGCCAGCCGAGGTTTGCAGGGTTAATTCCCAAACAGTGATAATCAGTTACAAAAGTTGATGATACACCTTTACCGGTTGCCGGATAAGCAATGTATTCATTTTGTGCAGTTGCGCCAATACCAATGGAAAGGGCAAGTGAGAGTAAGATTTTTTGCATGAGACTTGAAGTTTTACAGTTTAAAAAAATAGCCTTTGGAATGATGCAAAGGCTATTATCTGTGTGAATTTATAAATTTTGTCAGTACTAAGCAAACTTTTCAATTACTTGCTGGGTAACTCCGGTATTTGAGAAGCCTCCGTCATGGAAAAGATTTTGCATGGTTACATATTTGGTTAAATCACTGAACATGGCAATGCAATAGTTAGCGCAATCAAGTGCTGATGCATTTCCAAGCGGTGACATTTTTTCTGAAAAGTTGATGAATTCGCTGAAACCTTTTACTCCGCTTCCTGCCGTTGTCATGGTTGGAGATTGAGAGACGGTGTTTACTCTCACTTTTTTTGCAACTCCGTAATGATATCCAAAACTGCGCGCGATGGATTCAAGATACGCTTTGTTTTCAGCCATGTCATTATAATCAGGGAAAACACGCTGTGCCGCAATGTATGTTAAGGCAAGTATAGAACCCCAATCATTCACGGCATCATTTTTCATAGCTGTTTGTAATAATTTATGAAATGAAAGTGCAGATACATCTAACCCTTTCATCGTGAAATCATAATTCTGATCTGTATAATGTTTGCCTTTGCGCACATTCACAGACATACCAATAGAGTGGAGAACAAAATCAACTTTTCCTCCAAAGTGTTCCATTGATTTTTTGATCAGATTGTCTAATTCTTCAACGCTTGTAGCATCAGCCGGAATGATAGGGGCATTTGTTTTTGAACCAAGTTCATTGATTTCTCCCATACGCATTGCAATAGGCGCGTTAGTGAGAATAATTTGCGCACCTTCTTCATGTGCACGTTCTGCCACTTTCCACGCAATGGATTGGTTGTTCAACGCGCCGAAAATAATTCCTTTCTTTCCTTTTAATAGTCCGTTTGACATAAGAGTTTAAATAAATTTAGTGCAAAATTAGGTGTTTATTATTTACCGCCAAGCATTGTTATTAATCCATAAGCAGCAATGGCTACACCAAGCCCCCAACAAATGAATGCACCAATTTTCAACCCCTTGATGGATGAACCTAAGTTGTCTGAAATTTCACTTTCTGATTTTGTTGAAACAATGAATGGATATCTCGTCTCTTTTGGTTTTGACATGTGTAGTCTGCCCTCACGGTCATTGGCATCACCAATAACATATAAATTGTGGTTTACAGGTATGGCCATTTCAGTATAACGATATCCAATGGTTCTGCGGTTAGGGTCTTTATCACCTAATCCAAATGATACATTGCCAATTTTAAATTTCAGAATGGCATCTGAATTCATGTCACGCTCAAAATTCTGGTGAACCTGAACAGCATGTAATTCTGCTTTTGCCGGATCAATGAGTATGAACCCGGTATCATCTTTAATTCCAAATCCAGCTGCCCAGTTGGTATTGTCTGAAACAACGTCTGATTTTTTTACCCAATTTCTGGTGAGTTTTCCGTTAGAATCTCTGCGCTCTTCTAAACGTTCATATTCATGTACTACTTTAGCAGAATAGTAAACACATTCTTTTTTTGCAAGCTCTGAAGTGATTGGAGAATCAGAATAAGCAACTCCTTTTACTTCACAAAAATGGGTGAAATTTCCATTGCCCATTGAAGATATCATGCTTTGGTAATTTTCATTGATCTCACTGATTTTTGACGTTTCAGTTACAGAAAGAATAGCTGATTTACCTTCTTTTTTGCTCTTTGCCATCCAAAGAAATAATCCGATGAGGGCAACAACGGCACCTCCAATTAGTAATCCAATTCCCATAGTAGTTACATTTTTAGATCATGAAAAGCATCTAACCTTTTGTTGCTAATTAATCAGCGTGATGAAAGACGAATTTCATGTGACATTAAAAAACAATTTATTTGCGCATGAAATTAAAAACTTTTTTGTGAATAGTGTGTGCTGATTTTTAATCTCATTCAGAGTTTATGATTAAATAAAATCAAGGTTAATTTATCAAATTACAGATTGATGATGGTAACCGTGAGTGTTCCTTGAATGAGAGGGTTTGTGCCGCTCACATTTCCATCAGCAGTGCCTGCACCTGAGTCACGATACCGCACCTCAATAGTGTGAGCTCCGGCTGAAAGCGTATAAGTTTTTGTCATGCTCCAGTAAGAAATCATTTGCCCAACGGCATCTGTATTTGAAGCAATAATTTGTTGCTGTCCGCCCTGCGGAGAAGCAGTTCCATCAACATGAATTCCAATATCAACAGCTGCAAAAGCAACGCCACCGGCTGAACACTGCACACCTCCATCTGTAGAAATAATAACCCTGCAATTTGAAGGCACGGTAATGGTTTGAGTTAATCCGGGAATGAGTGTATAGCTTGTAGTACTGATTAATGCAACGGCTTGTGCTGTTCCAAAAACGGACGCAGAAAATTGACCGGTTGTAGGGTAATAAGTCTGACATACCCAGCTTGATCCGTTGTATAGTGCAATTTGATTGATAGAGCAGGTGAGACCTGAAAGAACATCATTATCTGTATTATCTGCAAAACCAGCCGGTATGCCTGTTAACGTTGACCACGCCGGGGTACCACCTGAATTATCATCACCATCTGCAATGTCAGACGGAACATTTGAAATATCTGACCAGTCAACCGCTTCAGCAACTTGTGCATCTAAGGCGTATGGAACGCTGAGCAATTGAGATGTGCCCATCATGACATACGCTGAGCCACCGGCAGGATCCATTTTAACTTGAATAAAATACAAAGCTGCACCCCAATCAATGGTTGAAAAATCTCCTAAGGTTACTGCACCTCCGCCAATATTCAAACTTGCCAAACCATGCTGATTGGTTGTTGCTACATGCGTTTCTTTATAAACAGGTGTGCCACCTGAGCTGTTTTGTAAAATACTGATTTCAAAACTTACGGTTTGATCAGCTAATACAGCACCGCTATTGTCACGCGCTACTGCCTGGTATTTAAACATGTTGGGCGCCTGTGCAAATAATCCAACACCGGCAATGAATGATAAAATGGTAATTAGTTTTTTCATTGGAAGAGAATTTATAGTTTTTGAATTTTAAAAATTTCAACAGGTACTCCGTTGGTGTCAATTATCTGCAGCAAATACATGCCAGCTGCCAGTTGATCTAGAGATAAAGTATGAATCAAATTCGCATTGTATGATTCGGTTAAAATAATTTGCCCGGTAAAATCTGTCAAGGTTAAATAGTATTGGCCTGTAGTGTTTAGGGCAGATATTTGAATCACGTTTCTGCTTGGATTTGGGAAAACTGTGAATGCCCCTTGAACTTCTGTTGTCTCAATGCCGGCGTAAGATTCCATGGGTTGTTGAAAACCTTGTGTCAGTTGATTATTGGTGCCAAAGTATGAATCAGTGACCACTTCCCCTAATGTCCAACTGAGTGAGGTAGATGAGTTAGAAAAATAATCTCCCGCAGATGCAACTACGGTTGGTGTGAGTGATTGTCCGTAGAGAATAGAACCTGTAAGACAAACTGATAACAAAACAATTTTTCTCATGATTGCGGAATTTGCAGTGGAATAATTTTTTCTGAGCTTATCAAATGTAGAAAAAAAAGCGGACGTGATCAGTCCTCTTGCGCATTGTTGTTTTTCTTTCTCTCAAAATATTCTTCTTGTCTGCTCAGTAAACGCCACCATTCATCTTGCTCATTTCCATCCCTGAAAACTCTGATAGCACCTGACCTTACCAATATGCGCCTTAGTTCGTTGTCTTCAAATCCTCCCATGTGTTGCTTTAGCGTAATAAATGATCTTTCAATATGCGTTTTATGATTCAGGAAATAACGTGCGGTATTTTCAGCCATGAACTCGGTTTTGTTGGCCTCAAAGAGTTTTTGCATTTCTTGTTTATGTTTGATGTTTTGCAGAAAATACGAAATAAACCCTCCGATAATTGCTGAAATGCCGGAGATGATGATGGTGTCAAGCATAAGAATTATTTTTTTGGAAAGATAATTTTTTTCTCCCTGATTCAATTGGGATATACCAGTTAAAAGACAAATTGTCATAAACTCAGCATTGGCACAACCCTTGCGCTGAAGCCCACATCTAAATAATAATACTATGGCTAGTAAAGGTACCGTGAATGTTCAGACAGAGAATATTTTTCCTCTCATTAAAAAATTTCTTTACAGTGATCATGAAATCTTTCTGCGTGAATTGGTTTCCAATGCAGTTGATGCAACGAGTAAGCTAAAAGTAATGAGTGCCGCAGGAGAAGTGAAAGGTGAACTGGGTGATCTGAAAATTGAAGTTATACTTGACAAAGAGTCAGGAACCCTGACAGTGCGTGACCGCGGAATAGGCATGACAGAAGATGAAATTCAGAAATACATCAATCAAATTGCTTTTTCAGGTGCTGAAGAATTTGTAAACAAATACAAAGGCAAAGAGGGAGCAGAGCAAATCATTGGTCACTTTGGTTTAGGATTTTATTCTGCATTCATGGTGGCTCATAAGGTTGAAATCATTACAAAATCACACGCGCCCGGCAGTGTTGCGGTGAAGTGGGTGAGTGATGGTACACCGGCTTATGAAATTACAGAGGTTGACAAAACAGAAAGAGGTACAGACATTGTACTTCATATTGCTGAAGATTCAAAAGAATTCTTGGAGAATAGTCGTATTGAAGGGATACTTACGAAATACTGCAAATTTCTTCCGGTTGAAATTAAATTTGGCACTAGACCTGAATGGATTGATGATCCAACCGGAGAAAAAGATGAAAATGACAAAGTAAAAAGAGTTGAAATTCAGGTTGAGAATATCATCAATAATCCAACACCGGCATGGGTTAAAGCACCTGCTGATTTAAGCAATGAAGATTATGCAAAATTCTATCGTGAACTCTACCCGATGAGTTTTGAGCAGCCGCTTTTTCATATTCATTTGAATGTTGATTATCCTTTTAATCTCACCGGTATTCTTTATTTTCCAAAATTGAAAGAAAATATTGAAGTACAAAAAAACAAAATTCAATTATACTCAAATCAGGTGTTCATTACAGATTCAGTAGGTGAAATTGTGCCTGAATTTTTAACATTGCTGCATGGTGTAATTGATTCTCCGGATATCCCGTTAAATGTTTCACGTTCATATTTGCAGGCTGATGGTAACGTTAAAAAAATATCTGCCCATATCACAAAAAAAGTAGCTGATAAATTGGCCCAGATGTTCAAAGATGACCGTGCTGATTTTGAGAAAAAATTTGATGACCTGAAAGTGTTTATTGAATACGGAATGCTGACAGAAGAAAAATTTTATGAGAAGGCTGAGAAATTTGTCCTCTTTAAAAATGAAGACGGAAAATATTTTACAACGGATGAATTGGTAGAAAAAATCAAACCACTTCAAACTGATAAAAACAATAAAACCATTTTGCTTTACGCAAGTGATTTTATCGCACAACACCAATTTGTGCAAGCAGCCAAAGACCGTGGTTATGAAGTGGTATTGCTTGATTCACCTTTGTCACCCCATTTCATATCAAAACTTGAAAGCAAGTTAACTGATGTACAGTTTGCGCGTGTTGATTCTGATACTTTAGATAATCTGATAAAAAAAGATGAAGAGATTCCGTGCAAATTATCTGACAAAGAAAAAGAGAGTTTGAAACCAATTTTTGAAGAAGTAATTAATCAAGACAAGTTCACCGTGCAATTTGAAAGCATGAGTGAATCTGAAGCCCCCATTGTAATTACTCAACCTGAATTCATGAGGCGCATGCAAGAGCAACAACGCATGGGCGGTGGTATGGGGATGTTTGGCGCTTTCCCTGAAATGTACACGCTGGCGGTGAATGCAAACCACCCGGTAGTGGGCTCCATTTTGAAAAAACAGAAAGACAATAAACAAAAATTGGCTAAACAATTATGTGATCTTGCTATGCTTTCTCAAGGCATGCTGAAAGGCGAAGAGCTCACAAAATTTATTAACCGTAGTATTGATTTAATGAAATAAGCGGTCCCCCCCCTTGTAGGCGCAGGTCGCGACCTGCGCCTACAAGGGGGGGGATTCATTAACGATTCAATCTCTCCAACATCACTCTGATTTCATTCAGCATGAGTGCCGTGGCGCCCCAGATAATTTTTTGATCAATTAGAAAGGCCGGAACATCTTTGATCAATATGCCTTTGCCAGATTTTACGTTGGTGTGAATGCGGTTTTCGGGTTTAAACAATTCTGTAAGACTAAAGGAATGTATTGCTTTCACCTCATGCGGGTCGGGATGAAAAACAGGAGGTTCATTGAGGTAACCAATAAATGGATAAACCAAATAATTACTCACAGGAATATAAACAGGAGTAAGCGCTCCCAGTATTTCAATTTTGTCCGGAGTGATACCGGTTTCTTCATAAGTCTCACGCAAGGCTGCTTCTAATGGAGTATAGTCGGTTTCTTCTTTTCTACCGCCCGGAAAACAAATTTGACCGCTGTGGTTGCCATCATATTCAGGGCGTTCCATGATAATTATTCGTTCATCAATGCCTTGCTCATACACTAATGCAAGCACTGCAGAAAGTTTATAATTCTCAGCTTTTTTTAAAGCATCACTGGTCTTTGCTCTCATCGGAAACATTTCAACATGCGCTGATTCACCCGGAAGATCATGGAGTTGTTGGATTAGTATTTTTTTTAGGCTCATTAGTGGCTACAGCAAAAATTAGTTGAAGTCTAAAATTAAGAATTCAGTTTGGATTATTATAGAATAAATAATGCCATCCCAAAAGAAGAAGCATTCTTCCCCTCCCCCTGTGGAGACGTCGCATTGCGACGTCTTACCCCAAGAAAATAACCAAGCCCAAGAAAATAACCAAGCCCAAGAAAATAACCAAGCCCAAGAAAATAAACAACCCCAAGAAAATAACCAAGCCCAAGAAAATAACCAAGCCCAAGAAAATAACCAAGCCCAAGAAAATAACCAAGCCCAAGAAAATAAACAACCCCAAGAAAATAAACAACCCCAAGAAAATAACCAAGCCCAAGAAAATAACCAACCCAAGCCTAAATAGTTTTTTAATTTTGTAAGATGACTCCTGAAGATAAAGAGCTTAAATTATTTACCATTAAATCAAAATTTTTCAGGGAAATTCCGCATCCTAAATTAATTCTCAAAGCCATTGCTGAAGTTGAATCACTGTGTGCAATGCCGCCAATGTATGCTGAGCATGTGATTGATTTTGGCAACACAGATTTGGCCTTTGTTTTAAAATCGCACAGCGAAGAAACCATAGTTGTGAAAACGAAACTTGCACACACTGTGTCGCCTGAAGAATTATGTCTGGCTTTGCATGATTTGTATTGCTGGCATTGGTCTTTGATCTTGCGGTTGATTCATTATTTACCTCAAAAAGAATTAGCTGTTGGTGATTCAATTAAACAATCAACGGCAATAGACAGCTATATGCTCTATAAATTTATCCGTGATAACAAATTGTCTGAAGCCGTTTTAAAGACCTATATTTGCAAAGAGATTGAAGAGAATGATGAAGCCCGGTTTTCAATATTAACCCGGGTTTGTTTGCAGGCATTAAAAATTGTGCGGCATGGATGAACGTGAAAAAAGATTACGCGCATTATTGGATCAACAGAATTATCCATCAGTTTACCTGTTTAAATTTATCATTAAAAATGAGCAGGATAAAATGCTAGAAATTAAAAAGTGTTTTGATGAAGTGGCTGAGTTTGAAATTCACCCGTCAAAAAATGGAAATTATATTTCGCTCAGCATAAAACAAATGATGATGAATACTGAAGATATCATGGTGCGCTATGAGCGAGTGGGTAAAATTGAAAATGTAATTATGCTTTAGTTATGGGAATGCAGGATACGATCAGTGTATTACTTGTTGTTTTATATCTCACCGCCGGTCTAATGCTCATGGTGGCTGCTTATGTTATTTATCTCAGGGTATACAGCAAGCGCGGTAGATTGGAGAGGCTCAACAATATCACATTTACCACGTCACGATACGAAGTTTAC
Organism: Crocinitomicaceae bacterium; assembly: GCA_016708105.1. Classification (NCBI taxonomy): domain Bacteria; kingdom Pseudomonadati; phylum Bacteroidota; class Flavobacteriia; order Flavobacteriales; family Crocinitomicaceae; species Crocinitomicaceae bacterium. The sequence goes on from JADJGJ010000001.1 coordinate 1,396,947, forward strand.
CATGAAAAAACAGATTTTTTATTGGATTTGCCTAATGCAAGCAATATAAAAATTGTTTTGCTTGACAGTAATCATCAAGAACTATGTTCATTGTTGGATGCGCAGCTTGATGCCGGAAGACACTTGATTGAATTTGATCCGCATGATTTTGATAACGGCACTTATTTTATATCTTTGAATAGCGACAGCACCAATTTATTGCGCAAAATAACAATAGATAAAGCCAGCTGACGTTTAATGCTTATGAAATGAAGCATAAAATTTACTCTGGTACCCAACGATTCTTAATAAAATTTTATGCGCAATTCTGCGTGACAAATAAAAAACAAATTATCTACACATGAAACTACCCAAAATTTTCATTACAGGTCTTGCCATTTTTTTTTGCATTTCAAGTGCATCAGGTCAAAATTATTACGAACCCAAATTGAGTTTTAGTGTTGATTTAGGTATACCTACCAAGGGTAAAAATTTTTCGTTCAGCAAGATAATGGAAGGCTTGTTTAACGGAGGCGTTACGATGCAGTATAATATTTTTGGCGGTTTAACGGCCGGCTTAGGTCTCAAGTATTCTTATTTTTCAATCAATTCTTATACTTTGAACAATGCGCAATGGGGTGGGGGTATGCATTTTCCTGCCGGATATTTTAAATTGGGATATGAAAAATTTACAACTGATCGTATTTCATTTAACATCAGTGCGCGGGCAGGTTACTCAGTACTTTTTGCTAAACATGGTAATGATAGTTGTGCCATTGATCATGATAAAACCATATATGAAACTGCATTTTTTATTGAGCCGCAATTTGAAATTCTTATGCTAACAGATAAAGTTTCTTCTGATGGTTTTTCGTTAGTATTGGGCTATCCTATTTATTTCAATGAATTTGGTCCGCGGTACCTCTGTATGGAAAAATTCTCAAGTTATACACCTGAGGATAGTCAAGGAATCACACGCTTTTTCTCTTTTGGTTTTGGGTATCGTTATTATTTTGGTAGAAAATAGTTGGTTCAGCTTTGTCAATAACAAATAAGTTATTTGATTACCAATTTTCCTTCTGCAATAATTTGGTTGGTTTCTGAAATAACTACATAGTATACTCCTGCATTCATGTCTTCACGATTAAGAATGTAATACTGACCGGGAATAATGCATTCAATTTTCTTTACAAGCTTTCCGTCTGCGCCGTGAATTGTGATTGTTTTCATTTCACTCGGTGAGTCATTATTAAATTCCATTACTGAATATTCTCCCATTGGATTTGGATAGAAACGAATATTGTTATCATATTGAAATGTATAGGTGAATGCAGTGCATGATAAGAATGATTTTAGTAGATAATACGCCATTTTCTCTGTTAGTGTAGTATCATCAATGAGACCTGATACAACATGCGCGGCATTTGCAGTGCCTTCAACTAATTTGAAATAATACGCTTCTGAAATATTTAGACTGTCTAGTTTATGAATATACAAATACAATCTGTCTGTTTGATATGCCTCAGAGTAAGGTTCAATATTCACATTGGGTCCTCCAAATTCAGATACTATTACCGGTTTGGTAATGGTGTCAGTAAAATTCAAATAGTATTCATCCCATTGCTCAACGTCGTCGTATAAATGGATATCCAGCATATCATAATAGGCGTATGTTAATATTGAATCTATGCGATTTTTTGCTGCTACAATTTCTGGTGAGCTACAATTGGCGGTGAGATATACGTCATCATACAAGTTTCCATCGTCATCATAAAATGAAGATACATATCCATTGCAACCAGCCAAAAATCTTAACGCAATGGTACTAAAACCTCCAAGTACAACTTCAGTTTGTGGTGAATAAATTTGGACAGAGTTATACACTATATTATTCGCTTCAATGAAATCATTCGCGTTGCCAGCGTACCAATAATCAGACTGCCATTCATTTCCAAATTGAATTTTATCAATTTGATTTGGATATCGCTTGAGTAAGCTGTCAACATAAATCTGAAAAAAACTGTTGTCATTAAATACACATGATTGCCCGTTTTGCACAGCAGAACATGCCCAAGCTGGGCCGTTGGATTGGATTGTCAGAAGTATTTCATATCCATTTTCGTTTGCCCAATTAATTCTATCATCTAGCGGTTGCCAGTTGAATATTCCTTGTGTTGGTTCTCTCAATTCCCAACTTTCATCAAATCGTATTTTGGTAATGTTCAAAAAGTCAAGATGCGCTTTTGTGAAGTTTCGCTGAGTATCATCTGAAACTGGAGGAAATGAAATTCCAATACTCAGGTTGGTTAGGCAAGTGTCTTGCGCATTACCTGTTTGGTTTATGTTTAAGACTAAAAACAGTAAATATATTACTTGAAGATATCTCATAGATCAAATTTTTAGGTTGAAATCACTCGGGCAGGAACTTCGTCTGAATCATTTTATCAACTTAATCAAATGTATGAAATATATTGAATATGAGTGAGTCACCACAAATTGGCTGCTTGGTTTAACATCATGTATTGCTCATCCAAAACATTAAAATTGCGATGTCAAAGTATCCTATTTGTTGATGTAAACCAACTTGGTAAAGCGGATAAGAGATATCGCACCTTGACTGATTCAGTGGTAAAAACTAAAAAAATTATTGGTTATTAGTTTGTTATTTAGTGCGTTTTGATTGGTGATGTTGCTGTTGATCCAACATTTTATCCTATTTTTACGTAGTACTTTCATAACCGGATATGTATGAATCTGAAAAATTGGATTTTCTTTTTTGGGATGACTACTCTTGTTCTTTCATGTAATAAAGAAGAACCGGATGATACAACCAATCTCCCTGATGGAGCTACTCCCTATACTGAAACTGATATTCAGTTTGTGCCGTATTCTTCATCTTCATTAGTTTTTAAAAAATTACCATTGCTTGATTCTACTTTAGTTTTAAATTTTGTTGAGAGAAAAAGAACAGAGGAATATTTTGCCTGGGATCAGACATTTTTTACATACAGCACAGATGCTGAACTCACAGCAGAATTCAGATTGCGATATCTGCAGACTGATAATTCTCAAAAAACCTTAGCTATGTATTTGCCTTACCGTGATGCAGCTAATCAGATACAATCCAATATTTTTTGAGATACCCATTTCACCCATTGGAGTAGAAAATGGATTTTTTCAAAATTTAGTTGAATATCATGACACCATTTTATTGAATGCAATTGAGTGGTATAACGTGTATGAGGTTACACCGCTCATCAGTACTGATGCAGATGAAGATGGTCCTGAAAATTATAACAAAGTATATTACAACACAACGTATGGTTTGATTCAGATGAATCAGAAAAACGGTACTGAGTGGATTTTGCAACAGTAATTTTTGTGCGCAACAACTTGCATGAGTTCTTCCAATAAGCTCACTTTTCTAGGTACCGGCACCTCACAAGGCATTCCTGTAATAGCTTGCCCGTGTTATGTTTGCAAATCAGAAAATCAAAAAGACAAACGCACGCGCACCTCAGTGATGTTAACCATTCAGAGACATAATTTAGTGATTGATTCAGGCCCTGATTTTAGACAACAAATGTTGAGAGAGGATGTGACATCCTTATCAGGTATTCTTTTCACACATGAACATAAAGATCACATTGCCGGTTTAGATGATATACGAGCATATAATTACGTGAGTAAAGAGGCCATGAAAATCTGGTGCACCAATCAGGTTTTTATTGCTTTGCAGAGGGAGTATCATTATGTTTTTGATGGAACAGATTATCCCGGCATTCCGCAAGTTGATGTTGAATTTATTGATCAGGCTCCTTTTCATTTTTACGGGGTGGATATTTTGCCTGTTGATGTTTTACACTATCAATTGCCAGTGAAAGCTTTTCGTATTGGAAAACTTTCCTATATCACAGATGCAAATTATATGAGTGATGAAGCATTTAAAAAATTTGCCGGTACTGAAATACTAATCATCAATGCGCTGAGAAAAGAAAAACATATTTCTCATTTCACCTTAGAAGAAGCGCTTGAAGTAATAAAAAAAATAAATCCAAAGCAGGCATATCTCACGCATCTGAGTCATCAAATGGGTTTGCATGATGAGGTGAGTAAAGAATTACCAAGCAACGTGCATATTGCTTATGACGGTTTGCAGATTGAGTTTTAGGATTTGCTTTAAGAAAAACAAAAAAAAAAACCGAACGTTGAAGTGTCCGGTTTTTTTTAGTTTCTGTGTTAATTATTTTTTCTGGTTGCCCAGTGTTTCTCCGGGACTCATTACGAGAGAACTTTTCTCAACGCGTAATTTGGTGCCTTCAGAACTAATCAGTACAGAAGTATCTCCCATTTCAAGAATTTTTCCGTGGATACCGCCTGCGGTGATAATTTGGTCACCAACTGCCAATGATTCACGGAATTTACGGGTTTCTTTGTTCCGTTTCATTTGCGGGCGAATCATGAAAAAATAAAATACGGCAACAATCAAACCAATCATAATAAAGCTTTGGTAAGGATTTTGGCCTTGTGTTTCAGCTGCTGCAGGTGCGGCGTCTTGTAATAAAATGAATGTCTTGCTCATGTGTTTATATATTTACTTATTTATTTACTATTCCGGTAATAACCAAAGTTGATTTGGTTGGTTCGGTGTTTGCTTCAACGGTTACTGTTTTGCGTACATTACCAACGCGTTCAGTTGAATTGAATACTACTTTTATTTCTCCGGTTTCTCCCGGTTCAATTGGATATTGTGGCCAGTCTTCAGGTACCGTGCATCCGCATGAACCTACTACGTTAATTAATATGAGAGGCTGTTCCCCTGTGTTTTTAAATTTGAATATATGCTCAACTTGCTCACCTTCTTTAACTGTGCCAAAATTGTAATTCATTTCATCAAATGAAATTTCAGTTGGGTTATCAATGAAAGCAGCGTATTCAATTTTTCTTTCTTCTGCATTCGCATTTTCACTTGATACGCATGATGTGAATGAAGCCATAACAACAAGTGATGCGGCATACAGAATGTGAATTTTTTTATTTTTTATTTTCATCATCTGCAAATTTTTAAGTTGTACTTTTTCAAATAAAATTTGTGTTCTACAGCAGGATATTAGTTGATTAATCCCCGTCCGGTTTTTTTCAATTTTCCTTCTTTATCCAAAAGTTCTACTGCTTTGTCTAGTATTCCGTTAATGAATATCTGGCTTTTAGGAGTGCTATAAAATTTTGAAATTTCAATATACTCATTCAAGGTCACTTTTTTAGGGATTGAAGACATGGCAGTGAATTCAGTCAAGGCCATTTTTATTAGAATGATATCCATGCGTGCAATGCGTTCAAGTTCCCAGTTATCTGTTAACTCATCAATGAGTTTATCATTTTTTTCATTGTCGCGAATGGTGTTGCGAAAAAGAATTTCAGTGAATTCTCTCTCATCCTCTTCATCTTTATATAGCGTGAGAATGGGTTGATCAGGTTGATCTTGTTCAGGAATGAGCTTGATAGTTTTCAAAACCATGGAACAAATCAAATCTATATCATCAAGCCAATAAATGCTTTTGTTTTCAAAATAGTCATGTAACAACTCAAAGTTGGCAATTTCAGTTTTGAAAATATCTAAGGCAAACTGGCGGTCTTCATCAAATCCGGTGATGCCGTTTTCCATGTGCTTTTTGTAGACATCTGATTCAACGAGATGCAGAAAAAGTTTTTTCATCAAATCGTTTTCAACTGCGCCAACCCAATTTATTTTATGGAATTCAGAATTTCTTTTTAAATCTTTATTGAGTCTGAGGTGTTGAAATATTTTGTTGTCAACAAATTTTCTGTTGGGGTTCAAATCATCTTGTGACGGACGCACTTTGTTTTTTCTTTCATCAATACGGCGTTCAGCAAACGTAACCACTTCATCAAACACCAGCAGGTAGTAGAGATACATCTCATACATTTTTTCAATAGAGCGCACCAGCTCTTTTTCAGACTTGTATGAATCACGGTCGTCTGATTGAAAGTAAGCGTACAAAATCTGAAGAACTTTTATTCTGAGATGTCGTCTGTTCAGCATCTTTTACATGGGGAGTTTAATATTGCCAATGGCGCTGATACGCTCTTCTGCCATTGTGTTAGCAATTTTATAGGTTGGTATATTACTGTCTTTAGAGCGTTGAATAATGCTGATAGTGCGGTTGTAAATCTCTTCTGCTTTGCCCATTGCCCATTCTGGCGTAAAGCCTTTCACTTCAGCATAGCAATTAATAACACCGCCTGCGTTAATCATAAAATCAGGTACGTAAAGAATTCCTTTTTCACGCACTACTTGACCATGTACCGCTTCATTTTTCAATTGGTTGTTAGCTGCACCTGCAATGATAGAGCATTTTAATTTTGCCAAGGTATCGTCATTTACGGTAGCACCTAATGCGCATGGAGCATAGATATCCATGTCAATACCATAAATTTCATCAGTTCCAACAATAGTTGCTTTATACGTTGAGGCAACACGTTTCAGTGTTTCTTCATGAATATCTGTAATGAATACCTGAGCCCCTTCTTTGCTGAGATGATTAACAAGATATTCGCCCACGTGACCAACACCTTGTACTGCAATTTTTTTACCGCTAAGTGAATCAGAACCAAACTGCATTTTGGCAGCGGCTTTCATTCCCATGTATACACCATAAGCTGTAACAGGAGAAGGGTCACCGCTTTTGCCCGGTAAACCAACCACGTGATCAGTTTCCATTTTTACCCAGCTCATGTCTGCGGTGCTGATTCCAACATCTTCAGCAGTAATATATTTTCCACCCAGGCTATTTACAAATTTCCCGAAACGACGCATCAAGGCTTCGTTTTTGTTTTTGCGAGCATCTCCAATAATTACGGCTTTGCCACCTCCTAAGTTCAATCCTGAGATAGAATTTTTATAAGTCATTCCTCTTGACAAACGCAAAACATCATGCAGTGCTTCTAACTCATTGTTATATGCCCACATTCTGGTTCCGCCCAAAGCAGGCCCTAATACCGTATTGTGAACAGCAATGATGGCTTTCAAACCGGTTGCATTGTCATTACAGAATAATAATTGTTCATGATTGTACTGAGACATTCTTTCAACCACCGGATTTTCACCAAGTGATGTCTCACGGATATCTTTTACTTCAAACATACAAGCGTTGTATTTTTTTCGGCTTAATCAATCTTATACTAACTTTGCACTCCCTGAACATTTCAGAAAAGGCGCAACAAAAGTACTAATTTTAAATGTCTGCATTATTTTATTTAAATAAATATTTACTGCGTTACAAGTGGCGCCTGCTTTTAGGAAGTATTTTTATTGTCGTAAAAAATATCTTTTTAATTCAAATGCCACTGGTGGTTGAAGATACCATCAACAAAGTGAAAGAAGCTACTGATACAGGCGGAAATAAAGAGATGTCTGAAGTGCTTGAAATTGGTCTGCTGGCGGCGGGTTTATTTATTTTACTTGCGCTTTTGTCTGGTCTTTTTTCTTTTATGACAAGACAAACCATTATCATTATGTCAAGGCTGGTGGAGTATGATTTGAAAAATGAAATCTACCATCACTACCAGCAACTTAGTTTCACTTTCTACAAAAAAAATGCTACCGGAGATCTCATGAATCGCATCAGTGAAGATGTTTCGCATGTGCGCATGTATCTGGGCCCGGGTATCATGTATACCATTGATCTCTTGTTTTTATTTACACTCACCTTATATCAGATGGTGAATGCAAATGCTGAGTTAACCTTGTACGTTTTATTGCCTTTACCGCTCATGTCTTTATTAATATATCTGGTAAGCAGTACGCTCAATAAAAAAAGTACAAAAGTGCAGGCAAGTCAGTCAAGGCTATCTACTCAGGTGCAAGAATCATTCTCAGGAATCAGAATCATCAAATCATTTGCATCAGATAAAAATGCGCGCTTGAAATTTGATCATGAGGCAGAACAGTATAAGAAAGAGTCAATGAAACTTTCTACTACGAACGCTTTTTTTATGCCAACCATCATTTTGCTCATTGGCGTAGCAACTATTCTTACCGTGTATGTAGGCGGTTTACAAACTCAACAAGGATTTATTGAAGCAGGTGAAATTGCAGAATTTGTTATTTATGTAAATATGCTCACGTGGCCATTTGCTTCTGTTGGATGGGTTACCTCAATTATTCAACGTGCAGCTGCTTCACAAGCGCGGATCAATGAATTTTTGAAAGAGCAACCTGAAATTGTTTCCACCTCTGAAAAAAATGTGCTGTTTGAAAAAGAAATTTCTTTTAATCAGGTTTCATTGAAATATGCCAATACCGGAATTACAGCAGTTGATCAATTGAATTTTACCTTGCCAAAAGGAAAGACATTTGGAATTTTAGGTAAAACAGGATCAGGTAAATCTTCTGTTGCCTATTTAATGATGCGTCTCATTGACCCAACAGGTGGCAAAATTGAAGTAGAAGGACAAGATTTAAAAAAATTAAACCTCACTGATTGGAGAAATAAAATAGGCTATGTGCCTCAAGAACATTTTTTGTTTTCAGACAGCATTCGCAATAATATTTTGTTTGGAGTGAGTGAACAAGCCGAGACTGATTCAGATCAATTGGAAGAGCGAATGATTCATGCTGCCCGTGCTGCAGGCATTCATGATACGGTACTCACTTTTCCTGATGGTTACAATACTTTATTGGGTGAACGTGGAATCAATTTATCAGGAGGACAAAAGCAACGGGTATCAATTGCACGTGCTTTGATGAAAAATCCTGAAATACTTGTGTTGGATGATTGTCTATCTGCCGTAGATAATGAAACTGAAGAGCAAATTCTCAAAGCTATCAGGGCAGATATCATAAACAAAACCGCCATCATTATTTCTCACCGTATTTCATCTATCAAATATGCAGACACGATATTGGTGATGGAAAATGGAAAAATAGCAGAGCAGGGCAGTCATGAAGAACTATTGGCTATGAACGGTATTTATACTGAGATTTATAAAAAACAACAAGTTCAAGAGAATCAACAAAAAGATAAAGAGTAGAGATTGCGATGAGACAGAAGTGGGAAAGGACCGAAGAGCGATATTTTGGAATTGGAGTTTACCAGCCCACAACGGCGCATAACATTGGTACACTTTGGAGATCAGCACTCATACTTGGCGCAAAATTTATTTTTATTGTTGACGGAAAATACAGCGGACAATCATCTGACACCTTAAAAACCTGGTCAAAAATACCGTTCTACCGGTATGATGATTTTGATCATTTATATAGTTCGTTACCCTACTCAGCACAATTGGTTGGCGTAGAGATGGCTGAAAATTCAAGCGCACTTACTACCTTTGTGCATCCGCACCGGGCTGTATATTTGCTAGGTGCTGAGAATAATGGCATACCGGCGCATATCACATCACGTTGTCATCACCTTATTCAATTACCCGGTGAAATATCACTCAACGTGGCTGTTTGTGGTAGTATCGTGATGTATGACCGATTGGCAAAAACTGAATTGAAATGAGTACATCTCAACTAAAAGACATACCATTGAAAACACCTGCTGAGCTGGCTGAAGCTGAGGATAAACTGAATCGTAAAATAAAAAAAACGGTTTGGAATGCCATCAATGAATACAACATGATTGAAGATGGGGATAAAATCATGGTGTGCCTTTCAGGCGGCAAAGACAGTTATACCATGCTTGATATACTCATGCAAATTCAAAAGGCATCTGTTTTTAATTTCGAGATTGTTGCCGTTAATCTTGATCAAAAACAACCTGGTTTTCCTGAGCATGTTTTGCCTGAATACCTTAGTCGTGTTGGTGTACCTTTTCACATAGTTGAACGTGATACGTACAGCATTGTAAAAGAAAAAACACCTGAAGGAAAAACGACCTGCAGTATGTGTTCTCGCCTTAGACGCGGAACCCTGTATGAAACTGCTGAAAAACTTGGCTGCAATAAATTAGCCCTTGGTCATCATCGTGAAGATGTGCTGGCGACATTTTTTCTGAATTTATTTTTTGCCGGAAAAATTGAAACCATGCCTGCAAAATATATCACCAATGATAATCGTTTTGTTGTGCTAAGACCCTTGGCACTGGTGAAAGAAGCTGATATTATTGAGTTGGCAGGATACCGTAAATACCCCATCATTCCTTGTAATCTCTGCGGATCACAACCAAATCTGCAACGTGTGGTGGTAAAAAATATGCTTGAAAAATGGAATGAAACCTATCCCGGTCGCAGTGAAATAATGTTTTCTGCACTGAGTAACATTTCTCCCACCCACATGTTTGATACTGATTTATACAATTTCAAAGAATTGAAGTCAATGCTTCAGGGAGACATGAAATCAGGGCAAGAATTTGATATGCCATAAACACGTCTTTGTCTCTTTAAATCAATCATCTGTATTTATTCTTACCTGATTTGCCTAAATCATTAGCCCAAGAGGAGGTTTTCCAATTATTCAATCTAACTTTGAGTCGGTTAATTGCAAAAACTTCTCACAATCATGATTCAATATTGCGTTTACCCGGCTGTTTTATTTCAAGGTAAAGATGATTACCAATACAAATGAAAACCGGCATGAAGATATTTTCTGAAAAAAAGCAAACGCAACTCATTTTGACTCGTATAAAGCCATGATGCAGATTATTCTTAAAAAGGTTCCATTCTGGGTTAGCTTTCTCGCACTCTCATGTGTGATATATGATTTAGGCTTTAATCAGACGGAGCAAATGACCTTTGTATTGCGCGTTGTTTACGGGGTGAACTTTGGTTTGGCTATTTTTGGTTTGGCTATTCTTTATTTTCCCAAAGAAACTCGTCCTCCCTTCAAAGCATGGGTGTTTGATGGGATCTATCTTTTTTTCGTGATTTTTGGATTACGCTTAGCTTTTGGGTATCAAATTCCTTTTTTTCAACACCCTAATACGTGGACTTACCTCACGGCAATTTTTGTTTTTGTGCGCGAATTTTCTGCTTTGAAAATTAATTTCAGCAGACAAGTATTAAATCCTGCTCAACTTTTTGTAGCCAGCTTTGCTCTTATCATTATTGCAGGCATGCTCATGCTTATGTTGCCTAATGCAACGTATACCGGTATTCAACCCATTGATGCATTATTTACCAGCACCAGTGCAGTATGTGTAACCGGACTTGCAGTAGTTGATACCGGAACATACTTTACTACGTTTGGGCAAATAGTAATTATTTGTTTAATTCAAATTGGTGGTATTGGCATCATGACTTTTACCAGTTATTTCAGCTATTTTTTCAGAGGCGGCGCATCGTATGAAAATCAATTGATGTTGCGTGAAATGACAAACTCTGAGAAAATTGCCGAAGTATTTGGTACTTTGAAAAAAATTATTTTGCTAACCCTGATAATTGAACTTATTGGTGCTGCATTTATTTATTCATCGCTTGATCCCTTGATGTTTCCAAATTTTCTGGATCGTGCTTATTTCTCAGGTTTTCACGCGGTATCAGCTTTTTGTAATGCCGGATTCTCAACCTTATCCTACGGATTTTATGATGTTGGTTTCAGATTTAATTATCTGATTCAACTCTACGTTGCCTTTTTGATTATCATGGGGGGTATTGGATTTCCAATTCTTTTCAACTTCTTATCTTATTTTAATCACTTGGTCATTAATACTATTAAATCGTTGGGTAAACACAGCCATTATATTTACAAACCTTGGATCATTAATATCAATACACGCATTGTGGTTGTTACAACCGGTGTTTTGTTAGTTTTTGGAACAGGGATGTTTTATTGGCTTGAATACTATAATACCTTGTCTGAGCACAGCGAATTTGGAAAAATAGTGGTTGCCTTTTTTAATTCGGTTACCCCACGTACCGCAGGTTTCAATAATGTTGACATGACAGCCTTGCTGGTGCCAACCTCACTGGTTGTTATTTTTTTAATGTGGGTTGGTGCATCTCCGGGTGGTACCGGTGGTGGTGTGAAGACAAGTACATTGGCTGTTGCTACGCTAAATTTTTTCAGCTTAGCCAGAGGTAAAGACAGAGTTGAAATATACAAACGTGAAATATCTAATGGAACTCTAAAACGTGCTTCTGCAACCATAGCACTTTCATTGGTGGTAATTGGCATGGCAGTTTTTTTTATTATGTTTTTAGAACCGGGAAGAGAAATTAGAGCGGTTGCATTTGAATGCTTTTCTGCTTATACCACAACGGGTCTCAGTTTGGGAATTACGGCTGATTTAAGTTCTGGCAGCAAATCAATTCTTATTGCCTGTATGTTTGTGGGTAGGGTGAGCATGCTTTCTTTGATGATTGCGTTTTTACGACAAGTGAAAAATTTAAAATACAGGTATCCTTCAGAAGAAATTTCAATTAACTAAAGAGGTATTAACGAGTTTAACCGCAGTAAGTCACTAACTGCAAATTGATTTAAAAAAAGAGAATATGAAATACATTATCATCGGTCTTGGAAACTTCGGTTCATCACTGGCAGAGCGTCTGACCAAAAAGGGGCACGAGGTGATTGGTGTAGACAACAAAATGGACAAAGTTGAATTGCTGAAAGAGCGCATCACCCATACCATTTGTCTTGATTGTACTGACGGACAAGCGGTGTCCCATTTGCCACTCGGAGACACGGATATAGTTTTTGTTGCCATTGGTGAAAATGAAGGGGCTAATATCATGGCTACCGCATTGATGAAACAACTCAAGGTGAAAAGGCTTATCAGTCGTGCAATTAATAATCTTCATCAAACTGTACTTGAAGCCATGGGTGTTGATGAGATTGTTCACCCTGAAGAAGAAACTGCTGAACGCTGGGCAAAAAAATTAAACATGCGCGGCGTAGTGGATTCATTTGAGCTGACTACTAATTACAATATCATTGAAGCTACTTCGCCCAAAGCTTTTGTTGGTAAAACAATTCAAGAGATATCTTTCAGAAAAAATTATAATATCGTATTGCTTACTATCATTAAAATGGTTGAGCAGAAAAGTATTTTTGGTATCAGCAAAAAAGAACAACAAGTGCAAGGTGTTGTTAGTACAAGAACGGTAGTGGAAGATGGAGACATCTTAGTAATGTACGGAAATATCAAAGATATTCAAACCGTACTCAAAGAGGAATAATGCATGAAGGCACAGTTTTTGTGTTAGGTAATAAAACAAATTGTATGAAATCAGGTCTACTTATTTTGGTTGTTTTATTTTCAGCTTTTTCATTTGCTCAAGATAAAGTTATTCTTCGCGATGATTTCAATAATAATTCTAATCACTGGCAAGAGTTTTCAGATGGTAAGGCTGACATCAAAGTTGATACCAAACGGCGCATGTATCAAATAGATCATAAGCTGAAACATACCGGTGATGCTTGTACTGCGTGGACAGAGGTTAACCTGGATGAAAAGCGGAATTTCAGAATCACAGCTCAGTTATATAAAGAAAAAGGCGTAAAAAATTATGGTTATGGATTGTTGTGGGGCGGCACTCAGGATAATTATTATTCGTTTTTAATTTCACCGGCCGGATTTTATTGCGTTGGAAAAGTTGTCAACGGAAAATGGAATGACATTACACCTGATTGGCAAGAAACGGAAACTGTTTCATGTGGTAACCATGCGTATAACAAATTAACAGTGTCAAAAATTGGTGACACCTATCATTTTGAAATCAATGATCTCAAAGTAGCCACAATGAAAATTGGCGCTTTTTTTGGGAATAAACTTGGATTCAATGTGAACGATAAACAAAAGATTATGGTGGATTGGATTGTAGTAGAATACATTTGATCATCTTTCTTTTTTATAAAAATATTCATCATGAAGAAGCCTGTTTACGGGCTTTTTTATTTTTTTCTGGAAAATTTTCAATTCTCGGACAACCCTTTGTTTTTTACATTGTAATTAGAGCAGAAAACGTTAAAAAAATATGTTATGAAAAATCTGCTTTTAAATTCAATGCTCGCATTCAGTATTCTGATGGTATCATGTAAAAAAGATGAAGTACCAGAGCCAGATCCTCAACCAACCAGTAATTTGAGTTCGTTGTTTAATGATAATTTTAGTGATGCAAAACAATCGTTCACAATCAATGCCGGAGTATATAATGAGATAACCGGTGTTAACGGGGTGAAAATTGGTGTGCCTGCAAACTCATTTGTCACCGCTTCAGGAAGTCCGGTAACAGGTAGCATCACCATTTCATTAGTTGAAATTTTAGATCAATCTAATATGATTCTAATGGATATGCCTACCACATCAGGCACTAATGTGCTGGTATCAGGCGGACAGTTAAATGTGAATGCATCACAAAGCGGCAGTACAATTTATTTAGCTGACAATGCTTCTATTTCAGTAATGGTACCAACAGATGCATATGATTCAAATATGCAATTGTTTGATGGCGTTGTAGATTCAAATGGAGATGTTGACTGGATTTTGAGTACAGATGATTCATCAGGTATGGCTGATTCAGTAATTTTTGTTCCGGACTCATCAGGTGGAATTTATGGCGCCTTTTATTATTTTGAATGGAGTGATTCAAGTTTGGGTTGGATCAACTGTGATTACTTCTACAACAATCCCGATGGAACAACCAGTATAACTATTGACCTTGCAGCAGATTATAATCAAACTAACACCGCAGTATATTTACACTTCTCATCTATTAATTCAATAAGCGGAGTTTATTATAATGGCGCAGATTTTATTGCATTAGGTTCACCAATCAATGAAGCAGTAACCATTGTATGTATCTCTGAAATCAGCGGACAATATTACTCAGCTTTTGTGCCGGTTACCATCACAAGTGGTTTGGTTGTGCCGGTAACCATGAACGCAACTACGCTCGCTGACATTGAAACAGCAATCAATAATTTGTAGAAAATAATTCGGGTTAATACACTGAGGTCGGGTACGTGAATGCGTATCCGACCTTTTGTTTTTTTTGTACCTGTGGTTGAAGTATAATACGAATTAATAGTATCTTTCAAAAAATTTTTAGAAGACATGGAAGAATATACATTAGAACGAATTCAGGGTTTTCAAGGGAAATATCCAAAACAAATATGGTATCTGTTCTTAACAGAAATGTGGGAACGATTCTCTTTTTACGGTATGCGAGGTATGCTGGTGGTCTTCATGGTGACACAAATGATGACACCCGAAGCCGAAGCAAACTTGAAGTATGGCGCCATTCAGGCCTTTGTTTATGCGTTCACATTTATTGGTGGTGTATTTGCTGATAAAATTTTAGGCTTTAAGAAATCTCTTTTCTGGGGAGGACTCTTAATGATTGTTGGTTCTTTCATTCTTGCTTTTTCTCCAAAAGATTTATTTTTTGTAGGTATCAGTTTCACCATTATTGGTACCGGGTTTTTTAAACCAAATATTTCAACCATGGTTGGTGCGCTTTATAAAGAAGGTGATGTGAGACGTGATGCAGGGTTTGGTCTATTTTACATGGGTATTAACTTAGGTGCCTTGCTTGGTGGAATTTTGTGCGTTTATATTGGTAAATATCATTCATGGAATATCGCTTTTTCTTTAGCCGGTATAGTGATGGCAATAGGTCTGATTACTTTTGTATTTACTAAAAAATCAATGGGCCCTATCGGAGACTCTCCCTTACTTGCACTTCCTGAATCTACTCGTAAAGTAAGAGAAATCATCGTGTATATAGGCTCTTTGCTTTGCATTCCGGCTATTATTATCATGGTTAAGAACACTGCATATACAGATATATTCATGTATACCATTGGACCACTGACGTTGATTTATCTGTTTTATGAAATGAGAAAATTCACTATTGTTGAGAATAAGAGACTTATAGCTGCTTTGGTGTTTATCTTTTTCTCTATTGTTTTCTGGGCATTTTTTGAGCAGAGTGGTGGATCATTAAGTTTGTTTGCCCTGTATAATTTGAATGATACCTTGCTTGGTATTAATGGCGTTGATCCAAACGTGGTAAACAATTCTGTCAACTCCATTTTTGTTATTGCATTTGCCGCCCCGGTTGGTTTGTTATGGATTGCCATGGCAAATAAAAAAATGGAACCTAATACCTTGATTAAGTTCGGACTTGGATTTATTTTTCTCGCAATTTCGTTTTACATTTTCTATGCGAATAAAAATTTTGCTGATGCCAATGGAAAATCTTCATTAGATATTTTTACGCTGGCTTATCTCGTAATTACTATTGGTGAATTGTGTTTGTCTCCAATTGGTTTGTCAATCATGACCAAACTTGCGCCGCGTCCGCTGTGGGGTATGATGATGGGGATGTGGTTTTTAGGTAGCGCGTATGGTCAGTATGTTGCCGGCTTATTAGGTGCAGGCATGGCTTCGCCAGATGAGAATGCAACCGCAATGGACAAGCTTACAGGCTATACTGATGGTTACCTGCAATTAGCAATTTATGCATTGATTGCCGGGGTAGCTTTAATTGTTATTTCACCTTTGATTAAAAAATTGATGGGTGGCGTAAAATAAATAACGTCAGAAAAAAAATAAAAAAGAGGGAAGATTTTGTCTTCCCTCTTTTTTACAATAATATCAAACACAATTTCAACGCTGATTATTTTATTGCGCAAGTCCTTCAGGCTGCGCCGGCGCATGTTTAATTTTTTCTAGAAAATCTTCCAGTGCATTCCAGTATTCTTCTCCTCCTTCTTGGGTTGGCCACAATACTCTTGCGCCATGCATTCCTTCTCCTTCAGGTGAAAATACAACTTGTGTTTCACTTCGCGGACGACCTAGAACCAGTTCGCGTACAAAAGGCATTTCTTCTCTGGCAGCGGTGAAGAAAAATGGTTTTTCAAAGTCAACCAATTGTTTGGTTAGGTCTCCGCGTACATCCATAAAATAATTACCGGGTGAGAATGCAATCACTGCGCTTACTTTTTCATTTTCTAAAGCTTGATAAACACAAAGAGTAGATGAGTAAGATGAACCAAGAATGATAACCGGTTTCTGATATTTAGCATAAGCCCATTCAATAGCAGCAACAATATCTTTTTCTGCATCTAAAAAATCAGTTGGTTTGTTTTGTTCAAGTGCGCGTAGCCAAGTTTCGTTTTTGTTTTCAGCTATCGGTCCTCCACAACGTTGATCTATAGCCAGGCAATTAAAACCTAATTCATTAAACCGCTCAGCAACTCCGGCATATTCATACTTGCAAAAGCCTCGCTGGTGACAAAGTATCATCAATGGAAATTCAGGATCAACTTCATATAAGTTACCACTAATCAGTAGGCTGTCTGATGCTTCAAATTCAACTGGTACAAAAACGGCTTTGGTTATTGTGGTGCTGTCCGTTTGTTCAGGTTTGTCTTGTTGTATTTGGTTTTGGCTACATGCAGTAATCAGGGCTATACTTGATATGCTGACAAAGATTTTTTGAATTGGTTTCATAGCGTTCAATTTCTGCAAAGTTAAGCGCTTGTCGTTTTGGTCTGATTTTTTTATGATTTCGTGTCGGATATTTTTAGTCAACAAATAGTGCCTCTTAATCGGTTATTACGGGTGAAGTTTGAAAATTGTGAATAACCGTGTTGATATTTCTGGTCGAATTTTACGTAATTCGCTTGCCAGAATGAGAGATTTTTAGTAATATTATGCATACATAACAATTAAACCTGCTGGCTATGAAAACTACTCTTACCATCTTACTTACAGCTGCAACCGGTCTTTTAATACAAGCTCAAACTGCAAGCATTTACGATATTCAATTCAGCCATCTTTCTTCTGGAGACTCACACTTAACAGGCAATATTGTCACCACACGAGGAATAGTAACAGGGGTTTTCACCTCCGGAGCAGAAGGTACATTTTTCATTCAAGACGGCACTGGTCCATGGCGCGGTATCTACATTCTTGACAACACCTTTGATGTTACCGTTGGTGATAGTGTAGAAGTAACCGGAAAGTTGAAAGAATATTACAGCAATACTTCAATAGATAGTTTAACCACCATGAATATTATTAGCAGTGGTAATCCATTGCCTTCACCGGTGGTTGTGAGCACTGACAGCGCTTCAATGGAGTGTTATGAAAGTGTGCTGGTGCGTGTTGATCATGCTACTTGCACTAATCCTGATCAAGGGTTTGGTCAGTTTTTAGTTAATGACGGTTCAGGTAATTGCGTAATTGATGATGGTATTTATTTGTATACTCCAAGTGCAAATTATATTTATACCATCACGGGCGTTCGTTATTTCTTGTTTGGAGAATCAAAAATTTGTCCGAGATCATCTTTTGATTTCATTACTGAAGGTGCATTAGAAATTGATGAAGAAGAAGTTACCATTGAAATATTTCCAAATCCTGCAAGTGAAATGCTCAATGTTCAAATAGCTGAAGATGCCAGTTTTAAATTGATCAACTTGGCTGGTGAAGTAATTTTGAACGGTAAAGGGAATACACAATTGAATGTAGCTGATTATGCTCCGGGTATCTATTTCATTACCATTCAAAATCAGGGTGTGATCACTACCGAAAAAATTGTGATCAGATAAATTTATCTCTGCACTTTATTCTTCAACCTCTTCATTCAACTCAGCTCTGATGCGTTGACTCAATTGTCTGTTATAGGTTTCTTTTAACCAGTCAAGATATGCATCTGTAGTTTTGGTGATGCAACGGGTATAATGTTTAAGTCTGCGTTCAACATCCTCTTGTAAATCTTGCTGTAGCATCAAGGCATCGTACATGTCTCCTGAATTTTCAGCTATTACTTCAAAGTGATTTTCCATTGAAACATCTACCGCATCTTTTCCTTTTTTTCCTTGGGCAATTAAGTCAAGATAAACATCTCGCATGGAAAATAATTCAAGTTTTGTGGGGTCTTTGAGCTTGTCTTTCAGGTTGCGTGGCAATTCATATTCTGCTTCAAACATCACATCATCCTCTTCACTGAGTTTTGATTCCAGAAAACGATCAGGGAAATTGAAGGCATCATACCAGTCAATATAATCTTGCCAATAACCAAAACGTCTTACATTATTCCCTAAATCTATAACGGTGAAATTATTTTTATTGACAAGTTTGCGTGAACCGCGTCCAATCATTTGATGGTAAAGAGTCAGTGATCGAGTAGCGCGGTTAAGAATGATGGTTTCAACAGTAGGCTCATCAAAACCGGTTGTCAAAATTCCAACAGATGTTAGCACTGACCCGGGTGTGTGCTTAAACCACTCCAAAATATCTTTCCGATCAGTTTCACTGAAAGTAGAATCCAGATGACGAATGGGGTATTTATGTTTTTTAAACAACTCGTAAACTGAACGTGATGATTCAATTCCGCTATTAAAAATCAGTGTTTTTGTACCCACAGAAATTTCTTCATACGCAAAAAGAAGTTTCTCTTGCATAAAATAATTGCTGTATAATTTATCAGATGAGCTAACGGTGAAATCGCCATTTACACCAATTTTTAAACCGTGAAGATTTACATCATAGGTATAGGTGTCAGCGTTAGAAAGATATCCACCTTCAATAAGTGATTTGATGCTTTCACCCACAATCAGTTTGTCATAATTATCTTTTAGTGGTAGTGCCCGGTTTGAACTTAATGGTGTAGCCGTAACCCCTAGAATATTTACATCTTTAAAATACTGAAAAATTTTTCTGAAAGAGTTGTTGTGCGCTTCGTCAACAATCACCAAACCAATTTGTTTTACAAAATCTTTCTTCTCTTGCAAACGGTTATTCAAGGTTTCAACCATAGCGGTGAATGATTGATATTCATTCTGATCTTCCAATAATTTAACTACGCTGTTCACAACTTTGTTAGCAATGCCCAATGCGTTAAGTTGTTTGGACGTTTGCACGCACAGCTCAATACGGTG
The DNA here is from genome assembly GCA_016708105.1 of Crocinitomicaceae bacterium. NCBI lineage: Bacteria > Pseudomonadati > Bacteroidota > Flavobacteriia > Flavobacteriales > Crocinitomicaceae > Crocinitomicaceae bacterium. The sequence continues at coordinate 1,416,787 of JADJGJ010000001.1, forward strand.
AGTAAGGATGAGAACTTTCTTTCCGGTTTTTTCAAGATATTTTTTCGCTATGTTAGAGAAAATAACTGTTTTTCCGCCACCGGTTGGTAACTGAAAAAGTAAATTGAAATTCTGACCGTTGGTGGTAATTTCATCAATTATTTGATTGACTACTTTTTCCTGAAATGGATAGAGTTCTTTTCTACTAAAAAGACTTTCGTCAATCATGGATGGTACCGCTAAATTTTTGCAAAAATACCACCTTTAAATTGATTTACATCATAAACTTGCCTAAACTTTTTAAATTCTGCAAAATGATTTGATTATTGTGATCATCCAACTCAGTATCTGCTGCGTTAAATACGGCGAAAATTTACGGTGACTAAAGTCTCATAAAGAAATCCAATTGAGCAATAAAATTTAATCATGCCTGAAATAGGATAAGAAGTATTCAATCAGATTATCTTTACAGCAGAATTTAAAAAATCAAGAAAAATGTCAGAAGCAATTGAACACGTTCGTTGTCTGATCATAGGATCAGGCCCTGCAGGATATACAGCAGCCATTTACACCGCGCGCGCAAGCATGAATCCGGTATTATATCAGGGATTACAACCCGGTGGTCAACTTACCACAACCAACGAAGTGGAAAATTTTCCCGGATATCCTGATGGTGTTACCGGACCTGAAATGATGATTCAATTAGAGCAACAGGCTCGCCGTTTTAATACAGATATTAGAAGTGGTTGGGTAACAAAAGTTGATTTTACCGGACCCGTTCACAAAGTATGGGTAGATAATACTAAAGAAATTCATGCGGACACCGTAATAATTGCTACCGGCGCTTCAGCTAAATACCTGGGCTTACCATCAGAACAACATTATTTGAAAAATGGTGGTGGGGTTTCAGCCTGTGCTGTTTGTGACGGATTTTTCTATCGTGGACAAGATGTTGTAATTGTTGGTGCCGGAGATTCAGCTTGTGAAGAAGCTACCTACCTTGCAAATATTTGTACCAAAGTAACCATGTTGGTACGCACTGATAAATTCCGCGCCTCGGTGATTATGGAAAATCGTGTGAGATCTAACAGCAAAATTGATTTGCTCATGAACTCAGAAATAGATGAGGTACTTGGTGATGGCAATGTTGTAACCGGAGTGCGTATCAAAAACAATAAATCAGGTGACAAACATGAAGTGGCTGCAACAGGCGTGTTTATTGCAATTGGACACAAACCTAACACCGATGTATTTAAAGATTTTATTTCTTTAGATGAAACAGGTTATATCAAAAATGTTCCGGGTTCATCTCGCACGAATGTTGAAGGCGTTTTTGTATGTGGTGATGCCGCTGACAGAACCTACCGTCAAGCAATTACAGCCGCCGGTACAGGTTGTATGGCAGCGCTGGATGCTGAAAGATATCTTGCCGCTAAAGGAATTCATTAATTACGTAGAATTACGGATTATATTTCTATACTTTTCGTCTAATTTCGCTTCATGAATTTTCTAGGACATTGTTTGCTTTGTAAGAATCATCTTGAATTAATCACCGGAAATTTCGGAGGTGATTTTTATAAGGGCAATTTGGATAATTTTGTTGATGTGCCAAAACACATCATGGACGGTGTCAGGTTGCATAGATTCATTGATGACACTACCGACAATTCAAAGCACATTAGAGAAATTGCACACTTTCTACAAAACAATGAAGTGCAGCGCGTCTCTTATATAGGAATTGATTTATTGCTTGATCACTATATCGCAGCTAATTGGATACAGTATCATGACACGCCTTACCTGCAATTTATTAATCAGATATATGAACGGGTTGAGGCAGATTTTGATCAATTAGATATTGAATTCAGATATTTTTACGCTGTCATGAAAGATTATAGCTGGTTTTTAGATTATCCAATTGAGGCAGGCATGAAAAGAGTTATGGTACAATATTCAAAGAGAATAGGTTTCGAGAATAATCTGCCTCATTCCTTAGACTTATATTACCAGCACCAAAAACACTTTGATACTTGTTTCAAATCGTTTATGGAAGAGATTACCGTGAAAACAGAAAATTTTATTCTTTCCATGAAAGGGATAAATCCGTAACTTACCTCAGTGAGGTTATTTCTTTTCATATTCATATCCTGTTTTTTAATCACGTGTTCTGATCAGAAAAAAGCTGAACCAATTCCGCATTGTCAGCGTGACTGGAAAGAGATAGAGGAGGACAGTGTTTTAACCATACTTGCTGAAAACAGCCCGGCTTCCTATTTTGTTTATCGCGGACGAAACATGGGGTACGAGTATGAATTACTCTATGAATTTGCCAAAGACAGAAATATTCGTTTACAAGTAAAAATGGTGCATGACCTTGATACCATGATTCATTTGCTGAATCAATGTGAGGGTGATATCATTGCTGCAAATCTTGCCATCAGGCCGCATCGCAATGAATTGGTAAGCTTCAGTGTTCCGCATTTGATCACTAGAATGGTATTGATTCAACGCAAACCGCAGAATTATAAAAACATGAAAGACGATGAAATTCAAGATTCGTTGATCACGGATATTGAACAACTCAAGGGAAAAACAATTCATGTCTGGAAAAATTCATCGTACTACAGACAAGTACATATGTTAAATCAAGCTTATCAACTACAATTGAATATAGTTGGTACGGATGGAGATTTGATCACCGAAGAATTAATTCGCCAGGTGAGCACCGGTGAAATTGATTACACCATTGCAGATGAAAATATTGCACAAATAGATTTACATTTTTATCCAAACCTTGATATCAGTTTACCGCTTAGCTATGAAGAAGAGATTGCGTTTGTTCTCAGAAAATCATCACACAATTTATTGGATACCCTCAATGCTTGGTTAGTGGCAGATGAAAACCGCTCAACCAGAGGTGAAATAAACCGAAAATATTACGAGCGAAAAAATTTATCGGCAAAAGCCAATCAAGAATTTTCATCGCTCAATGACGGGCAATTATCTCCCTATGATGAAATTTTAAAACGTGAATGTGCAATTTATGGCTGGGATTGGCGCTTGCTGGCAGCCATCATGTATCAAGAATCAAAATTTGAGACCTGGAAAGAGAGTTGGGCAGGTGCTTTTGGTTTGTTCGGCTTTATGCCCGGAACTGCGGAACAATATGGTATCAGCAAATCATCTCCGCCTGAAGCGCAAATCAAAGCCGCCTTGCAAAAATTAGATAAAAATTATCATGAATGGGCCACTGAAATTGCTGACAGTTTGGAATGTTTGAATTTCACCCTGGCAACTTTCAATTCAGGTCGGGCGCATATTGATGATGCAAGGGCATTGTGTGAAAAATACGGGAAAGATAAAAATGTATGGACAGGTCATGTCAACGAGATGATGCTGAATTTATCAAAGCCACATTATTATCGTGATGAAGTGGTTAAAAACGGCTACTGTCGGGGAGTTGAGACGTATGAATACATCATTGAGGTACGGCAGCGATATGAAGAGTATAAGGCGGCATTCCCTGATGCAGCAAGCCTTCCATTGGCCAGGTAGGATAAAAAAAACTAGTTCAGGCTTGTTCATTCAAATTCTATCACTACCTTTGCCGTCCCTGAACCGGAAATAGGTTTCGGCTTGCAAGGGAAAAAATAAATTATTAACCGGAGTTTCGGACTCCAATTTATAATCACAAATGGCAACAAAAATCAGATTACAAAGACACGGAAAAAAAGCATCTGCATTCTATCACATTGTTATTGCAGATTCTCGCTCACCACGCGACGGTAAGTTTATTGAAAAAATTGGTACTTACAATCCAAACACAAATCCTGCAACAATTGATTTGCAGTTTGAACGTGCTCTTCATTGGTTAACAACCGGTGCTGAAATGACAAACACCATGCGTGCTATCCTTTCTTACAAAGGGGTATTGTATCGCAATCACCTGAACAAAGGCGTTACTAAAGGAGCGTTGACTCAAGAAGCTGCTGACAAAAAATTTGAAGCATGGGTGAACGATAAAACTTCTAAAATCACCGGCAAATCAGAAAATCTTGCGGCTGCAAAAAAATCAGCGTATGAAAAAATGATTGCTGACGAACAAGAAAAAAATGCTGCTAAAGCTGCTAAAATTGCTGCAAAAGTAGTTCCTGTAACTGAAGCACCAGCTGCTGAAGAGGCACCAGCTACTGAAGCACCTGCAGCTGAAACTCCTGCTGCTGAAGAAAACAGCGCTGAAGCATAGAAATCAGGCATGTTTGAAAAAGAAAGCTGCTATCGCCTTGGGCATATTGCCAAACTTCATGGTTTCAAAGGTGAGCTGAGCATTTTTCTAGATACAGACAATCCACACGAATACGATACATTGGAATCAGTTTTTGTTGAATACAACCAAAAGCTGATTCCTTTTTTTTTGGAGAAAATTGAAATTCGCCGTGATGGTACTGCCGTCATCCGTTTTGAAGATTATTCAACCGAAGATAAAGTGAAAAAATTTATTGGCTGTAGTCTCTACATGCCGCTTGAAGTGATGCCATCTGTTGATGTAAAACGCTTGCATGCTGACGAAGTAGTTGGCTTTGAAGTGGTGGATTCACAACATGGAAATATTGGATTTATTAAATCTGTTTTGCTCGTGTCCGGCAATCCTATTCTCGAAATTGATTTTAACGGACAAGAAATTCTCATACCGAATCAACCTGATTTTATACATAAAGTTGATCGCAAAGAAAAAATTCTTTTTCTCGATACACCGCCCGGATTGGTTGATTTGTATTTAGGAGAAGAAGAATGAAAACCAAACCTCCCTTTAGATTTAAGCAATTTACGGTTGAACAACATGTCAATCAACACAAAGTTGGTACCGACTCGGTATTGCTAGGGGCATGGGTTAGCGGAGTTTTTCATTGTGTGCTTGATATTGGAACCGGCACCGGGATTCTTGCACTCATGATGGCGCAAAAAAATCAACAGGCTGAAATCATAGCCATTGAACCTGATGCAGATCAATGTCATGAAGCGCGAATTAATTTTTCTAACTCACCTTTTCAAAATCGCTTAACCGCAATTGAACTATCCTTGCAGACATTTCAATCAGAAAAAAAATTTGATTTGATTATTTGCAATCCTCCTTATTTTGAAAATTCAACGCCTAATGCGAACGAGAAAAAAACAAAAGTGCGACACACTACGGAATTATCCGTAGAAACCTTATACCGCTGTGCTGCATCGCACTTGAGTGAAGTGGGATGTATGTATGTGATTATTCCTTCTGACACGGAAAAAAATCATCTTCAACAAGCTGCCCTTCAACATCTCTTTCCAAAAAAAATTATGCGCACTAAAAAAGATGATGGAACTATTGTCAGAACTTTGATTCAATTTTCGCACACTGATGACTCTTGCTTGTTTTCTGAAATGATTGTTAAGCATAGCAACAACAAATATTCGGCGCCGTATATTGCACTTACGCGTGATTTTTATTGGAAGGATTTGGAGAAGGAGAAATGAAAGCAGCGTTTTTCTGATTAGCTCAAATTGGATTTGTCACAGCGGAAGAGGTGCCAATAACAAAACTTAAAATTTGAATCACTGAGAGGAGAAGCACAATAAAACATTTTACCCTGCCCTTCAGAGTTCTGGGAAATTTTATCCAAAATGGAATAAAATTAAAAATCAGAAAATAGAGATTACCCTGTTGAATTTTTGCTTGATGCTCGTAACTTTTAAAGTTGTCGGCAAAAGTAGATGGCCTAATTCTAATGTCTTCTTTTGGATGAATTTCTTTGTAAATACTCCTATTCAATAGAAACTTAATAATTTGAGAACTAATTATTAAAGCGCCGAGTAAATATCTAATAGCCATTGGAAATAATCTAAAATGGGCAGAAGGCTGGAAAAATAAACCAACTATTAAATCGATAAACACAAAATTCTCAATTTCCGAGCAATTCGAATTTTTTTATTCTCACTCAAAAATGAATTTCAGATTTAATCATTCATAGAAATCAAAAACTCTTCATTGCTGAGAGTACGTTCCATGCGTTCTTTAATGAATTCCATGGCTTCAACAGGGTTCATATCAGCAAGATATTTGCGGAGGATCCAAATTCTTTGCAAGGCATCTTTAGACATCAACAAATCTTCACGGCGAGTACCTGAAGCCAGGATATCAATGGCGGGATAAATGCGTCGGTTAGAAATTTTACGATCTAACTGCAATTCCATATTACCTGTTCCTTTGAACTCTTCAAAAATAACCTCATCCATTTTTGAACCAGTTTCTGTGAGTGCTGTTGCGAGAATAGTAAGCGAACCACCGTTTTCAATTTTACGTGCGGCACCAAAAAATCTTTTTGGTTTGTGTAATGCATTGGCATCAACACCACCTGAAAGTACTTTACCTGATGCAGGTTGAACCGTGTTGTAAGCACGAGCCAAACGGGTGATTGAATCTAACAGAATCACTACGTCATGCCCACATTCAACTAAACGTTTTGCTTTTTCAAGCACAATATTGGCAAGTTTTACGTGTTTTTCAGCAGGCTCATCAAAAGTTGATGCTACCACTTCAGCATTTACTGAGCGGGCCATATCAGTTACCTCTTCAGGTCGTTCATCAATGAGTAGTACAATGAGGTACACTTCAGGGTGATTAGCGGCAATGGCGTTTGCAACATCTTTTAATAAAACGGTTTTACCTGTTTTTGGTTGTGCCACAATCATTCCGCGTTGACCTTTTCCAATTGGGGCAAATAAATCCATCACGCGGGTTGAAAGAGATTCATTTTTATGTCCGGTGATTTTAAATTTTTCGTCAGGGAATAACGGGGTGAGGTATTCAAACGGAACGCGATCACGTACATAAGAAGGTTCACGTCCGTTGATAATGTCAACCCGAATGAGTGGAAAATATTTTTCTCCTTCTTTTGGCGGACGAATTGCACCACGCACTGTATCTCCACGTTTCAGACCGAATAATTTAATCTGACTTTGTGATACGTAAATATCATCAGGTGAAGGTAAATAGTTATAATCAGATGAACGTAAAAATCCGTAACCATCTTGCATTAGGTCTAATACACCTTCACTAATAACAAGACCATCAAAATTATATCCGTAAAAATCTTCTTGAGTTTGTTTTGGTTTGTGCTGGTGTTGATGTTGATGCTGGTGATGCGGTTTCTGGTATCCTTGTTTTTGTTGTTCACCACCACCGGTTTGAGGTTCACTCGCTTCAGGTTGACTCACGCTAGGCAAATCATCATCAATAGTTGCAACGCTTACTGAAGGTAAATCATCAGGTTCAACCGGAATAACCGGATCAGTCATGTCATCACTATCATCTGCTGCAAATTCTGCCGGTAAATCAACAGGCGGTTTTGGCTTATCTTTTTGAAATTGTTTTTTTGGACGATCATCCTGTGGTCTTTTAGGACGATTTTCAAAATTTTTCTGCTCAGTTTTTTTCTCAGCTTCAGAAGAATTTTCTGTGAATAAATCCTCTTGTTTCTTTTCTGCTTTGTCTTGATTTGTAAGACGTTTACGTTTTGGTTTGTCGTCAGAAGATGATTCTGAATCAGGTTGAATGGGCTCACCGGTAATAGCCGAAATGAGTTCATTTTTTTTCATGTTTTCTGTGCCTGAAATTCCTAATGTATCAGCAATAGCCCGTAACTCGGGTAGTTTTTTCGAGTTCAGCTCGGAAAAATCTGTCATAAAAAATGGTAAGATAAATTGTGATGATCGATAACTAAAAGTGTTTGTGATTACGAGGCGCAAGAACTGTAGCACCAAAACGAATACAGTGCAATATTACTAATAATATTTTAATCTCAAAAATTACATGCTTAATTTGTGAACAATTTCATGTGGGCTCAGTATGAGTTTATAAGGTATAGCAATGATATTCATTGAACTTCACTACCTTTGAACTATGGATCATAAACAAGAATCATCACGCAATGAACGTCGTGGAGGACGACCATTCAAACAACACGGCAAACCATTTAATCAAAGAAAAAAGTTTGATAGAGAAGAATATGACGATATTATTTATGGCGTACGTGCGGTGATTGAAGCTGTTCGTGCTGAACGACCTATCAATCGTATCTTCATTCAGAAAGGGATGAATAAAGAACTCTTTTATGAATTGAAAGAAGAGTTAGCAAATAAAAAATATGCGCTGCAATTTGTGCCGGTTGAAAAGTTGGATCGCATGACACAACAAAATCACCAGGGGGTTATCGCACAAGTCTCTCCGGTGTCTTATTATAATATTGAAGAAATTGTAACACGTCTGCTTGAAAAAGGGGAGATGGCAAATATTCTCATTTTAGACCGCTTAACGGATGTCAGAAATTTTGGAGCCATTGCGCGTACAGCTGAATGCACCGGTGTACATGCCATTGTAATACCTACAAAAGATAGCGTATCAGTGACTGCTGATGCCATTAAAACTTCTGCCGGGGCATTAAATAAAATTCCGGTGTGTAAGGTGGCTGATTTATCTTCTGTTGTTCATTTTTTGAAAGAGAGTGGAGTACAAGTTGTAGCCGCAACTGAAAAAACTGATCGTTTAGTTTTTGATTTGGACATGACTTTGCCAACCGCTGTAATTTTAGGTTCTGAAGAAGATGGAGTTTCAATGCGTTTGCTCAGTGATGCGGATATCAAGGCTAAAATTCCCATGACCGGTTCCATCTCTTCATTCAACGTTTCAGTTTCAGCCGGAATTTTTCTCTATGAAATTGCACGGCAGCGAATGAATGCATGAACTGAAAAGAAATATTGACATCGGGTTGATTCTGATCATCAGTTTTGCTCTGCGCTTCACTGTTTCAATTACCCATTCGTACACCAATGATGAACTAAGCGCAATCAACCGGTTGCGTTATGATACATTCAGTGAATTGATTGATCAGGGCGTGAAAACGGGTGATATGCATCCTGCCGGTGTTCAGGTTTTTGAAAAAATATGGTCATCGCTTTTTGGAACTTCTGAATTGGCACTTCGATTCCCTTTTGTGCTTTTTGGAACGCTGTCAGTTTGGATGATTTTTTTAATTGGTAAAAACTGGTTCAATCGTACTACCGGAATTTTTGCAGCAATTTTTTTAGGATTTCTCTACTTTCCCATCATCCAATCTGAATTGGCTCGGCCTTATTCACCTGGACTCCTGATTACTTTGCTAGTTGTTTGGTTTTACAATAAAATTTTATTCACTAGTCTTACTAAAAAAGAGAAAATCAAATTCACGTTTGCTCTAGGTTTTTGTTTTGCAGCCGGTTTGTATACGCACTACTTTCTCTTCTATACGTTGATTGTGATTGGTGTTAGCGGCTTTGTTTTTTTTAATAGAACTAATTGGAAAAATTATTTGCTTGCAACCCTGCTTGCTATTGTATTATACATTCCGCATGTACCTATTACATTGCATCATCTTTCGGTTGGCGGATTAGGGTGGTTAGGTGAACCTGATCCTTTATTTATTTTTGATTTTATATTCTACGCATTTAATCAATCACTGTTGATTTTATTGGGGGTATTGATACTTATTCTCATTTCTTTTTTCTTTAGTGAACAGACAGAAAAGATTTCGGCAAAATATTATTGGTTATCTGCCTATTTCTTTTTTGGTGTGGTTTTGGGAGGCTATCTCATTTCATATTTAGTAACGCCGGTACTTAAAATTCCGGTTCTCATTTTTGTTTTTCCTTTTCTACTGCTCATGATTTCTGCCTTGTTGTCAAGATTAAAAGGGACAATCTATTTTGCTTCAGCCATGGGTTTGCTGATACTTTTTTCATCGCTCGCTGAGCAGAAATTATTTGATACTCGGCACATGGGATATCGTGAAACGGCAAAGCATTTAGTTGAATGGAATAAAAAATATGGTGATGAAAATATTTATGCGGTGTACAATTTGAGTAATCCTGATTACATGAATTTTTATGCTACTCAATTTGGTGACAGCGTTTATTTTGAACGTAACCTAATTGAGTTTTCAGATGCTCCGCAAGTGAGACGTGATTTGGCATTACGTGATGAGCCGTACTGCGTTGTGGGTTACTCAGAACGACTCACGCTACCGCAGATTTTTGAAATTGTACAAGAATTTTACCCGCTGATTATTGAATCATTTCACTATGAAAATTCAGCCGTTTTTCTCATGAAAAGAAATGACCAATTGGAAAGATCAAATGAACTAACTCAACCTGGGAAAAAGCTGATTTCAGAATTTTTATTCGAGTCCGGTGGACAAGACAAATGGACCTATAAAATGAACTTCTTGAAAACTGATTCTATCACAAAAAGCCTAATATATAAGCTTAATGCTGATAATATGTACGGACCGGATTTTGTCATCAGAAAAAATGAAATGAATCAAAATATGGTGTCATATATCAAAGTAGAAATTGAAGCTGCAATTCCGGATGATGCCCAATTAACCATTGGAATATCTGCCATGCGTAACGGGCAATTTGTGCAACATCAGAATGAAAACTGGTGGTTAGGATATGATTTGGAAGAAATGATTTTATCTACTCAAGATTCAGTTACAGGCATTGGAAAATCATACTTTGCGTTCAACTTACCTATTTTTATTGAGCCAGATGATGAATTGAAATTTTCTCTTTGGAACAGAAATGGAAAGGAGATCAAGATATTTAAATTCAAAATTGTTTTGGTTGAAGATGTGTGGTCAGATCATTTACATCAATGACGAATCAAAAATCTGATCTTTAAAAAATCTGATTTGTCAATTTTCTGCTTTGTTGATTGAAAAATAATAAATTAGCAAGAAAAAACAAGATGGCTAAAACACAAAATAATTATCGCAGAGTACGCTTGTTAATTGGAACGCTTGGCATGTTACTGCCGGTTATTTTACCAATTTTTCACGGGTATGTAAATTCGCTTACCGGAAGTGATTATGAGGTTTGGTTGCGTTCAATCAGTCATTACAACTATAGTTATGCAAGTGTAATTTTCACCGGTGTTCTTACCTCATTTGGCTTATTGCTGATGAGTTACAAAGGGTATCCTGATGGAAGTTTTTGGGTGCGTGATGATACGGTTACTTCACTTGCCGGTGTTTTGGCAATAGTGGTTGCATTAATTCCAACGCTGCATGATTGCAGTTTGATGTGTACTCCAAATTCGCACCATAAAAATTATCTGTCAGTGATCCATTTAATTTCAGCGGGAGGATTTCTAATTTTACTCGGTATCATGTCAGCACATAAATTTACAATGGGCCGTAGCCAAGATGTTTATCACATTCGCCGCCGCAGAGCATATCGAACATTTGGTTATACAACTATTCTTTCAATTCTGACACTTGCAATTTTGTTCGCACTAGAAATGACCGGTGGAAATACCGTATTTATTTTTGAAGCAATTGCGCTCTTTGCTTTCGGATTTGCTTGGCTTTTGAAAGGTAAGGCAGCATTTTTTGTTGCACTGGGTTTAATTACCCGTGATGAACTTATCAAAGCACGCAGCGGTGATGAAGAATAATTTCTTATTCATCAAGTAATTTCAATACCCAATTCTGCAAAAGAATAGTTTACTAATCTTCACATTCAACTTGTCCGGTTCCACTGCATCGAGGGCAAGCATTGCGCCATACTTTTTCACCTGCACCACCACACATATTGCAAATAAATCTTCCTTCACCATTACAACTCCTGACTTGTCCCTTTTAGTGCGGTAGATTTAATTTTGCAATAAGCTCCGTCATTTTCTGAGATGGGTTTGCCTTTATAGTTACAGTTTTTTGCGTGATCAGATTCAATATTTCTCCATCAACGATTTTTTTGACTCGTCTATAAATTTTCTTATTGAGATACCTGTTTTTAGTTCTATGTGTTTTGATATCACTAATGCAATAAAACAAATGAGCATATGAAGTTTGATGGGATCTTCCTTAAAATGAAAAATTGGTCTTGTTTGTAGGTCGTTTTTTGATATTCTGAAGGCTTGTTCAATTTTATAAAGTTCATGGTAGCGCTCTATTATTGTTTTGTCGTCAGCCGTTGATTCTTCAATGTTCGTATAATATCCTTTTATCCCTAGAAGTTTGCGAGTTTTCTCAATTAGAATTTCATTGAGTTCAATTTGCTGATTTTTTGTTTGGGTGAATTTTAATTTTTTAGTTTTTGACGGCTTTGCAATAACTTGTTTTGCTTTGTCTATTTGTTTTTCCATTTCATGCTTATCCTTACGGTATCTGACATCTGAATAACTGCAAATCAAATATCCATTATCGGTTTTAATGCGTATGCTTTTTCCGTTTTCTCTGTTGATATTTTTGTCAATGGTGTCGAGCATAGTTGCGGAGACGTTTGCGAGTCTTGCCCCCACGATGTAGTTGATGTTGTTCTGGATTAATTGTTGTACATTTTCTGAACTGATCATTGCAGCATCTGCTACAACGGTGAAGTTTTGTACACCATTTCTTTTAATAAAATCATTAATAACCGGGATGATTGTGTGACCTTCAAAGTATTACCCGAAAACACTTCATACGACACGGGAAAACCCTCTTTACTCACCATCAGCGCAATGAGTATCTGAGGCTGTTGAGATTTGTTGTCTTTTGAAAAGCCATTCATTCGCAACTCATCTTCTTTAAATGTCTCAAAATAAAGTGTGGTTACATCATAAAACAGAATGTCATAGTTGAATGAGTAATACCTTCTAGCGAAGTCAACAACTTTTTTTTCTACTTTTTCTTCAAGTTGATGCACTCTGGGGCAATCTTGTAATATGTCTTGCGACTATGGCTGATACCAAAGAACAGTTTGATCAACTCTAAGGAACGAAGTTTGGATGCCGGTTCAAATATTCTAATGGTAACCAAATCATTTAACAACGAGGGAAAATCATTTAGTTTAAGAGTGTCTTGTATCGCTCTAATTTGTTTGTAAAAAAAATGGTATTTGATGCCAACAAAAGTGCTGTGATTAAGATGCAACAATTTGTTGGGATTTTCATCCGGAAAATTGAAGTTTGCATCGTGGAATTTTTTATCCACTCCTCTGCCATTTTCATTAACTCAACAAATTCATCCGCTGTATGTGCAGAACCCATGTGTTGTATTACTTTCCTCTTGTTATTCTCGTAACGAACTACTTGAACAGCCCTTGCCATAGAGGCCGTTTTTACAACCCTTATTTTCATTCAAAAATCAGCATTAGTGCGGTAAATTTAGCCTTTTTTAAAACACCTCGTTTGATTATGAGGGAGTTAGCTCCGCACTAAATTTGGTGGGGACAAGTCAGGACATATTGCAAATAAATCTTCCTTCACCATTACAACTGTGACAATGGTTCCATCCTTTGCCTGAACAGTTGATGCATGAAATACCTTCAAGACCATCACCTCCGCATGTTGCACAAGTGTCTTCATTTATTTTGCCTGCACCATTACATGCCCTGCAGGTTATGTCTGCTGTTCCGGTTTCATTGCAACGATAGCAAGCTTCTTGCCCATCACCGTGACACGTATTGCATGTGTTATACCCTCCGGTACAAAAATTACACGGACGTGCAAAAGGTTCATCAACCATGCCCTCACCATTACAATCCGGACATACACATTTCTCTTGACTCAATGCAAGACCTGAATAGCTAAGTGAGCTAAGCAGAATAATTATCGAAAAAATAGTTTTCATACACTTGATTTTTTATCAAATGTAAACCAGAAAAAAGGTCAAAAAAAGAGGTAAGTGAAATGTCATATCCGTTTAGTGAAAAGTCAGTTGCGGAGATGATTTGTTGACGTTGTTGTGGTGATTATTATTTAGAATTTATAGTGTAATCGCCTACAAGAAAAATGTTAAATTGATCTGAGAAAAGATCCAAGGATTATTTTTTTTTTACTGAGTTGACGATGTATTCAAGTTTGGTTTTTGCTTCAAACTTTGGTCGTGACATAACCTTATAATAAATTACCACTTGTCCAACTGACATGGTGATCAAATCTTCACAGTAAGTTTCGCTCTCAAGAGAATAGGTATAGCTTGAATGATGGCCGTGTACGCCATGCTCATTCATGAATTCAGCCTTGGTAATATCATTAGCACCTAACAATTCATATTCAGATGTATGGCAGATGTTGTAAAGGAAAAAATCATCCACTTGATCATCCGTATTTGTATAGTCAGGACAGTATCCCTAAAAGTGTGTAAGTAGTTCCGGCTACGGTTTAATTCTTTCTCCAAAAATAATCATAAATTGATTTAATATTTCACCCCAACTTCTGATGGGCATGGTCCATCGTTTTGTTGCTTCTCTTATTGCTAAAAAACGGATTTGATTACGGCATCGTCTGTCGGGTATGATAGTTTATTTTTAGTGTACTTTCTGATTTTTCCGTTCAGATTTTCAATAACATTGGTTGTATAAATAATTTTTCTGATTTCAACCGGGAAGTCAAGAAACGCAGTTAGTTCCCTCCCAGTTGGCGCGCCAACTTTTAATAGCATAACCGTATTTACCGCCCCATTTTTTCAAGGTCATCTAGAGCGATAGCGGCAGCATCACGGTTTGGAGCATTGTAAATATGTTTCATATCAGCTGAGAACTCTTTCCTGTCTTTGTAGGAAACGTACTTGCAAGAGTTTCGTATTTGGTGTACCACGCAGATTTGTTTTGTTGATTCGGGAAAATAGCATGGATAGTTTCTGTAAATCCCTTGAGATTATCGGTAGCTGTGATGAGTATATCTCTTACGCCTCTGGCTTTCAAGTCAGTCAGTACGGACATCCAAAAGGCAGCAGATTCATTTTTTCCAAGCCACATTCCAAGCACCTCCTTTTTACCATCAATACTAAGTCCAATAGCAATGTAAACTGTTTTTTCAACCACTCTTGAGTTTTCTCGAACCTTGAAAACAATACCATCCATCCAAACTACGAGATAGACCGGATCAAGAGCACGATTTTGCTAAGGCACTCACATCGCTCAATACACGCTCGGTAATGCGAGATATTGTAGATGTTGACACATCAAAATTGTAGAGCTCTCGAATCTGTTCTTCAATATCGCTCACGGACATTCCTTTGGCATACATTGAGACAATAATATTCTCTACACCCTCAACCATGCTCTTGCGTTTTGGAACCAGAATAGGGTTAAATTCTGACTGGCGATCGCGTGGCACTTTTACCTCCATTTCGCCTTCTTTGGTTTTGAGTCGCTTGGTTATGTGACCGTTTCTGGCATTTTTACCATCGGATCTTTCATGTTTTTCATAACCAAGGTGAGCATCCATTTCACCTTCTAATAACTGTTCTATGCCTCGTTTCTGAAGCTCTTCAATAAAACTATTCAAGGCATCTCCTGTCTTGAACTGCTTTAAAAATTCTTTAGTTAATAATTCCTCTTTTTTCATACATTATGTGTTAAAGCCACCCAAAAAGTTATTTCCGAAATTTTTTTTGACTGTTAAAGGTCAAAAAATTTCAGAATAACTTTTGGCCTTACACACTTTTTGAGATGCTACCATAGTCAGAAATTTTTAAGGTATAGATAGTGCCCTCGTACAATTCAGATGCATAGAAATTTTTTGGTCCTGAGCTCTCTGATATTTCAAATTCAGGTTTTACCGGAAAAGAATAGGCAAACAAATTTTCATAATCATAAGATTCAAATTCAGGAACTTTTGAATTATTATATCTGGCAACATCTTCGTTTGCTTCAAACAGAGGATAAGTGCTTGTTTCTTCCTTTTCTGGCTCACGTGAATTTTCAGGGATAACAGAATCTGTAGCGCCAGAATTATTATTGCAAGAAGTGAATAAAGTCAAAGTGAGCATCATTGACGCAACCACCAAATAATTTAAAATTGGAATCCTCATGTTTTAAATGTATTAAAATTTTTCATCTTGAATTCGTGCAATTATAAAAAATGTCTTCATGAATGGCGCCAATTGGTCCGGCGTTTATTAAAGATTCTTAATCTTGCGCCAAAGAAAAGTAATGAGAGAAATATTCAAGACTTTATTCCCGAAGTGAATTTTCTATTTTCTCCATTTTAATTATTGATGATCTTTTCATGAGGCTGAACTCCAAGAGTCTTTTCAGTACATCCGGCATCATGGTAGAACTAATCATTCTTTATAAATGTAGTAAGTTGTGAAATTTTCGTTTAGTTCCTATTTCAACACTGTAACATGTCCACGCAGCGTGATGTAGGGATTCTCAAAACAATCAGATTCAAGTTTGATGTAATAGACATAAACGCCATCTTGCACCAAGGTGCCGTTGTAGATACCGTCCCACTTTTCATAAGGATCATGGGAAAGGAATGAATAGATCTAAGCTGTCAACTCCGTGCCGGTGTCATCAGGAGCTATAATTACATCATATCTATTTCTTTATCTTT
Source organism: Crocinitomicaceae bacterium (assembly GCA_016708105.1). NCBI lineage: Bacteria > Pseudomonadati > Bacteroidota > Flavobacteriia > Flavobacteriales > Crocinitomicaceae > Crocinitomicaceae bacterium. The sequence continues at coordinate 1,433,162 of JADJGJ010000001.1, forward strand.
TGGGTATAATCCCGGAAATAGTATTGGGGAATACGAGATTGGATAACGGACAAAGTATATGACTTCTTTACCTTCCTTTACATACTTTAAAAGCCCCATTTCAAATAAAGGATCTACTATTAATTTAAGTGTTTTGTCTGATGATCCTGTAATTCTCAAGGCTTCAGATTTCGTTATCTTTCCCTTTAAAAATACATCTGTCAAAATATACTTGGCTTGAGGTCTTATCTTATTTCTGAGAATCATGATGTCTGAATATTTTTCAATTCGTTTGAGCATATTAGAAACATCAATCACTTCATACATATAGTCAATCTGATCAATGGCAGTGCGAAGAAAATATTCGCAAAATCTGACCAGCATTTTATTGGAAAGATTACCTCTTCCGTCATAATCGTTGTATCGTGTTAAATCTGCATTTGAAAGATGTGCTTTGTAGTCTGAATTGGATCTGGCTAGTCCTCTTGAAATTGACCATAAGCCGGACGCATCCAAATTCTCATACATGAAGCTAGCATCTGAAAATAACCTCACCACGCGACCATTGCCATCAAGAAAAGGGTGTATCCAAGCAAGTCTGTGGTGGGACGCCGCTATTGAAATAATTCTTCTCACTTTGGATTGATTTGAATTATTTATTGGTGAATAGACTTCTTCAAATCTATTCATGAAAAAAGGTAGTTGCGTTGAATCGGGTCCGATATGACGACCTACTTTCACTTCAAGTTTTCTAAATTCACCCGGTATGACTTCTGAAAATGTTCCGGTTTCTGATTTGGCTTTTTTCATATCCTCAGGCAGTTGCTCGTAAAACATCCTATGTATATCTTTTAGGTATATTGAAGAATATGGAGATTTTGCAGATGGAAATTTTTCGATCCCTTTGGTTATTAATGTGTGTACGTGTATATGAGCTTTCGCCTCGATTTGTCGGTTACGTTTTTCTTTATCGTCTGAAAACTCTTTATTAAGTGCTTTTTCTATATCAATGGGATGGGTGTCATGACCTTCTATCAGATTAGAGTAATAACTATTCATCGGTCTTAAAAAATCTCCAATTGCTGATTGGGTTATTGGGTTTAATGTTCCTGATAACTTAGATGCTTTTTCTATTAACTCAATTGCCAGATTCTCTAAAACTTTTGAATCGTCTGAAGGAATTAATGGTTCCATAGCGTTAGGAGTTTTGTATAATTCGTATTCTGGTGCCATAAAGAAAAAATATGTTAAATATTCCGGTTGTTATTCCGGTTGTTATTCCGGTGGTTATTCCGGTGGTTTAATTCTTGATAACTAGTTTTATAAAGACATTTTACGGAAAAAATTTCCAAATGTTATAAGTGATGTAAAAATATGAAATATTCCGGATATATTTTCATGCCTTACTGCATGGGCGTCAGTAGTATTAGAATCATTAAAAGAAATCTGCAAGAAAGACTCAACGATGCAATCAGAATTAAGCAATGGAATACCGATACGATATCGGCCTTGAAGTGTCAAACAGCAACACCTATTTCAACACCGTAACATGTCCACGCAGCGTGATGTAGGGATTCTCAAAACAATCAGATTCAAGTTTGATGAAATAAACATAAACGCCATCTTGCACCAAGGTGCCGTTGTAGATACCGTCCCACTTTTCATAAGGATCATGGGAATGGAAAAGCACTTGTCCCCACCGGTTGAAAATAAAAATTTCATAGTTGACTAAATGCGTGTAATCACCAAATACTACTTCAAATTCATTGTTCAATAAATTGCCATCGGGTGTGAACGCATTCGGAATATAAATAACCTGATCAAGACCAGAAAATGTCACTTGAATTGAATCAGTATAAGTTGTTCCACACAATGTTTGTTGCACAGAATACAAACCTGTTTCAGTAACATTAATTGCCGGTGAATATTGGTTTGTTGACCAATGGAATTGGCCGGCCTGTACACCGGTGTGTAGGAGGACTTGATTGTCCATACATGTTTCAATATCTGGTCCTAGAGAAATTTGCATTGGATTTAAAAAGCTAATTTGAATTTGATCAAACGCCTGACATCCATAATTATTTGTGACTTCAACGCTGTATGTTCCTGCATCCAACACAACCAGCGTATCAGCATTTGATCCATTGCTCCACAAAACATTTGAAAATCCATTAGCGGTGAGAACAAATTCTCCTGGGCAGGCAGCAGTATCATCACCAAGATCAATAACTGGAATAGGAGCGAGAAAAACATCGATGGTATCAGCATCAAAGCAACCGTTCAAATCAATTCCATTAGCAATGTACTGACCAGAATTAGTAACATTAATTGCGGATCCGATTTCTCCGGTGTTCCAGTTAACTGTTCCTGAATATCCGGACGAACTGAGAACAGCTTCGTTAGCACAAATATTTATATCAGGTCCTAAATTTAATTGCAAAGGAATATTGAAGAAAACATCTACATTGTCGTTTTGCTGACAGCCGGAAGAGTTTGTCACCGTTACAGAATAATTCCCTGATGAGGTAACATCTATACTGCTTGTCGTTGCCCCGGTGTTCCATAGTATAGACGGAAAAAAACCTGCACTCAAAACAATGGTATCTCCCTCGCAAGCCTGTTGGTCTGCACCCAAATCAATATTTGGAAGAGGCATTAAAGAAATGTTTACGGTATCATAACTTAAACATCCTGCGGCATTTTCACCTATGGCTGAATATTGTCCTGACGCAGTAATCCAATTTGTCAGACCAATTGAACCGTCAGACCACGTGAGCGTTCCTACAAATGCACCCGGATTAAGTAACAAACTATCAGCACAAAGAGTTTGATCAGCACCAAGAGAAAATGGAGTAGGGGAACCGAAAACGACGTAAGTAGAATCTGCAAGAATACACCCTCCCGTATTTATTGATACACTATACCAGCCAGTGGTGTTGACTGTGATTGTTTGCGTGCTTTCACCTGTTGACCAGGAATAATTCGGATATCCGCTACCCGCATCCAAAACAATTGGATTACCTGCGCATTCAGATAAAGAATCAGGCATACTGAGAGTTCCTGATCCACCTGAAGAGGTCATGGTGATCAACAAAGTATCAGATAACGGATAACAAAAATCATCTTCATAAATAATTTCAATTTGTGGATTACCGCTGTACAAAGGATCAGGAGTGATAGTCAAAATCCCAGCACTGATACTACACGTTGCACCGGTCATTCCGGTAATTGAATACGATAAGTTATCACCCTCAGCATCCGAAAATCCTGCCAATGGATCAATGGTGAAACTTGAAGGGTAACCACAAAAGAAGTTGATAAGCGTATCAGGTATTTGGGGGAGGGTGTTGGAGAAGTGGTATGTGTAAGGAAATAGATTCCAGCCGGACCCAACATTGACACCAATTGGTAAGGCATTTAAAACAAAGTTGCAACTTGCCCCCGGTAAATTCGCATCATTAATAACGCTGACATTCGATAATGAACTTGAACCTGCCATGGCAATCCAATATATTTTTCCATCTGGCCCGCGTTGAATTCCTTTTGCATTAATAGATGAACTTGTGCTGACATTATGAATCAAAGTAACCGGCACAAGCGGCGTATTTAGATCATATTGGTGTAAGGAACCACCGTTGCTTGGCGTTATTCCTCTGAATTTAGAAATATACAATTTAGATCCGTCAGCTGAAAACTCAACATCTAATACCCCGCCAAAGTGGCTAGTTGAAGAGCCTATTGGTGTACCTGGAACATTGGTAAATGCTGAACAAACCCCTGTTGCCGGGTCGAAATCTGCAACTACCACAGGTTCATTTTCTGCAAGTGAACAAATTCCTATTTTGTTATTTGCAGTTGAAAATCGAATGCGACAGAATTCAGTGTAGGGAATTCCAAGTGGATAATTAGCCTGAAAGGTAATACCTGATGAAGTAATTTCGTAAACATCAAGAGAGGCTGAATTGTTTTTACCGACTAACAAATAATAATCGTGAGAATTTGCTTTTGGAATAATTTCTATTCCTTCACTCACATCAGTTGCAAGTAGAATATTTTTTTGACCTGGAGCCACATCTCCCAATGGCGAACCAACCATTCCATTACCAACCAGGTTCATATCAACAACAGAGTAGTATAAGTTACCAAGAACTGGTGTAGGCCAATATTCTGTTTGAGTTGTGATTGTAAAAACATACCAAGAATTACAATCACCGGGTATTTTGCAAGCAGCTCCACTTGAAAAGGTTGCTGGTGCTCCATTAAGACCATTGCCGTTTGGCATCACTGCATGCGTGGCATCAATCACATTTTGCCCATCTGAATAAAATAATAAATCTCCATTTGATGGATCAACAATGCTAGAGCCACAGCCATAAACATAAGGTGTGTATGAAGTATTGGTTATAAAAGGTGTGTTAGTGGTTAAATTAAATTGAATACCACGCGTGTGATTTCCAAAATGCCAAACGTGATTTTCTAGTTGACTCCAAGTAGACCCAATAAAAAAACAAAGTACCGATAATAGAAAGTACCGTTTGTTCACAGCCTTAGCTTATTGGATAATGAGTTTTTTAGTCTCGATACCTTCGGTGGTAATAAACTGGATAAAGTAAACACCTCTTTCCCATGATGAGATATCAAGAGTAATTAAACTTTTTAATTCAATGGAACAATTAAAAACAACTTTACCAGCTTCATCAATGATACTCATAGAGCAGTCATCAAGTTCAATATTGACAAACTGTGTAGCAGGATTTGGGTAGATAGTGAACTCGTCTTTTGAATCTTCAGCAAGAGTGTTATACTGATCGTAATTGCAAAGTAACTCCATTTCCTGAATGGTTAATACCCTATTATATATTCTAACTTCATCCAGCTCTCCGGTATAAAAGTTTGAATTTTCTAATCCCCATTTGCCTAAAATTAAATCTTGAGAATTATCTATTGCTGGATTAGACGTTCCGGTGGTGATAGTTTTTTCAAGTTGACAGTCTACCCATATTTCCCATGTGTTTTCATAAACAACTGATATTATGTGATGCCACTGGTTATCGGCTATATAAGTGTCGCTGTAGTCTGTAAAAACAAACGAGCCGGATCCATCTCTTCCTGCAGTTCCTGCGTAACCATTATTGAATACTGTAAAATAACCGGCATCTTCAGTATAGGTATATTTTGAAATTGGATACTGATCTGCAAGACTGGATGTTTTTGCCCAGAAACTAATAGTAATAACATCGGTGATTCCTCTGTTTGAAGTTCCGAGTGAAATGTAATCATTCACTCCGTCAAATGAGTATGCACCGTTAGTTTCACCACCTAAACCCGTTGCCAGTGAAGCTCCGTTGACAACTCCATTCAACGCCGTTGTACTATTGTCATTAGCATTCCCATCAAAAGGATAGTACCCAACCAAACCAAGATTCAAATCCTGACTAAAAGTCAAAGAAAAATAAACAGAAAGGGAACTAAGTAAAATAATTTTTTTCATATGTTTTGGAATCACTACTGTCCGATAAAAAAAATTTAAAAGCGGGATTTCCATAACAGATTTCCCGCTTTAGTGTAATTTGGTTTTGACGAACTAAATACACATGAATAAAAGTAACTACTTTTTTTGGACAGTCGGTTTTCGGACAGCTGATTTCTTTAATTGACCCAACTCTTGTAAGCAGAGTGGTTAAGAACCGTAACTCTGATTATTATACCAAACGATTTGACACATCTGATCACTTAATCAGCATGTTGTTTTCAACTTTCGCCAATTGTTCATCGTTGCGAGAGGTTGCCGGTGCTATGCTTGGGCTCAAAGGAAAGACAAATCATTTTCAGTTAAAAAACATTCCGCACAAAAGCACGTTGAGTGATGCAAATGCTCGAAGGAGTCATGAGGTTTTTCAAGAGATTTATTATTTATTGTACAAAGAGTACTCAGGGGTTATCTCGGACAGCCGAAAACAATATGTATGGGAACAAAGGGTGGAAATTATTGATTCAACAACTATTTCATTGTTTCGTGATTTATTGAGCTGTGTTGGCAGAAAATCCTCCAATGGCAAAAGAAAAGGAGGCATAAAAGTACACACTCAAATTAATCTTCAGGAACAGGTTCCAAAACTGATTTGGTTTTCATCAGCGACAACACACGATAAAAATTCCTTAAAAAACTTAAGCTGGAAAAAGGCAAAATAGCTGTGTTTGATAAAGGATATAATGATTATAAAACCTTTGATGAATTCACAAAACAACATCTATTTTGTCACCAGACTAAAATCAAATGCAACCTATGAATTGGTTGTAGAAAATGATATTCCCAGCTATATTGACGCAGGTGTATTGAAAGATGAAATTATAAAAGTTGAAGTCAAAGACAACGGAAAATATCTCAAAACTACTGAACTCAGAAGAATTGCTTACTGGGATGACGAACACAAAAGATGCTTTGAATTTATAACCAACATACAAGGGATGAACGCAGGACACATCGCACTCATTTACAAAAAACGATGGCAAATTGAATTACTTTTCAAACAGCTCAAACAAAACTTTCCGCTAAAATATTTTTTAGGCGACAATGAGAATGCAATCAAAATTCAGATTTGGTGTACGCTAATAGTGAATCTGCTGTTGACCGTTATCCACAAAAAATTAAACGAAAATGGGCTTTCTCTAATCTGGCCAACTTTTGCAGACTGCATCTCTTCAATTACATTCATCTGATCAAATTTCTAGAAAATCCAGAAAAGATTGGCTAGTTGAAATAGATCCACAACTTCAATTCGAATTTAGTTCAGCCTGAAAAGAGGGGGCTTACTTTTGAAATACAAGGCTTTTCATACGCAACCATGCGGGTTTTGAAAGGGTTTTTACGTACTTTTAGTTTTTATCGGACAGTAGTGTTTTGGAATTTATAAAACCAAGGTACAAAAAATATCAAATTATGTCATCATTTTTTAGAGGATTTCCGCTCTGTAGGTCATGTGCAGCGGTTTTTCCGAGAATATTTTTCAAATGTTTCGGGTGCATGCCAAATCCCGGTCTAACTGACCTAACATTGTTTTCGGTAAATTTTTCACCGGCTTTTATGTCCTCAGCAATAAAAAGTGAACGAGAAAATTCACGGCTTCTTTTTTTCTTTTCTGTCATTTCAAAATTGGGTGAACCAATCATTTTTTCTGCCAGACGTACGCCTTCAACCATCTTTTGAAAATCTTCAGAATCAAGTGAGAAATGTGAATCAACTCCACCAATTTTTTTATCAAGTATGAAGTGTTTTTCAATCACAGCACTGCCAAGTGCAACACTTAAGATGGCTGCTTCAATGCCTAACGTGTGATCTGATAATCCGGAAAGTACGCCAAACTTTTTTATAATTTCAGAAATATTTGAAAGTATTGCAGATTCCGGCGTTGCAGGATATTCTGACGTACATTGTAATAAAATTATCTGATCGTTTCCAGCTTTTTTACATGTCTCAATAGCCAGCGCGATATCTTCTTCATCTGCAATGCCGGTAGATATAATCACAGGTTTATTTTTAGACGCTACGTATTCTATCAGTGGCACATCAGTTATTTCAAACGACGCAATTTTATATGCCGGTGCATCTAATGATTCAAGCAAATCAACAGCGGCTTTGTCAAAGGGAGATGAAAAACAGATTAAACCTTCTTCTTTTGCTACACGAAATAATTCTTTATGCCAATCCCAGGGCGTATAAGCTTCTTGATATAAATCGTATAGATATCTGCCATCCCAGACTGTTCCTTGTTTGATTCTGAAGTAATCATTTTTAATATTCAGCGTGATTGAGTCGGCTGTATAAGTTTGCAATTTGATGCAATCTGCTCCTGCTTTTTTTGCGGCTTTTATAGTCTGAATTGCCGTTTCCAAACTTCCATTATGATTTGCTGATAGTTCAGCAATTATGAAAGTTTTACCTTTGCCAAGTTCAAAATTCCCGATTTTAATAGCTTTCATAGTTTTAATCTGTAAAGAAACGAATCCGGATAATCAGTTGTTTTTTCTTCATTAAAATTGCATGCTTTGAATGATTTGCATGATGCAGAATTAGTAGTTTTTACATAACCCAATATTTCTTTGATTCCATTTTTTTCTTTGAGCAGTTTTTTTATACCCAATTTGAGCAATGGTTGTGCAAATCCTTTCCCCCTGCTTGATGGAGACAATAGATAACTGATTGTTGCTTTGGAATCCTCAATATCAAATCTGATCTGACCAATACGAATTTCTTCAAACAGCGCAATAAAGTAAACGGAGTTATCATCCGAGATTTTTTTCATGTACCATTTGCTATGTGTATCAAATGGAATTGGATCAGATAAATATGATTGTTTTCTAACTTCAGCATCATTTACCCAATTGTACACTTCGTGAATGTCTGATTGATCTGCGTATCTAAGAGTCATTCCAAGTTCATACTCTAGTGTAACAAACTCCTTTAATAATCGCTCCGGTGAATTACCATCAATCAATTCTTTTTGGCGATTAAAAAAATCCAATTGTCCTTCAAATTTTCTAGCAACACCGTATGAAATTAAATAATTGAATATGAATTTTTGGTTATCTGCTGTCTGAATAAGGTATAAACAGCCGTCAGAACATGCGAGAAATTCAAGTGATACTGTACTGGCGCTGGTAATTGCAAATGCTGTCTGTTGCATCAATTCTGCCATTTGATATGCAGTTGCCCCCTTAATTATCTTACAGTTTTGATTCTGTAGTTTTTCAAGTTGTTCAGCATATTTGAAAGCGGAACCTAAGACTACTATTTTATTGAGTGATGAATCAAGTTGTGCAATTGTTTTACATGTGTAATTGTCAGGATCAGCACCTCCGAAACATATCAAGACGTCAAATTTCTTTGTAGAAAATTTGTTTTTTCGTAAGAAATCTTTTCTCAACATGACGTAATCTGTACCGAGACATTTTCTGCTAAGGAAATCTGAATAAATGTCAAGAGGATCAAGACCACCAGCGTGATTTATAATTAGATCAGCAGGATTTTTGAAGGTATGCACGTCATCAAGGTAAACAACTTTAAATTTTGTACAAAGGCTTTCAATATATGCTTGGGTAAACTGATATCCATCTATGACAAAAATGGAAGATTTCGTCTGGTACTCTGTAAAAATAAAGTCAATTTCTTGTTCAATAGAAAAGTCTTGAGGTATAAAATTAGTCTTGTACTTGTCAGGTATTATCTGATGAGTTGTTTCAACCTTGGTCAGAAATGTAATGGAAAAATGATTCTCAATAAATTCAGCAAGTGCTAATGAACGGTACAAATGACCCAGTCCAATGGTTGAATTTCCATCGCAGCGAAAAACTATCTGCGTTTTATTTATCACCTGAATTATTTCTGAGTTCAAATAATTTTTCTGCAATCACCCAATCCTCTGGTGTATCAATATCTACCGCATCTAAGGCATTAATTTCAAATCCAAACGACTTTTCTGGGTAGAGTTTTTTCTGTTCCATAAAAGCGGATTTTCGGATAAAATAAACTTGACCGGCATCGTGAAAAGCGGGGTTAAAATCTTGTGAACGCTTCTTCATGTTTTCAGGCCAAATCATGGACATTAAGCCTTCATTATTTTTTTGCAACGCACGGTAAATCGGAAATCCAAATTGCTGTACAGTGAATACTGCTTCAACCCCAGGCTTCAGTTGTTGACTCATTTCGATTAGCTGATCTGAGTTAATAAATGGTGCCGTTGCAAGCATGCAACATATTATGTCAAAATCAAGATTTTCTGCTGATAAATTATGCAATACTTCTGCAATGACATCAGCAAGCACTGCATGATCATTTGAATTTTCTGAACTTCGAGTGAACGGAACTTCTGCTCCATATTGAAGAGCAATTTTTTCAATTGAACTATCATCCGTTGAAACGATAATACGCTGAAATAAATTTGATTTTTTTAACGTATCTATTGAATAAGCAATAATCGGTTTTCCCGCAAACAATTTAATGTTCTTTCCCGGAATTCGCTTGCTTCCGCCGCGTGCTGGTATGATGGCAATAGCTTTCAATTTATTTTGACAGTAGGTACATGGCATCTGTATTACCTGATTCAACCTGATTAATGTATGGATACAATTTTGTTTTAACCATTTTTAAATCAGAAAATCGGTTTTGAAATTCTTTAGCGAAATCAGCTTTCCATAAAAATCCTGTATTCCCTCTGTAATTTATTTCTGTGATCTGATCTGCAAAATATTCAAATCCCCAGATATACTTTTTTGAACAACGGTAAATCTCAGACATGATCTTCGTGTAGTCATTTGGTGAAATGTGTATCAGAACGCCATTGGTGACTACCACATCAAAATAATTATCTCTAAACGGAATATCAAACCCGCTTCCCTGAATAATGTTGATGCCTTTTAGCAGTTCTTTTGATCTTTCTACACCATACCATTGTAATTCGATTCCATAAAGATTCGTGAATCCTTGGCTTTGAAGACCTCTGAGTTGCATACCAATATTACAACCAACCTCCAAGATTTTAGCATCCTTTGGAAGGTTACCAATAAACTCATCATTCATTTCTAATTTGGTTAAGCCGTATTGTTTCAAATAGTAACTATCCCATTCAGACTCGGTGAAGAGATTGCGCTCAGTATAGTCTTTTCCAAAGTTGCCTGACCAAAAATCGGTTTGTTCTGTTTTAAATTCCATTTCAATTTTTATTAAAGAATGACAATATCATCTCAACAACATACCCTTGCTCCCCCTCACTCAATCCCGGATACATAGGCAAACTCAAACAACGCTCGTAGTATTTTTCTGCATGTGGGAAATCGCCTTGCTTCCAACCTAATGATTGATAGTAGGGGTGGAGGTGAACCGGTATGTAATGTACTTGGGTGAAAATATTTTTTGTTTTAAGGTAATCGTATAGTGCTTTGCGCTGATCGGTTTCTATTACAAATAAATGCCATGCGTTGAAGAATGGGTGGGGCTGTGCTTGCATTTTAATTTCTCTGACATTGCGGAATGCATCTCGGTACTTTTGTGCAATGGCAATTCGTTTAATTAATCCTTTATCAGCTTTGGCAAGTTGTGTTATGCCAAGTGCACAATTCATATCAGGCAATCTGTAATTGTAACCTAGTTGTTGCATTTCATGATACCATCCGCCTTTTTCCAGCGGCATGTTTTCACGACTGATACCATGTGTGCGCAACGTGATTAGTTGTTTGTACAAATGTTCGTCACTGGTTGTTACCATGCCGCCTTCACCGCAGGCAATATGCTTAACGGGGTGAAATGAAAAACAAGTTAAGTGACTGTATTTACCTGAACCGGCTTTTGTTTTTTCATTGCGTGAATCCAAAAAATATGCGCCGGGTGCATGGCAGGCATCTTCAACTATCCACAAACTAAATTCATCTGCAAGTTTTCTCAGTCTTTCAGTGTTCACAGGTAATCCTGTAAAATCAACCGGTACAATACCTGCGTAGGTTCCGGGTTTTGATGAACGAAGTTTTTTTTCAAGCAAATCAAGATCCATTAAAAAGGTTGCTGGATCTATATCAACAAAATCAATTTCAGCACCGGCGTACAAAAATGCATTAGCTGATGCGGCGAATGTAATAGGAGTGGTGATTATTTTTTGCCCCGGTTTTACATTCAAGGCAAGTGCACATAAATGCAACGCAGCTGTTCCGTTTGAACAAGCTACTGCATATTTTGCGTCAACGTACCGGGCAAATTTTTCTTCAAATTCTTTGACTAAGGGGCCTTGCGTCAAAAAATCAGATTTCAATGCAGCTACTACGGCTGCAATATCTGTTTCATCAATGGTTTGTTTTCCGTATGGAATGGGTTGCGTCATACTGTAAAAGCAGGATCAACATGTTTTTTTATCAAGGTGCGTAAAGTTTCAGCATCAACCCATTCAGTGTTTTCACCTGAGTTATATTGAAAACCTTCTTTCACTTTTTTTGCGTTAAATGAAGTTACAAATTCATCTACTTTCCAATTGGGTACGCTTGGAATAATTGCGTAATATCGTCCCAAATCATAGGTGTAAAATGAGTCAGATGAAGTGATCATTTCTTCGTGAATTTTTTCTCCGGGTCTGATTCCAACCACGCGATGTTCAAGACTGGGTGCAATTGCTTTTGCCACTTCTGTCAGTTTGTATGACGGAATTTTTGGTACAAATATTTCTCCTCCCCAGGCTTGATCTAAGGCGTGCAAAACCATGTCAACCCCTTCATCCAGTGAAATATTAAAGCGTGTCATGTTTGGGTCAGTAATAGGAATAAAACCATCTTTTCTTTTCTTGATAAAAAACGGAATGACAGACCCATTTGAGCCCATTACATTTCCATATCTCACAACAGAAAATTTAATTTGATTTGCACCTTTGATATTATTTGCAGCAACAAATAATTTGTCAGAAGCCAGCTTAGTTGCACCATATAAATTGATAGGGGCTGCTGCTTTGTCTGTTGATAGTGCAACAACTCGTTTCACTTGTGTTTCCAGCGCTGCGTTGATTACGTTTTCAGCGCCAAGCACATTGGTTTTAACGCATTCCATTGGATTGTATTCAGCAATGTGAACGTGTTTCATAGCCGCTGCATGAATGACAAAATCAACTTCTTTAAACGCTCTTTTCAGACGATCAAAATCACGTACATCACCAATGAAATAGCGAATTGCTTTATAGTCTGACTGCGGAAATTCTTGCGCCATTTCAAATTGCTTCTGCTCATCACGTGAAAAAATAACCAGCCGTTTTACATTCGGGTACTGTTTCAAAATACGGCGCGTAAGCGCTTTGCCAAGTGATCCGGTTCCGCCGGTGATTAGTATTGATTTTTCATTCAGGTCAAGCATACTTTTATCAGTCGTTTGAATTTTTTATAAAGATATCCATTTTTTCACGGGGGAAAGCGTCAATGTATGAGCCTTCAGTCAGGTTGATTATTTTTACGCCTTTGCTTTGTGCGTATTGCTGTACTTCAAAATATCCCTTGAAAGCAAGATAAAATTTATGAATGATTTCATGCAAGGCACGATATCCAACTCCTCCAACACCATTCATGCGCTCAGGTTTAGCGTCTTTATCATAAAAATGAGGCTGACCCACGTAAGCAATATTATTTTCATCAACATGTATTTGCTGAAGCCAACTGTGTTCAACACCTACCAAGTAAATTTTTTGATAGTTCAGCCAAATCATATTCATTACTGATGGCCCAATGACATTATGTAATCGCGGCAATCCTAAACGCTTGTTGAAACAGAAATTTTTAAATCCGTTGCTGCCTTCAAATGGTATGATGTTAAAATAGATGATGTGAATGTTTTTATTTTCAGCCAGAATATCTTGCCAGAATTTTTTCTTTTTTGCCGGCCAGGGAATGAACAAATACATTTCCCAATTTACTTTTTTTGCAAGATTTTGAAAGATATTATTTCTAAACGTGATGTACATTTCTTTTACATCATCTTCCCAAAAATCAGGCGCTGCAAGCATGTAATATTTTGGCTGCATTTTTTCAAACACCGGATGCTCACAAAAAGCATTTACTGCAACGGCATCCATATTTTCTATGCGTTTGATGAATTCAGAATTTTCAATTAATCCGGCAAGAGATGGTCCGTTTCCTAAAATAATTGCGGATGTTTTTTTTTGTGTGATTTGCCGATGCAGATTTTTAAAACGAGATACAAAAAGTATCTTGATTAATCCAATGAAGAACAAACGGGTATTGGATAAAAATTTTATCATTTAATTGGTTGCTTTCAAAAATAATCCCTTACTCACCCATGCTCTGAATCTCACAATCATATTGCCTTTTGCCGCTTGCCCTTTGATAATATAGATGGACCAAAGCACCAAACTGGCTGCCCATTTTACTATTTCAATTCCATATCTTTTTAAGGCTGACATGCCGCCTTCTCTGCTCACGCGCAATCGTTCACTGTAACCTGTACCTAATGCCTGCTTGCGAATAAACTCAGCCGTTGTGCGTTCTACCGGCACACAATGATATACAATTGCATTGGGAATGTATACGACTTTTAGCTCAGGAAAGTTGTATATCCGCTGAAAAATATCTTTCTCTTCACCTCCTCCTAATCCTTTGCCAATTCTACCAAGTTCAGTATTGAACATACCTGCTTTTTGAAAAACATCCAAACGGAATGACATATTTGAACCTCTCGGATAATCTGACTTTGGAAAAATTCTGGTTTCATCTCCTAAATTAAAATAGCCCAGCAGTGAATTCAGGTATTTATTTTCCCAAGTAGGGATGATGGATTCATAGTGCAATAAAATTTTACTTCCTATTGCTGCAACGTCAGCGTGAGCTTCAAAATACGTATATATTTTTTCAAGATAATCATCAGCAAGAAAGGCATCATCATCAATAAAAGTAATGTACTTTCCTTTTGCCTCTGTGATTCCTCGGTTGCGTCCAAAACTTAGACCTTGATTGGTTTCCAGATAATATCTGCATGAAAGATTTGGATTTTCTTCACAAAATTTTGAAAAAATTTCTTGCGTATTACCGGGTGAATTATTGTTGATCAAAACAATCTCATACAATTTTGACGACAATGTCTGGCGGGCAAGACTTTCCAAAACACCGGGCAAATAGCGTTCTCTGTTATACGTACTGATTGTGGCAGTGATCATGAATTTTGATAGTGTTTACAAAGATACAGAATTGCTTTCAGTAGGCGCCGGTCGCGACCGGCGCCTACTGAAAAAAGACCGGCGCCTATTGAAAAAAAAGAATCCCGCCTATGGTGGGGCGGGATTCAAGATCTCATTGAGTATGCGTTAATGCGCTATATTAGGCTTTCTTAACTTTTACTGCATTCAATCCTTTTTTTCCTTCTTCAAGCTCGAAAGTAACGACATCGTTTTCTTTTACTTTGTCAATTAATCCTGTTGCGTGTACGAAGTACTCCTTGTTGGTGTCTTCTTCCTTGATAAACCCAAATCCTTTAGTTACGTTAAAGAATTTGACAATTCCTTTGTTCATTCTTTTTTAATTTAATAATTTAACCAAATGTACGTAAAAAAATGCTCGCTGGTTCATTTTCAGGTATTTTTACAAAAAATTCCTTTTTTCATTCTGCCCAATTAAGCATTTAAAGCCTTGATTACATTAGCATTCCGCCGCAAACGTGCAGGGTTTGACCGGTAACGTAGCCTGACATGTCTGAAGCCAAAAAAACAGTTGCATTAGCCACATCAAGAGGTGAGCCTCCACGCTTCAACGGAATTCCATCACGCCATCCTTGTACCACATTTTGATCTAAAACCGCGGTCATTTCAGTTTCAATAAAGCCCGGTGCTATAGCGTTACATCTAATATTTCTTGATCCCAGTTCTTGAGCAACTGACTTTGTAAATCCAATCATTCCTGCTTTAGAAGCAGCATAGTTTGCTTGACCCGCGTTGCCTGATACACCTACCACTGAACTCATGTTGATGATGGATCCTTTTTTTGCTTTCAACATGGGTTTAATAACTGCTTTGGTAAGGTTAAAAGCAGATTTTAAATTGGTGTTAATTACTTCATCCCATTGCTCTTCAGTCATTCTCATCAATAAGTTGTCTTTGGTAATTCCTGCATTATTTACCAGAATATCTACTGTGCCGAATTCAGCTACCACAGCGTCACAAAGTTGTTGAGCCGAATTAAAGTCAGATGCATCAGATTTGAAACCTTTGGCAGTGCCTCCATTTGCGGAGAGTTCCGCTGCAAGTGCATTTGCTTTTTCTTCTGATGACAAATAGGTGAAAGCAACTTTTGCACCTTGTTTGATAAATTCTTCAGCAATTGATTTTCCAATGCCGCGTGATGCGCCTGTGATAATGGCAACTTTTCCGTCAAGTAATCCCATGTTGGTTAATTTGTGTGAGGGTCAAAGATAATTTTTTATGTTGAGAAATTGAATAGTTCTTGATCAAGCCAAAAGACGAAATGACTATCGAGGATCATGGTAATGAAGGCTTCTCGGACAAATAAAAAACCCTGTCGTTAGGGACAGGGTTTGAATATTATGCTTTTGCTGCAACTACTTCCGGTTCTACCAGAATTCTGCCGCAATGTTCGCACACAATAATTTTTTTGCGTGCCTGAATATCTAATTGTCTTTGAGGTGGAATTTTATTGAAGCATCCACCGCAAGCATCACGTTGTATTGTAACTACTGCTAATCCATTGCGTGAGTTATTTCTCAGACGATCGTAAGCAGTCAATAATCTTGGTTCAATTGATGCCCTTGCAGCATCAGATGATTTCACTAAGCGTTGTTCGTCTTTATCAGTTTCCGATGCAATTTCATCAAGTTCTTTTTTCTTGATTTGCAAATCTTTTTTGCGCTCAGCCAAACGATCTTTTGAAGATTGTAATACTTCCGCTTTATGATCTATTTTAGCTTTGGCCTCAGTTATTTTTTTTTCTGATAATTCAATTTCCAAAGTTTGGAATTCAATTTCTTTTGAGATAGAATCGTACTCACGATTGTTACGCACGTTTTTTTGCTGCTCAGCGTATTTTTTCATGGCTGCTTTTGCATCTTTGATCTGGTTTTTGCGATCATTGATGAATTTTTCAAGCTCGTCATTCTCTTCCTGTAATTTGGCAAGGCGTGTGTCTAAGCCTTCTATTTCGTCTTCCAAGTCTTGAACTTCAAGAGGCAGTTCACCTCGTACGGTTTTAATTTTGTCAATTTCTGAGTCAATTTGCTGAAGATCATATAATGCGTTCAGCTTTTCTTCAATGCCTGTTTCTACTACTTTTTTTGCCATTGGTTTAAAAATAATTTACCGGATTGGTATTATGTTCTGTTAAGCAGGGCGCAAAGGTAGGAAATTTTTTCTGGATAATTTCAGCTAAAAGTTCAATTGTGAATTGTTCACTCTCAAAATGCCCAATATCTGCAATAACAATTTGATTTTCAGCATCAAAAAAATCATGGTATTTATAATCTCCCGTAATAAAAATATCTGCTTTAACACTTTTTGCCGCTCCAAGCAGAAAACTTCCACTGCCCCCACACCAGGCAACCTTTTTTATTTTTCTACCCAACAAGGGGGTATGACGAATGATTCCACAACCAAATGTTGATTTAAGTTTTTGCAGAAAATCTTTTTCATCCAGTTCATGTTCCAATTCTCCAAACATGCCTGCGCCTGAATACGCATTCTCATTCATGAGTGGCAGAATATCATAGGCGGGTTCTTCATAAGGGTGTGCGGTGATCATGGCCGGAATGAGTTTTTTTGTCAGATGAGATGGAAAAATTACTTCAATACGTTCTTCGGGTTCATGATGTCGTTCATCTATTTTTCCAACAAATGGATTCGCATCAGCACCTGCCCTGAAAGTCCCTGTTCCGCTAAGAGAAAAACTACATTCTGAATAATTTCCAATGTGTCCTGCGCCCTGTTGAAATAAAGTATCTAACACATGTTTGGCATGTTGTTGCGGAACATACACAACCAACTTATACATGCTTTCTTGAGTGCCTTGCAGAATTTGGCAATGGCTGATCTTTAATTTCTCACCAATTTTTTTGTTCACGCCGTATTGGTAATTGTCAAGATTGGTGTGAATAGCATAAATTGCAATATCATTTTTAATTGCTTTCACCAGCGTACGGTTCACATAATTGTTGGCTGATAATTTTTTAATGCCTTTGAAAATAAGCGGATGATGGGCTATCACCAAATTACATTTTTTCTTCACGGCTTCGTCAATGATATCCTCCGTGCAGTCAAGACAAATGAGTGCATTTTTTAATTCGTCACTTGCATTTCCGGTTAACAATCCGCAATTGTCATAGCTTTCTTGAGTGCTGAGCGGAGCAAGTTCTTCAAGATAACGGGTGAGATCTGAAATTTTCATTCAGTAAAGATAAGAGAGTCTCATGAAATTAGGATAGACATTTTTTCATATTTCAAGTCATCTACTTCAAACAATCCGTTTACTTTTACAGCTCATTTCAGTAAGATGGTTACATATAAATTCAGCGGATTACTTCAAAATGATGGATGGTTAATTCCCGCTTATGTATCAGTTGATGATCAGGGAAAAATAATTTCAATTTCAAATCAGCCAATAACCACGCCGGTTGATTTTGATTTGAATGTTTATGCTTTGCCGGGATTTCAGAATGCACACTCGCATGCTTTTCAATATGCCATGGCGGGTTTAGCTGAAATACATTCAACTACCCAAACTCCTGATGATTTTTGGTCATGGAGAGAGGCTATGTATCAAGTGGCTTTAAAGGTGAATCCTGATCATGTTGAGAGCATTGCAACCATGTTATATTCTGAGATGATCAGGCATGGATATACGCATGTTGCCGAGTTTCATTATTTACATCATGATCAGAACGGAAAGCCTTACGATCATCTTGCAGAAATGGGTGAAAGGTTAGTCTCGGCTGCAAAAAACGCCGGTATTGGAATCACACTCTTGCCAGTATTTTATCAACGCGGAGGATTTGGAAAACCTGCTACTGAAAATCAACGAAGATTTATTTCAACGGATGCGCAAAAATATTTCACGCTCCTTGAAAAAAGTACTGCCGTTTGTAAGCATTATCAACATGCGCAAACAGGAATTGCCATGCATTCACTTCGCGGAGTTGAACCGGAAATTGTGAAAGAAATCGCGCTCCAATCATCATCTGAAATTCCTTTTCATATTCACATTTCTGAGCAGTTGTCTGAAGTAGAATCAAGTCTTTCATATCTTGGAAAAAGACCCGTAGAATGGATGCTTGAAAACTGTAACCTGAAATCACATTTTCATTTGGTGCATGCTACACATCTTACACAAAATGAAGTTGAAGGAATTGCCAATTCTGGTGCGCATGTTGTGCTTTGTCCAAGCACTGAAGGTAACCTTGGTGATGGTATTTTTCCCTTCATTGATTTCAGAAATGCTAATGGAAAATGGAGTATTGGTACAGATAGTCACATTGGCTTAAATCCTTTTGAAGAATTACGTTTGCTGGATTATGGACAACGCTTAATATCTCACAAACGAAACACGTTTTATTCGCGTGAGCAAGGAGATGCAGGCATGTTTGCTCTTCATGCAGTAACAGCAGGAGGAAGAAAAGCAATGAATCAAAATGATGCTGTTTTTTTTAAAGAAGGAAATTTTTTAGATACCGTTTTAATCTCTGCAGATAGTCCATTAGTTTGCAGTTCATCCGTAAAAAATCTACTCTCAACTATTGTCTATTCAAGTGATATTTCACAACAATACGGCACAATTTCTAAGGGAAAATTATTCATGAATTCAGTTGAGAATGAATCTTATGTAAAGGTGAAAGAAAACTTTCAGAAGTGCTTGAATGATTTGGGTTTGAGATGAAGTGCTTTCGGTTTCTCAGTGTGAATATGCAGAAAAAAAATTAGAGTAAACCTTGTTCTTTTCTCGCAAGAATTTCAGCTTCAACTTTTGCTGAATTACGCAAAACTTTTCGTACCCATTCTAATTTCAAATCAGTTTTTTCATCTGTAGAAAGTTGCCAAGCAAAAGATGATTTTCTCATTCTTTCAGTAAGTTCAAAAAGCGATAATGCTACTGAAACTGAAATATTAAAACTTTCTGTAAAGCCATACATTGGGAGCCGCACAAAGGCATCAGCATGTTGTAAGGCAAGTTCAGATAAACCAGACATTTCTGTTCCGTACATTAATGCTAGTGGTTGATCAATGGGTAGTTCATGAATTAAACAATCATTGGTGTGTGGTGTGGTAGCGACAATACGATAGCCTTTTTTTTTCAGTGATTCAATGCATGAAACGGTGTTGTTGGCCTCTTGATTATAGCGATTTAATGTCAACCATTTTGAAGAACCCATATCAACACCTGAGGATGTTTCATATTTGTTCCCGTTTTCAATAATGTGCACATCCTGAATTCCGAAACAATCACAAGATCTTAAAACTGCACTTGCGTTGTGAGGTTGAAAAATATTTTCTAAAACCACGGTGATATGTCTGGTTCTATAAGACAAAACTTGTTCAAAAAGTTGAAACTTGTGTTCAGAGATGTGTTTAGCCAATTGTTCAATTAACCAATTTTTATCTTGCATGATTGAGTTTTAAAAAAAAAGTTGTGTTTCCAAATTTAAGAATGAAAGGTATAGTAGGTAAAATGAAATGACACAATTTCACTTTTACCACTTTGTATGCGCAGGTCATGACATGCGCGTACCAGTGAATGAAAAAAAAAGCCCCGCAGACACATGGTCGGCGGGGCAATTTTTTTAGTAACCAGGTTTAACTAGTTAACTTTTCCAGAAAGTTCAGCACCTGCTTTGAATTTTACAACTTTCTTAGCAGCGATTTTGATTTCTTTTCCAGTTTGTGGGTTACGTCCAGTTCTAGCAGCTCTTTTAGAAACTGAGAAAGATCCGAAACCTACTAAAGAGATTTTATCTCCTTTTTTCAAAGCTTGCTCAGTAGCAGCGATGAAACCTTCAAGAGCTCTTTTTGAGTCAGCTTTTGATAAACCTGATTTTGATGCAATAGCATCTACTAATTCTGATTTGTTCATAATCAATTTTTGATTTTTGGTTAAACAATTTTTATATCGAAACAAATATATTGCAATAACCCTATTTTACAAGGGGTACAGCTTCATATACCCTCATTTTGTTAATAAAATAGGCAAAATGTTAATAAGTACCCCTGAAAACCCCTGTCAAATGTAGGGTTTGGGGCATTTTATGGTTGTGAAATTAATATTCTGTCTGTTCCATCAAAAAATGGAGATTGTATAGACAAAACTTTCACAGGGGTAGATGAAAGTACTTTTAAAGCATGTGGAGTGCCTTCGGGAATGTTGAAATAATCCCCCTTTTGAACGATGAATTTTTCGTCATTCATCGTGAATTCGCCCTTTCCATCAAGGATATAGACATTTTCAGTATGCCATTCATGTTTGTGTAAGGCCACCTCATTTTTCACCCATATAATAAAAGCGGTTTGGTTAGAGTCTCCAGAAATCTTCTCAACGTGGATATTGTCATAATCATCCGGTGGCCGGTGATTCTTGAGGTTTGGATCAATCTGCGCCACCGCGGCAATTAGTGCAATGAAACAAATACTAAAACAAAGTCTTTTAATCATAATCAATAAATAACTAAGTAAATAATGGCTTAATCACAGTATTCATCAACGTTTTTAAACTCTACCAGACAATCTTACGATGCAAAAATATACACCTATATATATAAGCGTAGTTTTTAATTGACTCAAACGGCGTTATGCTATCAGCAAATCTGCCAGCCGGAGATATTGAAGCCATTTAAAAATTCAGCGGTTTTCATTCGCTTGCGCCCTTCCAATTGAAGGTCGGTTATTTCTAACCATCCTCGTTGGGCACCAATGCGCACTGAGGTACCGGTTTGTTCAATACGTTTAATGTCTGCCTTGTTATCTTCATGAAGGACTGAACTGAAAATTTTAAGTGTCTTTGTTTCTTCCCCATTTGATATCGTGGTAAATGCACCCGGGTAGGGTGAGAGACCACGAATTTTATTATAACATTGTTGCGCTGGTTGAGTCCAGTCAATTTGACAATCTTCTTTGAAAATTTTAGGAGCGGGCTTTAAATCACCATGTATCAAAATTTGCTGTTCAACGGGTCGAATGTTGTTGGCAAAAATATCTTCAACAGTTTTTACCAAAAGTATAGCACCTTCTTCCATCAGTTTATCATGCACCGTGCCGGCAGTATCAGTTGGGTTAATTGGAATTTTTACACGATCAATAATTTTTCCGGTATCTATTTCTCGTTCAATAAAAAAAGTGGTTGCACCGGTTTCGGTATCGCCATTGATTACCGCCCAGTTGATAGGAGCCGCACCACGATACTGAGGTAATAATGAAGCATGCAAATTAATAGTGCCTTTTGGTGGCATATTCCATACTGCTTCAGGCAACATTCTGAACGCAACGACAACAAATAAATCTGCTTGAAGATTTTGCAATGAATTCAGAAAATTTTCATCTTTTAATTTTTCAGGTTGTAAAACCGTGAACCCTTTTTCAAGCGCAAATTTTTTCACTGCTGACATGGAAATTTGTTGTCCTCGTCCTGCAGGTTTATCCGGAACTGTTACAACGGCTGCAATTTCAAATCCGGCACCTGAAAGTAATTCAAGTGAGCGCACCGCAAACTCTGGCGTACCCATGAATACAATTCGTTTACTCATAATTGATAATTCTTTTTTCTGAATGAACGTAAATATACATAACTCAAAATACCTATTGAACCAAAATATACATATTCAACCAACCAGATTCCTCTAACTGAAAAATCCAACATCACAATAAATACATAACAGGCAATAAGATAAATTCCAATACTGATCATTTCAATCATAAAAGAGAGATTGGATTTACCGACAGCTGCCACTGAGTTAAACCATACTGTCACTACTGAAAAAAGTAAAATAGATCCGGTGACAATTCGCATCACATCAGCGCTGTCAGCCAGAATATCGGGATTATCATTGATCACAGGAATGAATGCAGCAGGGTAGAGTAGAGCTCCATGACAAAAAAGAACTACTGAAATAAAACAAAGTAAAATCATTTTGCGCTGAACAACCGGAATCAGCTCAGGAGATTTTCTGCCGATTAAATTGCTTACGTACGTCCGTGTAGTTGCCCCAAAACCAAACAGCGGAATGAAAGCAACGAAATAAATGCTGCGAATTACGGCAGAAACTTCTAAGTCATGCGGACTCATATATTGTTCAATCATCATGAAAAAAATCAGCCAGCCAAACAAAGCCAAAAATCCTTGAAACATGAGCGGGGTACCAAGTTTCAATAAAGCAGTTGAGATGATTTTGGAAGGTTTATTCCAGAATTTGATTTGAAAGATTTTATTTTCGTTTGTGCGTAAAACCGTAATGGCTAAAAAAGCAAATGCAAGCAATTCTGAAATGGATGAAGCCAACGGAGCACCTTTCATTCCAAGTTCAGGAAAACCAAAATGTCCAAATATCATGGCGTAGTCTAGAAAAATATTTGAGAAAGCCAGAATAATAGTTGAAATCAAAACCAGTTTTGTACGTCCAATGCCAATATAAAATGCGGTGAGACTGGCATGCATACCGGCAAAGAAAATACCCCAACTTCTGTACTTAAGAAACTCCACCATACATTCACCCGTTTCTGATGATTTCACAAACGAGTGAATAAAAATATCACTCAGAAAAAAAAATCCGGTGAATAAAATTCCGCCTAAAATAATTTGAAGAAGTTGAGTATTAAAAATGTACTGACCGATGGATGTATAGTCTTGCTCACCATATTTTCTGGCAATGATAATTTGTGATCCGTCTGCAAGGCCTTTACTGAACATGAAAAGAGAGATATAAATTAATCCCGCATTATTCACGGCATTGAAAGGTATGGTACCCAATTCACTCACAAACGCAGTATCAGTAAGCATCACCACAGATTGAACAAAAGTTCCAAACATGAGAGGCACCGCTATGGCTAATATTTTTCGGTAAGAAATTTCAAGCATGGGTTGCTACTTACGAAACCTGAATGACTAATCCTTTTAAGTATTCTCCTTCGGGATGGGCTGCGTTGATAGGGTGATCAGCAGGTTGATGTAATTGTTCAAGAATGCGTACTTGTCTTCCGGCTTCAAAGGCAGCTGCAATAATGGTATTAGAGAATAGTGCTTTGTCAACAACTTGAGAGCAAGAAAAAGTAAAAATTATTCCGCCCGGTTTAATTTGTCTGATGGCATGAGCATTCAGGCGCTTGTATCCCTGAACTGCCTTATGGCGTGCATCACGATGCTTTGCAAATGCAGGCGGATCAAGGATGATGATGTCGTAATCTTCATGTAATTCCCTGATATAATCCATCGTATCTGCAACAAATGATGCGTGCTTATTTTTATCACATTGGTTGAGTTCAATATTGGCATCCGTAAGTTGAATGGCTTTTTGAGATGAATCTACGGAATGCACCAAGGCTGCACCGGCATTGAGCGCGTAAACTGAAAATCCACCGGAGTAGCAGAAGGTGTTCAGAATTTTTTTTCCTGCAGCATAGTGAGCGAGTAACTTTCTGTTTTCACGCTGATCAATAAAAAAACCGGTTTTTTGTCCCGTTATCCAATCTATGTAAAACGCATTTCCATTCTCTTTTGCTATCAGCGGAGTATCGGCATTCTGATAGGTGTATCCATCCTGCTGTTGGGCTGAAAATCCTGCCGGCAGTGTTGAGGCGCTCTTCTGATAAATACTTTGTAGATTTTGACCAAGTACATGAATAAGTGCCTGAGAAATTTTGTCAAGATTTTTAAACATACCAATACTGTGACATTGCAGTACAACATTTCCATTGTAATAATCTGCAATTAATCCGGGTAAAAAATCACCTTCTCCATGAATTAATCTGAAAATCTGATTTTCTGCACTATTAGTAAAACCAAGTGATTTACGCAAATTCCATGCTGAAAGTATTGCTTGATTGTAAAAATTTTGATCAGGATATTGCTTGGTGAAATTCAACATTCGCACCGTGATGCTGCCTTGTTGATAATGACCAAATCCAAGTGTTTTTCCTGCATGATTCAATACTTCTATGGTATCACCTTCTTCACAACTACCTTCAATTTTATGAATTGCGCCTGAAAAAATCCAGGGATGTTGCCGCTCTGCTGAACGCTCTTTACCATTTTTTATATAACATTTTGGTGTGGTCATGTTTTGTATTGAAGAGACGAAGTTAGCTCATTATGCAGAAGTATCAACGTTTTTACTGTTTTTGAACAGAATTTATTTTTCATGGTTCCCCCTCAGTTTTCTGCGTATTTATTGAAAATTTGCCTGATAATGAGGGTGGTTTGATCTTTAATTATCTTTGCGCAGTGAAAATTCTGTTTTATAGCTCATTTTTTTGCCTGGTGTATTTTGTTACCGGTACCGCTGAACTGCGTGCTACTGAAACAGAACAAGATAAGGTGGCAAAGTTTTATCAATTTGTCAATATTGTTCTGGAAAACCAAACAGTAAACCCTGAACTAGCTTGGGCTTTTGTTGATTCTTCCATTCATCAGGCGTACGACCTTAAATCATCTTTTTATTTGGGTGAGGCGTTTAGTTTAAAGAGTAAATCTTTTTTTGATCAATCTCAACTTGATTCTGCTCTGTATTATTCAAAAAGTGCTTGTCAGATCTTTCAGTATTATCCTGATTCAACTGATTATTATGAGTCAGAGTACAATCGCGGTAATATTTTGTTGGCTATGGGTGATCATATTCAGGCTCTGGTTCAGTTTAACAAGGCGCTGCGTATCGTAGATGAAAATTTTGATGCCTACGTTGTGCGAGATAAGGATAAAATCTACTTGAATAAAGCGTTTTGTTATGTGAGTATTGGTTTGGTTTATCTCAGCTTGCGTGATTATGAAATGGCTATAGTAAATTTTCAGAAAGGAATAAAATTATCTGAACGTAAAATAAATCGGCAGAGCCTGATATTAAAAAGTGTGGCCTACAATAATTTGGGAATGTGTTATAATGAACTGGGCAATTATGATAAGGCAGAATCATATGCCATTTCAGGACTTGAGATTAAAAATCAACTTGGAATAAATACATCAACCGGATATAATTATCAGGTATTGGCAAAATCAGCTTACGGACGAGGTAAATATGTTCTATGTATCAAGTATTTGAAAAAGGCAGATGAGATGTTTAATTCCTCAGCTAATAAAGAAGAATTGCGCGTGAATGATTTATTGCGAGCCAAATGTTTTTACATGGAGGGTGAGATAGATAATGCCTTGCAATTGCTTCATTCACTTGAGCGCGCTTTTGATTCCCCCGGTAGAATTAATGAGCGCATTGAAACACATACTATGCTCAGTGAGATCTATGCAAACACCGGCAATTCAGTGCGGGCTCTTGATTATTTGCGTCTGGCTGATGCCTTGAAAGATGATTTATTACTCAAATCAAATAGAAGTGCTGTTGAAGAAATTCTCAACTATTTTCATGATGAAGAGGCACGCATTGATGATAAATTAGAAAATTACAAACACGTTCAAGAAAAAGAAAAACTTCAAACTGATATTTCACTTGAAAAAGAAAAAAGACAATGGCTATATGCTTTATTTTTTATTTCTACCATCTGTCTTATTCTAATCATTATTGTCATTGCCAGAGGAAACAGAAGAAATAAAAAAATAAATCAGGAATTGAATTATTCTATTGATGAAAAGCAAGTGCTGTTCAGAGAGGTGCATCACCGAGTAAAGAATAATTTTCAGATTATTTCAAGTCTGCTGAATCTGCAACAAGGAATTGAAGAAGATGAAAGAAGTAAGCAGGTATTGACCGATGCACAAGGACGCATACAATCTATGTCACTGGTGCATGAAATGTTGTATCGCAAAAATGAGGCAAAGAAAATTGACTTTTGTGCATATACTCATGAATTGGTTTCGTCTATTCTCAATTCTTTCAAAGATGAAAAAACCATGATTGAATGTAAAATTGATTGTGGTAATGAATATTTTGATCTGGAATTAGCGGTGCCTCTGGGGTTAATTCTTAATGAAGCCTTGACAAATGCAGTTAAATATGCTTTCAAAAACAAAACATCCGGTATAATTCAGGTGAGTATTACGCCGCTTGATGCAAAAAATTATCTCATCGTAGTAAAAGACAATGGCTGGGGTATACCTGATGAATTCCTCAATGGAGGCAAAGAAACTCTTGGAATAGAATTAATAAAGATATTGAGTAATCAACTTGGCGGCGATGCAAATTTTATTATTGACAAAGGCACTGAATTAAGAGTGAAGTTTGAAGTATAGCATGATAAATTTCTAACCCATGAAAAAAGCTGTACCTAATTTATGCATGATTGTTACTTGCAAATATTTGTTTGCAATCAGTTCAATTTTGTTTTTTGCTGAATACGGTTCTGCACAAACTGATGCTTCGTTCGAAAATAAATTCAGCGCATTGAAAGATTCTTGTTACAGTACTGAATTGGTTGACCACAATTTAAGTTTTCTCTATGCTGATTCAGCATTAAATATGGCTGAAGAAGCAAATAGTGACTATCATAAGGCGGATGCACTCTTACTGAAAGGTGGTTTGTTTTTTATTGAAAATAATGCCGATTCAGCACTTTACTACACAAAAAGAGCGGTTGATATTTTTGAGATTTATCAAGATTCAGTGGCTTACCAAATTGCATGCTACAACCTGGGAAATATTTATTTAGATAAAGGTGAATACGTATCTGCATTGATTAATTTTCAAAAGATTTTAAAGAACATTGAAAATTATTTTTCAGATGAATTAGCCTTGAATGATATGGATGTTCTGGGTTCACTTATGTATACTTATTCTAGTATTGCTGATATATACCGAGGAGTGGGTGATCATGTTTCATCAAAATATTATGTTTCTAAAATGCAAACGGTAATTGAAAATACTGAGATTGAATTGCCATATGACTTTCAGTTTCTCATGTATTTTGAACGCTTTCAAATTGCCATGGAGGAGAATAAATTTCAAGATGCAGTAGTGTTAATTGACAAAGCACTTGAAAATAATCATGCCAATGATGATCACTTTCAAGATGGTTCAATCTACAGAGAGAAAGCCCGATTGATGAATGCTCTCAATAAAACAGACGAAGCCCTTTTTTACCTGGATGTATCTGACTCAATTTACAGCGCAGTTGGTAATCGTCCGGACTTGATTCTGAATTCTATTGTACGTTCAGAAATCTTCAACAAAACAAAAAAATTTACCCAAAGTTTGGATGTGCTTTATCAAAATATAAATTCAATTGATTCAGTTCCTTCAAAAATTATTGTTTTGGATTACTATCAACAGTTGGCTTTAACATGTAATTTTTCTGGCAAAACTGATTCTATGGTATATTATTTTCAGGTAATGAACAATGTGAATGCTGACCTGAGAGTACAATTAATGCAACAAGTGGTTGATGAATTAGTGAACTATATTGAAGATGAAGAAGAGCGCATTCAGGCACGAACAGAAGATTTACGCCTTCGTTATGACAACGACAAATTGAAAATTCAAATGGAAGGTAACAAAAGACTTCAGAAGAGAAATTATTTCATTTTCTTTATCACGATTCTCTTTTTAGCTACCGTAGTTTTTGTTTTTTGGAATTTGAATCGCAAAAATAAAAAAGTGAATCATGCATTGAATCGTACCATTGAGGATAAGCAAATTCTATTTAAAGAAATGCATCACCGGGTTAAAAATAATTTTCAAATTATGTCCAGCTTGTTTAGTTTACAGCACATGTCAACTGATGACAAAGGAGTCACCAAAGTGTTAGGTGATGCGCAATCAAGAATACAAACCATGGCGCTGGTACATGAAATGCTTTACAAAAAAAATGAGGTACAAAATATTTTATTCTCTGCCTATGTTACTGAATTGATCACATCAATCATTCATTCGCTAAACGATGAGAATAAAGAAATCAACTTTACAGTTAAGGCGGGCAATGAATCATTTGATTTGCAAATAGCTACTTCACTTGGCTTGATATTGAATGAGGCATTTACAAATGCAGTAAAATACGCATTCAAATCTCGTGAATCAGGGCAAATTGATATTTCACTTGAGTCATTAGGGCATCAAAAATACCGGTTGACTATACAAGATAACGGGATTGGAATTCCTGAAGAAATAATTAACGGAAAGCGCGAAACCCTCGGTGTTGAGCTCATTCATATACTTAGTGAACAACTTGGTGGACATGCAGAAATAAAAAAAATGAACGGAACGATTATTGTAGTTGTATTCAATGCTGATAATTAAAATGTCTTTTATGAAAACGCTGCTTATTACACTTTCATTATTTATTTCAGGAATCAGTTTTGCTGATTGCGCCGGTTCAGGTTTATATTGTTGGCCAGATCAGACTGAGGTTGCTAAAAATCCTTTATTTCTAATTACCGGCTACGCAATGTCTCAAGAAGTTATTCATGAATTAACCATATCTAAAAATGTGTATCTCGTTTCACCAAAAGACAAAGTTGAATTGAAATTATTGCAATTAGAGGAGGGCGGATATTACCTCACGCAAGTTGGAGTTTACCCAGAGCGAAATCTAATTCCGGGTGAAACGTATCACTTGAAAATTGATGATATGGAAGGCAATTTACCTACACGATATAACGAAAAAAAGCGTGAATATGAATCTGTATTTTGGAAAGTACTAGATAAAAAAGATACCATTGCCCCGGTTTGGATTCAGCGGCCTGCTTTTGATACAACCTCAACAACATATTTCGGATGCGGTCCTGCGCGTTATGCGTTTTTTACAGCTCAGGTAAAAGACGAATCTCCTTTTCTAATTCGCGCAACTTTAAAAAATTTAGATAAAAACAATGAGACCACTTTTTCATTCTCCATGCGTGAAGGGAAAATTGTTGTTGGCCATGGCATGTGTTCAGGAGAATTTTCGTTTGGTGACAGCAAAAATTTTGAAGTTTCTTTTGATTTAATTGATGCCTCAGGCAACATGACTGCATGGACTGGTGACCCAATCACATTTGAATCACCGGAATAATTTTTTCTTTCATCATTTATTTTACCTCCCTCCGCTGCCGCAAGTATCTCTATCAAATCCTATAGAGATAAAAAGAACAATAAATAATAAACGCCAAATATAAAACGGGAAGGTGAAGATTATCTCCCTCCAAAAATTGAGCTACCAACGCGCACCATTGTGCTGCCTTCTTGAATGGCTATTTGATAATCTCCGCTCATGCCCATGGATATTTCTTTGAAGTGTGGTTGATCTTTGAAAAAAGTCTGCTTTAATTGGTCAAAATGATTTTTGAGAGATTTGAATTCACGATGAACTTGTTCTCTGTTATCTGTAAAACTAGCCATACCCATTACGCCGCAAACACGGACGTTTTTTAGAGAAAGATAAGTATCACTGCACAATAGCGCATTGGCTTCGTTGGCATCAAGACCAAATTTAGTTTCTTCTGTGGCAATGTGAAATTGCAGCAAAACATTTTGTACACGATGATTCTTCTGTGCTTGTTTATTGATTTCTTTCAGCAAGCTGATAGAATCAACTCCATGAATCAAAGAGACAAAATGCGCCATGTATTTTACTTTGTTGCTTTGCAAATGACCTATCATGTGCCACTCAATATCTTTTGGAAGGGTATCGTATTTTGAAACTAATTCTTGCACTTTGTTTTCACCAAAAACACGGTGTCCCGCATGATATGCAGCAAGAATATCTTCAACCGGTTTTGTTTTTGAAACAGCAATGAGTTTTACCTCTGCAGGCAGAGACGATTTGATGATATTTAACTGTTCAGCAATAGCCATTAATCAAGAGGATAAATTGTAAGACCGCTGCGCAATTTGGGTTCAATCCACGTTGATTTAGGAGGCATAATTTTGCCTTCATCGGCAACTTGTTTTAATTGAGAAACGGTGACCGGAAATAATCCAAACGCCACTTGAAATTGTCCACTGTCAACGGCTTCTTGCAGGGCAGACATACCTTTATTCCCGCTTATAAAATCAATTCGTTTATCTGTTTTTAAATCTGAAATACCCAGCACCGGTTCAAGTAAAAGGTTGGTAAGTATTGCGGTGTCTAATGAGTTAACTGAATCAGTGTAATCAAATGTGTCAGACTTTGGTGTGAGTTTATACCACGCGCTACTGAAGTACATAGCAATTTCATGAAGCTTGTGTGGTTTACAAGTAGCTTCATCAGTTTTCTGAACCACGAAATTTTGTTCTATTTTATGAATAAAGGATGCCTGAGTATTATCACCCAAATCACGCACTATTCGATTATAATCTTGGATAAACATCAAATCTTCAGATATGAAATAGGCCAAAAAATGTTGCTGCGTTTCTTTGGCGTGGTTCCCCAACTGGTGTGTGTATGTAGCAGAGGAAGCGCAGCGGTGATGTCCGTCAGCAATGTACACATCCGGAATTTCACGATAGTATTTTTGAATTAATGCAATGGCTTCCTGATTTTCAATTATCCAAACTTCATGTTTGATTCGCTCAGCTGATGTGTACTCATATTCGGGGCGGTGTTTGGTAATAGCATTCAGCAGGGCAGACAGGTTTTCATGTCGCTCATGAAATAGTAGTACAGGTTCAGCATGAAATTTTACCGTGTCAAGATAGAGGGCAAATATTTCTTCACGACTGGTGATGGTTGCTTCATGCTTTTTAATGTGACCGGTATTGTATTGATCAACACTTGCCCCGGCAATCAGGCCCAGGTATTCATGCCCGTCTTTGGTTTGTTTATAAAGATAGAGGCAGGGTTTACTGTCATGAACAAAAACACCGTCTTGAACAAATTCATCAAACTTTTGGCGAATTTTATTGAAACGCTCAACGCTGTTTGGCGGAGTTTTTTGTGCCTGATTGAATTCAGGATTCAATACATGCAAAAAGGTATATGGATTGTGTTCAAGTTTTGCTACCAGTACATTTTTTTTATAGGTGTAATAAGGCATGGTTGCTACCAGATGCGCTTTATCACGCACCGGTCGTATAGCTGAGAAGGGAAGAATTTTTGTCAAGGTATGATATTTTTCAAGTGCAAAAATAGAACAAGTATGCCGGATGTATAAGTGATTTGTCTTTAAATCTTTGTTTAAACGTTGTTATCAATATCAACATTCGTTTGAATTTATAAACATCAGCTGGTATTTTGTTCATTTCAATTACCTTTGGATAATCTTTCTAAAAATGGAGAAACGCACCATACTTAACAGCACCCATTTTGATATCACGCTTCGGCGTTTGGCAAGTCAACTCAAAGAGAATCATCAATTATTTGAAAACACCGTATTAATTGGTCTGCAGCCGCGTGGCATTCATGTGCTTGAACGGTTGAAAAAAATTCTTGAAACTGATCTTGGAAAAAAACTGACCTGTGGCCAATTGGATATTACCTTTTACCGGGATGATTTTCGCAGACGAGAGCAACCAATCATTCCGAGCGTCACCAATATTGATTTCATTATTGAGAATAAAAACGTGGTATTGATTGATGATGTATTATTTTCAGGTCGTACCATTCGCTCAGGCTTAGATGCTTTATTGGCATTTGGTAGACCCAAAAAAGTGGAATTGCTCGCTTTTATTGATCGGCGGTTTGAGAGACATTTACCTATTCAACCTGATTATACCGGTAAAATAGTTGATACGCTTTCTACTCAACGTGTTTCAGTTGAATGGAAAGAAATTGAAGGAGAAGACAAAGTAGTTTTATTTACACAAGAACCAAAAAATGAATAACCTCAGTGTAGATCATCTCATTGGTATTAAAGACCTGACAAAGCAGGATATTGAACTTATTCTCAAAACAGCGGACAGCTTTAAACAGGTCATTAACCGACCTATCAAAAAAGTTCCTTCATTGAGAGATGTCACCATTGCCAATTTATTTTTTGAAAATTCTACTCGCACCAAATTGTCTTTTGAATTGGCTGAAAAAAGATTGTCAGCTGATGTAATTAATTTCTCAGCCAGCGCTTCATCCGTGAAGAAAGGTGAAACGCTCATTGACACGGTGAACAATATTTTGGCTATGAAGGTAGATTTAGTGGTGATGCGTCATCCAAATCCCGGTGCAGCTAAATTTCTTTCTGAACGTATTAATGCCAAAGTAGTAAACGCGGGTGATGGCACACACGAACATCCTACACAGGCTTTACTAGATGCCTATTCTATTCGGGAAAAATATGGTGATGACTGGCAGGGAAGAAAAGTAGTAATTGTTGGAGATATCACGCATTCACGTGTTGCATTGTCCAATATTTTTTGTCTTCAAAAATTAGGAGCTGAAGTAATGGTTTGTGGTCCAACAACACTTATTCCAAAACACATTGGCTTACTGGGTGTAAAAGTTGAACATAATTTACGTAAAGCGCTTGAATGGTGTGATGTTGCAAATATGTTGCGCATTCAGTTGGAAAGACAGGATATTCAGTACTTTCCTTCTCTCAGAGAATATTCTATGCTCTTTGGTTTAGATAAAAAACTTCTCAATAGTCTTGATAAAAAAATCACTATCATGCACCCGGGACCAATAAACCGAGGGGTAGAAATTACATCAGATGTTGCAGATTCAGATCAATCTATCATTTTGCAGCAGGTTGAAAATGGAGTGGCAGTGCGCATGGCTGTTATCTATTTGCTGGCAGCTAAAATTGGGCGGAATTGATCTTTCGATATAAATCTGATTCGGCAGACAAGTTGGATGGTTCTACTTTTGACGGAAATTTTTTATTTACCCTTCAGGACGGAAATTGATCATAGGTAAACACTAGGATAAGGGCTTGTGATCATCAATACATTGGTATTAATCACTGTTTTTTACGAATGAAGTTTGTAGTTTCCGACAAGGATTGAGGCAGATAATTGCAAATGTTGTTCGAGTATTCGGATCATGTCAACCGTGAGTTTCTTTTTTCTGTTTAAAATTTCTGATACCCGGCTTTTTCCACCAAGTATTCCTACTAGATCTTTTTGTTTTAAGTTCATTTCTTCCATACGGATTTTAATTGCAACTATTGGATCAGGTGCATCAATTTTGTAATGCTCATTTTCGTAGTTCTCAATCAACAAAGAAAGAATTTCGGCTTCATCACCCAACTTTGAATTAGCAGGTGCATCAAAAATTACTTCAAGCCGGGTAAGTGCATTTTGGTAATCTTTTTTTGTTTTAATAGGTTTAATTTTCATGGTAGTTTTAAATAGTTTCTGCGTCAATGCGGTCATATGATGCATGTGTTCCTATGAAGCGAATAAATGCCCATTGTCTTTCGTAATTGAACTTCACGATTAGACGATAATGATTCCCTTTAATATTAAACACAACTCGATTATCGTTTAAAAAAATTGCGCTTGCGTAAGTCTTTTTGATGTCTTTTGGGGATTTCCAATTAGCTATTTTGGCCGTCTGGTACCAGGTTTTTAGATAGTTCTCAGCGTCGGCATGTTTTTCCCAAAAATCTCGTAAAGCACTTTTGGCAATAATTCGCTTCATTATGCAAAGGTAAAAAAGTTCTCTAATTACGAACTTAATTATTGAAAATTATCGCTGAACACTTATAGTTCATCTCACGCCTTGCGCTCAATCTCACGCAAATTCTCCATTTTTTTAATGCGCAGAAATCCGTTGATATCTTCAAGATGTTCTTTTACTCTTTTGTTGCCGAATTCAAAAACTTTTGAAACCAATCCATTTAAAAAATCACGGTCGTGAGAAACAACAACCAGGGTTCCGTCAAATTGCAAAAGTGCTTCTTTGAGAATGTCTTTGGTTTTCATGTCCAGGTGATTGGTAGGCTCATCCAATATGAGCAAATTGTATGGTTCAAGTAGTAATTTAATCATGGCAAGGCGAGTGCGTTCACCGCCTGAAAGAACTTTTACTTTTTTGGTCCAGCTTTCCCCGCCGAACATAAATGCACCAAGTAAGTCTTTTATTTTCGTGCGTATTTCACCAACTGCAACATCATCTATTGTTTGCCAAACCGTAAGATTTTCGTCAAGTAATGATGCTTGGTTTTGCGCAAAATAGCCAACCATGGTATTGTGACCGAGTGAACATGTACCATCAAAATCAATTTCATTCATGATGGCTTTAATCATGGTAGATTTACCTTCACCGTTTTTTCCAACAAAAGCAACTTTTTGTCCGCGTTCAATGACCATACTGGCTTTTTCAAACACCGTATAATCACCGTATTTTTTTGTCAGTTCTTCAACTATGACCGGGTAATTTCCTGAACGTGGTGCGGGCGGAAATTTCAATCGCAATGCAGAGGTGTCAACTTCATCAACCTGAATAATATCAAGTTTTTCTAACATTTTTACACGTGATTGTACTTGTAATGTTTTTGAATAGGTGCCTTTGAATCGTTCAATAAATTCAGTGGTTTCAGCAATCATTCTTTGTTGTTCATCATACTGCTTTTGCTGCTGTTCACGTCTCTCTTTTCTCAATTCAAGATAGTGTGAATATTTTGCTTTGTAATCGTATATGCGTCCCATCGTTATTTCAATGGTGCGCGTGGTAATGTTGTCAACAAAGGCACGGTCGTGTGAGATTACGATTACTCCTTTAGCGTGGTCAACTAAAAATTCTTCAAGCCATTGAATTGATTCAATATCCAAGTGGTTGGTGGGCTCATCAAGCAAAATGAGATCAGGTTTTTGCAGCAGAATTTTTGCCAGTTCAATGCGCATTCTCCATCCACCTGAAAATTCTTTGGTTGATCGGGTGAAATCTTCACGCAAAAATCCCAGCCCTTTCAAAGTCATTTCAATTTCTGCATCGTAGTTTACATCTTCAATTGCATAATATTTTTCACTCAAGTCAGTGACTTGTTGAATAAGTTCCATATAGCTGTCTGACTCATAATCTGTGCGGGTTTCCAATTCTTTATTCAAGGATTCCATCTGCACTTTCATGTTGTTGATTTTTGCAAATGCCTTGGCTGTTTCTTCAAATACCGTGCAGTTATCATCATGCAGTAAATGCTGAGGCAGATAAGCAATTACGGCATCTTTTGGTGCAGAAACTTTTCCGCGGGTTGGTTGACTGGCTCCGGCTAGAATTTTTAGCAGGGTAGATTTACCGGCACCGTTTTTTCCCATCAGCGCTATGCGGTCAGTATCATTGATTACAAATGAAATGTCTTTGAATAAATCTGAACCATTAAAGGTCACTGAAACTGAGTCTACCGTGATCATATCTAAAAATTGGAGTGCAAATATACACAGTCAATAGCGGATTTGAGCAGTATAACTTATTCTTTATTTTAAGAGAATGATCGCGGCATCTTTTATAGTGCGAATTTTGTCACAGATTCTTGCACCTTGCCTTTTTCTTGATTTATCTGACAAGAAAATATTTTGTGCGAGTGATTATTTTTTTCAAAGTTGATCGAGTAAGTGACATTGGCTATATGTTCAAAAAATAGGCAGCTATTAGAATTTGCATTCACACCGGGTAGCAGATCATTGATTGGATGTGTCCAAATGGCTTTACTTTGTGGAGATACCAGTGATATCAGTATATTTTTTATGTCATTTTGCTGAATTGAAAAATGAAGGATCAGAAAATTTTCACCCCAGCAGGTTTTATTATTTTCAATGCCTGAACTTATTACTTGAGGAGATAAAAAATTGTGCAAGGAATCATTGATCACAGGCTCATTTGTGGGTTTACCGTAGAAAACAAAATGTCTTTGAGTACCTTGTTTAGCGTGAAAATAAATGGTGTTTTCAGCATTCGGAAAGTGATTGTAAGGGTAGCTTGTGATCGGGTGCTGGTCAGGTATTGCCAATTTAGCCATGAAATATGAATTTAATTCTTGGTAATGCGGCTTAGTAGATTTTGTAATTACTTGTCGGTTTAAATTTTTCAATGAAATGTCAGCGGCATGCAATGCAAAGGCATATCCTGCGAGATTGAAAATGATCACGGTTTCTTCTTCTGCATCAAATTGGATGGTATCTGTTTTAAAGCCTTTCAAGTGGGGAAATTTTTTAATCAAATCTTTTTGTGTGGCCACAATTTTTCCGGTTTGGTTCTCTATAATGATGAGTTTATCACCTGAGACAACAATGAAAGTATGCGTATCATTAATGCCGGCAATACGTGAAAATCCGGATAGCATTTTAGATGAAAAAGATTTGATTTTGTTTGTGAAAATGATCTTTCCGGTATCCAAGTTTACTTTGTTCAGAAAAATTCTATTGTTTTCAATCATACCGGTTTTAGTGGGCGTGAATGAGCGGGCGTTGGTTTGAATGAATACGTCTGCTGAGCCCGGTTTCATAAAAATGGATTCAACCTTTCTCTTGTAGAATTTTGGAATAACCCAAAATATCAAAACAAGAAAAACCACCAAACCAAGAATAAAATAAATACCAGGAAACATGAAGTAAATGTACTAAAATCAGGATGATAATCTCAGAATGTGAAAAGGAATGTTGCACTGTATTTACAGTTCTATAATGATGTCTCAACTTTATAGGCTCAGGTGGCGATCTTTACAAACGGAAGGATTTATTTGTGCTGTGTTTGAAAGATAATTTTTATTCAGGTTTATGCCTTGCCCTATTTTGCTCAGATAGAGGTGCATTGCAAAATACATGAATGTTTCTAGTTGATCTGTTATGAAAAAAGTTGAATACTTGATTAATTCTTTTGTTTTGAACTTTTATTAACCAATTTTGCTGCTTGCATTCTTGAGGTAACGTGCAATTTGCTGTATATTTTAGTAATGTTATTACGCACCGTGTTAGGACTTAAACCAAGGATTGAGGCTATTTCTTTATATTCTAATCCGTCTACAAGTAAGGTTAGAATTTCTTTTTCGCGGTCAGTTAGATTATACTCTGATGAGTACTCGGTTTTATTTTTTAATTCAGATGTAGGTTGTGCGTTTGAAAGCAAGTTCAATACTTTTCTTGCAATTGCAGGAGACATTGGTGCACCTTCACCTTTGAGAAGATCAAAAATAGCGTCTTTAATTTTTTCGACCGGTTCATCTTTTAGCAAATAACCATCAGCACCGGCTTTAATGGCGTTGAATATTTTTTCATCTTCGTCAAATATTGTCAGAACAATGTACTTAGTTTTTTTATATCTCAACTTTGCTTCTTCAATTGCTTGTATTCCGTTCATGATAGGCATGTCAATATCCATCAAAACAATATCAGGTTCTATTGTCTTACGCGCGTTGATCATTGCTTCTAAAAAATCTCTTCCATTTTCAGCTGTAAATAAGATTTCAAAATCTTTAAAACGACTCAGCCTGTCCTTTAGTGCTGACCGGACGCATCTTTCATTATCAACTATTGCAATATAAATCATGGTTTGGGTACAAATTTAGGTTGCCTGGCACTAGTTTACAATGGTACGTTTATACTATTAATACATATTTAGTGCCTGAGTCAATTTGGGATTCTAACTGTAATGTGATGCCAAATTCATGTGCTCTTTTTTTGATGTTTTGTAATCCGTAACTCTCTTGTTTATTTAGGGTTGTATCAAATCCTTTACCGTTATCTGAAATAAAAATAGATAAAGATTCTGCACTACAATCAATTTGAATTTTCACCTCGGTTGCCTCAGCGTATTTGAATGCATTGTTTAATATTTCCTGGCTAATGCGGTAGAGATTAAGACCCAGCAAGGCATTTAATTCTCTCTTAACTACGATGTTTTCAGAAAAAATCACCTGAGTTTGACTGTGTCTGAAAATATTTTTTGCAAAAATTTTGAGTTTGTCTGAGAAATCCCAAGTGGTAATGTTTGCATCACTGATAGCCCAAATTGTTTCTCTAAGACTGCCTATTACGCTACGCACAGTTTGATTTACGCTTTCTGTGAGTTGAGCTCTTTTGGTTTTGTCATTTTCTTCAAAACCATCAAGAGAATAAACAATGAATGAGAGTTTTCCGCCAATATTGTCATGTAAGTCACGAGCAATGCGTTCTCTATCTTGTTGCAGGTTTTGAAGCAGTTTTAATTCTTGTTTTTTTCTTTTTAAATTAATTCTTACAATCACAAGCAATGATACTAAGGTAAGGAGTATAGCGATAAATGCAATCAGGATAATTGCCCGATTTTTAGATTCAATTTTCAGCAGATTAACTTGATTTTGCGAGCTGAGTATTTTGTTTTGTTGTTCTTTTTTTTCCGTTTGGTAAAGTGTCTCAAATTTGGCAATGTGTTCTGATTTTTCTGCTTGCAAAACAGAGTCTTTGAATTCAAACCAGCGCAACATATACCTCCGTGCAGTAGTATCGCCGAGCATAATCAGGCATTCTGCTTTTCCTCTGTAAGTATTTAAAATAGCTTCTCTATTATTGCTTTCAAGATATAGTTTTTCAGCTCTATTAATATGATTCAGTGCTTCAGGGTAATTCTTTTTTATGAAGAAATTGTAATTATAACTTTTACTGGCTGCAAATGCCATCACATTTTTATCTTTTGACAAGTTGCCATAGTGTTCGGCGCTAGCAATCATCTGTTCAATTTGATTATAATTATTGGTGGTATTCATGTAAAGCTCTGCCAAAGTTGAATATGTTTTAGATAGCCCAACATAATTATTTTCGATGGTCATTAGTTGAATGGCACTGAAGCTATACTTCTCAGCCGAATCTATATTTTCATCTTCAATATAAAGTGCACCTAAAAAATAGTAGGTGCCAGCACGCAAAGAATCTAAATTATTTTTGTTGATCAATTCCAGCGCATGATAAGTCCATTTGAAAGCAGATTCATGATCATATAAATAGTAATGGCATTTTGCCAAAGACATGGATGCTTGAACCATCATGGCAGGCTTGTTTTCAACTTCAGCTAATTGTAACACATTCAAATATTTCTCATGTGCTTTGGCGTAATCATTATTTGTGTAGTATTCAACTGCCTGATGTAAAACTAAATCTAAGGATTGGGCATGAGTAAACCACGTGCCTAATGAGCAAAGTAATAAAGTCAGACGATTTGAAAATTGTACCAACATAATGAGCATCCCAAAGATATTCAGATATTGAAAGCCATCTACAGGTACATCTGTACTATTTTCAATCTACAACTGATTGAAGAATTTTGGCTCGTGTTAAACCGAATTGTATGGTCAAAAATATTTCATGCGCTATTATGCTTCTTTTTTTCTTCAATCTTGTCAACGCACAAATTGATGATGATTTTTATCAATCAAGATATAATGTGTCACTTGTCTACAGTAAAATAAAGGCTGATAACATTAGTCAATCAAGCAAGGTGCATTTTATTTCTGTCAATCTTTTTGATTTTACTTTGGGTGGTTCTGAGAAATTCAAGTCGTATTTTAA
This sequence comes from Crocinitomicaceae bacterium, assembly GCA_016708105.1. Taxonomy (NCBI): domain Bacteria; kingdom Pseudomonadati; phylum Bacteroidota; class Flavobacteriia; order Flavobacteriales; family Crocinitomicaceae; species Crocinitomicaceae bacterium. The sequence continues at coordinate 1,473,117 of JADJGJ010000001.1, forward strand.
CGGCAACATGAGAGTGATTGGTGATATTTGGTGGATGCTGGCTAAAGAGATTGGCGGAACAACAGATTATTTGAACGGAGGCTACACCAGCAGTGTGTTTGAGTTAAAATGGGGGTTAAATATTGTGTCTAATGATAAAATTTTAATAACTCCCGGTTTGGCAAGTGATGGTTATTGGTATGTGTTTAATGGTCAACGAGCCTTTACGTGGTGTTTGGGTCCACTTCTTAAAGTTGATTATTTACTAACTGATAATTTATTGATCAGAAATTTATCCGGTTTTGATTTTCCTTTTGCTCGGACAAATGGATCACTGGGTGATAAATCAAGTTACTTGTATAACAGAACTGAACTTATAACAAAAGTCGGTTTTTTTGTGGGATTTGACTACATGCACATGAAATTCATCGCTGAGAATGAAGCCATTCCTGAAAGCAAGTTGAATAGGTTTGATTTTAAACTTGGTTATATGATTAGAATGTAATAGCCCCAAAAAAAAGTAAGATATGAGAATTGTTATATTGCTGTTTGTTTGTTTGTATTATAGTGGTGTATTTGCCCAAACCGCACATAACGGAAAAGTTGTGAGTTTAGCGTTCAATGATTCAGGTACAAAACTGATTTCTGCGTCAGGTACTGAAACCATCGTTTGGGATATGACTACAAGTAAAAGGAGTACTACCATCAATATGAATGCGAGTTTGGTTTATTGGTTGACTGAAAAAAATAAAATCTTGATAGCCGGAGCAGATGGTGTTTATTTGATGGATGATGAAACTTTTGTTGTAACAGACACGATTGACAGCGAAAAAAAACTTGATGGGCCTTATGTGGTTACACCTGATGGAAAATATTTGTTCTGTCGTTTGCGCACATCTCAAAGCGAAGCATGGTTGCATGCAATTAACCTCCATGATTTTTCGGCTATTGAAAATTTGAGTAATAAAAAACACAAATTTTTCAATAACGCCTTGGTTTTTTCTGCATCATCTGACAGTAGATATCTTTATGTGCTGAGTAACGGCGTTGATATAATTCAGTTTTCGTGCGAAAATTTTAGTGAGATTACCCGCTTCAATATTACAAAGGTACACAGCGATATTTCTTCAGCGGTTTGCATAGCAGCCGGTGACGAATATTTGTATGTAGGAGGAAAGAGCAATTCAGGTACAGGTGGAAAAGAAATAAGTCGTTATCTAGTAAATAATCAATTAATCGGATTTGGTGCCTCACCAATTTCAGGAGGGGTTAGGGCTATTGCTTATTCTCCTGTGCTCAAAACGCTTTTCATTGCAGCTTTGGACATGAAAATTTATACTCTCAAAGATGATGTGGGTGTGATTGAAAAATTTGCTTCGTTAGATAGATATCCTGAAAGCCTATCCGTTTCTATTGACGGAAAATTTCTGGCTGTAGGAACAGGATTTGCAAAAAAGAGTACAGATAATTTTCCTGTTCTGGTTTTTGATATTGAAAGTGGTAAGGTTGTTTTAGATTGATTGAAAAGTATGAAAAATATGAAAAATAGTTTGCTCATTTACCTGTTGTGTCTCTTGTCAGGTGTAGTTTCAGCGCAAGATTTTCTAATCCCGTGTCAAACGGATAATAAATGGGGATTTTGTGATCCTACCGGACAAGTGGTAATTAATCATTTGTATGGTGCAGCGTTTCCATTTTATAATCATCATGCCCTGGTGTATAAATCAACGGATGAACGCAGTGGTTATTGGTGTATCATAGATGAACAAGGTAATGAAGTGCGTGAGTTTACAAAAATTCAAAATTATTCAGGTGTACATCATGCTACTATTCACGACGCCAGCGGTTGGGTGAAGCTTGCTTGTTTTGATGAAGATCAAAAGTTAAACTATTTGTACATTCATTTGTTGACCATTGAAGTTCAAAAAACAAAACCTGAAGTTGATATACTTAATCCATCAACAGCTGTCGTCAATCAGCAGAATGGAAGAAATATTTTTACTTCAACCCAGTCTGATGTTGTTTTGATAAATGAAAAAGGGAAAATTGAAAATGAAGGAATGAACGTAAAGGGTGGAACATTTTTCATTGAGGGGAAAAATGGTAACATAATTCTTGATAAAACTGTTGTACCGGTATCTGGATTTAATTATAATTATGCTTTGGTATATATAGATCCGGTCTGGGAAAAAGTGGCTCAATATTCCATCCCGCAATCTGATGAAAAAAATTTTATTGATCAGACGGGTAACTTCGTTTTTAAGGAGCATTTTCGCTACGCTCGTGGATTTGAACAAGGTTATGCTTTTGCAGGAGATATGCTTGACTCGTTGTATATGTTTGATCATGACTTCAGATTGATCCAAACAATTCATGCCAGCAAGATGGAGGATTTTGACAGCTCAGGAATACTTTTAGCTTATCACCGTGGTCAAAATAATTTATGTGTCTATGATTTTGCGCAATCAAGAGAAATTATTCGTTTTTCATCTTCTGCATATTATTACCAAATAGCTCATGTTGATGATCATTATATTTATATTGCAAGCAGTAATGGAATTCATGTTGTCAAGCGCGCTACGAATGAAGTAATTTCGTTTGAAAATAATAGTTTTGTGAATGCATTTCAGGAAATATTAGTTTATGAAAACGGAAACGGGAGGACCATTGTAAATATACTCAAGAATGAGGTAATTATGTCTGATTTGAATCAATGTGAAATAATACCAGAATTTGAAGTTTTTTCATGGAAAAGTTCTAATGCATCAGGTATTCATGATTTTGATGGTAAACCAGTTTTTGCTAATTCATGCACATGCATTCAAGTGTTACCAGGTGGTTTTGTTTACTTGAAAAATGAGCAAGGAAATTTTGCTTGGGGTCACCTAGGTAACTCTAAAATTTATTGATGAGTAGTTTATTACAAATTCAAGTTTTTTGTTACCGAAGCACATCACTGTGATGTCTCTACAATCAGCTATTTAAGCACTTTTTTCAAGATATCCTCTACAAATTGTAACTTTGTGCCGCTATGGCACTTGATATTTTCATTACCCTTCTGTTGGTTTTCATGAATGGCTTTTTTGTTGCGGCTGAATTCGCTATTGTAAAAGTGAGGGCATCTCAGCTTGAAGTTCACATTAAAAACGGAAATCGTTTCGCTGTTTTATCCAAGCATATCGTTACTCATCTTGACGGGTATCTGGCAGCAACGCAATTAGGTATTACGCTTGCAAGTCTTGCTTTAGGTTGGATTGGAGAACCAGTTGTCTCTAAAATGATTATTAGTGTGATGCATTGGTTTGATGTGGAACTGAGCCATGATACCGCTCACGCCATTGCTTTGCCTATTGCTTTTGCTATTATCACGGTATTGCATATTGTGTTTGGTGAGCTGGCACCTAAGTCAATTGCAATTCAGCGTTCTGAAGGAACAACCCTTGCTTTATCTTATCCTTTACAATTTTTCTATATCATCTTCAGACCCTTTATCTGGATATTGAATGGCATTGCAAATCTCATTCTTAAAATGCTTGGCATCACATCAAGTCACGGAAATGACGTACACAGCAGTGACGAATTAAAATATCTGGTTAAGCTGGGTAAAGAGAGTGGTGAGATTGGTGAAACGGATTACGACATTATAAAAAATGCCTTTGAATTTTCAGAACGCACGGCTGAAGAAGTGATGGTGCCGCGTACAAAAGTAGTGGCTGTTGATTTGAATGATTATAATGAAGAGATACTGGAGAAAATTATTGATGAACGTTTTTCACGCATTCCTTGTTTTGAAGATAATTTGGATCACGTAACGGGTATTGTGCATTTGAAAGATATTCTGCTTGCCATGCGAAAAGGAGGAAAGGTGAATTTGCGAAGCATGATTACACCCATCATCATCATTCCACAAAACAAACGTATAGGAACCTTGTTGAAAGAGTTTCAGCAAAAGCATCAGCAAATGGCCGTGGTGGTTGATGAATATGGTGGTACATTAGGTATTGTCACCATGGAAGATATTTTGGAAGAGCTTGTTGGTGAAATACAAGATGAAACCGACAATGAAATTCCTTTTGTTGAGCAAACTGCTGACAAAACATTTCAGGTGCTTGCCTCTGCAAGTATTGATGATATCAATGATTTAATACCGCGAAATATTGAAAAGAAAGACGAGTATAACACGCTTGCCGGTTACATCATTGACAAATGCGGACGTATACCCGCTGTGAATGAAAAATTCACCGCAGATGGATATGAAATAACCATTCTCAAAAAAAACCGAACCACTATTTTATTAGTCAAACTGGTTGACATGCAGCCTTAAACAGCGTTTAGTCATAGTCATCTTGTATCAATCAACAAGGAATCTCAACTGATATTCGTTTAATTCGGTTATTTTAGCGTAATCAGCGAATAATACGTGAATGCAGTGAACCCTTTTTTAACGAGGATTAAAAGTTTTTTGATCAGCAGTATTCTGGTGATTAGCCTGTCTGCGCTGAATCAAAAATTATGGGCTCAATCTTTTGGTGATCAATCATTTTACCTTGTTGATTCATTAGATCTGACAGCAATTTCAGAAGAAACCAGAACTCTTTTAGATACTTCATTCACGCTTTATCACAACGCCCAAGATGATACAACAAGGCTGAGTTTATTGGAGCATATTGTTGATCAATGCTGGGAAGAGTTTTTATGGCCGCAGTACAACCAAATGGTTTATGATCAGGCGTCATATCATTTGAAGTTGGAAAGAAATCCACTGACTTCAAAAAAGTACGCTTCACTGCTAGCCGGGTCAATCAGTAATTTGGGATACATAGCAGATAATATCAGCAACGTACCTGTTGCCTTGAATTATTACCATCAAGCCTTGCGCATTTATGAGCAAATTGGCGATAGAGAAGGAGCTGCCAGCAGTTTCAATAATCTGGGTGTTTTGTACAGTGCACAAGGTGATACATCAAAAGCCATGTATTATCACAATGAAAGTTTGCGACTAAAAAAAATTATTGGTGATCAAGAAGGGATTGCAGTATCACTAAATAATATTGGAACTATTTATAAAGATAAAGGACGAATTTTTGAAGCGCTTGATTGCTTTGAAAAAAGTTTGCGCATTGCCCGTGAACTTGATGATAGGCGCAGCATGGCTATTGCGTATGACAATATTGCCGGTGTTTATTTTACTGAAGGATATGAAGCAAAAGCAATTGATTTTTATACCCGCGCCTATGATATTAGAATAATCAATGGTGAATATACCGGGGCTTCATTTTCTCTGAATAATATTTCACGCGTTTATTTTGCACTAAATAATATTGACAAAGCGTTTGACTATGCCAAGCGCAGTTTTGAACTTGCGTCTGAACTCGGTTTTCCTATAGATATTCAAAATGCCGCAGCATCTCTAACCAATATTTATAAAAGAAAAAATGATTATAAAAATGCACTCTTTTATTTTGAGATTCAAGTTCAAATGAGTGACAGTATTTATAATGACAACAATGAAAGAGCTATGTTGTCTCAAAGTCTGCGCTACGAATTTGAAAAAGAAACCTTGAAAAAAACCTTGCAGCATCAAAAAGAGCAAGCCGTAAAAGATTTGCAGATTAGCCAGCGAGATGCAGAGATTAGTAAAGAGCGCATGCTTAGTTACTCGTTAATTATTGGTCTTGTACTCATGGTATATCTGGTATATATTTCAGTGCGGAATTACCGGAGAAAACAACGAGATAATGAATTGATACAACAGCAGAAAAATGAAGTAGAAAATCAAAAACAAAAAATTGAAAAGCAACACCATATTTTAGAAGAAACTTACAAAGAAATATCAGACAGTATTACCTATGCTAAGCGAATTCAGCAAGCCATTTTGCCACCGGCTGATTTGATTTCAAATTCTTTTTCAGATGCTTTTGTATGGTATCAACCCAAAAATGTGGTGAGCGGAGATTTTTTCTGGTATCATCAAACAGGGGATGATATTTTACTTGCAGTGGCTGATTGCACCGGACATGGCGTGCCGGGCGCCATGGTGAGCGTGGTTTGTCACAATGCAATGAATAGGGCTGTGCTAGAATTTGGTTTGCAGCAACCTGATTTGGTGCTCAACAAAACCCGTGATCTTGTCATTGAAACTTTTGATAAAAGTGGAAGTGAAGTAAAGGATGGTATGGATATTTCTCTCATTCATGTGAATACCAAAACCAATTTGCTGCAGTACGCCGGAGCCAATAATAATTTGTATTTGATAAGACATGGATTGCGAAATGATAACGTAGCTGAGCGCATTGAAACCGCTTTGATTGATGAAAAAGGTCTTACTTTTTACGAACTCAAAGCAGATAAACAACCCATTGGCAGGTTCTCTAAAGCAAAACCTTTTAACCTGATTCGCTTCGCTCTTGAAAAAAATGATCAACTCTATCTTTTTAGTGATGGTTTGGCTGACCAATTTGGGGGGCCGAAAGGAAAAAAATTCAAATACGCTCAAATCAAAGAAATTCTTTTTACACATGCATCACACGCTATGCTAATTCAAAACAAAGCATTGCTCAATGGCTATGAATCTTGGAAAGGTGAATTAGAACAAGTGGATGATATTTGTTTCATCGGAATTCGCATTTGATGCGTGTTGTCAGGACTTAAACCAAGCATTCAGAATTTGGCTTAAAAATTGTTTACCAACTTGATACACACAAATTTTGAACACTCTTTAGGCTGAGACCTGGATTTTTTCTAATTTAGTGTCTGAAAAGAGTTTCAGCTTGCTGAGCAATACATTAATCCCTATGAAAAAATTAATACTTTACGCGTTAATTCTTGTTGGCCTTACCGGGCGTTCACAAAATCTTTACGATATCCGCTGGACAAATGGAGGAACAGAATATTTCGGTTTCATGGTTTTCTTTTCTGAAGATGACGTGTACATGCGTACCGGTTATTACAGTGCAAATAACGAGTATAATGTTGTTCATTCAGAATATCAATACTCAGTTGATGAGTCAGGTGATGTGATTACCATGGTTGCCACATCATCAGAGTTTGTTCAAAACCAAACGGATGATGAATGGGATCCTGATCACTTATTCTGGTACAAAGATGAAACTACCAAAGAGTGGGTTGGCCCTTTTATCATTTCTGACAGTGATTTGGAAGCTGAGCGATATGAAAATATTATTGAGCCTGAATTTGTTGAGGTTGACATGAACTGGCTGAATGCTGAGTACCTGCAATTTTTCTATTATACGGATGAAGCAGATTATAAAGTGCTCTTAAGTGCCGGTCAAGATCAGGCGAATGATTCAAACAATAATTCCAACTCAAATAACAGCGGATCAAATTCAAGTTTCAATAACGGATCAGGAAATAGTTCAGGCAATGGTAACGGCTACAACTCAAGTTTCAGCAATGGTTCTACTAATAATTCAAACAACAGCAGTGGAAATTCTTCTTTTAGCAATGGTAGCAATAGCAACAACAGTAACAACAACAGCAGCAATAACCACGGAGGTACATTAGTTTCTAACGGATCAAACACGGGTAGCAATACTTCTACCACAACAAACGATAATACCAACACAAATACCAACACAAATACTAATTCGGGTGGAGCTTACGGCAACCAACCCGCAAAACTGCATTTGATTATTGTTGCCAACACCCTCATTTCTGATATTGGAACATCTACCCTGGTTGATTTGAATAATATGGTAGGTGAAGTAACAGGCATTTCTGAGGTATTAGGTATAGAGATGAATAAGATGGTGATTCAAGATAAAAATTTCACTAAAAAAAATGTTGAAACTTACATGTATAGCTTTGCTCCGGGGCCAAATGATATTGTCATCTTCATGTATTCAGGTCATGGTTACCGTTTCTCAAACCAAACTGAAAAATATCCGCAGTTAGACATGCGCTATAGTGAATATCAATCTATAGATGACAATGCAACCATGAATTTGAAACAGGTATTTGATGAAATTGTAAAAAAAGGTGCACGCTTAAATATTGTATTAGGTGACTGCTGTAATAGTGATATCGGATTTTCAAGATCAGTGGGTAGTAGCTTTATGAATTCTCGTTCTAGCGTTGATCCTGATTATGAAAAATTAAAACAACTGTTCCTGGTTTCTGACGGAGATATCATTGCAGCCGGTGCAAGCAAAGGAGAATACTCATGGTGCACCATGAACAACGGCGGCTTTTTCACCTGCAGTTTCGTTGGTGCTTTACGTGAAGAAATAAGCAAATTCAAACAGGATGATTTCCCTGATTGGGGAGATGTAATGACTGGCACCGCAAATGGTACTTTGAAAAAATCTGAACTCTGTACTGAATGTGATGAGCAACACGTGGTGTACGATAAGTTTATGAAATGACCTATAAGATTTAACCTTTTAACCCACCGGTTATTTATAAATTTTATACGGAATTCCATACGACCATTGAAAATAAAAGATTCGTGGGATTGATTCAAATGCAAGAAATTTTCTCAGAATAGAACTTGAAATAATACCAATATTTGGTATTTTTACAAAAATCTTTATTATGAGTAAGAATACATCAATAACTTTAGGAGACTACTTTGATGACTTTATACAGAGTATCTTAAGAGAAGGCAGATATAAAAACGCCAGCGAAATAGTTCGAGCAGGACTTAGATTGTTGGAAGAAGAGGAAAGAAAAGTTATTGCTCTTCGAAATGCAATTGAACAAGGAATCAATAGTGGACTTGCCAAAGACTTCGATCCGGACCAACACTTAAAAATGTTGAAAAAGAAAAAAAAGTAAATGGCAAAATATAGATTCACGAACAGTGCTGTAAAAGACCTTACCGAAATTTGGGACTACACAAAGAAGATTTGGTCTGAAAAACAAGCCGAAAAATATTACCAATTAATTATTCAAGCTTGTTCAGAAATTGCAAAAGACCCATTTAAAGGAAAAGAATATTATGAAGTCTATCCGGAATTAAAAGGATTGAAAACAAACAAGCACATAATTTTTTACCGGGAAATGACTGACAAATCAATTGAGATATCTAGAATTCTGCATGAGCGAATGGACCTGAAAAGTAGATTGAAGTAATAACCACCCATAACACCTCGCGCTGAAAAGTAATAGCGCTTTTAGTCCTCTCACTTTCTGTTTTTTTTAATCGCTTGCGTTCAACAAAAATTTTAAACACAGCCCTGATAATTATCGGGATATCAAAAAAGTTTTTGTCCCGCTTAGTGGGCACTTTTAAGTTCAGTACTTTTAATCAAGGTTGCGCCACTACTTTTATGCGTAGTCCTTTATAAGATTTGAGCAATAATAAAAATCTCCCGTTCAGTTTGAGCGGGGGATTTTTTTTAGTTTAACACAATCTCAACATTTGGTGTTCCGGTTGCTCCCGAAACAGATGCTTTTAAAACTTCAAGAGACCGTGAAAAGTTCAGAATGTTGTTGAGTACTTCTGCTTTTAATCCGGTTTCTTTTTTTTGTTTGTTTTTAGGTGAAGTTGTAAAATCAAAGGTGTAAGTTTTTTGCATAGGCAAATTTTGGTTTTTATAGTAAAACGCCGCAGTTGTGTAAATATTGTATTGTGAAATTAAAAATTCTATAAACCTCATTAAATAGAGAGAAGGATATGTAGATTCCTCACTATCAGGTTTCAATTATTTGATTAACTTTCCCGTCAATCATGTTATTGTCTTAAAATCCAAATTAATATCTATGCGCCTACTACTTGCTTTTCTATTAGTTACTTTTTCAATATCAAATAGTGTTTTATTCTGTCAATCAAAAGTTGAAGTTATTTTACAACTATTAGATGAAGATATCATTGCAGATGGCTGCATGAAGCGAGATAATTTGTTGGCAGCGGTGAAGCAAATCAATAGCAAATTTACTGAGACCTTAGAAAAGACGCAAGGTGATTATCAGTTGAATTGTCAATTCACGATAAGTCATAATAAAGATCTGGGGATTGAATTTTCCAGTCGCCCAAAACAGTCTGATTCTTTATTGGCATTTGTTGAAACAGAACTGTCTGAATTGAAGAATTTGAGAACAGACCGCTATAGATATTCATTTATTTGTATGGCAACGATTAATGGTGGTTGTCAAAATTCAAAAATTGACTTTGAGCCTGAATTGCTTTCTCCCAACAAAGCAGATTTGAAAGAGTTTAAAAAGTTAAGTTTGGTTGAACAGCGAGATGAATTGATTCGTTGGGTAAGTGAAGATGTCCTTCCTCTATTTGCCTTTTTTACGCATGATGTAGACAAAAAATTTGCCGGTGTTAAATCAGTAGGAGAATTTTTAACTGAGAAAGAATATTTATCAAAAAGTGTTTTTGATCTGACTGATGCAAATTTCAACTATTGGAGGGCATCTTTGGAGATGGAAAGATTTAATATGGTTATTCCTTTTGTCAAAGTTTGTCTGTTGATACGTGAAGGCCGGTTTGACTATGCCGGCAAGTTTTTATTCGTGACCAATTTATTTTCAGGTAAAGGTTCAGTTGCAAAAATTTTGTACTCCCCACTAAATGATTATTTGAATGTGTTAGACAATTCCATTGCTGCAGAAGTGAAAAAGGGCATTGCATTTCATGATGAAAAAAAATATTCCGAAGCTGTGGAACATTATAAAAAATTGAAAGTGGATTTCCCTTATAACGCATGGCTGAACTATGAGTACTATTATTCTGAATCTTCACTTCACTCAATGGATTCTGTAGGATATTTCTGGAATCTCCATAAATCAGAAATCTATGGAGCAGATCCTCTATACCCATATTGTGCACACGCAGGCAACAGCAATGATGGATATGAGATGTATCTGCGCATGTCATTATCATCCCTGTTTTCTGAATCTGATAAACTGATTTCAGATTTAGTAGCGTATGCTGATGCCGCATTTGATCTTGAACAATATGCCTTTGCCGGACAATTGTATTGGTTGTTATATAGCCATGTAGATGAAAAAGCTTTAGGCAGAAAAAATATTCTGTTTTACTTTTTATATTGCATGGAAGAACTTGGACACGCTCAATTAAAGTCCAATTTTGAAGGAAATTTTGAGAAAGAGTTTGCCAAAATCAGGTCAACCCGAAAAAAAATAAAAGAAAGCAATTCGTTTTACAAGTCGTTTGGCGGATAATCACATCTTCGTAAAATAGACAGCTTTCAATGCTGCTTCTGACAAGGTAAACACATAAACTCCTGCAGGTAGAGTACGCACATCAATGCTTTGATTATTCAATTTTCCGTTTAGTACAATTTTACCTGTTTGATCTGTTATAGTATAATTCAGCCCGATTAAATTTTCTTGATTTTCAATTCTCAGATAGGCTGAGGTTGGGTTAGGGTAGAGTAAAAGTTCAACCGTATGTTCTTCAACAATTGAAACCGTACTGATGGCACTGTCTTTAGCACCAATAGATTCGTTTTCGTATGAGCCTGATGCCGTTATTTTCATTTCAACAGCCTTTACATAATAATACACTGTGCCTGCCTGATTAAGTGAATTGTCAGTATAATTGGTTGCGGTAATCAGACTTGAATTTAATTTTTCATACTGGGTTGAGTCAGCATATCTGCGATAAATATTGTACCCAATTTCTGAGCCACCTGCTGTCCAATTTAGCGCAACTGAATTGCCTGTTGAATTTACAGTCAGGTTGACTGGAGGTTGTATATAGAACATTCTCAATGATGGGTCACCCATTAAATTAATGCTGATCATGCGGGCAAGTCCACCAATGGTACTTGAAAAATAAAGTGACGAATTGTTTTGAGACAAACGGGTTGAGTATCCAATATTTTCACCCATGGACATGTGATTAAAATACCAACACGGCCGACCGGCCCAACAATTTGTTAGCGTATAACCTTGTGCAAGGGGTGCGCGCAAAAATGCGTTGGAATAATCCCAATCACCGAAATAAGATCCGAATAGCATAGTAAAAACTGCACTGAGAGAATCTGCTGCAAAATTTGTTGCAGAACCAATTCCGCCGGCGCTGTTGTATGTTCCTCCTCCGCAACCATAAGACCATAGATAGGTGCCGGTTGTTGAGGTATTAAAACTGGTTTGTGTAAAATAATCATTCATCACAACGTTTGCATTACCAAACATCGTTGTAAAATTATTGTATCCACTTTGTGAAAATCCTTCTGCATACGAGGTGAAATTATCATCAATCAAGGCTTGCTCGCCCACAATGAGTTGTCCTGTTTTGTATAAATGGTCTTTCTGAAAATAACGTATCAATAAATCTTTTTCACTGATTGAAAATGCCGGTAAATCAGATAAGTCAATTCGCCCGGTTTGCAATTCAACATCTGACGGCAGATAGGATTGATCTGTATTTCCATCTCCGGGAATATTGTGATTTAACGTATTGGATGAAGTGGTATTATTTACGCTGGCATCAGTCCAATTTCCATTCATGTCTGCATAAAATAAATCAGTTGGCCAAGCGCCTTGATGATCTGAATGCCCGTCAGGATTTAAATTGCCTGAGTGCGGAACAGCAACATTACCAACCAGTATGAGCATTTTTGTATTTGAAGGATCTTCATTATAGACCGTTTGAATTTCTGATTTTACTGTTGACGCATTGTCAGCATTATTCACGAAAATCTTTTTACAAACCAACCATCACGATCTAAATCATCAGTAAATTGAAATAAGGCACTTTCAAATTCGCTGTCTCCCAAATACGCATCATCCACAACTACAATGGCAATGCCGCGGTTGCTATTGGCTACAACTTCAATGCCTGAAGAGAGGTAACCATACTTATCCGGTGTTGCACCTGAGGTCATTTGAATTTTATAATCATACAATGTATTTATGCTCACGCTTAAGTCAGTATACGTTGAAGTACTCCCGGGTAAAGTTGCCAGCGCGGTTCCCCAGCTGGTAGCTCCTTTCGCTTTGCGATAAATTACAAAATTGGTTGCATCGGCATCAGCAGGCCAGTTGATGGTAATAGATGGTGTTGCGGCGTCTACCACAGCACTGGGTTTAATGCTGAGTGAATCTCCGTAAGATTGTCCAAAACACCAATTTAAAAATCCAATCAAAAATAATAGAGTACTAAGTTTTTTCATACGCATGAGGTTCATTTACCGAGTAAGTTTTTCCAAATATAGAAGCAATGAGCATAGGTGATAGTGAATCGTTCTATTTTGAACAAGTGCATCTCGGATAATTAAAATTAGATTGACATGAGATAGCTGTTGTGCTTGAAAAACGAAAGGCATCTTGTGCCTCTAGTCCTTATTCTGTATTCAAGAAAGAATCCTAAGCACTCTTTCTAACCACGTACAAAAGTTCCTCTTTAGGAATACGAAACTTTTCAAATTGCGCCGATGGAATTTCTTTGCTGAAGTCAACCACTTCAACTTGAAAACCAGCCTCTGCAAGACGTTTTGGATAGTTCAAGCCATAAAGTCTTACGTGATCTTTTTGCCAGAAATGTTTTTCACGTTCTTCAGGTGATGTGATGCTCCAGTCTTCGTAAGTTTCATTTCGGGTAGCGTCAATAGGAACTTGCATAATGCCCCATCCGCCCGGTTTGAGTATACGATACAATTCTTTCATGCATTGAAGATCATCCTTCACATGTTCCATCACGTGGTTACAGAAAATGACATCGTATTGATTGTCTTGAAGCGGAATGTTGTGCAAATCAAAATGCAAGTCTGCAATGGGTGAAACTAAATCTCCGGTTGTATAGTTGAGATTTTTTTGCTTTTTAAATTTTTTATGAAAGCATTGCTCAGGCGCAATGTGCATGACAGCTAATCCGGGTTGGGTAAAAAAATCTGTTTTTTGTTTCAGGTAAAGCCACATTACCCGGTGACGCTCTAATGTTAAATCATAGGGACAAAGTACATTTTCACGATGTGCCACGTCAGAACCATAGGATAAAAATTTTCTAAATTTGCGCTCACACACCGGACACTCCACTTTGTCGCCTTTGTAAAGTAGCGGAGCAAACAGGCGAAATACGTAGCTCAGTCGTATCAATAACGGACGAGGTAATTTATTGAGTAAAAACTTGTACAGCTTTTTCATGCGTTGGCAAAGATACAAAATATCTTATCTCAGTTTATTGAGCAGATGCTGACCATTTGCATCATCTTCAAAATCATCTGTTGAATCAATTCTGATAATAACTAATTTTGTTTATGCAATTGCCTGAGTCTTTTCTTAAATCCTTGTCATCTGTTTTATCTGAGGCTGAGGTGAATCTATTTACAGACGCTATTCAGCAAGAAATTCCGGTGAGTGTGCGGCTTAATTCAAATAAAATTTCTGATTTACAAATTGACCAACAGGTGCCTTGGTGTGTGAATGGATTTTATTTAACTCAGCGCCCCAAATTTATTTTTGATCCTGATTTTCACGCAGGTGCTTATTATGTGCAAGAGGCGGGCAGCATGTTGATTGAACAGGCGCTGAAACAACATGTGAACTTATCTGAACCTATCAAGGTACTTGACTTGTGCGCATCGCCCGGAGGGAAATCAACGCATGTGCTATCGTTAATCTCTGATGATAGTTTGTTGGTGAGTAATGAAGTAATTCACTCAAGAATTCAGGCTTTGGAACAAAATTTAGTGCGGTGGGGATCATCAAATTTTTTGATTACGCAAAATGATCCTTCTGCTTTTTCATCTTTCAAAGGTCAGTTTGATATCATTTTGGTTGATGCGCCCTGCTCAGGGGAAGGTATGTTTAGAAAACATGCGCATGCCGTTTCAGAATGGAGTGAACAAAACGTGAACCATTGCGCTGCAAGGCAGAATAGAATTCTTGAAGATGTTTGGCCGTCATTGAAGGAAGATGGCTTGCTCATTTATTCAACTTGCACCTATAATGTGCAGGAGAATGAATATAATATTCAGAATTTTTTGGCAAATGTTGATGGAGTTTCTTTGAAAGTGAATCTACCTGAACAATGGAATGTTCTTGAGTCAAAACATGATGAGGTTTTTGGTTACCGAATGATGCCCCATCGCACGCGCAGTGAAGGTTTTTTTATGTCTGTGATACAGAAAAAAAGTGAAGAATCATCAAGACAAAAAGTTCAATTGATGAAAGCAGCAAGTGCAAAATTTGACTGGCAGCATTATTTGAAAGATGCTGACAATTTTTTGCTGATTGAATTTAAAAATCAATTTTTTGCTATTCATAAAAGTCATCATGCCTTTATTTCTGATTGTGTACAAAGGCTCCATGTAATTAATCCCGGGCTGTGTATGGGTGAAATCAAGGGACATGATTTTGTTCCGGATACCGCACTGGCATTATCAACATCGTTATCAAAAGAATCTTTCAGAATCACTGATTTAACTAAAGAAGATGCTTTGCGTTATCTTCAAAAAGAAGCAGTAATATCATCCCATTCAGAAAAGGGATTTGAATTGGTTTCATATAAAAATCAACCGCTTGGTTTTATTAAAAATTTGGGTAACCGAAGTAATAATCTCTACCCTAAAAACTGGCGAATTTTAAGTAGAGTCGAATAAGAAAACGCGGTCCGATTTTTTTTGTAGGCGCAGGTCGCGACCTGCGCCTACAAAAAAACCGCGATCTGCGCCTACAAAAAAACCGCGATCTGCGCCTAGAAAAAAATATTCACAGAGCGCCAATTAAACCAGCATGATCATTTCTGCTATGGCTGCTTTGATATTATTTCTGATTTCTATAATGCTTGCATCCATCATGTAGCAAGGAGCAGTGACAATTTTGTTTTTGCTATCCACCAAAACTTCACGCACAGTTTTCATGGCTGTTGTTGCACCGGTTTTTTCAAGGCCTGCACTGAAGCCGGGTATGTCATAAGGTGAAGGTTCTTTATCTGATCCTAAGGTCATATTAGCGTGTACTGATGAGCCTTGTAGTGCTTTAGCAACAACAACCGGACTAACACACAACGCGCAAATAGGTTTACCTACATTATTCAGGTTGACCAAGAGGAGTTTTACTTCGGGAAGAATGTCACCATCAGGACCGGCGAATGCCCATTTGGTGAAATTTTTTGCTGAACCAAATCCTCCGGGAATGACGAGTGCATCAATATCAGCAGGGTCAACTTGGGTAATGTTTTTTATGTCTCCGCGCGCAATGCGTGCAGCTTCTGTAAGCATATTACGGCTTTCAGGCATCTCGCTTCCGTCTAAATGATTCACAACATGATGCTGAGGTTTATCAAGGCTAATGCATACGTAGTCATGTCCTGACTCTTTGATCGCTAGCATGGCCAATACGGTCTCTTGTATTTCTGCTCCGTCATAAACGCCGCAACCTGAAAGTAAAATTCCTATCTTCATTTTTTACCAATTTTTAAAGTGACACATTCCAAAATCATGGTGGTAATGTGTAATTTTGAGAAGCTAAATTTAGACAATTCAATTGACAGAACGTTATTCATATAAACAACTTGTCTTTTATGATGGAGACTGTGGCTTCTGCAATTCATCTGTTCAACTTATTCTTAAAAATAGGAAAACGGAATTCTATTTTATTCCCTTACAAAGCCCAAAAGCCGTTGAACTACTCAGCCAAAAAAAAGTATCTGTGACAATGGATACCATTTATTTTCTGAAAGATGAACATCTTTATCAAAAATCAGCAGCTGCCTTGCAAATTTGCAGAGGATTAAACTGGAAATTTAAATGGATGTTTCTGTTTTATTTTCTGCCGGTTTTTTTGCGTGACCCTTTTTATAACTGGGTTGCAAAGAGAAGGCATCGCTTGCGCAAAGGATATTGTGTTGTGCCTGATGCCGACGAAAAAAAGTATTTTATAAACGAATGATCTGTCTTAACAAAAAAAAATTAACCATGCAAAAAGAATATTGGGACAAACGATGGACTGAAAATCAAACCGGTTGGGATGTTGGTGATATCTCAACTCCTTTGAAAGAATACATTGATCAATTGCAAAATAAAAATCTGAAAATTTTAATTCCGGGTTGCGGAAATGCATACGAGGCAGAATATCTCTGGAAGCAAGGATTTACCAATACCTATATTGCAGAAATTTCAGAACATGCAGTTGAATCATTCAGAAAAAGATACCCTGGTTTTCCGGCTGATCATATTTTTCATGTTGATTTTTTTACCTTGAGTAATCGTTTTGATTTGATTCTTGAACAAACTTTTTTCTGCGCAATTGAACCTACAAGGCGTGCTGAATACGTGATGAAGTGTCATGAATTATTGTTGCCCGGTGGAAAATTAGTTGGGGTATTATTTAACCGTCCATTTGAAGGCGGACCACCTTTTGGCGGAAGTACTGATGAGTATCTCAAATTATTTCAACCTTTCTTTAAAATTAACGTGATTGAAACTGCATATAATTCTATCAAACCACGAGAGGAAAGTGAAGTGTTCATTAATTTTTCACGCATTCCATAAGCAAATAAACCGTTTGAAGACAAGGCGTTAATTTGTTGCTGCCATTTTGGTCTGATTCATGCAGCCAACTATTGGAAAACAAATTACGTTATAAGTATAAAGAAAGGAGGTTAGTATGACTTTTGGAGAAAAAGTAGCGGCTGTCCACCTGATGCAGCGGTTTGTGCGCATGAGCAGGGTTCTTCTTCCTTTGTATTCATCATTGACTAAGAAAGCAAGTCCTTCACGCACTGAAAAAGTAAAAATGGATAGCATCAGATCTGTGTATGATAATTTTCATGCGCATCCTGAAACATCTAAGTATTTGATTAATTCTGATATACTCAGATTAATTCAAAGTGTATACGCCGCATTAGTTTCAAAAAAAGGTGAGTCACCTGAAAGTTTTTATGAATACAATGAGTTTATCCGTGAAAGTGACAGGCTAATTGCTGCCTGGGACAAACAAATCATGAACTGATTAGATTTATAAATTCAAAATTATGATCTGCTTCTTTCAAGGAGCAGATTTTTTTTCTGATTCTATACGAGTTGTTTTTGTTTATTTTTTGAGATGCTCTGAATTATCGCTCTCGCACTGTTCCTCACGCTGAATTATCGCTCTCACACTGTTCCTCACGCTGAATTTATTTATCTTACTTGAATTTGATGTTTAGGTCCAAGCATAAAACATAGTCCAACATGGCCAGCCGGTAAGGGAAACGGCAAGAGTTCACCATTGGCGAATCCCGGTCCGCAACCAATACGCCCATCAATGGCAAAGCGAGGTTTGAAGTATCTTACAAAACCAATGGTAAACGGAACAGAGAAGGCGGATTGAGCTGTACTGTCAAGCGGAAATCCGTAAATTGATGGTGTTACATCAAAGGTCATTGAATACTTTTCATTGTTGACAATAAATGCAGTAAAACCAATACCGGTATAGAATGCAAGATTTCCTTGTGAAATTAGTGGAGACACCAAACGCAACGGTATGTGAATGCCTAATAATTTGTTTTTTCCAAATCGGTAGGTATAACTCACATTCAATCCAAGCATCACAGCTGAAATAGGATTGAAGGATAGTAAATGAGATGAAACAAACATAGAATCAGGGCGCACATAAGCTTCTTCAGGTTGCACTGTTATTGCCTTTGAAGAATCTGATTCTAAAGCAGAATCAAACACTAAAACTCCGGTTGGATCATATACAACATAGCGTTTGAGTTGTTTTGTTGTAACCGCGTTTTCTGATGTTGCACCCTTGCTTGTGGTGTAAACGTAGGTCACGTTTTTGTCATCAAAGTATTTAATATCGCACACCCTTTGCATGCCTGATTTATAAAACATGGTGTCATTATAAACCTGAGTATATCCTGCAAGTTGAGAAAAAAGGGAAACTAATAATACAAGGGTTTTATTCATTCTTGATGTGGAGCTGATTCGGGTTCTGAATTTTCTTCTTTCTTTTTTGGGTTAGCTGAATTATAAACCAGTTTACCATACTCATCATAAATGACAAAATATTTTAAACTTGAGAGAGAAATTTTGTTATCAACCAGTTTACCATTTTTTCCTCGGTATTCGTAATGCAAGAACTTTTCATCATGCTGTCTCACGGTAACTGCTTTAACATTTCCTGATTTGTAATATAGCGTGTCATTGTATTGTGAATAGCCCATGGTATACATGGTTAATAAAATGAGTATTAAAAATAGATTCTTCATTACTAAAGATTTATGAGGTAAAATTATGGAAAATTATCAACTCAATGGGTAAATAAAATTTAGCCCGGGTTGTTTTATTAGTGAATAAGATTAATTTTACCAGTCAAAATTCAATAAACATGAACTTACACGAATATCAGGGAAAATCTATTCTGCAAAGCTACGGAGTGGCTGTGCAACGCGGCATTGTTGTAGAATCTGTTGAAGAGTCAGTAGCCAAGGCAAAAGAACTCAATAAACAAACCGGTACTGAGTGGTTTGTAGTAAAAGCACAGATTCACGCCGGTGGTCGTGGTAAAGGTGTAATCACTGAAACAGGTTCTAACGGGGTGGTTCTGGCAAAAGGTCTTGATAAAGTTGAAGAAAAAGTAAAAGGAATTTTAGGCGGACATCTTGTTACAAAACAAACCAGCAAAGACGGTAAAAAAGTGAACAAAATTTTATTGGCTGAAGATGTGTATGGTCCTGGTGCCAGTGAGCCGAAAGAATTTTATATGTCAGTTTTGTTAGATCGTGAAAGAGAGCGCAATATTATCGTTTACTCAACTGAAGGTGGTATGGATATTGAAGCGGTTGCTGAAGAAACTCCACATTTGATACATAAAGAAGAAGTTGATCCACGTGTTGGATTGCAAGGATTTCAATCTCGTAAAATTGCTTTTAATTTGGGTCTCAGCGGCGATGCGTTTAAACAAATGGTAAAATTTGTGACTGCACTGTATAATGCGTATGTTGGCTGTGATGCTTCTATGTTTGAAATTAATCCGGTATTAAAAACTTCAGACAATAGAATTATTGCGGTAGATGCAAAAGTGTCATTGGATAATAATTCACTTGATCGTCATCCTGACTACGCTGCTATGCGTGATACAACTGAAGAAGATCCAACCGAAGTTGAAGCAGGTGAAGCCGGTTTGAACTATGTAAAACTAGATGGAAATGTTGGTTGCATGGTGAATGGTGCCGGTCTTGCAATGGCAACTATGGATATCATTAAACTATCAGGTGGTAACCCGGCTAACTTTTTAGATGTTGGTGGAACAGCCAATGCTGAAAGGGTTGAAAAAGCTTTTCGTATTATTTTGAAAGATCCGAATGTGAAAGCCATTCTGGTAAATATTTTTGGAGGTATTGTGCGTTGTGACCGTGTAGCGCAAGGTATTGTTGATGCGTATAAAAACATGGGCAGTATTCCTGTTCCAATTATTGTCAGATTGCAAGGTACTAATGCGGCTGAAGCAAAGGCATTGATTGATGCATCAGGCTTAAATGTACACTCTGCAGTACTTCTGCAAGAAGCATCTGATTTGGTAAAAACAGTTTTGAAATAAAGAACAAGTCTTACTGAGAAAACCTGCCCGAATGAATTTTCAGGCAGGTTTTCTTTTTATAACTTTGCCCGATGATCATTTATAAATCAGCAGAAGAAATTGAATTGATGCGCTTATCTGCGCAGCTAGTGTCCCGTACGCTTGGAGAAATTGCCAAAATATTGAAACCCGGCATAACCGGTAAACAATTAGATAAACTGGCTGAACAGTATATTCGTGACCACGGCGGAGTACCTGGTTTTCTTGGTTTGTACGATTTTCCAAATACCTTGTGTATCTCTCCAAATGCTCAGGTTGTGCATGGCATTCCTTCTAACAAAGCCTTTGAGTCAGGTGATATTGTTTCAGTTGACTGTGGGGTGTTAATGAATGGTTACTACGGTGACCACGCTTTTACATTTGAAGTAGGGGAGGTGAAACCTGAAGTAAAACAATTACTCAAAGTTACGCGTGAGTGTTTGGATATTGGAATTGAAGCAACACATACCGGCAATCGCATTTCTGATATTGGCTGGGCAATACAAAATCATGCTGAGAAACATGGCTACGGTGTAGTTCGTGAATTGGTAGGACACGGTTTAGGCAAACAAATGCATGAAGATCCGCAGGTGCCTAATTATGGTAAAAGAGGGTGGGGTAAAAAAATTCAAAACGGTCTTACCATTGCCATTGAGCCCATGATTAATATGGGAACTGAAAAAATTAAACAGCTTAAAGATGGCTGGACCATTCTGACAGCAGATGGTTTGCCATCAGCACATTTTGAGCATGATGTGGCTGTTGTAGATGGTAAACCTGTTGTGCTTTCTACTTTTGAATTCATAGATGCAGTGCTGGCTGAAAAATAATGGAGCGCGAACTTAGAATTGTTGTCATCGTTTTTCTTACGTATTTAATTTTTGGACTCACTACCTATTTTCAGTCCGGCTCTCTCATTGCACCGCTCATTCTTACTAAACCCATATTGCTCATTTTGGCAATGATTTTTCTTGTCTTAAATTTTTCTCAGCGCAATAAGTGGTTGCTGATCTTTTATTTATTCGCTCTCACTGCCTATGCTATAACAGACGAGTTTATCTTGTCTTGGATTGAGCGAGATGTTTCAAGTGCGTTCGCTGAAATTTCACGTTCAACTTTTTTTTCATGGCTTACTTTTTTGGTGTTTTTTGTTTTTCTCATCATTTCTGTCTTTTATCAATACAAGATTTTACAAAAGCCTTTCATTTTTTTTCTAGAGTTAATTTTGATTCTTGCTTGCTTTTGTTTTCTTTTTACCAGTTTGAGCCTTGTGCAAGAAATTTTTATTAAGGGATTTTTTATTCTCTATATCATTGCTTCAAACCTTGATGCCGGGCTGAATGACAAGATTTTACGGGTCATGTCATACCAATATCTTTGTCTTGTTTTACTTGAATCGTTTGAATATTTCATTTAGAAAGTGGTTATTTCTAAAAGATTTAGTTATATTAGTGTCACCCAAGGTAGAATTAAACAGTCCCTATGAAGAAGGCTTCTTTGAAAGATATTGCCGAAAGTTTGGGTGTATCCAAGGCATTGGTTTCCCTTGTACTCAATGGCAAAGGTGATGAACGTGGTATTAATCGTAATACCCAGGAAAAGGTTAAACTCAAAGCAAAAGAGTTAAACTACATTCCCAATCAATATGCACGTGGTTTGCGTATTGGACGCACTAATACCTTAGGTGTAATTGTGCCGGATATTTCCAATTTGTTTTACGCAAAATTGTGTAAAGCAATGGAGCAAGAGGCTTACACGCGCGGTTACAATCTCATCATTTCTAACACCTATGAAGATGCTCAAAAAGAAAAGAAATTAATCAGTGACTTAATTAACCGGAATATTGACGGGCTGATTCTTGCATCTTCTTTTGATGACAAAAATGAAATTGAAAGTCTAAGAATGAATGATTTTCCACTCATATTGATTGACCGTGTTTTTGATGATTTTAATGTAGACAGCATCAGTGTTGCAAATAAAAAAGGTGCCGCAAAAGCCGTTGAGTTTTTGTATAGTAAAGGTTGTACCAAACCTGTTTGCTTTACTATTTCTCCAGTTTATGTCAGTTCAATTGCTGAGCGTATTCAGGGTTATTTAGGTGCGCTTAAAAATGCTACAGATGCTAAATTATTTCAAATTCCTCACGACAATATTCAAGATGGAGTTGCAACTGCACTGGCAGAATTGAAAAACATGGATTATGATAGCGTGTTTTGTGTGAATAATAATGTTGCCAAAGCATTACTCAGAGAACTATCTTCACAACACGATTCTTTCAAATTACGTATTATCAGCTTTGATGATATTGAGGTTTTTGATATCGTTTCTCCAAAAATTTCTTCCATTGCACAACCCCTAGAAGAGATGGGGAAAAAAGCTGTTTCTATGCTCATACACAGGTTAGATCATGCAGAAGAGCATCAACCACAGCAATTGGTTCTTGATACTGTATTGATTGAGCGTTGAGTAAAAAATTACTATTCTTTTCGGGCAATTAAGGTTAAATTTATATATTTGCGCCCGTATTTTTCGGAATACAAATATTGGAGAGGTGCCTGAGTGGTTAAAGGAGCAGTTTGCTAAACTGTCACCGGGAAACCGGTGCCAGGGTTCGAATCCCTGTCTCTCCGCAGATGTTTTATCAGATTAAATCAGAAAAAGATTTGATAAAATTAATTGAAATATTGCAGAGAATAAATTCTGATTATCTTTGCACCGCCTTTAAGGCTTCGGGGTGTAGCGTAGCCCGGTTATCGCGCCTGGTTTGGGACCAGGAGGTCGCAAGTTCGAATCTTGCCACCCCGACAAGGAGATGAGTTTCATCTCCTTTATTTTTTTAATACTAGGTCCCGTAGCTCAGCTGGATAGAGCAACTGCCTTCTAAGCAGTAGGTCTTTGGTTCGAATCCAAACGGGATCACAAAGTAGAGTGAGAGCAATCTCGCTCTTTTTTTTGTCGAAGCGGATAGAGCATCCCGACTTTTCGTCGGGAAGGTCTTTGGTTCGAATCCAAACGGGATCACACAAAAAAGAGTGAGAGCAATCTTGCTCTTTTTTTTTGTCGAAGCGGATAGAGCATCCCGACTTTTCGTCGGGAAGGTCTTTGGTTCGAATCCAAACGGGATCACAAAGTAGAGTGAGAGCAATCTCGCTCTTTTTTTTGTCGAAGCGGATAGAGCATCCCGACTTTTCGTCGGGAAGGTCTTTGGTTCGAATCCAAACGGGATCACACGAAAGAGTGAGAGCAATCTTGCTCTTTTTTTTGTCGAAGCGGATAGAGCATCCCGACTTTTCGTCGGGAAGGTCTTTGGTTCGAATCCAAACGGGATCACACGAAAGAGTGAGAGCAATCTTGCTCTTTTTTTTTGTCGAAGCGGATAGAGCATCCCGACTTTTCGTCGGGAAGGTCTTTGGTTCGAATCCAAACGGGATCACCAAAAGTGAGAGCAATCTTGCTCTTTTTTTGTCGAAGCGGATAGAGCATCCCGACTTTTCGTCAGGAAGGTCTTTCTGGTTCGAATCAAACGGGATCACACAAAAGAGTGAGAGCAATCTTGCTCTTTTTTTGTCGAAGCGGATAGAGCATCCCCGACTTTTCGTCGGGAAGGTCTTTGGTTCGAATCCAAACGGGATCACACAAAAAAGAGTGAGAGCAATCTCGCTCTTTTTTTTGTCGAAGCGGATAGAGCATCCCGACTTTTCGTCGGGAAGGTCTTTGGTTCGAATCCAAACGGGATCACAAAGTAGAGTGAGAGCAATCTCGCTCTTTTTTTTGTCGAAGCGGATAGAGCATCCCGACTTTTCGTCGGGAAGGTCTTTGGTTCGAATCCAAACGGGATCACAAAGTAGAGTGAGAGCAATCTCGCTCTTTTTTTTGTCGAAGCGGATAGAGCATCCCGACTTTTCGTCGGGAAGGTCTTTGGTTCGAATCCAAACGGGATCACCAGTAAAATCAAGCCTTTCGAAAGAAGGGCTTTTTTGTTTTTTGGGATTTTCACTTTTTTGCGCCCTAGGTCTTTGGTTCCCTGCCTGTCTGCATGGCTGAAATAAATAAATTCTAATAACAGACAGGCAGGCATCCTTCTCCAACCCCAAATCCATCAAATATTCATCCAAACGCATCAATAATTTTTGAAGTTAATTGCCTTTTCAAAGTACCCAAAATTTCCCTACCTTGCACTATCTGAAAAAACCAAAACATGCCGCAAGCTTTTATAAATACTGGTGAAATTTTGAGTGGTGGTTTTTTCGATACTTACTAAACTGCCCCACAACATCCGGCATCGTCTCCAGAAATTTATTTCATAACGGGTTCATCTGTATTCACTTGGGTTTATCTTTGATTGCTAAAAAGGTGCATTCAGTTATTTTAACATGACCAATGTTCATCTCGTTAAATGTCAAAAAAAATAAATTCATGACTAATAAAAAATCACCGACAACACCAGTGGACAAGTTGTATAAATCAGTTAAACAAATAATTGATCAGGCAAGAGGCAATGTCTATCGGGCTGCAAACTTTGCAATGGTTCAAGCCTATTGGCAAATTGGAAAACTCATAGTTGTTGAAGAGCAGAAGGGAAAAAAGCGAGCGGATTACGGTGATGAACTAATAAAAAAACTTGCTTTAAGGTTGAGTGTTGAATTCGGTAAAGGTTTTAACGACCGAAATTTGTGGTACATGAAACAGTTTTATTTGTGCTGGCCAAAAGTGAACGCACTGCGTTCAGAATTATCCTGGACCCATTACCGGCTTCTTTTAAAGGTAGAAACTGAAGATGCAAGAACCTTCTACATGAATGAATGCATTGATGCAAATTGGAGTACACGAACTCTTGAAAGACAGGTGAACAGCCTGTATTTTGATCGCATGATAATGACTCCAGCTAAAAAAGCAAAAGCCCTGGTGAAAAAGGAGGCGGACAGTAAAACTCAAGTGATGCGTCCATCAGACATCATTAAAGACCCGTACGTACTGGATTTTCTGAATTTGAAACCAAATGCTGCTTTTTACGAACAGGAGCTGGAACAATCTATCATTGATAAGTTACAAGAATTTTTACTGGAACTTGGTAAAGGATTTTGTTTTGTTGCACGACAATATCGGCTGACCGCCGGACCGGGAAAACATTTCTATGCTGATTTGGTTTTCTACAATTATATACTGAAATGTTTTTTAGTAATTGATTTAAAAACAGGCGAACTTACACATCAGGACATCGGTCAAATGGATATGTACGTTCGCTATTTTGAAGACAAGGTAAAACAAAACGACGACAACCCAACCATTGGTCTGATCTTATGTACAGAAAAAAATAAAACCGTGGTAAAATATAGTCTTCTCAATGAGAGTAAACAAATTTTTGCATCTCGTTACAAAACTTATTTACCATCAGAAAAACAACTTCAACAAGAAATTAAACGTGAACGTGAACTGGCAGAAACAGAAAAATATCTCAGACTAAAATCCGCAAGAAAATAAAATATCAAGACAGGTTCTTTCACCTTGAACGGCGGATAAGGAGAGAACGAATTTTTCTCTCCATACCCGAATGAAATGAAAATATTTCTGCAGAAAATAATTGCATGAAATTTTGATGATTGCTCACACATACGATGAATAGATGCTGAAATTAATTTGAATGTAATCGGTTTTTCAAGGTCACATCAAATCATGCGAAAAGAAAATATAGAACGAAAAATAGGCATTCTTTATCAGTTTTTGATTCTATGCTTCCAGGGAAACGAGTAAATGCACAAACCATACGCAGCAGTGTGATTGCAAACTGGCTAAATTATTACCGCATTCCCTTGTCAGACGTGCAATTGATGGCAGGTCACCGGTGGCCAACTACCACACAAAAGTACGTGCAGACAGACAAGCTGAAAAAAAGAGACGCCATTAACCTTGTACACCCGATGGAATCTATGTTTACAAAAGACGGCGCAATACATTGAGCTAATTATACCATTAGCCAATATAATTTAGTCTAAAAAGAGCATAATAAATATTTGAAGGAACAAATTTTCTTTACTGTTTTTGTTGTAATTATTCTCCTCACAACCTTGGCTAAGTGTTTGCCCAATTGATCGATGGTATTAAAGGATTTGCAAACGAACTCTTGTTTGAGTTGCCACCAAATTTTCTCGGCGGGGTTTAGTTCTGGACTATAAGGCGGCAGAAAAATTAAAATGATATTCTCGGGTATGATTAGTTTCTTTGCCTTATGGAAGGCTCCATTGTCAAGCACGATTAGTTTAAGTTCTTTTGGATTCTGCTTTGATAATTTCTTGAATAAAATATTGAAAGCAATCTGTATTACAATAAGGCAGTTCCAACAAAAGCTATCTCCATTTATTGGTGAGAATGCTCCATATAGGTATGTGTTTTCGAATTTGTGTTGATAAGTACAAACGGGTTTTACCCCTTTGCTGTTAGAACCCGCCCTGTTCTTGTGAGTAGTCCAAATCGACTCTCATCCTGCAATAAATATTAATGCTTTTATAGCATCCCAATAGTGGTTTTTACTTTGTCTTTACAGATTCGTTTGAAGTTTTTTTAAAAGTAGCAACCGCTTCTTTATCCTTTTAATATGACTCTTGCGGGGTACTTTTAACGATGCGCCAAAGTGCCTTTTAACATAATGACGCAAGCTGTTGTAATTAACTCCTTTAATAAAATTATTTTCCACCCACGCATGTAATTGTTTGTAGCTTGAAAATGCGGCATCCTCTGAACAAAGCTTCAATTTAATTTTCTTATGCACAGACTTACTTATTATGGAGGGCTTAAATCCAATTCTACCATCCTTTAATAATTCGGATATACCGCCCTTTTGATATTTAGTCCGCCATGTCTGAATACTGTTGTGATTTACACCTATCAGTTCCGCTAATTCATTCTTGCCTAATGCTCGATCAGAACGCTTGATCTCAATAAGCATTTTTATTTTCGGACCGTGGTGGTCTGCAGATTTTTTTAAGAGACTTCTTAAGTCCTTAAGCGATTCTTTCACCGTAATAGAGAGTGCATTTGCCATACCTCAAATATATAGCATATATACATTAGTCTAATATAGTTCAAGAAAAGATATTGACAATTTACTTGTTAATATCAGACTATTCTATAATAGCTAATGGTATTATTAACAATACTGTCAAAAAACACTGCAACACTTCCGCCTTAGTCCTGCGTGGCTTGGAGCTAAGTGTTGCAGTTTTTCAGTGTTGCACGGCACCTTTTTAAGTGTTGCAGTGTTGCAGGTATGTGCCCTGGTTTATTTTTTTCTGGCACTCAATTATCAAAAAATGCATACCCACCAAGCGATGCAAAACTTTTCCGAAACATATAAATGATGCGATTAAAAATTCGGTGATTGATTAAATTTTCATAAATTGCCTATCGAAAGAAAAAACAAAATGTCGGCAGGCCTTGGAAATATTGAAAAATCGTTACTCAGTGGTTATCGCTACTCCTTCCAAGGCCAAGAAAGCGATGACGAGATAAAAGGCGAGGGAAATTCAATCAATTACACATACCGCATGCATGACCCAAGAGTGGGGAGGTTTTTTGCGGTTGATCCGTTGGCGGGGTCGTTTCCTTGGAACAGTGTTTATGCATTTTCAGAAAATAGAGTGATTGATGGAATAGAATTGGAAGGGCTAGAGGTACAAACGTGTAATTTAAGCGGCAACATAAATGCACCATTCTATTTAACTGTAATAGGAATGCATTCAGCCAACAGAGGCTACGTAACCCCAGGAGTGGCTATTGATGACGCAACCAATAATGATATCCACTCTAAAGTATCAAACCCTAATGGCTACCTGGACGGTATACATGCAGCAATTGGTGCAACCAATGCAAGTGAATTACAAAAACAAAATGAGTATCCCGTTTTCGTCCTTTACAGTTGTTTAGCAGGAAAAGAATACCTTGATGCCAACGGTCAAGTTTGGTCATCAATTGCGCAAGATTTTTCAGTTGATGTTGATGGAAGCGGACCACTGGGTGGTGGAATTGTAATTGCATCGGATTCACCAATCGTCGGCGTTAGTACAAGCAATCGGGGTGCACCGAGTAAAATGGTCGACTGTAATGATCCAAATGGTTGCAGCTATGAAGAAGGGGCAGAAACAGTGCCCGGAAGCTGGTTGGTATATAAAGATGGAGTATTAGTAGGTGCTTATGCTTCAACATGGACTCCAACATCAAGCTGGAGACTTGAAACCATGAGCGCGGAGAATCGTGTAACCTACACCGTAACTAATTCCGAAGGTTTAAATTGGAGTGGTGGGATTGGTAATGGGCCGTATCAAAAAGGTCAATTATTAGAAGGAGAAACTTTCCAACTTACAGGCAACGTCCAAGGGGGATATATGGAGTTTTTTACTCCTGATGGAACTACTGGATGGATTTCAACTGAAAACACAAATAACACAAATTTTGTTACTCCTTACAGCGTGACATCTACTTCTGGACCTGATAATACAACCACATCACCATCTCCTCCGACACCATGAAACAAGTAAGACATTTTTCATCAATTTTTTTTTTAATAAACTGTTTTTTACATAGTTGCTCCGATTGTGATTGTACGGAAAACAATACTACCCAATTTAAATCGTGTCAAAAATTAGGATATCATGAAAAAAGAGAAATAACTGTAGATGGAAATGTGAAAGCCTACGAAAAGTTCAAGATTCCACTTTTTTTCAAAGAGCCAGAATCAGTTATTTTCTATTCTTTGGTGATGGCATTGAAACATCAAAATGCCGAAGCATACTACGATGTGTATTTGTTCACGAGTGAAGCCATGGAAAAAGCAGGTGTTCCTTGGCATGATTCTTCAATGCAATCGTTCACTTTACCTTTTTTGTATAAATCAGCAGAACTTGGATATGATCAAGCGATAAACTCAAATGATTATAAGAACAGAGATACGATACATTGATTAACAAAAAAGGATTCCCTACCTTGCACTATCTGAAAAAACCAAAAAATGCCGTAAGCTTTAATAAATACTGGTGAAATGTTGCGTGAGGGGTTAATCTAGTTTCATTCGACCTTTATAAGTGTGCTGTCCCCGCTAGTGCGAGCGTCAAGCTTGTGCCTTACGTAGACCGTCAATGAATTACTGGACCTATTTTTACAACCTGTACCAAATTCACTTCAATGGAAAAAATCTGATACTTTATTAAGCAAATGCTTCAATAAGTTTTAAGGTCGGTTACACTTTTTCACTGTTCAGAATATTTTGCATATCAATCCAAAATATCATCACTGATTGAAAACTGGTCTTTTTCAAGTTCTCTTCTGAGTGAGTCCCATTCTGTTTTTGATACTACGTAAGTTTTTGACCATTGGTCGTGCCAGCCGCGTTCTCCTAAACATGAAAATGCTTCAAAGGGAACAATGCGTGAAATGGAGCGCAACAGGATGGTTCCTACTTCAGGTTTTTTTGCGTACTCATCAATTACGTATGAATTTGTTACCATTTTTCCAATGGTGCGTCCCATGGTGGCTTCTGAAATGGCGTAGTACACAAACGTGATTATGTAACCACTGAAATCAAAGGCGTATCTGAAATTCATTCCTCCACGTGAACCAAAATAGTTACGGGCAGGATTGAGCAGACCAATATAAGTTAAGAGTAATGAAATGCCAATGAGAATGACAAAATCAACAAGATAATGACCAAAACGAGGCCAGCCTGAAATGGTTTTTATTTTTCTCGGTACCTCAACTTCTACCTGTGTTCTTATGCGTTGACCTGAAGCATCCTTTATTTCACGCGTGCTCATTTTTTTCTCTTTTAATTCAGAAATTTTCATGTATTAGTGGTTTTAAATCTTTAAAAATCAAAACCTAATGCAAAAAAAAACGGGTTGATTATTCAACGTGATTGTATCATCACACGTTCAACCGGCTGTGAATTGCACAAGCTTTGGGTTGCCACTAAATTATAAAAAAATCCAAACACAGGTGGACAATGAAATTTTATTTCAGACAAAGCAAATGAAAGTACTGTGTATTGAAATCAAGAAATTATTTTTTTACAGCACTCACAATTATCTCATCAATAGATTTGCGAATGCGTGGTGTGATTTCACGCGTGCGGTATGGCTCTTCTAATTTTTCAAATTCATCAAGATAACCCAATGCAATCATATACACCGGCACATGATCATCACCAAAATTAAAAGTTTCAACACATTTTGCTGCATCAAATCCACCTAAAACATGGGTGTAAATTCCCATAGCATTTGCTTGTAGTGTTAACAGCATATTAGCAGAACCTACATCATGCAACATGGCTGTGTTGGGTTGAGAATTTGAAGTGTATGATTTTTTTCCAAGAGATAAGACCAGTGCACCGGCATTTTTACACCAGGGTTTGTTTCCTCCTGAAAGCAATTCAAAAAATTGATCAAACAAGGGTGTACCGCGATAAGCAACTGAATATCTCCACGGTTGTTCATTATTGGCACTGAACGACCAGCTTGCTGCTTCAATTAAGGTGCGCATCGTGTCTTCACTGATTTCCTTTTCTGAAAAACTTCTGGCGCTCCATCTGTTGCGTATGATGTCTAATACAGGATACCGGGTTGATGCTTTTTTTATTTCACTCATGCTTGAATTTTTTAAATTGAACACAGCCTGACTTTATACCGTGTCTTGCAAAATTAAATTACTTCACAATATTAAATCAGGCTGTGCACAAAGTTAACAGATCTGAATCAGGATTGTTTTACCAATTGAATTTCACAATTAATTTTCACCTCATCACTCACTAAAACACCTCCTGTTTCTAGTGCTGCATTCCAGGTAAGTCCAAAATCTTTTCTGTTTATTTTTCCGCTGATGCTGAAACCGGTTTTGATATTTCCCCATGGATCTTTTGCAATGCCTCCGGGTTCAACACTTAGGCTAATTGATTTGGTAACTCCTGCAATGGTGAGGTCACCGGTAAGTGTATCTGTGTTTCCACCTTTGGTGTATTGAGTTGCTTTGAATTCAATGTTTGGGTGTTGACCTGCATTAAAAAAATCTCCACTTTTGAGGTGATTATCTCTGTCAGTATTTCCTGTTGAAATTGAATCAACCTCTGCCGTGAAATGTACGGTAGAATTAGTAAAATCATCTCCGTTTGTTTCAGCTTTGATATCAAATTTTCCAAATGAACCGCTCACGTTGGTAAACATCATGTGTTTTACTTTGAAGCCAATTTCGCTGTGTGTAGGATCTAATGCCCATACTGTTTTTGTTGCTGTTTGTGTACTCATAAATTTAGTTTTTGATTTTTATTTTATTATTTATTTATAGTTAGCGGCACATCCATCAGAAGAATTTCTGACTCAGGCTGCAATGATTGAATGACGATTTCTTCAGTGTTCCAAATACCCAGTCCATCGCGTGTTTTAAGCACATGTCCGTTTACTTCAAATGATCCTGAAATAATAAATACATAAACGCCATGATCATTTTTTTTTGGTGGATACAAAATTTTTTTTGATGCATCAAAATTTCCAAGATAAAACCATGCTTGTTGGTGAATCCATACTGCATTGTCTTGAGGCACGGGAGATAAGATCTCTTTCAATTTATTTTTACGATCTGCTTGTTCAAGTTTTATCTGTTGATATCTGGGCTGCACATCTTGTTTGTCAGGGAAAACCCAAATTTGTAAAAGATTGACAGGGTTTTCATGATCAGGGTTCATCTCACTGTGGAGAATTCCCAGCCCGGCACTCATCACTTGAATTTCACCCGCGGAAATAATAGTTCCGTTGCCCATGCTGTCTTTATGCTGCAGTGACCCTTTGAGCGG
The DNA here is from genome assembly GCA_016708105.1 of Crocinitomicaceae bacterium. NCBI lineage: Bacteria > Pseudomonadati > Bacteroidota > Flavobacteriia > Flavobacteriales > Crocinitomicaceae > Crocinitomicaceae bacterium. The sequence continues at coordinate 1,505,413 of JADJGJ010000001.1, forward strand.
AATAGTGATTATCTCCATATTATCATGTGGATGCATTCCAAATCCCATACCCGGGTCAATGGTATCATCATTCAAAACCCTGAGCACACCAAAATGCATTCGTTCAGGATTATAATAACCTGAAAAACTAAATGAGTGCCAGGCATTCAACCAGCCATGGTTAGCGTGTCCTCGTGAATCAGCGCGATGCAAAATATAATTTGACATAGTGAATCCCTCTTAATAATTTGACATCACAAAGTTGAGACAGTTCAAAACAGAAAACATTGAACTAGATTAAGAAATGGGGGTACTACCTTTTCCTCCCCCTTAATCCCCCTCAGTGAGGGGGAAAGCCGGGACTCAAGGGTTTTGCAAAAGTGCGAAGTAACGCCACTTCCTCTCTCTTTCGGAGAGAGGAAAGAGGAGAGAGGAAAAAAACACAATTGTTTCCGAAAAGTTTGGACTCATGTTACTTCCTTTCCTCCCCCTTCATCCCCCTCAGCGAGGGGGAAAGCCAGAACGCAATTGTTTCCGAAAAGTTTGGACTCATGTTACTTCCTTTCCTCCCCCTTAATCCCCCTCAACGAGGGGGAAAGCCAGAACGCAATTGTTTAGAAAGAGTTCGAAGTAACGTCACTTCCTCTTTCCTTTGGAGAGAGGAAAGAGGAGTGAGGAAAAAAACGCAATTACCTATTTCCCCATCATCCGCCTTCTGATTTTGCTTAGAAACTCCGGTGAAATTCCAAGATATGAGGCAATTTGATGCTGCGGTACCCGTTGCGGAATAGATGGATATTTTTCTATGAATTCAAGATATCTTTCTTCTGCCGGTTTTGAGATAGATTTAAAAAGTCTTTTTTGCGTTGCAGATAAATTTCGCTGTATCAATAAACGAAAGAGCGCGTTCAAATTTTGGAACTTTAAATAGCAGATTTTCTTTTGTCTCCGGTGTGAAATAGTAGAGTTCTGTTTCTTCAATAGTTTCAATAAAAAGTTGGCTTGGCTGCTGATCATGAAAACTTGTTGGATCACCCAGCCACCAATCTTCAATTCCAAATTGCAGAATAACTTCTCCACCATGTTCGTCAATAAAATAAGTTCGTGTGCAGCCTTTAATGATGTATGCTTCAAAATTACACACCTCATTGGGCTGAAGTAGAAACTGTTTTTTCCCTACTTTTTTATATTGTAGAAGTTGATGAAAAATTTCCAATTCGGCACGTGTAAATTGTACACTGCGGTTTACATTTTTATCTATGCCGGTATATTGATCAGTCATTTAATATATGCATATCCATTACAAGATCTGCTGCTATTCGTTCTTTTGTAGGGTGGAAGAAGAGTTGAATAATAATCATCAATCCGGCGCAAAGTATGTAAAGTAAATTATCACTCATAAAAAATAGAACACAGGACAATAGGGTAGGTGCCTCCATCAATGCAAATCGCACAATAGATGCTGCCCGATACTTTGCAAATTTAGAATTGTTATCTTGTTCAAGCCTTGCCATTTCAAGCAATTTTCTGAAGATTAAGTTGGCAATAACAATAAAAATCAGCATAAATACAGGGATGATAATGACCAGTATATCTTCTTCAAAATTAAATTTCAATTCAAAGACATCTGATAAACCAACAACAACTCCAACAAAAATAATTTGACTCGCCACAATAGCAAGATGAAGTATTCTCAGCATTCTGACTTGACTTTGCATGGATATTTTTTTGTATAAAGATAAAAAACTCCGCTCACTTCTGTCTTGCGCCGGATAATACTTTTGTGAATACAAATTGTTTTTCGCTAGCTTTGAAATCGCAAAATGCTACTTTATGATTCAGGTTGAAGGCTTGTGCAAGGAATTTACCTTGACAAAAAAACAAATGCGTGAAAACGGAACATCAGACACCGTTTATCGGGCAGTAAATGATGTTTCATTTGCTTGCTCTCCGGGCAGAATTTATTCATTACTCGGTCCTAATGGCGCAGGAAAAACTACCACGCTACGTATGATCTCTACCATGATATTACCTACTCGTGGTTCAATTATCATATGTGGAGTTGATGCCTTGAGAAATCCAAATGAGGCAAGAAAAAAAATAGGTTTTCTCACCGGTTCTACCGGACTATATGAGAGATTGACTCCGGATGAATTGTTGAAATATTTTGCTGATCTCAATGATGTTTCAAAATCTGATTTTGAGAAAAGAAGACAGCACTATTATGATTTGTTGAATATGCATGATTTCAAATCAAAACGCATTGGTCAGCTTTCTACCGGTATGAAACAAAAAGTATCAATCACCAGAACTATGATTCATGATCCTGAAGTGGTGGTATTTGATGAGCCCACCTCCGGTCTTGATGTAATCACGGCAGAGAATATTATCACCTTGATCAGAAATTGTAAAGAGCAAAATAAAACGGTCATATTTTCATCACACATTATGTCAGAGGTTGATTTGCTTTGTGATGATTTAGCTATTATCACCAAAGGAAAACTTGTGTACAATAGTACCATGGCTGAGTTCAGAGCGCAAATGAAATCAGAATCTCTGACTGCTGAGTTTATAAGTAAGGTGCATGAAGCGTAGTTGTTTTCAGGGTTGAAAAAAAAAGTTTATGAAAAAAATAATTCTCATAGCAAAGAAAGAATTTCTTGACATTCTTCGTGATCGCAGAACATTGATCAGAATGATTCTTATTCCTTTATTGGTGTTCCCGCTCATCATGAATATTGTCACGCGTGTACAAAGTTCGCAATCACAAAAACAGGCTGAGAAAGAATTGACCATTGGGTATATTTTGAATGGTCAATCAGTTGAAGGCATTGATAGAATGCGGCAGACACCCAATTATACTTTTGTTGAGTTTGCAGATACAAATACTTTAATGGCGTCAATAATTTCAGATTCTACCGACATGGGTATTTACTACACGCCAACATTTAACGCAGATTATGATTCTGGCTTGCAGGCGAAATATGTTTTGTTTTATCGAGCTGCAGATGGTGAAGATTATGATAGATTTAAAGAGGTATTGAATCGTGAAGATTCTGTGCTCACTGCGCAACGCATGCAGCAAATTGGTAAGCCTTATGAATATGTTGAACCTACCTCACGAAGAATGTCAAATTTGTCAACATTAGAAGAGATTTTAGGTAAATACGCCGGCGGAATTTTACCGTATATTTTTATGGCATTTCTTTTCATGGGCTGCATGTTGCCGGCAATTGATTTATTTGCAGGTGAGAAGGAGAGAGGAACTATTGAAACGCTGCTCACTTCACCGGTAAATCGTTCTCAAATTCTATTGGGAAAATTTATTGTAGTAGTGTGTTTTGGGTTAATGTCTGCCAGTGTTGCACTTGCCGGTTTGTTCATCAGTCTCAATATGCTTGAAGCTGATGGTGAACTAATGGCTGCAATCAATCAAATACTCAGTCCCACCCTCATAGGAACACTTTATGTTTTGCTGGTTCCTCTCGCGTTTTTCTTTGCCGGTGTGATGATTCCAATTTCTGTTTATGCGCGCTCATTCAAAGAAGCGCAAAGCATTTTAACTCCATTAAATATTGTGATGGTTTTACCTGCCATGGCCGGCTTTTTTCCTGGTGTTGAATTGGATTATACAACAGCTTTTATACCAATTGTCAACGTGGTGCTTGCTTGCAAAGCAATCATTGCAGGTAATGCAGATGGCGTTCTCTTGGCAATTACATTTGTAACGTTGATTGTGCTTGCTGCTATTTCATTGTTGATTGCACTCAGACAGTTTGGTAAAGAAACTTCCATTCTCAGGTAAATGCTCACGTTTGTTAATTATCTCAGAACTTATTTCAAGGCAGGCTTTCATTGGGCTCCGCATCTTTGGGCTGCACTATTTTTGGCTTTGTCTATTTCAGCGAATTATTATTGGGATTTTTACGACCGGGTGACTGAACATTACTACAAAAAACCAATTAGTGTAGTTTTTTTATTCTGCTTTTATGCATTTGCTTTTCTGGCAGCAACGGCAATTGTATCTTATTTCAAAAAAGAAAAGCGCCCGTTGTTTAATCGCAAATATTTGCTTTTTGGTTTAATTGGAATTGCGTTTCTCAGCTTGGACAGTAGTTATTATTTGATGAAATTTGCTGACACATTTTTGCCCGTAAACCCTTACGTGCAAGATTGGATGAAATCGCTGTTGAGTAATTTATCCAGTTTCATTACCGTGATTATTCCATTATACATTTTATATTTTGGGGTAAAACATTTTAAACCTGAATTATACGGAATGCGTCTCAACGGAGCAAAAGTACTGCCTTATTTCTGGTTGATTCTGTTCATGATTCCTCTGATGTATCTTGCATCGTTCAGACCTGATTTTTTAGAAACATATCCTACCTATAATGATCATTTTGAATATAGATTTCTGAATACTGAGCAATGGATAACAGCGGGTTTATATGAGTTCACGTATGGGTTTGATTTTATTTCGGTAGAACTTTTTTTCAGAGGATTTTTAGTTGTTGCATTGTCGAGATTTGTTGGAAAAGATGCCTTAATACCCATGGTGGTTGTGTACGCATTTTTACACTTTGGCAAACCCGCGGGCGAAGCAATCAGTTCTATTTTTGGCGGATATATTCTTGGAATTCTCGCTTATCAATCACGCAATATTTTTGGTGGATTGGTAGCGCATCTCGGTGTCGCATGGGGAATGGAGTATTTTGCCTATTTGCAAGGTTGATGCGTGAGCTTTTAGGCCTTAGGGCTTAGGGTATAGGACAAAGGGCATAGTGCGTGGGGTATTGAAAAGTGTGCATTAGCGTCAGTTCTTTTCCTCTCCTCGGTCCTCTCCAAAGGAGAGGATGCCACATCGCAATTGTTTCCGCAAAGTGTGAAGTAACGTCACTTCCTCTTTCCTTTGGAGAGAGGAAAGCGGAGAGAGGAAAAAAACACAATTGTTTAGAAAGAGTGCGAAGTCACGTCACTTCCTTTCCTCCCCCTTAATCCCCCTCCAGAGGGGGAAAGCCAGGGCGCAATTGTTTCCGCAAAGTGTGAAGTAACGTCACTTCCTTTCCTCCCCCTTAATCCCCCTCCAGAGGGGGAAAGCTAGGGCGCAATTGTTTCCGAAAAGTTTGAAGTCACGTCACTTCCTCTTTCCTTTGGAGAGAGGAAAGTGGAGAGAGGAAAAAAACACAATTGTTTAGAAAGAGTGCGAAGTCACGTCACTTCCTTTCCTCCCCCTTAATCCCCCTCCAGAGGGGGAAAGCCAGGGCGCAATTGTTTCCGCAAAGTGCGAAGTAACGTTACTTCCTCTCTCTTGTGGAGAGAGGAAAGAGGAGAGAGGAAAAAAACACAATTGTTTAGAAAGAGCGTGCATTAACGTCACTTCCTTTCCTCCCCCTTGATCCCCCTCCAGAGGGGGAAAGCCAGGGCGCAATTGTTTAGAAAGAGTTCGAAGTTGCGTCACTTCCTCTTTCCTTTGGAGAGAGGAAAGAGGAGAGAGGAAAAAAACACAATTGTTTAGAAAGAGCGCGAAGTCACGTCACTTCCTTTCCTCCCCCTTAATCCCCCTCCAGAGGGGGAAAGCCAGGGCGCAATTGTTTCCGAAAAGTTTGAAGTCACGTCACTTCCTCTTTCCTTTGGAGAGAGGAAAGCGGAGAGAGGAAAGCGGAGAGAGGAAATCCCTCAAAACGAAATAATAATAAACTCCGTACGACGATTTTCCTGGTGCTTGGTGTCATCACACGTTACGCCATCGCCGCATTCATTGACAAGTTTTGTTTCACCATAGCCAACGCCTTTGATTCGTTCAGGGTTGGTGATGCGTGCTTTGATGTAATCTGCTGAAGATTTTGCGCGTTTGTCTGACAAGGTCTGGTTTGATTTTGCATTGCCGCGTGAATCAGTATGTGAACCTAATTCAACAATCATAGTTGGATTATCATTCATCACTTTGACAATTTTATCTAATTCAAGTGCGGCATCTGGTCTGATATTCCATTTTCCTGAATCAAAATAAATAGGTTTCAATTCTATAATTTTTGAAAGATCTTGTCCAACTTGAGCTTGCTCCAAATCAATGTCCATGAATTCATGCACATTGTACTTTCCTTCTTTATCAAAAAGTACATTGTAGGTTATTGTTTTTGACAGATATCCTTTTTTGGTAATCGTGAAATTGTAGGTGCCGCGTTCATTCAGTTTTTTATCAGGCAGTGGACGTAGATAATCTCCGGTAAGTGATGTCATGGTTGAATCTGTCAGACCGGTCATATTATCTGTTATCGTAATTTTTACACTGTCAATAGGTGCTCCGGTTGTTTTATCTTTCACAAGCAGATAAAGTGAAATTCCGGGATCTTTTTCTAAAATCACGTTAACATTAAAAATGCCTTCTTCACCAACTGTCTCAACTGATGTTTTGCCATCAAAATATTTTTCTTTAGTGCCGGTAATTTCAAACTGCTGATCAGGTTCAACAAGCAAAGTAAATTGCCCCAAATCGTCGGTTGTTACATAAACTTTTTCTCCGTTTACTGAATTCTTAATTTCAACATTTACGCCGGCCAGCAGGTTTCCTTCTTTATCGTGCGCAAAGCCGTTGATTGTTTTTCTAACAAGTCCAAAGGCATAAATATCTAATCCACCAAAACCACCCACGCGGTTTGATGAAAAATAGCCGGTGCGCATGTCTTCATTCCACGCAATATAAATATCATCTCCCGCTGAATTCATAGGGTATCCCATGTTAACGGGAATAGTCCATTCACCATCTACCAGGTAAGAAACAAACAAATCATAACCGCCTGATGAGTTATGACCTTTGGATGAGAACCAGATTGTTTTTCCATCTCTGCTTAAAAATGCCCCATCTTCATCAAAGCCTGTATTGATGCGGTAACTTAGCGGTTCAGGCACTGACCATGATGAGCCATTGAAATAACTCACATACAAATCAAGATTATCATTTTCAGCTTTGGCACTAAAAACAAAGGTGCGATTATCACCGGAAAAAGATCCGTGTGGTTGAAAAAAGTAACCATTCAGTGGCACAGGTAAACTGATCAAGCTGCGCAAACGATCAGCACCAAATGAGGCAATCCAAAGTGTGTTTTTATAACATACTAAAACAGTATCGCCACCGTAAGTTCTGCTCACCACAGCAACGTGATGCTTTTGATCAATTTCAGGATTGAAGGTTGAAGCAACACTTTCATTCAAGTCAAAATAATAAATGTTCTCAAAATACTGGTTGTCTTCTGACATCAACTCGCCATCAAAATCTTTGTAACGCGCATTGTAAAGCAATAAATTATCATCTTCAAAATAAACCGGTGTATATTCTCTTTCAATAGAGTTGATGAAATAATCCATGTTAGTTACATAAAATGGCTCATAGATATTTTCATTGTTGTTTAGTGCATTTTGACACCAAGCTATTTGAACACTCATATATTGCAAAATCTGATCATTTACCTTTGTTTTTTTTGTGATGTGCTGTTTGTAAAAGGTGTAATATTTCAAGGCCTCTTTATGTCTTTCATGCATGCGCAAACATTCAGCATATTTATAGTAAACCAGGTAATTTGTATCAGGCGTATTTACTGCTATTCTGCGCTCCAGATATATGAGTGCTGAATCATACAGTTGGTAATCGTACAAATAGATATCTGACACGGCATCCAAAGCGCGAATGTTTTTTGGGTCAACTGCAAGCACTTCTTTATACAGTTTCAATGATTTTGAAAATTCACTGACCTGTCTCTGTTTATCTGCGTTGACAAGATGCGCATTGATATTGATTTGCGCATTTAACGTTAACTGAGCACAGAAAGCAAAAAGCACGGCAATAAGAATTCTGGGTTTCATGTCCGGGTTCTTTTGGATTTAATTGCCGAATATAGAATTTTTTCAAGGACTAAAGCATAATAATCATCAGCCCTGTTAAAGAGATAACAAGTTTTTGTTATTTGAATAGAATTGAAAACGCAGATTAGCAGTTACTTCAAATAGTAATCACCTGATTCAGAAATGCCAATTTTTTTCTGCACCAGCATAGCGTTGAAGTGTTTTTCAGTTTGGAACAGATTGGTCCAAAAATCAGTAAATTCGGGATAAGCATCTGTACCTGTTTTTAAATTATTTTCAGTGAGCATAAAAGGAAAAATGTGAATACCAATTTCTGTTTGTCCGTTGTCTTTGGCCAACACCGCCAATAGGTATAGTTCTTTAATCCAATCATCTGTGATAGGAATACAGCCAATGGTTACACAATTTCCATGAATGTAGATAGCCCCTCCTTTGTCTGCTGCTGGGCGTTTTCTTTTATCAGCCAGATTAGGGTAAGACACCCCAAGTGAAAGAAAAAAATTACTGTATGGATTAAAATGATTCAAGTGATAATACCCTTCCGGAATTTGCATATCTCCCTGTTGAACTTTGGGTCCCAAATCACCGCTGAAGGAACAAAAGCCATATTTTTTCATGAATGTCCAAATACTATCTTGCTTATTTTTGACATACACAACCAACTCTTGCTCATATTTGTAAGCTTTGATCATGAGTTGAAAATCTGTTCGTGAAAGTCCCGTTGAATCAAGCTCAGCACAAATACCGGTATACTTTTCGTCATAGGCGGTTTTTACACGTGAATAGGCTAGTTGGTCATCTAAAAATCCGGCATAGTTATTGACGCCTGTTAACAAAAAATAAGATAACAACGCGTATTTTATTAGTAAATTCGTCCCTGCTGAATTTGGCATATACAAAAGAGTTTAACAATAATAATACCAACTAATAAATAAAGTAACAATGATGGATATGAAGCGGATTGTTTTTATTCTAACCTGGATCATTGCTGTTCCGGTATTTTCACAATACACAGAAAAAGAAACTACTCAAAAATTTGAAGAAGTTTTCAATTATCTTAAAATGTATTACGTTGATGATTTTGATGGAGCAGCCATCACAGATGCCGGTATCATTGCCATGCTGAAAGAGTTAGACCCGCATAGTTATTTGATTTCAAAAGAAGAAGTACAAAGTGCAAATGAAAAAATAGACGGAAGTTTTGTTGGAGTAGGTATCCGTTTTGATATCATAGATGATACGCTTACCGTGGTAAACATCATTGAAGGTGGTCCATGTGAAAAAGTAGGTGTAAAAGCCGGTGATAAAATTGTGGTAATTGATGGTGAAAATATTGCCGGAGTTGGTTTAGAAAATGCTGGTGTACGTGAACGTCTAATGGGTGAAAAAGGATCGCTTGTTGTGCTTGGTATTAAACGCAGAGGTGAAAATGATCTCATCAGTTTTGACGTGCGCCGAGATAAAATTCCGCTTTTCAGCGTGGCAAGCTACTATATGGTGACTGATAAAACGGGCTATATCAAGGTAACCAATTTTGCTCGCACTACCATGGAAGAGTTTAGAGATGCTTTAGTATTTCTTAAAGAAAGGGGAATGAAAAATCTCATTCTGGATTTACAAGAAAATCCCGGTGGTTTATTGCATGTAGCAAAATACATGGTAGATATGTTTTTGAAAGATGATAAATTGATTGTCTATTCTGAAGGTCGCGCTCAACCAAGACAAGATATGTATGCGGATAACAAAGACAATAATGGTCAATATTATTTTGATCAAAAAGACGGCTTGTTTGAAAAAGGTAAGCTTGTAGTTTTAGTGAATGAAAATTCTGCTTCAGCATCAGAAATTGTTGCAGGCGCTATTCAAGACTGGGACCGCGGGCTTATTGTTGGTCGCAGAACTTTTGGCAAAGGTCTGGTGCAACGACCTTATAAATTAAGTGATGGATCTGAAGTAAGAATTACCATTGCACGTTATTATACTCCATCAGGCAGATTTATTCAGTCTCCGTATGACGATGGTGTAGATGCTTATTTTCAGGCTGATTTAAATCGCTACCTGAGTGGTGAATTAATGCATGAAGACAGTATTAAATTCCCTGATTCATTAGAATATTATACCCTCAAACTAAAACGCAAAGTGTTTGGCGGTGGTGGTGTAATGCCTGATATTTTTGTTCCGATTGACACGATGGAAATGTCTACCATGTATCGTGAAATTAGTAGAAAAGGAACGATCAATACGTTTGCATTTGATTTTGTAGACAAAAACAGAGAAAAGCTTCAGAAAAATTATCCAAGTTTTGAAATCTATAAAACAAATTTTAACGTTGAAAAAGAAGCGATGCCTGCTTTTTGGGAAATGGTAAAAGCTGAAGGAATTACCTATTCTGAAAAAGATTATCAGACATCTAAAAAACTTATTCATACGCTAATTTCTGCCCGCATTGCATCTAATTTGTGGGACTTTGCAAAATTCTATGAAATATATAATATCCAAGAAAATGAAGCTTTCATCAAAGGGCTTGAATTAATTGAAGGAAAGAAAATTGAAGAACTTGGGCTTGATTTTTAATTTTGCGAAATAAACCGGTATAAGAAAAATAGAGAAAAACAGAAATACTCACGATTAGATATGAAAAAAACAGTTTTTTATTTGCCCCTTATAGTGCTTGCGGCTTGCGCAGGACAAACAGATGAACCCACAACAAATGTTGAAGTGAACAGCGGAGATCAAAGTTCAGTTGTTGAAACCACTAACCCACAAAATAATGAACAAAACAATAATCAAAATTCAGCTGAAACTGATGGTGAAATTACCACGATAGAATTTCTGGAAACCAAATTTGATTTTGGAAAAGTTTTTTATCCAAGTGAAAACATGCACACGTTTAAATTTAAAAATACCGGCAATGTTCCCTTAGTGATAAAAGAGGCAACTGCCTCATGTGGATGCACCGTGCCTAATAAACCTGATGAGCCCATTGCACCTGGACAAATTGGAGAGTTAGATGTGATTTTCAGACCTAAAGAAGGTCAGGTTGGACAACCGGTTTCTAAAACAATCACCGTAGTTGCCAATACTGTTCCGGCTGAATCATATTTAGAAATATCTGCCAATGTCATGAAGGGAATGTAATGTCAATTACTCTTCTGTGATGCCCATTTTTTTAAGTAAGAATGTGGCGTTTTTTCCTTCTGCAATTCCTTTTTTCAAAAGATAATCAAAGCGCAAATTGTCTTGTTCAATGTACGCATTGAAACAGTAGTTGTGAATGTTTTGGTATTCATTTTCAAGTGTGCACACCGTGAGATCATGAGTTGCTAGTAAGCCCGACGCACCTGATTTTGCGAGGCGTGCAAGTATTCGGGCTGAACCTTCTTCTTTATCTTTACTGTTAGTGCCTTTCAAAATTTCATCCAATATAATGAAACAAGATTCTTTTTCTAATTGGTCAATAATAAATTTCAGGCGCTTGAGTTCAGCAAAAAAATAAGATTCATCATTCACTAAAGAATCAGCTGTTCGCATACTTGAAAAAACTTTCACCGGGCTGTAATTAAATTCAGCTGCATTTACGGGTAGCCCACAATTGGCAAGCACAATAGACGTTCCGGCGGTTCGCAAAAAAGTACTCTTGCCCGCCATATTGGCCCCGGTAACAATAAAAAATGACGACTTATTTATTTCAAAATCATTCCGAACTAAATTTTGTTTATTCATTAAGGGGTGTGCTATTTGTTTAGCACACACCAATGTTTCTTGTTTATCTGATTTGGTGGGATAGGTATAGCCAGCATGTGTGAAAGCAAAATTGCTGTATGAAACTAAACAGTCTGTTTCACTAATAATATCAATGGCTAATAAAATTTTTGATGCGTGGGCAGATAACCAATTTTGCGCAGCCAGACTAAAGTGTAAATCACGCAGAAAAAATCCATTGGTAAAAATGGCTACTAATATGTTGTTACGTTGATCAAATCCCTGCAATATGCGAGATAGCTTTTTAATTTCACTCCATGTTTCATCTGCTGATTTTTTGTTTTTTTGTAGCTCTGGTTGCGATCTGTCTGTCTCTGAAATCAATTGAATTAATTGACTGATTGGTCCAATGGCATTTGAAATGGCGGTGGTATTTTTATTGATAATATTGCCGCGTTTTAAAAATTGAGCACTAATTGCAAGTCCGGTTAGAAAGGTAATCCAGATACTGTTCCATGGCAATATTTCAAAAGCACAGAGTGCAATGTGAACAACTGAAATAATTGAAAAAATGGTGGGCAAATAACTAAATGCTGAACGAATGAGTGGTTTAAAATGCTGCACTTTGTGTTTGATTTCTTCGCTGTCTGCATTTTCAGATTGAGCCAATAGGGTTCTGAATTGTATCATCCATTCAGGGTCTGCCGCCAATTCTTGAATTATTTTTTGTTTTTCATTCAAGTTTTTGACATCATTACTCAAAAGTTTATCAGCCAGAATTTTTTCACCAAATGATGCATGGGTGCGGTTGATTGCCTGAAAAATACATTGTGCACCAAACACGTCAAGATCTAATGCAAAAGCATGGTGTGAATCAAGATATTTTTTACCGTCATAAAACATGCTGAAGTCGCCGTCTAGCGCTTTGAGTTCATGCAAGGCAATTTGTAACCTGATTTGATAGCTTTTTCTGTTCACTCTGATTGAATTGTAGCGCACAATCATCCAGAAAAAAATAAATGTGCTAACACTAGAAATTCCAAGTTGTATAAACACGCTTAATTGAGTGAACCATATCAATACGGCAAATAAAAAAGACAATAATCTGAGCGCCCCAAAAATTTGCAATTGTCTGCTCAATTGCTGTATTTGTCTGCTAGCCTCTTGCTGAGTTGAGGAAAAAAAAAATCTGGAATCTGGCATGAAGAATAAATTATGTTGCCTTTTGTTTGCGAATAATTTTCCAGAATAACCAAGGCCAGAATCTTTTGATATGGACTGCAAGAATTTCTTTATTACCAATGAGAACGGCTTTTTTATTTTTTGAAACAGCACCCAACATCTTACGCACACATACATCAGCACTCATTCCGGTTTCTTGATTATGATCCATTACGCCGTGAGCATTACCTTCAGCATTGAGTGCTGATTTAGAAATATTGGTGTTGATTTTTCCGGGGTAAACCAAGGTTACACGAATATTATTTTTCTCCTCTTCAAGCAAGAGACTTTCATAAAAACCTTGCAGTGCGTGTTTACTGGCCGAATAGGCTGAACGCAAAAAGAAACCAAACTTACCCGCAATACTTGATATTACTACTATGTGTCCGTCTTGCTGATTGCGCATGTAAGGCAAAACCGCTTTGGTAATGGCTATGTTTCCAAAATAATTTATTTCCATGATTCGCCGGTCAATGTTCATGGCAGTTTCACCTGCAATGCCACGTTGACTAAGGCCTCCGTTGTTGATCAACATATCAATGCGTTTATGCTTTTCAATCACATTTTTTGCAAGCTGATCAAAATTTTCTGAATGTTCAAGATCAAGTAAAAAAATGTCTGATTTTTCAGGATAGGTGAGCGATGATTTTACTTCTTCAAGATTTTTCTGATTGCGTGATGACAAAATCACAAAGGCTCCATCAGCATTCAGTTGCTTAGCCGTTTGTTCTCCAATGCCTGATGAGGCTCCGGTTATCCAGACAATTTTATCTTTAAAAGACATATACATTAAAGCACGAAAGTAAAGATTTTTATTTGTTGTGGAGAATGCTAACTGTGAAGTGCCACTTTTTAATGCTTGATTTTCACTTTCATTTTAATTAATGTGGATGATTCAGTTTTATTGAAATCTCAAACAAATTCATTTCCAATAGGTTTAAATTTTATTTGTCAACGTAACAAAATATTAAACAAGGTTGTCAGTGCTTGTCAGCCTGATATTATTATATTCGTGAATACATGAAGTGGATACCTGATGCCCATTTTGACAATTATTATGATTCTGCCCGGTATAAATTGGTGTGGCGAATTACCTTGCTTCTGTTTATCATGTTGCCATTTTTATGGACTACTTTGTTGATTACCGGAGACACAGTGGCTATTCCTGCCATCATTGCTTGGGCGCTCAACGGCATTATCCTCTTTGTACTTTATAAAAGCAGAAATTATAGATTGAGCGCCTTTATATTTTCATTGATTGGAACAACTTTTTGTTCAGGAATTTTGTTGGGATATCCGCAAATTTTTCATTACGTGGACTCTTTTTGGATGATGGTGCTTATACTGTTTACGTATTTTACCCTTGGCAAATTTTGGGGCAATATCATTTTGATTGTTAATCTTACGGCTGTAATTGTTTTTATTCTTTTTTTTCTGAATTATAGCTTATCAATGATTAATCACTTGCAGGATACTGAATTAATTTCAAAATCAATTGACGTACTCATTTGCGGTTCTTGCATGGCTTTCATGATTTTTCAATTTTTATCTACCACGCAATACGCTGAGAATAATTTCAAAAAGGCTAATGCAGATTTGCAGCGCAGGAATGAAGAAGTAGCTAACCAGAATCAGGAAAAAACAGTCATGCTGAGAGAGATTCACCACCGCGTAAAAAATAATTTGCAAGTAATTACCAGTTTGCTCAGGTTGCAATCTCGTGACGCCAAAGATTTTCAAACTATTGAAATGTTCAAAGATTCAACTAACCGAGTTGTAGCCATGGCATTGATTCATGAAAAAATGTATCAGTCTAAAGATCTTGCAAAAATTAATTTGGAAGAATACTTGAAATCACTGCTTGCTGATTTGGTAGATTCTTATGCAGTTGATATTCCGCTACAAACTAAAATTTATTCTAATCTTGAACATGTAACCAATAAATCATTAGTACCGCTGGCATTGCTTTTTAATGAAATGGTGTCTAATTCATTGAAGCACGCTTTTACAGGCAGATCATATGGGTCAATTCACATTCATATTGAGAAGCAGAATGGCCAAGTAGTCATTATGTATGAAGATGACGGAACCTGGAAAGAAAAACAGAAACAAAATTCATTTGGACTTGAGTTGATTGAAACTCTCACTGAGCAACTTGATGGTAAATACACTCGGCTAAGTGGAAACGGAACAAAATATGAATTCACTTTGCCTGATAATTTATAATTTTATCATGTGAATCATTTAACCATTGCCATAGACGGTTACTCATCATGCGGAAAAAGTACGCTGGCTAAAGAAATTGCCAATGCCCTCAACTTTATATATGTAGACAGCGGAGCCATGTATCGCGCATTCACGCTTCACTTAATCAATAAAGGTCTGCTCAAAGACGGCGCTTATATTAAAAATCAGATTCTTGCCGAATTGGAAAAAACTGAAATAGATTTTAAATACAATAAGACGTTAAGTAAATCTGAAACCTATTTGAATGGTGAGAATGTTGAAAAAGATATCCGTTCTTCACTCATTTCAAGACAGGTAAGTCCAATAAGCGCCATTGCAGAGGTACGTACAAAAATGGTGCAGTTACAACAATACCTTGGGCGCAAGGGCAATGTGGTAATGGATGGCAGAGATATTGGAACCGTTGTTTTTCCAAATGCTGATGTAAAATTATTTATGACGGCATCCAATGAAGTGCGTGCGCAACGCAGGCTCATTGAATTGCAAGACAAAGGTGAACACATAAGTTTTGATGAGGTGAAAAAGAGTCTTTCACAACGTGATTATCTTGATATGAACAGGGAAATCAGTCCTTTAAAAAAAGCAGGTGATGCCATTGAAATTGATAACTCTGAACTTACGCGTGAAGAACAACTTGCGCTGGCCTTGTCAATTATCAGAGAGAAAGCTGAAAAATCAAAACTCACTCAGTGAATGGTGTGGCAATGCCTGCCGTTTGAAATCGAAAGTTTTATTAATTTTGTCCCCTGATTTAATTTTAAAGATTCCATGGCTACAAGCAAAGTAATTGAAATTCTGGGCAAAGATGGAGAAGCATTGCTCAATCATGAATGTAAAACCATTTCAAAAAATCTCATTCACCTGCCGGGGGCTGATTTTGTTGATCGCTGTTTTGCCCAAACCAATCGTAGTCCTCAGGTTTTGAGAAATCTTGAAGCCATTTATAATCATGGGCGTCTTGCAGGTACAGGTTATGTTTCTATTTTACCGGTTGATCAGGGAATTGAGCATTCTGCCGGCGCATCGTTTGCACCCAATCCGGTTTATTTTGATCCTGAAAATATTGTAAAGCTTGCCATTGAAGGTGGATGTAATGGTGTAGCCTCAACGTTTGGAGTGTTGGCATCATGCTCACGTAAGTATGCGCACAAAATTCCGTTCATCGTAAAAATTAATCACAACGAGTTTTTGTCTTATCCAAATAAATTTGACCAGATTGAATTTGGCAGTGTTGATGAAGCCTGGAACTTAGGTGCAGCAGCAGTTGGAGCCACCATTTATTTTGGCTCACCTGAATCAACAAGACAAATTGTAGAAGTTGCGCGTGCATTTGAACGTGCACATGAATTAGGCATGGCAACTATCTTGTGGTGCTATTTGCGCAACAACGCATTCAAAAAAGATGGGGTAGATTATCATGTTGCAACAGATATTACTGCGCAGGCAAATCACTTGGGAGTTACTATTCAAGCTGATATCATCAAACAAAAATTACCGGAGAACAATGGAGGATATACCGCTGTAAACTTTGGTAAAACACATGCAAAAGTTTATTCTGAACTCACTACCGATAATCCAATTGATTTGTGCAGATATCAGGTAGCAAATTGCTATATGGGACGCAATGGCCTCATAAATTCAGGTGGTGCATCAACCGGCAGTGGAGTATCAGATTTACAAGAGGCGGTGAAAACAGCTGTAATTAATAAACGCGCAGGTGGTCATGGTTTGATTTCGGGAAGAAAAGCTTTCCAAAAAGACATGAAAGAAGGGGTAATATTATTAAACGCAATTCAGGATGTGTATCTTGATGCATCCGTGACTATAGCTTAAAACATTATTTTATGGGTTGGTTTACAAGAAAGAAAGAAGGGATCGTTACATCAACAGCTGAAAAGAAAGAAACTCCTGAAGGTTTATGGTATAAATGTCCTAAATGTAAATCAGTGGTTTCTACTGATGAACATGAGAAAGAATTGTTTGTTTGCAAAACCTGCGGACATCATGATCGCATTGGATCACTGGAATACTTCAATATTCTTTTCGATAACGGAAAGTTCACTGAATTTGCAAAGGGAATTTTCGCCGGTGACCCCTTGGAATTTGAAGATACAAAAAAGTATACTGATCGCATTAAAGGAGAACGTTCTAAAACTGGTTTGGATGACGCCATTCGTTGCGGACATGGAAAGATGAATAAAAACGAAGTGGTGATTGCAGGCATGGATTTCAAATTCATTGGTGGTTCTATGGGGAGCGTTGTTGGTGAAAAAATTGCGCGCGCCGTTGATAAAGCAATTGAATTAAAATGTCCTTTGATTATCATTTCCAAATCTGGTGGTGCTCGTATGATGGAGGCAGGATTGTCATTAATGCAAATGGCTAAAACATCTGCAAAATTGACTCAACTCGCTGATGCAGGCTTGCCTTATTTTTCTCTCATGACTGATCCAACTACCGGTGGTGTTACGGCTTCGTTCGCCATGTTGGGTGATATCCATATTTCTGAACCTAATGCTCTCATAGGGTTTGCCGGACCACGAGTAGTGAAAGAAACTATCGGTCGTGATTTGCCTGAAGGTTTTCAAACGGCTGAGTTTCTACTTGAACACGGGTTTTTAGATTTGATTGTTGAACGTAAGGACTTGAAAAACAAGATTTCTGCATTGGTTGAACAGTTCAAAAACTAATTATTTTCATGTATTAATTATCAGTACCTGATTTTATTACTATCTTTGCGCCCTGTCTTAAGGTAAGGCAGCATAAATTACATAAGAATCATTTAAATAAATATTGGCATGTATTTATCAAAAGAAAAAAAAGCTGAGATTTTTAAAAAACACGGTAACAGCGAAAAAAATACCGGAAGTGCAGAAGGACAAATTGCATTGTTTTCATTTCGTATTAGTCACTTGACTGAACATTTGAAATCAAATAAAAAAGATTTTGGAACTCAGCGCTCATTGCAACTTCTTGTAGGAAAACGCAGAAGTTTGCTGGATTATTTGAAAGCAAAAGACATTGAGCGTTATCGCGCTATTGTAAAGGAGCTGGATTTAAGAAGATAATTCAACAATTTTATGACATAAAGAGGGGGCAATTGGAATTCGTTTTCAATTGCCTTTTTTATTGATTAAGGTCATGATGAATTGAAAAAATGCTTTAAGGAATTAGTAGAACAAGTACAATAAGTAAACAATAAATAACCATAGGGCCGGGACAAAAGAAGCCCCCGGTTCACAAACACAAGAAGTATGAAAATAGTAACAAAAACAATGGATGCCGGTAACGGTAGACAAATTTCGGTAGAAACAGGAAAACTAGCCAAATTATGTGACGGATCTGTAGTAGTAAAATCAGGTGGGACAATGATTTTGTCAACCGTGGTTTCTGCTAAAGAAGCAAAAGAAGGGGTTGATTTTTTACCTCTCACAGTAGACTACAAAGAAAAATTTGCATCAGCCGGAAAATTCCCCGGTGGATATTTAAAACGTGAAGGCAGACCATCAGATGACGAAGTATTGGTCATGCGTTTAGTTGACCGCGCTTTGCGTCCTTTATTTCCGGATGATTATCATGCAGACACGCAAGTGATGATGCAATTGATTTCGTTTGACGGAATTCACATGCCTGATTCGTTGGTTGGTCTTGCTGCCTCTGCCGCTATCGCAGTTTCTGATATTCCTTTTGGCGGACCAATGTCAGAAGTGCGCGTTGGACGTGTGGATGGCAAATGGATCATCAATCCAACATTTGAAGAATTTGATAAATCTGATGTGGATGTCATGATTGCCGGCACCAAAGAAAATATTGTGATGCTTGAAGGTGAAATGAGAGAAATTTCTGAAGCTGAAATGATTGAAATTATCCGCATTGCACATGAGGCAATTATTAAACAATGTGATTTCCAATTAGAGTTGGCATCAGAAGTTGAGAAATCAAAAGTAAAACGTACTTATAGTCACGAAACGCATAATGAAGATGTAAAGAAAAAAGTGCACGAATTCTGTTTTGAAAAATGTAAAGCAGTTGCCCGCATGGGACTTACATCAAAAGAAAAACGCGGAGAACTTTTCAGTGCAATTAAAGATGAATATGTTGCCTCTCTTACACCTGAACAATTAGAAATTGAAACACCATTCATTGGAGTTTATTTTTCAAAAACAAAAAAAGAAGCTGTACGCCGGGTAATGTTAGATGAGCAAGTACGTCTTGACGGAAGAAAGATGACAGAAATTCGCCCAATATGGTCAGAGGTTGATTACATTCCAACTGCACACGGTTCAGCAATTTTTACACGTGGTGAAACACAATCACTCACAACATTAACCTTAGGCGGAAAATTGGATGAGCAAATGGTAGATAATGCAACTGAAAAACGATATGATAAATTTATTTTGCATTATAACTTTCCTCCATTCTCAACCGGAGAAGCAAAACCAAGCCGCGGTGTTTCACGTCGTGAAATTGGACATGGTAACCTTGCTTTGCGTGCATTGAAAAACATGATTCCTGGTCCGCTTGAAAGTCCTTACACTATTCGTTTGGTATCAGATATTCTTGAGTCAAACGGTTCATCATCTATGGCCACAGTTTGTGCAGGTACACTTGCTATGATGGACGGTGGTGTACAAATGAAAAAACCGGTTTCAGGTATTGCAATGGGTTTGATCACTGATAATACTGGAAAATTTGCTATCCTTTCAGACATCCTTGGTGATGAAGATCATTTAGGTGATATGGATTTTAAAGTATGTGGTACAAAAGACGGAATCACGGCTTGCCAAATGGATATTAAAATTGACGGATTGCCTTATGATATGCTTACACAAGCATTGAATCAGGCTCGTGAAGGACGTTTGCATATCTTGAATGAAATATTGAAAACATTAGATAAGCCGCGTGCAGAATTTAAATCACACGCACCGCGTATTGAAGGATTTCTTGTACCGAATGATTGCATTGGTGCGATCATTGGACCCGGTGGAAAAATTATTCAGCAATTACAAAAAGATACCAATACAACCATCACCATTGAAGAATTGCCGGGCACAGGAGAAGGAAGTGTTCAAATACTTGCAACCAACGGAGATGATATGAAAGAAGCTGTTAGACGCATTAGACTGATCGCTTTCCCACCAACAGTTGAAATTGGACAAGAGTATGAAGGAAAAGTAAAATCAATTCAATCATACGGATGTTTCGTTGAAATTTTACCGGGAACAGATGGTTTGATTCACATATCAGAATTAGAACACCGTCGTCTTGAAAAAGTAGAAGAGGTAGTGAAAGAGGGAGACATACTGAAATTCAAAGTTATTGGTCAGGATGAAAAGACCAAAAAATTCAAATTGTCTCGTAAAGTGCTTTTACCAAAACCTGAAAAGGCAGAAAATTAATAGTCAATCATTTTTTAATAAGTCGCGATTTCCAGTGATGGGAATCGCGATTTTTTTTTTCCTCACTCCTCTTTCCTCTCTCCACAAGAGAGAGGAGGTGACGCAATCTCGCACTTTTCGGAAACAATTGTGTTGTAGCCTTCCTGTCCTTTGGAGAGTGCTGAGGAGAGTAGAGTAAGTGACGTTACCGCGCACTTTTCGGAAACAATTACACTCTGCCCTAAGCCCTAAGTCCTAAGCCCTAAGCCCTAAGCCCTAAGCCCTAAGCCCTAAGCCCTAAGCCCTAAGCCCTCAACACCCCATCGCAACCGGCACACGTAAATAAGTTGTCTCATTTTTTTTGCTGTCTTGATGTTGATAGCGTATTTTAAAAATGTAGTTGCTTATGCCAATTGAGCAAGGATATTCTCCAACTTTTTTAACGTGACGGATGTGATCTGACCAAACTGATCCGTATAATTTTTTTACCTCTGATCGTACTTCTGACATAGGTGTATCAGGAAAAGGTAATTCGAGATTTGCATCGTCATCAGGATGCACGTTAAACGCAAAGGAAGTACAATTACTAATGGTATCAGCCGGTAGATCACAAGTGCCTTCATAGATGAGGCGTTGCCATTCAGTGGCGCCATGTTTCCAATTGATCATGTCATAATGTGAACCTTCAGCCTGAATGGTGATGCTTGTTTCAAGACAATACGAAATTGTTTTGATGTCAACTAAATTACTTTGAATACATACTTTTTTATTATCCAACGTAAGATTAAATAGATGAGATTCTGTTGGCACCCACGAAAAATCTATGGTGGTGTCATTTTTTTCTGCTTTTAAAACATCGGCAGAATCTGATGAGAAATATTGAACCTCTTTTACTGCCTGTTCATAGATTGTATCTTCTGCATGGATGACATCTTTATCTTGATTATTTTTTGGATCATTTGAAGGACTGCAAGAAATAAACCAGCAGAGTGATATGACAATATAAATCTGTTTCATAGACCGAATCTACGCCAATCGGATAGAAGCAATCCAACAAAATGAAGCAGAATCATGCCCGAATTATTATGCGGAATTAAGCGGCTATTATTTGATCCTTTTGTAGCTTTGAGAAAAAAATCGTCATGGCAAAAATCAACTGGAAGACAGCTATTGAATTTGAAGATATCACATACAAAAAATGTGACGGCGTTGCACGCATTGCATTTAATCGTCCGGCGGTGCGTAATGCATTCAGACCAAAAACAACGGCAGAATTATACAAGGCACTTTATGATGCGCAAGAAGATACTTCTATCGGGGTGATCTTGTTAAGTGGAGAAGGACCATCACCCAAAGATGGAAAATGGGCGTTTTGCAGTGGAGGTGATCAAAGTACACGTGGGCACATGGGGTATGTTGGTGATGATGGTATGCACAGACTGAATATTCTTGAAGTACAACGCTTAATTCGCTTTATGCCAAAAGTGGTGATAGCGGTTGTTCCCGGATGGGCAGTTGGCGGCGGTCACAGTTTGCATGTGGTTTGTGATTTGACTCTGGCAAGTGAAGAACATGCAATTTTCAAACAAACTGATGCGGATGTAACTTCATTTGATGGTGGCTATGGTTCAGCGTATCTTGCAAAAATGGTTGGTCAGAAAAAAGCAAGAGAAATATTTTTTCTGGGTAGAAATTATTCAGCCCGTGAAGCTTATGAAATGGGTATGGTTAATGCTGTTATTCCCCATGCTGAATTGGAAGATACTGCTTACGCATGGGCGCAGGAAATTCTTGCCAAATCACCAACTTCAATTAAGATGCTGAAGTTTGCCATGAATTTAACGGATGATGGTATGGTTGGTCAGCAAGTATTTGCCGGTGAAGCAACACGCTTGGCATACATGACAGAGGAAGCAAAAGAAGGTCGTAATGCATTTCTTGAAAAGAGAAAACCAAATTTCAAAAACATCAAGTGGATTCCGTAGTTGATTAAAAGATCAAGGAGCAAACGAAATCACTTCAACCTCGCGCGCATTTTTTAGCAAGCGAACCCAAATCAGTTTTCCATCAGAGAGAGTGATGAGATTACTTCCGTCACGGTTAATTGGGCTGTCAGGCATTTTGTAATCTGACCGTGGCTCTTCATGATAAATGGAGTTGAATATTTCCAAGGTACTTTCTCTTCCGCCGCGTTCATCAAGCAGTAAATATTTGTCTTGGAAAGAATATCGCCCGCTTTGCTTATCAAATTTTGCTTCAGAATAAATCAAGAGAAGATTGTCACCAAGCGGCGCTAATTTTGGATTTACTTCTTCTATCTTGTCTGTTTTTGTGAGTTGTTTTACAACCATCTCTTTACTGTCAAGTGAACATTTTACCAGAAACAAATCATTGTGACCTTTGTTTGAAAGATAATCACCTGTTGCAATATCTGTGCGCGCACCTTGTTCTGTTTCAATAATCACGTACAAAAAACCATTGTACAAAAGCGGTTCACTGAAATGCGTGTCGCCAACATAATTATCACCGGGTGTGCCATCTACTTTATATAAAAGATGATGATAAAATGAGGTGGTATCAACACTATCTGCAGCAATAGTTAAATCAACTTTTGAAAGACAAACTCCTCTAGGCCATGCGTCACCAAGACTTACCAAGTAAGCAAACTGATCATCATGAGTGCTTGCTTGTGCAAAACAATGACTCACGTGAAATAAATCTTCATTATCTTTTTTCAAGATACCATTCTCTAAAGAAAATGTTTTGTACACACCTGATTGAAGTACCTTAAAATCTGGCCAGCGCTTTTCAGAATTCATATAAATAATTCCAAATGTATCTGCAATTTCAAGACATACATTATCACGAGAATAATAATCAAAAACCTGATTTTTTGGAAGCTTTACATTATTTTTTTTAAATACAACTTGAGACAATTCAACTGTTCCATCTGCTTTGTGTTTATTGAGATAAAGACTTGGGTAAATTCCGTAAATCAACATATTATAATCAGTTGAAGAAAGAGAGTAGAAGCCTTTGTCAGAAATGGCTATGTCATGAATAATTTTATCATGAGATACATGTGATGTGAGTTCAAAAGTGCTGTTGACAAAAAATATTTCAGTGCCTTCACTGTGTGCAAATGCCATTACAAATCCTCCATCAGGAGTAGGTTCAACAATTGGATTATTAAAATCAGTACCCACCAAAAACGGAAGTTTAATCACATCATGAGCAGTTTTTGAACTGAGTTCTCCTTTTTGATTTATTTCAGGATGTTCAGATATAAGAGGTTCAGTATAGTACGCGGTTAGCAACATGGAATCAAGATCAGCTTGCGCCTGTAAAAAAGTTTCAGCACTGTAACTTGATTTAATACTGGCGGTGAAGAGTGTTGTTTTATTGATGGTATAAATCAGCGTGAGTTTGCGCATACCTTTATTGTACTCAACTACCGCATGCGTAAAGGCTTTGTTCAAAAATTCATTTGGAGTGTCTCTGAAGCGTTCAATTTCAAAGTTGCTTAATTCTTTTGCCTTGATATAACCCGGTTTGAAAATTGTTTCAAAACTTTCATAAATATCTGCCTTATGACATTCACGAAATTCATACAAGGCATTATTCAATTTAAACGAGTATGAATAATAGTAACAAGCACTGTCAAGTTTCAACCTGTTCCATGCATACGTTGCAATACCGTCTGTGGTGACTATTACTTTATTTCCGGCGGCGGCAGTTGCCGGTACATCAAATGAAACCGTAGACAACACCACGCGATTTGCAGATGCTGCATGCGCAAGTAGAATCAGAATAGTAAAAACAAAAATTCTCACAGGCTAAAGATAATTAATTCATACTTGTTTTATACTGCTTAATAAGGGTTGCCAATTCATTCAAGCGAGTTGTATTGAAATCATCAGCCTTGAAAATGAGATCACATTTTTTGTAAAACGCTTCACGTTCAGCAAGTTTAGCCGCAACATAGTTTCTAAGATTTTCTAAAGAATTGACATAATTTTCAATCAGTGGTCGGGCTTGATGTGCGTGATAAAGTCGGTGTGCCAATACAGGTACTGATACTTCAAGATAGATGGTTATACCTTTTGCTTTCATCAGCTGCAAATTATTTTCAAAGCAGGGAGTGCCGCCACCCGTTGAAATTACTTTTTGGTTATCAGCATAATTGCTGAGCCAAGCTGATTCCAGATTTCTGAAATAGGTTTCACCTTGCGTTTTAAATATTTGCGGAATGGGCATGTTTTCTTCTTTTTCAATTGCACGGTCCATGTCAACAAACTGGTAGTTTAAATGTGCGGCAAGTTTTTTACCAATGGTTGATTTTCCACTTCCCATAAAGCCAGTAAGAAAAATATTCATCATGAAAATTTGAGATTAAGTATGTGTGTTTGAATGTGTGAAAGTTTGGTCACGGGTATGAATTGAATTCACGTCAAAAATAGGTGTTGGCAACTGAAACCAAACGACTTGATGAAATTTTGCCTTTTTTTTTGAAAAAAATTGCAGAATAAAATAAACCAAGTATATTTGCACCCGCAATCGAATAATGATTCTGTAGCTCAGCTGGTAGAGCATATCCCTTTTAAGGATAGGGTCCTGGGTTCGAATCCCAGCAGGATCACAATATTTCCCAGCGGGATCACAAAATGAGAGAATTACACCTCTCAAAATTATTCAAAACCCCGTAAATATTATGTTTACGGGGTTTTTGATTTTATTCAATTCCCATCAAAAAGCAACAAACAACAAATCTCAGGTAACCTATTAGGTAACCTCATTTAACTTCGGTTTCAGGTTACCGAATTTCATAAAAAGCATTGATTTTATTGGATTCAACGAGGGTCAAAATAAACCAAAATTTATTAACCCGTAACCCGGTTCGGTTACCTAAGAAAGTTGAAAAAGCATGAAATTAAATTACACCTTCAATATTTTGTTTTGGCTGTACAAAGCAAAAATGAAAAATAACCTATGTCCAATCTATTTGCGAATTACCATTGACGGCAAACGCACTGAGATTTCCACTAAAAAGTGGGTTGCCATTGATAAATGGAATAATAGTAGTCAATGCGCAAAAGGTAATGGTGACGAAGCGCGAGAAATAAATCAGTATTTAAACCTAATGAAAGGTGATATAGAAAAAATTTATCTCCGGATTACAACTGATGATAGAATTCCAAATCCGGATGAAATAAAAAAGCTCCTTTTGGGTGAAGATCCAAAACCTGTTGTAACATATAAAACGATCATTGAAGCTTTCGATTATCATTACCTCAAAATGTCCGAACTCGTAAAAATTGGCAAAGTGGTTGATAAAACACTTTTGAGATACAAAATAACCAAAAATAAACTCAAAGAATTTATTCAATTCAAATTCGGTGTGGACGACAAACCGCTTCCGGAACTCCGTTTAAGTTTTGTGAGTGAATTCGAACATTTTTTACTTACCAAACATAAGCTTCAAAACAACACCGCACATAAATACATTAAGAATCTCAAAAAAATAATGAACATGGCTGTGGGTCTCGATTGGATTCCCTCCAATCCGTTTAATCAATTCAGGTGCTCATATCACAACCCAACAAGAGAAATTCTCACTCAGGAAGAACTCAATGTAATAATGTCTAAAGAAATTACTACACCGCGCCTGGCAGAAGTCAGAGATGTATTTGTTTTTTGCTGTTATACCGGGTTCGCATACATTGATGTTTACAAATTTGAAAAAGACTCGGTATTGAAGGGAATTGATGGAGAATATTGGTTAAGCATCAATAGACAAAAAACGGGAACCAAAGAAAGCGTTCCACTTTTGCCAATTCCATTGTTGATTATAGAAAAGTATAAAGAGCATGAATATTGCAATTCACACAACAAACTCCTTCCTGTAAACAGTAATCAACGTTACAACGCTTACCTTAAAGAACTTGCGGATATCTGCGGAATCAAAAAGCACCTTACAACTCACACAGCACGACATACATTTGCTACGACCGTTACACTGGCCAATGGTGTTCCTATTGAAACAGTCAGTTCAATGCTCGGCCACAAAGAAATCCGCACAACACAGATTTACGCAAAAGTCATTGAGAAAAAAGTGAGCGAAGACATGAAATCACTTCGCGCAAAAATCTCTCCGCAACTTTCGGAAATACAAGAAATGAAAACAGGGAGTTAAACCGCCTTTGAATGCATAACTTTTAGAAGAGTACAGTAATCTCCACCTCGATTCCATACTGTAGTTTCTCTTCCCCAATAGAAAAAGTGCGCCAAATTACTGCCGTTTTCGATGTATTTTTCATCAACCCAACCAGCCGGTTTTGCACGTGTATACAATGAAACCGTATCACCGGATTTAATCAGTTTCGTTGGGAATCTAAATGCATGTCTGCCGAGATTTACAACATCACCATCATTGTCATAGGATGAATCCATTACAACATAACCTGATACATTGACATCGGATGTTGCAGTTAAAAATAACCTCTCCTTTTCAAGATTACCTTTGTCAATTACTCTTTGAATTTCTAAACTCATTTTTTCCTTTTTAAATTGTTATATGCAAATAATAAACAACTGTTCTTCAAAAATCAAGTTTTAATTTCCATTTTGTCAAAAATTAGGTATAAATACTTAAGAAAATAACGATTGAAATCGATTCAGTAAAAACTCCTAAACTAAGTTTCTGGTATTTTACCGCGTAATACTATAATAATGTTAATTCACTTTCATTTATTCGCTTATATTTGTTTCATTTTGAACGGTTTTAGATAATATTGTAAATTATTTTTAGAAACACAAAAGCCATGTTAATCATCTATGACATCATATTCGGAAAAACTTTTGACGGAACTCGAAGATCAGCTACATTTTATTGCGGTTGAAACCGATGACTTGCTCAAACGAGCTGAATTATCCGTCAGCGTGTGTAACGAAGCACTATTAAAACTTAAAAAGTTCACATTAAAATACAAGTTCAAAGGACAACTGGATGAAATTCTTTTTTTCAAAGAAATCAAACCGAGCTTTTATAGCAAACTCATTTATCACGTAAATGTTTATAATATTGAAACACATAAACCCAATGGAAGTGATGAAACCAAAAGAAAGTACTTGCTGAAAGAACTAAAGGTCATTGAAACTTTCTTCAATAAAAATCTTGATTTCATCAAATATTATCGCACACGTAAATGTTATCTTGATCACAAATATTTCATTCGTGGCAAACATGATTTATCACTTACGCTTGACTCCTTTTTTTTCGAGACTGATCCAAAGTTCAGTACGAGCCACGATTATAAAGTATCACAGATACAAGCCAACGAATTACTCGAGATATTTCTAATCGCAGAATTGACGATCCTGGATTCAAAACAAGATTCATCTCTTTTACAACTTCCAAAAGTCAAATTAACATGGACAGGATCTAAAGCTTCATTGGTTGAGCTCATTTATTCTCTACAATCCGTAGGTATATTTAATAATTCAGCTGCATCAGTTAAAGAAATTGCAAATTATTTCGAAACCGTTTTCAATATCGACTTGAGTCATTTCTATACCACCTTTCAGGAAATTAAAGAAAGGAAAAACAACCAAACTATTTTTCTTACCTCACTACAAAGCGCATTGCAAAAGCGTATTATTGAAAAAGAAGAAAAATTTTCAAGTAATTGAGTTTGTTTGTTTTTAGAAAAAAAACGTTCCCTATGAGGGGTAAATAGGGAAAGTAAAACAACTAGATTGCGCAGTTTTGTTGCCAATTAAATCTATATGATATGGCAGCAACAATTTTGACAACTGAAGATTTGGATATCTTCAAACATGAGTTATTTGATGAGCTCAAAAAAATGTTTAATCATCCCTTAGAGAAAAAGCAGGAGCAAGAAACACCAAAACTCCTAAAATCACATCAGGTACAACGAATGTTGGGTATTTCACCCGGCACACTTCAAAATCTTCGAATCAATGGAACAATTCCATTTACAAAAATTGGAGGAGTGATTCTTTACTCTTTAGAAGATATCAACGCTATAATGCAGCGAAATAAGCGTAACGATTTTTCAAATGGCAAAAAATGATGGCGGAGTAAATTTCATCCGACATCTTTTAAGTATTTCTGAAAAATTTATTGACGACCAACGTTTAAGTCCCTTGCACATCAGTTTGTATTACGCCTTATTTCAATCGTGGAATCTTTCAAAGTTCCGTAATCCGATTTCAGTAAGTAGAGACGAATTAATGCGAGCGTCAAAAATAGGTTCAGCTAATACCTATACCAAATGTTTAAAGGAGTTGGATGCCTGGAAGTATATAAAATATCTTCCATCACATAATCCCTATAAGGGTAGTCAAATTTACTTGTACAATTTTAATAAAACCACTGATAATGGCATTGATATATCTTCTGATAAAAGCTCTAATAAAACTGGCGGTAAAACTCCTGAAAAAGTAGTGATACCTTCTTTAAACAGTATAAACAATACAAATGAATCAAACAGTTTAAACGAACATGAGTCCACACGAAAAAAAAATAGTAGAAAATTTATTGCTGCTGATGGCAATAGATCAAAAACAAAAAAAGTTGTGCAAAAAAAAGAAAATGCCATCCCATGCAAAAGTGAGGGAACTCCAACCTTGCACCAAGTCAAAAAATACTTTGCCGGCAGAACATGGCCGGCCATTGAAGCTGAAAAGTTCTACAATTACTTTCAGAGTAACGGTTGGTTGGTAGGAGGTAAGACCGCAATGAAAGACTGGAAAGCTGCCGCAAATAATTGGATGTTAAACGCTGAATCATTTAATAAAAATGGACCCATCAGAAAACCGTCTGCAGGAAAACTTCACACCTCAACAACTAAAGACTATACAGAGCCTTTATAGCTCACCTTTGAAATGGTTGGAAGAAAAGGGGCGGGAAGTTTACGGAAATCATTTTCGTTTTTTTGAACGAGATAAATTTTTGCTTTTTCAACTTATCTGCTATTTCCTCAAAGATGAAAAACACGCATCACTATTTAAAATCCATTTGCATAAAGGCATTTTGCTTAATGGTCCGGTTGGCTGCGGAAAAACCTCGTTGATGTTTTTAATGCGATTTCTGGAGTCTCAACAAAATCGTTTTGTTTTGAGATGTTGTCGTGAAATCAGTTTTGATTTCATTAAAGATGGATATAATGTCATTCAAAAATACAGTCGAAATAATTTTCAAAAAAATCAACAAATCGTCTACTGCTTCGATGATTTAGGCACAGAAAATAATCTCAAGTATTTCGGAAACGAGTGCAACGTAATGGGCGAAATTCTATTAAGCCGATATGACCTTTTTATTTCTCATAAAACCGTGACACACCTCACCACCAATCTTTCTGCCTCAGAAATTGAAAACGCTTATGGTAATCGGGTTCGTTCACGTTTGCGTGAAATGCTAAATCTCATCTCATTCGAAAAAAATGCTACCGATAAAAGAAGATGAGATTTTGCATTCATGTGCACCTAAAAAATTATGTCTGTGTATAAATGATGAACCTAATTTCCTTCGACAGAAATGCAAAAGACAAACGGAAAATAAGGTTCATTATCTACGTGTACATGTTAAAACAAAAAATTCGCTACTAGCTGCTAAATTTCATCTCATTCAAAAAAAAATCTCTTCATAAAAGTAGATGTGATTGAGCAAACACGATCATAACATCAAAAAAAAATTACAACGCCATACCTACGGCAACAACAATCAACCCTACCTTTGGTGCGGGTGGACCCAATACCGATTTTATGGGCAGCGGTAACGGTATTCACGATGCCAACGGAAATAAAATACTCTCAGTTTACAACTATACCATTTACTCTAACACTGGTGTTTGGGGGTAGCTTAGATCATTTTGAATTTGCGGTTGGCAGCCCGCAAATAATTCCGAAACCTGCAGTATCAATTTGAGTTAGTTTATTCCACTATTGTCAACCTTTCTTTAGTCCTCTTTTTGGCTTGGTCAACCACAAATTTCAACAAGGATTTATTTGGTGTAAAATCCAAAGTTCCGATATGAAAAGAGTAAATTGTTATAACATTCTTTTCATGGGCGTCTTCAGGCAATTGACTCTCTGAGGCATCATCCAGCCATGTGTTTAATAGATAGCCAAGAATTGAAAACAAGGTTGTGCCCATTAAAGCGCTCGGCTTAACTGGGTTAATTAGGCCTTTTTTTGTAGGTACTTTGCGAGTTGGTAAACTTTTTGTCTTTTTTATATGTTCAATTACAAATTGTTTGTAAGTTGGATTTGCCAAAAACCAAGGATCATTGTTGTATTCTTGAAAAATTATTGGGTCTGGACCTTCGGTAATATTAAATCCAAGAATCTGTTCCCGACTAAAACCCTCTTTGTTTTCAAATGCCTGAAAAGGTAAATTATTGAGAAGTCCTCCATCAACCCAAAGTCCGGTTAATGGTCTCTCTGAAATTTCATTATGAATATGAATAGGCTTGAATAGTCCGGGAATATTCATTGAAATTGCAACAGCTTCAGCAACTGGAAAGTGTGGTGTAGTTTCAATTGAAAAAATGAGATTTTCTCCGGCGGTCATATTGGTTCCTGAGATTCTTAAATCGACACCAGTTATATTAAAAAATAGTTGAAACGTTACCGCATGACCTTTAATTTTACCAAATAATTCATAGTTTGTTAAATGATACTTTTCAAAATAACGCTCAATTAAGTTGTAGAAATATTCTCTGTTCATTGTTCCTGTAAACAAACCACGGTCGTACAAAATATTATAAATGTAATCATCGAATTTTTCATAAATTTTCCGTACCATAGTATTAGTTGGATCATCTTTTAAAGTGTTTCGTAGCTTTCTCTTTATTAAGGCTCCCGCTGTCTTTATGAAAAGCTGATATTCATATTTGTATAATGCCTTGACAAAGGCATCTGGCTTTTCGATTTCTCTCAAATTAAAACCAGCACCAACATCAATTTTTTTGCTTTTTAATTGTTTGAAACTCTTCCGATCTAAATCATCTAAATCTTCAGGTTTTAAGTTGTAATTTTGTAAAAGTGTATTTTCGATTTCCCTCGCACTTTTGTCATAAATATCATCCTTGTGGATTTTATCGTAAGCATAACCAAGTTCAATAACTTGTTGATCAGATTCTATTCCTTTTCTTATTTTTATTCCACGATATAGTCCCGTTAATGGTTTATCTTCTTTGAAGAAATCAAAGAATTCAAATCCTTTTTTGTTGAACAAATAATTGCCATTTAGTGTGCGGTCCGACTCAAACTCAATATCCTCTGAAGTCAAGCCAAGAGCAACGGTCAACGCGGTAATAGCGCCCGCTGAGGCACCAGCAACCCCCTTAATTTGCTTTACCTCGTCTATTTCGTGCTTATGTAAGGGTAGTATTTTTGCTTCTTCTAATGCTTGTAAAACTCCTAAATATGCATTTCCCTTACCTCCTCCTCCTTCAAACACCAAATATTTTTTATTACCCAAACTGATAGGGCTTAATTTTTTTTTATCTTCCATTGTCAATCTATTTATTTGGAAAAAAAATTATTTTTGTCTTTTTACCCGTAGATAAAATATGGTATAATCTCTCATCTTCTCTTCGATCCCTATCCTTCAAAGGCCATTTTATTCCTGGTTCATGCTCTGGGCCGTGAATTAATAAAATGATAGATAAGTTTTCAATCGTTTCATGTGTATTGACTATAATGGTATCACTTTTTTCATGAAGTGAAAAACGTATGAACTCCAACCAAACAACTGAGTCTTTTACAAAAGAACTGTTTAATGTGTAATAAAGGCTGTCAGAAGAGCGTTGTATAAGCTCTATGGTTCCAAGCGAATAACAAATTAATTCACTCTCAAAACCATTCAAATAGATTCCATAACTAGTGGGCGCAACTTTGTTACTTGAGTCCAATATTATACCTGATAATTCGGGTTTCCCATATTCACTCTGCTCAACAAAATAAGGAGTGGTATAAAATTTTCTGGAGTACAGACGACCGTCTGGGTACCATACTCTCTCCCAACCCGTAGGCACCAATTCAATGCCTGAAACAGAGAGATTTTCTCCACGATACGGATTATAAAGTAATTCAAATTCCTGTTCAATATTTTGTATTTTATTAACCTCAATAAAATTCGGAAAACCACTACCAACTTGGAAGAGTGCATTATTTGATACAGGATAGGTATTATACTTTACAAGTAAATAGGTAATTGGGCAAAAGTCTTCACCATCGCAAAAACACTTTTTGTATGGATATTGCATGGCACTCTTTTCTGGATTTTTTTTCACCCTCTTACTTGTTTTCTTATCACAGAAGGCGGCAACATAATGTGTTTCAAATATACGCTGACCAGTTTCTAAACTGATATCAATATCAAGTTCAAGTTGCTGTGTTTCGTTATAATAGAAATGCAGTGAAGTTAACTGTAAATGGTTTTCAAATCCTTCTTTTGAGTCACTATTTATCGAGGTGGTAATGCTACAGTTAAAAGTAATGCTTGAAAAATCAATTACTGACTCACACCACTTTTCAGATCCAATTGAAATTAATATAAATTCATTTAGGCCATTATGTCGTGTTAAGGTTATTGTTTGAACAGGCACATATTTAGCACTTAAACTACGCATTTGTGTAACAACAGAATCATAAAACTCTACATACCCTTTTTGAGCATTTGCATAAGGGTAACGTATAATATCGCGCTTTGAAATTCTATCATATATATCAATATAGATTTGATTTAGTAAAGTACTCACCGAGTCATTTTGCCCTTGAGTAAAACCGGCATTTCTCCATAAGTAGTCGTATGGAGCCAAACTCAAACCTATCTCTTCATTTGACTTAATTGAATTGTAACGGTTTTTGGTATCTAAGATGTGCTGTACAGTTCTTACTCCTATATGATCCTTTAATTGATGAAAATATATTGAATCATTTGATTCGATAAACTGCCTGTTATTTTCGACGGTTTTCATTGTTATTTGACCGTGCAAAACACCTATAGTAAGAAAAAGATTGATCAAAACAAATCTCATTATGGTCATGATATTTTTCATTACACCGCAGTTAACTGTTAACGCCAAAAATACATGAACTATTCTCAAGAAGTAGTGTGTGAATTTTCCTTTTTTTATCACCTTCCAAATCCTGTAAAACATTCAAACCTCCGAAATATGTATTGTCTTTTCTTCCTATGCATTTAAAAACCAGATAGTTTTTATTTTTATAATTTGTCAGAATTGTGATACTTAATAATTTGCCTCGATTCATACTTATATTATGTCAAAATTTAGGGTCATTTGATTTATTTTAATTGGGTATTATCCATTATTGTATAATAGGTCTGTTCTATCACTTTTTATTCTTGACTCTTGAATCAAGAATAATTAAATGTTTTGGGTCGACATCAACATTTACAGTTCCAAAAAACAGTACCTCCGGTTGTTAATTGTAGTGTATAAATTTTTTGTTCAGAAAATGAACTGTTCAAAAAAAGTGAATCTGTTACAAGATAACTTCCCAAATAAGGGGCTCTTGGATCTGGTTCCGGTTCTGGATAAATACAAGAACCATCATCCTTCTTAGCATCCGAATTATAATTTGTGGCGGTTGAGTCTGTGCAACCTTCCTTTTTACAACTTATAATTGTTAACTGTAAAAAAAGAGCGCTTAAAACTAATATTGATGTTTTCATAATTGTTCATTTTAATGAATTAATCCTTCTTGATATTTGGCACTGTCATTTCTGAAAGATAGCTCCAAAAATCTTTTTTTCCAATTTTACACCGATAAAAACTGGCAAATTCGTAACCTGAATCACTTGCCTTTTTTTGCAAATCAAGTTCCATCTGTTGCGGCAAAAATTGTACAGTGGTGTCAGTAACAAAAGGTTTACTAGCATAAAAAATCGTTACCCAGCTCGTTGAATGATATGGAGACCAAAATTGGTAATTGGTTTCATCTTCAAATGATGCAAAAAGAGAAATTTCTCCCGTACTGTCAAAAACTGTCAAAACATTTTCGCCAATTGCCGGCCAAAAGCCCTCTTTTAAATTTACGGTAGCGGTATCCTTTTTAATGTCTAAGTAAACGGTTCCGTATTTTTTTGAGGGATAATATTTTATTATTGAATCTAGTTTATCTAAATAGACATAACGGATTTCTGTAATGATTTTTCTTGCTTCGGAATCATTCGATGATTTTGTACCCAACGTATCTATCACAGAATAATATCCCACAATTTTAATTTCCTTAATCAAAGAAGCTGTCTTTATCTCTTGATTTAAATAGACTATACGGTACCGCGCATTGGCAATATTCAAAGTCAGACATTGAATCAATAGGATCAAAAATATTTTTATTCTAATCTTCATTAATCGTAAGTATCTATTGGTAAATTTTCATTAATCGCTCTCAAATGAAACGGAGAAGGCGTAACAAGTCTCTTTAATCCTGTCCCCTTACTTATTCCTGAAGGTTCAATTGTAAAACCCCAGGTGAAGGTTATTAGTATATCAGGGTCACCGATATTATTAATTTTTATTAATGATGTTTGAGCCTGCCAGTTTACAGTAAAATCAGGATGTGCTTTTCTTCCTGGAACATCATCAATTTTCATCGCACCATTTTCATACCTGATATGAGATATAATTGCGTCCCTGTCTACAATATCTACAAATTCCACCTGTGTTCCTGCAGGTGTTAATTCATTGTAACCTGCATCTACATCATAGTTATTGGTCACAGTCTGTATCCATCTATATGGACTATTTTGCTGTGTAAGTTCCACTGTTTTATCAAACGGAGTAAAACTCAAATCAATTACAACTCCATAACGCCCAGTATCTGGATCAGGGTATTCTGAGTACTCAATAATTTCTATTTCGCCAAATGGAGTTTGAATTTTATCTCCTAACTTAAAAATTTCTTCTAGAAATTTTTTACAATCAAAGTCGGGCTTATAGATACCATAATTCAATCTTTCATCATCAGTTTCTATCTCAAAATAATTTTGATAAAAAATTACGTTTTCGAATGTTAGTGATGATATTCTAAAAGTTGGAGATATATCCGCATAAGTTGCTGGTAATGCAGCCTGTATTTTTCGCTCAATAAATTTGCTAAATACATGCGGATATGTAAAAGTATATAGTCGGCAAAAAACTCTTCTTATATCTAAAAATTTTAAAGTGATTTTATCTTCCTTTACATAAGAGGTTTTTAAAACAGGATTTATAATGTTCTTGAGCATGTCGTCAGTAAAACTAAGACTGCTGAAATTAAATATTACATCATTTGTCAATCCAGCTCTTTTGT
Organism: Crocinitomicaceae bacterium; assembly: GCA_016708105.1. NCBI lineage: Bacteria > Pseudomonadati > Bacteroidota > Flavobacteriia > Flavobacteriales > Crocinitomicaceae > Crocinitomicaceae bacterium. Next base: position 1,541,151 of record JADJGJ010000001.1, read on the forward strand.
ATGCCACATTGCTTCTAATTTTTGCTAAAAGTTTATTCGTGAGCTTCCAAAAGTTACATCCCCAAATTTTTACTATTCCTTCTGGATGAAAAGCAGCTTTGAACGCAACTATCCTATCTGCGTTATCTGGCCAGGCCGTCAAATTATAAAATGTAGTAAAATCCCACATGCGCATATCATAATCATTTGGATCGTACCCTAGCGAAACAACATCAATTTCGTTGCCTAAGAAATCGGTGTAATTAGAAGATTCTTGAGCGCTGTTTAGCAAAATTGGCCCATCAAGATATGCATGTGAAAAAACACTCAACTCCTTCAAAGTTTCTGGATTGGAGGTACCAATCATTTCAATGAGTTCGTAAATAGTTCTTTTTGAAATAATATTCTTTTGATTTGGATGAAATCTGATTTTTTTTCCATCACCATTCACATCAAAATAATTTGAGAATACAACTGGATCAAATGTTTTAAAAATAGTAGTGTTTTTACTATGAGTGCTCGTAGCTGAATTAAACAAATAGGAAATCAAATGTATTTTCCCTCTTCTTATATCAACGACATAAAAATTCAAATCTTCATTACTCTTCTCTTTAGAATAAAGCTTTTCAAGTTGTTTATTACAATAGTGCAGAAAATCAGTTGGAGTTTTCTTTAGAAAAATCGGGACATAATCAACACCAGCAACCAGCACAAAATTTTTCATGGCTTACAAATTGAGGTTAATTAAATAATCAACATTAATTAAAGTCAATTCTTCTGTTGTAACACTATTATCACCAATCAAGTAGGATGATGAAATAGCATCGAGATGTTTTTGGTCAATCGCAATTTTGATATTATAGACCTGTAGACCTAGAACATTCCAATAATAAGGATGTAAACCGCAGTGTTTTTTTCGAAACATCCGATAAGGATATAATGAAGCTGACTGGATTATTCTTTCGTTTTTAGAACAAGAGGATATGATTTTTTCATTTTTTGATAAATAATAATAGCTAACTCCATACTTCATTCCATTCTTGCACACTACGATGGAATCAATAACCCTTTCAAAATAAACAAAGTTGACTGGCTCACTCGTATCTGTAGAATTTTCGTTTGAATAATATTCTATCGTATCCAATTTGTAGTGCAATTCTGTAATTGGTGCATCTGAATATGGAGTTTCAATTTTTTTTTCATTAACAAAATATAATATTTCGATTCCAAGGTCAAAAACGTTTTTTGAAACTACTGTTAGTTTATTCTGATAGTAACGAAACGTAAGAACAAACGAGTTGAATTTTTTTAAATAATTAGAAAAATAATCATCGTTCGATATTGCTTTCTCCGGTTCGTTACGTTCATTATGATTGTTGAAAAGATAATAGTGGCGATCAACTCGTTCTGAGAGCATTTCTGATTTCGTTCTAACTATAACGAAACTATCATCCCCACCAGATTTGCCTTTTATGAAAATGCACCTCTTTCTTTCAAGATTTATTGTGGCAGAATAAACAATAGAATCAATCTCTATTTTAGGGTCAATAGAACTTAAGATCAAATCAAATGCAGAAATAGTTAAACTATCCAACGCAGATTTATTTGAAGCGAATAAATCTGTCAAATTTTTGGCATTGAAAGTCTCATCAGGTGATTTGTTCGTTGAGTAAAAAAAAATTAATGTATCACTTTCTGTAGAAATAACAGTATTCTGACCCCGTGCTATCGCATAGCATGAAATCAACAAAAAAAGTATAAGATTAATTTTTCTCAAAATCGTTACTAACTTAAATTCATAACAAGGACGATATTATAAATACCATACTTCATTTTTCTGTGTTAATTATATTGAGTTCATCAATTACTAAATATAATGTACGCCAATCATGCCGCAATTACCAAAACTCGAAAGACGAGATTAAGCATTTTGATATGAAATTGGGCAGATTATTCTCGATTTAGTGAGAACAAACTATGAGCCTGGTAAATCCTCAGGAATAACACCCGTCAGCATAACCATATTAGTTGGTATACGAGTTTCCCAAGCTGCTCCAATTGGCTCACCGTCCACATTATTCTCTTGTGCTTGAATTTCCTCAACAATTGATAAATAAAGTTCATCATCAATTGCAGGTAACTCTTCGCCCATCCATATTTCTCCAGTATTCAGATAATGTAACATTGCTTCGGTAAACTTAGGGTGCACCGGTACAACAACTCTTGCATATCCAGCCTTTAGAAATTCTGAAAAAACTTGATCGGTATCGCCTAATTGTTTGATGGTCGTCCAGCGCTCTTTTCGTCCCCAGAAATAAGGGTAGAATAAATAAGTCATATTATACCATTCTATGGACTGTTCAAAGAATTTTACAAAAATTCCTTCATTCAAAGCCTCGTTAAAATCCATTTCAGGATTTCCGTTTGAAGCTCGTTGCATCGAGTTAAATCCATCAAATCTTTGAAGAGTCAAAAGTTCAAGCGCCCATTTTTTCAATTCAGTCTGTTCAGTTTTTCTATTCTCAATCGGATTCTGCCCTGAAATGGTAATTCCTGCCTCCGCTCCAGCAACTTGATTATCATATTCGGCCTTCTGCTGATTGTAAGCATTAATAATTGAATTGTATGCGGCTAATTGCCATTTTTCATAACCACTGGTTGATAGTTTACAAAGCACTTCAACATTAATGGCATACTCTTCAAAATGCCCTCTAAATGAAAATGGAACAAATCCGGTTTCTCCATCTAACGCAATGGATATGTTTGATGGTGCACCAACTGAAAATGGTTTTCGTCCTATATTTCCTCCAATATACCTCCCGCTTCCATATGAGAATGCGATTCCCAAAAAAGCAGTATCTGCTTGATAGCCATCAGGCACTGTAAGATCATTAAAGTCCTTGTCATACCATTCTTTACCACCAGGAGTATAATCTAATGAGTAAGCTTTCGAGGTAGTCGTAAACTCTTGCGGTGGAGCAGGTATATCTTGAGCTTTATAAAGTGCTGCCCATAAATGATAATTCGTTCTATTTATGTCTTTGTGTGATTTTAAAGAGGCTGTTATTACACCGTCAGTATATTCTCTTGGATCAATAGGTTTTTCAATTGTAACACCTTCTTTTTTCGAAAATGCGTTGCTGTAAATGTGATAAGCTGCTGGTTCTGGTATTAAAAACTCAAGCATCAATCGCTTACCAAGATTGTAAACTTGGTTGGTATAAACCTTATCTACCCAATAGTAAAAGCCGTTGATGTGTTCCGTGCTCTGTGAGTTGTCAATTTTGTGAAGATTTGTAACCTCAACTTCATTGATTGTTGTTATTGAACGTCTTTCAAGTATTCTTTCCTGTATTCTACTTGTCGCTTCTTGAGTAATTTCTTTAGCATTATTAACCGCAGTAGAGGTCGCCTCTGATGCGGAGGAGGCTGTGGCATAACCCACATTGGCAGTAAGACTCACTGGACCATAGGAAGCACTCAACGAAACTCCTGCATCAAATTGTGTTGATTGAGAAACTAACGTATTTATTTCTTTGGAAAGTTCAAAACGATCACTTGTTTTTGTATTTGTTTCGGTTTCTTCGTTTCGTTCACTTTCGGTAAATAAAGTTTCTTCTCTTGTTTTTAAATTTCGATGAGTTTTTTCTTTGGTTTCTTTTGCAAGCACATTTTCAATATGAGCAATTTCATCCGCTTCATAGCGAACAAGTTCTTGTCTGATAATGTTAGCATAACCAGTACCTAAAACTTGTACATAAGTTTTCTTTGGATTTTCGGCTATGAGTTGATGCAATAATTCACAATGGGTAACAGCTCCAGTTGGACTACAAATTACATCTTCATATACAGCATTATTTACAGCAATAAGTGTATTTCCAATAATAACCACATGCTGAGGTTTTGAAAACTGCATTAGAGCTGCGGCTACTTTTCCAATTCTACCATCAATCTTTTTTGTTGCAAAAAGAACGTTGATTTCTTCTCCTGGTATTCTCAAATCAACTTTCAATACATTTTTTGTAGCTGTTGAGAGAGCAGTAAAATATTCTTCAGTCAATTCTTCAGCAAAACCCACATCTAAATAACTTTGATATGACTCTTCTGGATCAATTTCAATATTATTTCGAACATTATTACCCTTTTGCTTATCTTCATCGAGGGGGTATTTCAAACTATTTTTGAATTGCTCTTCAGTTAATCTGACCTTTTTTAACTTTTGAATTTGAAATTCATAAGCATCCATTATTTCTTCTCTGGCACTTTGAAACTTATTAAGCTCTGCTAAAAGCGCCTCGTAAGTGCTGTCGGGAGTATCAATGGGTGGAGCTGGTTCTTCAACAATCTTTTTTGGTAATGGAAATATTGGTTTCGGAAATACTAAATGCGATTTTTTCCAAAAATTGAGAATTTTAAGTTTTGTATTTAATGTGGTGTCTTGGATTTTTTTTAAAAGACCTATTAATCTGGTGGCAAGTATCAAATCATTAGTTAATGGATTTATTTTATTCTGAATGAAATGAGCAATGGCATTGTCCCAAAATTTTGATTCGTGTGCAACACTTCCAAAAGTAAAGTCACCAGGTGCCTGTATCGTTGTGTGATCGCTTGTACTAAGCATTTCTACCAACGTATCAAATTCCGGAAATAAGGCAAGTAAATCTGCCTTTTCACTTATGGCATCTGCATTTGTATCCAAATATTCCTGGGCGATTGTCTCAAATTCAGTCAAGGGTTCCTCATTTGTTACGGCATCATTCAAGTCGGTTACCAAATCGCTGGGGGTAACATCGTAAGTAACCAAATAATTTTCAACAATATCAGTAGGTACTTTTACAATATTACCGACTACCATGTGAGGATAAAATGATTTTTGTGCCATAGCTATCTAGTTTATAATTTTTATTTGTCAATAATTTAAATTCCTTCCAAAATATTACCCTTATAAATTCCACCAAAATCTGCTAAAATTTATGAACATTAAAAGTAACTCATAAATTAGAAGATAATTATATGATGTTAATAAATTTATTTAAAATCGATTCAGATAACTAAAAATAGATTTTGTCATACAATTTGTTTATTCGTTGTTTTCAAATTACCTTTCTTATTGTGTATGTTTATTCTTTATAATGTGATAGTAATCAACGGATTACTATAGCATGTGTTTTTTGACATTATCATGTATTATAGAATTAACTTTTTATACGAGATCCAGCTATGATTTCTTGGAAATCGATTCTGCCTGTATGCGTTCCGATTTGCGTAAATTAAAGATATTTCTACTCCCTTTGCCTTCGGCACAGGTCGCAATTTGCTCCGCTTCCCCACTACGTTGAGGCTCGTTCCTCACCACGCTGTTTCTTGCTTTTACCCCTTCCCCGTTTCACTGAGAGTCGTTCCTCCTCTCGCTGATGTTGAGCTTTGCTCCCTTAGCCTGCGGCACAGGTCGCAAAATGCTCCGCTTCCCCACTACGTTGAGGCTCGTTCCTTACCTCGCTGTTTCTTGGTTTCACCGCTTCCCCGCTTCGCTGAGAGTCGTTCCTCCTCTCGCTGATTTACCAAATCGACTAACTAAAATTGTATATTTGAGTAAACAACTTAAAATGACATCAACAAATTGGCATGAGGCAGGCCATGTCGTTTTTGCAAATATCTTCAAGGACTATATTGTAATCCAAGAAGTAACTATTATTCCTGGTGACTATGGAAAAGGTGGAGTTCGAATTGGGACAATTAAATCTAGTGCTGATGAAACAATATTAGACCATTTTCATTGGGTTGTTGCAAATCTGGCAGGACTAGTAGTAGAGTTTGCAACAGAGAATAGAGAAGACGACAAAATTTTTGTCAAGATTCTTTCATATCTCGCAAAACGGTTGGATCCAAATGACAATACCACGGATTCATTTGACGGAGATTTCGAACATATGCAAGATGCACTAAATATAATATCAACCACATTAGGAAAATCAAAACAAGACATTCTAAGCGCAGCTATGATATTTATTGGAAGGCTATTATTGAGAGATGGAGAACTTTGGAAGGTTATTGATTCGCTGGCTTTAGAATTAGAAAAGTCTAAATCAATAAACAACTCTGAACTTAATCATTTATTTAGCTCGCTTGGCTTCAATCAATTTATTGTAGAACATAAATTGGCTTTCATAGAGGAAAGCAAAGATTTGATTTTAACAAATGAAAACGATTAAAATGGTAATGAGAAAATTTTGGGAAATAATTTATGACGACAGCAAAAGAACAATTGAGGTAATTGGTTCCTCAACAGACGACACTCTTTTGACGAGCAATATTTCAGAAATGCAACAAGCAGGTATGCAAGTCCGTTGTTCAACGGGTGATATTTCATTTCCGAAAGAAGATATGAAAGTCGCTGGCTACACAAACGAAGACGATTTATACTCACGTTTGTTGAAGGAATATGAACAGTTGACAAAAAAACAATTGAAACGTTGGTAACATTTTTCACTGTTACACCGCTTCCCCACTACGTTGAGGCTCGTTCCTCACCACGCTGTTTCTTGGTTTCACCGCTTCCCCGTTTCACTGAGAGTCGTTCCTCCTCTCGCTGATTTTGAGCTATGCTCCCTTCGCCTGCGGCACAGGTCGCCCAATGCTCCGCTTCCCCACTACGTTGAGGCTCGTTCCTTACCTCGCTGTTCTTGGTTTTACCGCTTCGCTGAGAGTCGTTCCACATCTGGCTGATAGTATAGAGATTTCTAATTTCAATTGTAAGCACATTCTTTCCAATATGTAAAAACTATCTAACCTCAACTTCTTTGCCAGTGGTTCAAAAAGGACAAAAGAAGATGAGTTTGAATAATTTTTAAAAATGTCACCCAAATTAAGAAATTTTCGTTCGTTCAAAAAAATAGGAGTTGGAATCTGAGTTGTAAAAGATTAGTCTCCAACCTTGCTCATACAATTCATTTAAAACCTTAATCTGCGTTTGTTTTGTTAGAACGAACAAAGGAGTTTCTTTTATTTGCTCATTCGTCCACTGGACAATTGGTTGAAAAACTAAAGAGTCATTAGGATAATAAAAATAAACACCTCTTAAATCATCGACATTATCACTATTAGACAAATAAAAATCAACCAGTAATAATTCCTTTCGTAAAGTATCACTGGTTTGTGCACCTAAATGTGAATAGCAAATAAATGCAAGCAGAAAAAAAATCGTTTTCATACAAAATGAATTTAAGGGTTCTTAACTTCTGCCATCATTAACCTTCGGTCCTTTTTAGAAATTTTTCCGTCCACTCGAGTCTTCATCATGAACTTTGCCAAATCCAACGTGAGAGCATCCTTAATTGTTCCTGCAGGACCAAAAGCAGCTACTACTAAAGGGTCAAGACCAGGTACTGCGGTCAAAAGTCTATTTTTTACACTTTGCGGAAATCTTGGCAAAATCTTGGATACAAAATAATCGCTATCCAAAAACGTAATTTCAATATCCTCATCAGTATAATTGAACTTACCGCTTCTAGACGTAATCATGATATTTTTAATCTCCTTCAACAATGCCTTAACTGCAGGTGCCATACTTTTATTCACAGTCATATCTTCCAATAAATTGGTTGGGATTTTTAAATTCCTTTGCGACAAAATTCTTGAATATGTAGTATCTGGATCAGTTGGGAAGGGTGCAATCAGTTTACCTAGTGTCAAACATGGATTAGCTGCTAATTTATGAAAGCAGCAACATAAATTACGTGAGGTTGTAAAAAGTTGGCCTATGTCAACCATATCTCCAATGTCGGATGGTCTTGGGTTTTCTGATCTAAGAAATACAGTGTACTTATGATTAAAAATAGCACCTGGACCAAAAAGCCCTGCCCCTTCAATATATCCACTAACTAATACCTGTGTGGGTGAAATCGCTTGATAATTATAATTGATAGGAGCTCCTTGAGAATTGGATCCAATATCGGTATCATGTATACCAATATGCCCTGAATCGCCTAAAGGCCAAGGAACTGGTGTTACACGAGTGTCTACTACCCAGCCAGATGGAACAGTATACACCGTATCCAATTGTGTGACCTGTGGGTTAATTCCACTATCCGCATGTTTTTGCACCACAAAATCTGCAGTACTTGTATCATATTGAACGGCCGGTTGTTGTACTTGAACATTTTCAGGATAATGTCCGGTATCAAGTCTTGCCTCTATACATATTCCCTCCATTGCCGGATCACGAACAACAATAAAAAAGAATTCCTGAATACCTTCAATAATTCGCAAACCTTGGGCAAATGTTCTCCTGTTCGTTGGCTGTAATAAATGTGGACGTGGCAACATGAATAATACTGCGCGATTGGTACCAGTATGATAACCACTAAGCAAATTATACATTTGATCAATATTCGTGGTTGTCGTTTGAGTTTCGCTTCTTTCGGTGGAAGCATCAGCATCAACATTATTAGAGTCTACTGTTGTTTGACCCCATTCATGTGTGAATCCAATATCAGCCCCCCAGAGGCTTGAGTCTCCGCCAGTAGCACTTGCAGGCGTAGTCCCTCCTCCTACATTTGCGTTAGCCGAAATTCCCGTTTCAGTTGTATTTGTATTGCTAAAAGAATGTCCAGTACTAACATTATTATTTGATGCAGTAAGCACCTCTCCTTGTTCAACAGAGCTCTGTATTAAATCCCTGTTTTTTGGTTCCATTTCAAAAATTTTGGGATAGGCATGTAGTTTCCATGCAGCAGCAGAGTTTGGAAAAACAGCAACATTTAATAATGCTCCATAGCAACCAAAATAAGTATCAAATATTTCATCCAAAAGAACTTCTACAGGTGTATTACCAAATTCCACATAACCATCTGTCAATTCCTGATCGGTTGGCTGATATCCAGTAATAGAACAAGTTATTTTTACATAGGTTAATTTACCCGCACAAAAAGGTACCGGCAAAGTAGCAGGATCAGGCTCATAAGCAGCAATTGCCAGCGAAGAACGCCATGCAAGCGGAAATTTATGATTGCAAAAAACAGGATCCATCATATCCTGACTCACGCATAATGGTTGCCAAGGAATGTCTTGTGGTTGTGGTAAATCTGCCATAGTTTTGGGATTTAAATAGGTTAAATAAAAAAATTAACGACCATTAAATATATAGCTATTTATTTCAATTTACCTAATTTTAATTAGAAAATAAATCAATTATATTCCCGCTACCTATCTTTTTTTAATTAATTGACAAATGGTTTGTTTTTAAACATTACGAGTCTTATGGACTAGGTAAATCTTTGAATAGGATAGTAAATTACGACCATATTTATCAGTATTTATACGCAGGTATAAATACTGATAACATAAAAAACGAATGAAAGAAATCACTTTTTCCTTTTTTTGAAAACAAGGCGGTAAAAGACGTACTTTTATATATGTAATCGAACCAAAAGTTGAAAATGCGGTAATTAATGATAAAAAAGTTGCTCATATTATTTGTTGTAATACTACTCTTTTTCTGCAAAAACGGAATTTCACAAAGTTTTTTGAATGGTGATTTTGAATTAAACAGCGCTACAAACGGTGTTGATCAAATCGCTTTAACAAATAGTCAATTTAACCCAATGATTTCCAATGTCTATAGTTTTGGCACTTCTCCGACCGGTTTAGATCTTGTCACGACTAGTGTTTGGGATGGAGGACCCTATACTGGAAATTGGTATTTAGGAATAGAAGGTGGAGGCATAGAACAATTTTCTTTGGAATTAAGCAGTCCGTTAATTTCCGGAACAACTTACAGAATTTCCTTTTTTGATAGAGGTCGTGCCGTGCATCCATCAGCACCCATCGAAATTGGAGTTTCATTGGTTAATAATAATTTTGGAACATTAATATATACCGCACCTGAACCGGAATTTGGGGTGTGGAATCTCAGATGTTTTACTTTTACAGCTCCTTCTAATGTAACATTTATTACGGTTAAAGGAGGTAATTCTCCGGGCAGTTGGACGAAACTGGACAATTTCATTATTGATTTTGATACATTGAAGTCATGTGCTGAAATGGCGGAAATTACAATGCCTAATATTTTCACACCAAACGGAGACGGTATCAATGATTTCTTTGCTCCCGTTGAGCTGACAAACATCACAGAGGCATCGATGTCAATCATTAATCGATGGGGGCAAACTCTTTATGTAACTGAAGATTTAATAAGCGGTTGGGACGGTTCTGACAACGGTTCACCTTACTCAGATGGAACTTATTTTTGGCTGATTCATTACACCGATGCAAATAATGAAAGAAAATCAGCTTATGGTATTTTTAGTTTGCTAAAATGATTCCATCAAAGAACTTTCATTTTATTCCCTTCGCCTGCGGCACAGGTCGCACAATTGTTCCGCTTCCCCGCTTCGCTGAGAGTCGTTCCTCCTCTCGCTGATAATTCAGTTATCCACTTAAAAAATGATATATTTGAATAACTCAAAAATCAGATATTCCGATTTGGATTTCCAGATATTATAAAGCCCGCAATTAATAAAAGTAAATAATGACGAAATATTTAACAGAAACAATTTTAGGACAAGAGCTTGAAATTATATTTCCGAAGGTCACTTTCATTCGAGATAAAGTAGTTCCAGATTCAGGACTTCAAACTCGCCCCGACTATAGAAGTGAAGAATTAAAACTAATCGTTGAATTTGACGGAGACCAACATTATAAAGCGACACAGAAAATAAAACGTGAAATTCAGAAAAGTGAAACCTATACACAAATGGGTTATAAAGTAGTTCGCATACCGTACTTTGTTCAACTCTCAGAATCCACCATAAAAAATTTGTTTGGAATAGATATAAAATACCAACAGACTTTCCCTCACGGTTTCATTTCTAAAACGGTAATCATGCCAGCAGATTTTTGTGAAATGGGAGTGCTTAAATTTCAAGCTGATCTGGATAGCTTTGAATATATACGACATGATATTATTAAATCTCTAAAAGACAAAGTGATCGAGCTGGGTGATCAAGAATTTGTGTTACCAAATTCTATGAATTATCTATTTGAAGAATGAAACCACCAACGAAACTGGTAAGATAGAATATGTAATTATTTATGCTGACTTTTTTGGTTTCACCGCTTCCCCGCTTCGCTGAGAGTCGTTCCTCCTCTCGCTGATTATTCTGTCTTTTGACACAATATAAAAAATGTATATTTGATTAGTGCAGAAAAGTTTTGGAGACAAATTGTGTAGCTGCAATCTTTCAAATTGAATATAAGCAATGACAACAGACGAACAAAATATTTTTAATGACTTGCAGAATAACTCCTTGATTTTTTTCAAGGATTTTATTGACAGAATTACTGATAAGGACACCGCTTCTGACGACCACATTTCAAACGAACTCGTTATGCTTTCAGTTTCTTCTTTGCAAATTTCGCTCGAGCTTGCGTTGAAAGCGGTAGTTCTAAAAAAATCAGGTCTTCTACAAATAATTAAGGAAGAGAGCTCAACAAAATCAATTGCGGTACTCTTTCAAGATTTCCAAAACAATTCTTTGAAGACAAAACAGTTTGAACAAATAAAAAATTACGCAAAAAGCAACAATCTTGTTTCAACACTTTCCGATTTTGATTACGAAAATATAACGTCTTTTCAGAAATATAGAAACGGAATAGTGCATTTCTCATACAAGTTTCAGGAAGGCGATTTTTTTGATTTAAAATATGACATAACTTATTTTGTAGTAAGTATCTTGATTAAAGTTTTGTGCACAGGTGATGATGACATTAAACCCAGTGAGTTTCTCGAATACTCTTTGGGGAGTAAATATCATAATAAACTAATTCATTATAGACCTTATGTTGTGGCAATGAAAAGTATGGCAGATGCACATTCTGAGAAAGTATTTAATTGTATAATTTGTAATAGCAGAACATATGCCAAAGAAGAAGACTACTGTTACTGTTGCAATTTTTATGGCGACCTTCACTCGTTTAGGGATTGTGAGTATTGCAATGAAAAAAAATCTATGATTTATGATGGGCTTAACATCGGAATTAACCAATTTACTGCAAAAGCACAATGTTTAAACTGCCTTAGAGATACAATTATTTTTCTTTGTCCAAAATGTGAATCCAGTTACAACTTGGAAATTACTTCTGAGCAAAGATGCAGTTTTGATGATTGTAAATTCTCATGAAATCTTCAAAATGAAGACACTTGGTTTCACCGCTTCACTGAGAGTCGTTCCTCGTCTCGCTGATGTTGAGCTTTGCTCCGATTCCCCACTACGTTGAGACTCGTTCCTCATCTCACTGTTTCTTGGTTTCATCCGCTTCCCCGTTTCACTGAGAGTCGTTCCTCCTCTCGCTGATTGAGAGCTTTGCTCCGCTTCCCCACTGCGTTGAGGCTCGTTCCCTACTTCGCTGCTTCTTGTTTCACCGCTTCCCCGCTTCGCTGAGAGTCGTTCCTCCTCTCGCTGATGGTATTACGTCATACTATCGAAACAATGTCTTGTATCTTACTCTCCGGAGTAATATCAATTCCGTTCTTTTTGAAATAAGAAACAATCATGTTTATGTAGTTGTTTCCTGCTCGCGCTCCGGTCGAATAGATTTTGACGTACTGGTCAAGTTGTCCAGTAAATACAAAATTATAGCCTGGTAGATAAGGTGAAATCCCATATGTTTTTTGATTCCTCGCAATCTCCTCAGAATAATAAGGTTTAATCTTCACCAATTTATTCATCGGATAAGCCTTGTGCTTACCTGCAATCACACTTTCCACATAATCCTTTTGAAGCAAAATTCCCGCTTCAAGTGTTGATACTTTCTTATTCACGCCGGAGTCTGTATTGCCAATATTACCCGGATTATTATTGTTATAAGATCGCGTTCCCTTATAAAATCCTTCCTTTTGAGCCATGATTGTTATAAGCATTTTTAATCCTCGCGGTGTATTTGGCAAAGCCCTTTCCAAAGCAGGCATATACTCATTCGTCATTTCTTTGGTAAAAGTAATCTTCACATTATAATCGTACGGCTTACCCGGAAAAGTACTTCCTTCAATAATCACATCTTTGTAAGGTGCTTTCGGATCACCGCTAGGAGCAGTATTTGAGACAGCTGGTACACTAACATTCGGAGCCGCAGCTTTAAGCAAACTTTGAAGCAAATTCCATGTTTTATCACCAACTATACCATCCACTTTCAGACCATTCTCTTCTTGAAATTTCAAAACGGCTTTTTCAGTGTTATCTCCAAAGTCGCCATCTTCTTTTAACTTCTTGAACTTTCCTGCTCCATACTTGTTCAGATTGTATTGGTTCAAGTTCTCTTGAAGTACAACATTGTTTTTATCTTTTACTCCTTTTTCAAGTTTCATATTGATATTTTTTGCATGGTTAAACTAATTTTTCTACTCTAATTAATCTAAAAATTCATTATAAATCCGCTCGTACATCGGCTTGTGTTCCCAGTACCATGTATGAGTTACTTGCCACCAGTGTGCTTTAAACTCGCAATCAATATTTCCTTCCTTGGCAACGTCATAGAAATCCAGATGGTTACTTACAGGGTCATGTCTGTCATAAAAATTGATCCAAGGCAAGTGATCCAAATCATGCAAAACAGGATTAAATACAGGAATTGGTTCTCTTGGAAATAAGTTGTGCTTTATTTTAAAAGAGTGCAAATGTTTAAGTATTTGTCTTCGTACAAATTCATTTTTACCTGTGGTCTGCTTGAAAAAAAAGTAGATTTTATCAAGTGGGGATCCAAAAGTAACCAACCCTTTTAACTTCGCACAGCTATTCCTTAAATCGTCTTCTCCATCAAGACTTATTCGAATACTAAGTTTATTCAATGCATCGTATGCGATAGCGCTTCCCAGCGAATGTCCCGCAATAATTATTTCATCATATTTATCACTTTTAATCAACGCTTCAATTTGCTGCCGCGCTCCAGCCAATATTTTTTCCCGTAATTCGTAATGTTTCTTCTTCACATCCATCGTTGTATAAATCGCAACATCACCAACATACCCTTTCAACATTGCACTTGCTGAATTCTCAAATTTTTTCCAAATACCTTTCACGATTTTGGTTGCCGGACTAAATAAATTGGTGAGCACTTGTAGCGCTGCACCGATAATGACACCGATAATAGCGGTAGCTTTTACAATATTATACCAAAATATTATTCTCCTCAGCATATTAGCCAACTGAGAAAGACTCGCCTTTCGGTTATCTATGTGCTCATCCTTTGAGCTTTCCTCATTTCGTTCTAGCTTCTTATTATAGGTTTGTTTCGCTCCTTTCAACGTTTCCCTTAGCCAGTCAGTAATTTCACCAACGCTTATTTTCTCCTCTGTCAAATTCGCCCAGTAATATTCATGCACATCAACGTAACGCTGCGGCTTCTTCACATCTTCCTCGGCAGGCATGATTCTCAAAAAACTGTCAATCCATTTATCTCCTTTATTATTGTTTTGCTTCAATAATTTATGCTCCAGGTTTGGAATAGCCGAACTACTCATCCTATCGCAATACATGGCGTATAATCCACGGCCAAACTGATCAAGAGTTTCAAATGGATTCTGCGCTCCAATTCCATGTATAACCACAATAGCGGTTTTGCGTTTAATCAGTAATGGTGTTTTGTCATTTATTAAATTAAACTTATCAATTGTTTTTCCAATTGACTTCTGGTTTTCCTTTAATTTATTCGAGAACTCGAGCAGAGTCGCTTTGAACCGTCTTAAATTTTGCCTTTTGAAAGTAAGTTCAAGAGCGTTATATTTTGCCTCCAATCCAGAAAGTCCTTTCCGTATCTCTGGCAAAGAAGTCAAACCAACAGAAGGAGGAAGTTTGAACGGATTGATAAGTAAAAATCGCACAATAGATTCATCAATCTCGTTTTTTTCAACTCCCGCTTCAATAAGCGCTTGATAAGGGATATTCAAATCTTCAGTCATAAGAAAAAGAGGGATTTCATTATTATTCCAATACTTCAATTCCTATTCATTAAAACGTAAACTAATTTCTTCAGTAGTCAGCGCTGGTTGGTTAAGTACCTTTGAGTTGCGATAAACAACAATTGTATTTGCATTTTCATCGGTACTCTTTGCAAAAACATCCAGTAATCGTATTTCAAACCCTTCTTTTATTAACTGAAACACCAACAGTTGGCACGTGGTGGGATCAACATTTCTACCATATTTAACACTATTAATCGGTCCTAAATTGTGTTGTATTTTTGAAGGAAAAATATTATAATCCGTCTTACTGTGCAATCCTAATTCGGTTAGCGCGTTAATTACTTTATCACCATCCGAAGATTGTCTGTAATAATTAACTCGGTATTTTTTATTGTAAGACTTGATTTCCTTAAGACTTTCAATTGTAGAATCTGCATAATTTCGCTGCTCAATTTTTTGATAGATCAGTGTGTTAGGCTCTGGCTCTTTAATCTGTATTCCACTCAATTCTTCATTAAATTGTACAATTTCAGCATCCTTATTTGCAACGGCAGAATCCAAATAATTGATTTTGTTCTCCCGATCAATAAGCTCCTTTTCTTTCTGTTCAAGTGCAGTTGTTTTTTCATCAAGCAGTCTATCGCGGTCCTCAAGTCTTATCCAAAAAACAAATAAACAAATCGAAATAACTGTGACCGGTACAAACGCATACAGTATGCCTGAATTTCGTTGTTTTTTTTGAAGTTGTTTTAAAATTTCCTGGTAATCATTTTTTTCCATTTCAAATAGATTTATTGATGATGGTATCTACCGTATCCTTTATCTTTTTCTTTTCGTCATCAGAAGGTGGTGGAGGTCCGTCATAACGCTGACGAAATATATTCAATGCCTCCATTCGATTTTTGATATTGTAAATCTCACGCAGTGGCCAGGCCAACCCAATTGCAGAAAGTGCCAATCCACCAATAGTCGCCGTTGTTTTAATGGCCTCTGTGTTCTTTGCATTAATCATTGTATAGGCTATCACAATTACAGAAATACCCGTAATTGTAGATATCACTGCCCACATCCTTGCTCTTCTCACCATCCGTTGATGAAAATGTATAGCTTGCTCAAAATTGCGGATTACTTCATCCATTTCTCTTTGCGATTATCTAATTTTAAACCCTAAAACTCCAAATGGCACCAATTCATTTCCAGAAATTCTTATTTCTCCCTCACTTAACCATTCAGCTTTCACCTCTGCATTTACGTTGATATCCTTTTCCACCTCAACCTGAGCTGATACTTTACCTGAGCGTTTAAACATCAGTGTAAACGATTTCGCAAAATAGGATGTGGTAATAATCGTTCTTCCTTTCAGCGCTTGCCAAGAGGTTCGGTCACTTTTTTTTAGTTTATCGAGTTCAATCTCAAGCAAAATTTGATTGGCAGTTTTAAATTCTGAACTTACTACTTGATCTATTTCGTAATCGAGTTCGTACTCAGCTTTTATGTTTGATTTAAAATTAAAAATTCCCAAAAAGTTTCCGCCTGCTCCAATTTTATGAGAACCGGAAATATTCTCCTCCAATAAAATACTTCCCGGTTGTGGATGTACTTCCCAAAAATCTGTTGGTGTATTTTTAATCAGGTCCTTGGCGTGTCCAACACGCCGGTCAAATTCTTTGGTGTCTATGATAGATCCGGGTAGATATAGCGGGTTGCTATAGCGTAAAACATTCAGTCCTTTAATTTTTCGTTCAATGTACTTTTCAATATTCATGGGTTTCAATTATTTTAATGGTTATTGTTTGTCAGATAGATTAGTGGACTTATTCCAACACGTCAATGCTTTCAATAAAAAACTGGTTGTTATTGAGAAAGCCCTCGATTTCCACTGTTTTGTCCAGGTAGTCATTAAAGTAGGTAGTCATGAATGGATTTTCCCCGACCTTGCGGAGTTTGAAAAGCCCCTTTTTGGAGTCAATGACAATCGTTACCTGATCACTTTTCGATCCTTTGTTTAAGGGCGCTCTTTTAATCACGCCCTTAATCCTTATTTTATTGGATTCACTTACTTTCATAGAGTGAAATTATAGGCTCCGAATTAGTGTCCTTTACAACCAATAGCCTTGTTTTGGAAAAACCGTATTTATTGCTGGTTTTTTCGAGATAGACATGGTGTACCGGTTTTTTACTCCGCAAATGTTTCCCCTCAAGCAAGCTGGCATTTTTAAAAGTAAAAGAGGATACACTCGGCTGTTTGAATTCAAATTTCTTCAAAGCCTCATTTACCATTTTCATCGCTCCCTGAAGTACAGATTCTTTTAAAAGAACCGGTGCATCAATAATCTTAGCTAATGTTTTTCCAATTTCTTCTAATTCCTTTCTCCGGTGTTTTCGGTCAGCTCCTTTGTTTGCAGACACGCCAATACTTTTTGAATAGATGGCCGTTTTTGGCTCGGCGGCTTTTACTGGATGAACTGATGGATCACCTAAAAGAATAAACTGCGCGATGGTTTTTAATTCAGTCGCATCAATATAAGGTCGCGCTCGGTGAATAAAATCTTGTCTGGCTTGTAAAAAAGCCCTTCCGATTGAACTGCCTCCGCGAACATTAATTATAAAATCTTGTGTTATTATATCGGCAAGTCCTTGTCCGTCTGCAGGGCCATAAGCAATTGTTGTGCTCCCTAAATAAGCAATCGAATTGTTTTCAAGGTACGTGTTGCAAACACTTACCTTACCGTTAGCCAAATTGGGATTATACAATTCGGCTCCGTAACAACACTCAGCGGCTACCACTGTTCCAAAAGGTACGGAGTTGCTAATGTGTCCAGAGTTAAATGCCGCTGGTTGATTTCCTAGAAAATCCTCCCCATAAAACTCGTTAGAAAGTGTGTCTCCATGGCAATTGAAAAAATGGATCCGGTTCTTCATTTGAGCCGATGTGGGTCCGACAAATGGAGGGGCAAGCAAAACATTATTGCTTGTTCCAAAAATATTCATGATACTTTCACGAGTTGATCCTTGCCATTTTTTTGTTGACAGACCAAAATAAGTCGAGTAATCTGATAAAGGCTTAGGTTTTGAATTAATCACATTTGAAATAAGACCTACAAGATATTTATGATCATTTCCTCCCGTAATATCAGGTAACCTTCCAACAACTCGTGTAGGTGAAATATAATCCTTGATATTCCGGCTAAATGCCTTCTCACAAGCATATGGCAAATCACTATCTATTTCGGTATCTTGATCACCTTGTATGATGTTTTTCAACCAAATATGTGGTATAACATCTTTCGATCCCAAAATCATTAAGTAATCCGGCTTGAAGTAATTAAACAACTTATCAATTGTTCGCTTATTCTGTCGTTCATCCTCGTAATTTGAAACAATCGGTGTTGCATTATACGTGTTAACTTGTGTACTGTCCAAATACACAACCTTGGTTATGATTCCGCGATTCTTGTCGCTTTCGATAAGCTGTTTCAGGATACTTTCAATATGGGGCAAATTACCGCCATATTTGGCCTTCAGTCGTGACTTGTTTGATACAATGAGTTTGTCAACATTCATGGGTATTTAGTTTACATTAACAATTCAATTATGCCTCTATAATAATTTCATTTCTATTCTTCATTCTTATATCGTCAATTCATTTTGAGTCAAATTCAACAAGCCAGATGAATTTTCCACTTGCACTCTGAAACGAGCGTAAATCGTATTTAAATCATCGTCTTGTTTCAAAATACTTCCATCTGCCAAATCCGTATCAACCAAATTCACTGAAATAATCGGGTCATTTGATTTTATCTGATAGATTTTCGTCCAGTTTCCAGAACTTGTCATTTTGTATAAATAATATGTTCCGTTATAGCAAGTAGTCGGCCAGCTTAGCGCAACATTATTAAGCGTAATAGGAGCTGCCGTTGGCGGGTCAGAGGTAAAACTGATAACCGGAGCCTCTGGGTTCACAACATCAACTATACTTGCCATCACTAAATTAGACGGAAGAGATGGCACCAATTCAACTTGATTAAACTCATTTTTTATCTCACGTAAAGCAACCAAACGGTAAAAGAGTGGGTCACCATACAACGGAAAACTAACATCGCTGAAATCATCCAAAACAGTATCACCTACATTTACATCTTTCACCATTTTCATATTCCGCATAGAAAGTGCATCATCTGCATCGCTCGTTCTATACACTTGCAACTTCTTAATGTTTTCACTCGGAATGTAATTATTCAATTCAAACTTGACCGCAGTTGGAATAGAAGCTACCGTATTTTGAAGTTGTGTAAGTACACGTTTAATTTCCGGAGCCTGCGCAGCATTCACATTCACTAATTGGATTGGTCCTGCAATACCATTCGCAGCAAGTGGTCCAAATTGCAAACGGTTTGATAATTCAATTCCAAAATAGAAGTAAACATTTTTCGCAGCACCGTCCAATGAATAATCCGTAAAGCGGATAAACGTATCAGCACCGTTAACATATTTAACCGCCATTGGAGCAAAATCAAAACCAGTATCAGTTGGCAACATCAACAATCCGTTTGGCTTTTTAAATACAGGTTTCTTGTTGGATGTTGTAGTTCCTGTTTTGATAAAGTTGTACGGTATTGGCTGTTCAGTCAAAGACACAAATGCTATTTGAATAGCCTCTCTGATGATTTCAACAAATGGTCTCGTGATACTTGAATTAGTCGTGTAAGTATAATTCGTATTCAGTAAATGCGGAAACTCAAATGGTCTTTCTATCACCGTCCGATTTCTGTTTGGAATAATATAGCGGTCATTATCCGGCAACGGAAATTTAAACGGATCTGGACCATGAGTATTATATTCTCCGGTTGAAGTATTGTAATTAGAATTAATCAAATCATTCCAACGATCTGTAAAATATAAATCTTCACCAAGAGCTGCAAGATCTTCTTTAATTTGGACAACCGTTTCAGGCTTATAAAGCACATCTAAAATTCGATCTTCATTTGCCCGATAGAACACCACTGCAAATGGAACTCTTCCTCCGGTGGTATCAACTTTCACATCAAAAGTGTAAGTCGCTTTTCCGTAAAAGTCGGGTCGCGTTGCAAACAGCGGTCCCGTGGGTGGTCCAATCGGTAATGGATTAATAATTTCTTGTGCAAGCAACACAACAGGTACGTGCATATACGATTCCAAAACTTCTGATGGGTCGGAGCGATCAATAGAACGCACAGCAACAAATGTTTTTCTGCTTCCTTCGCCTGCCGTTGGCAAGATAGTCGGTGAATCAAAATTATTTGTTCCTCCTGTAGTCGGGTTCGTATTCGTATCTGCCTTCAGGTAAATTTTATAAGATGGATGAAAATTAACATCCACATTTGCTCCTCCTAAAATCGGAACATACCCACCATTTGGTACATCAATTCCTCCTGTGGTAACATAATCCAACGTATTATCAATCGCCAATACTTTCAGTGTTGCGCCTGTTGTATCAACATTCCAAATTTGCAACGTCTTTATTTGAGGTTGCACACCAAGAGGTAAAAAAGCAGGGTCTTCTTGAATTCGAATCGTTCCCTTGTACCAACTAACCTCTGGATCAATATGTGCTTCTAACTGATACGTGTCAAATGTAATTTCATAAACTCCACTTCGTGAGTTTGGAATGGGATCACCTGCATTCGGTGGTGGTGTGGAAACTGCTGGGTCATCACCTGCATATACTCGTGGTTTCTCAACAATCGTAGCTTTCTGAAATATTCCGCCAGGAACAATTCGCGACAAAGTTCCATCAGATTCATTCACAAATTCAATATGTGGAACATCCAATTCAGATATCACATTCCCTGCAAGAACAAAACTCTTATTGCTAACATTGACTCCAATAATTGGATAACTTTTCGAATACGTCAAGTAACCATTAAAATTAACTACATCTGGTATTACAGGCGAAGCATCAAGTGTAATCCATGTATCACCGGAGACCAGAGATACATTATCAACCGAGTAAGTTCCATCATTGGCTAATGATGCAGAAACTGTAATCATCGGCAAGGTTGAAAAATCGGCAGTAACATCTCCTTGTACAATAAAAGAATTCGACCCTGAATCAATGCCAATAATTCGATGTGTTTTTTTGAAAACAACATCACCTGTGATAGCAGGATTAGGTATTAGCTGAACCACTTTTATTTCGGTATCACTTCCTACAAGTGCTATATCGTAAATGGTATAATTTTTATCATTTCCAATTGTACCAACCACATCAATTTTAGCATTGGTACTAAATTTCTCCAGATAAACCTTTTTGATAAGATTCGCATCCCAATTATTTTCATTGGCAAGATTTTCGCTGATAAAATAACGGTCACCAATTGCAGGGCTGAGGTAAGTTTCAGTAATTAAAAAATTATTATTCAGCAACGGGTCATTTACATTTGTTTGCTTGATCTGCTGTAAAATAAAAGTTGGATTATTTCCTGTACTAAGCACATTTTGCACCACGTAATTATTTTCATCGGCAGAAAAAGAACTGCCAACAAATTTTCCCACATCGCCTGGCGCAATAAAAGGCTGTACAATTTGTGAAGGACTTGTACTTGTTACTGTATAAGGTCCTGTCGTAACTTGAACTAAGTGATTCGGTAGCTGTATTACTGCGGTAATTTCTCCCTTAACTTCAAGAGCCAAGGTATCTCTAAAGAAAAACTCTGCTTCCGTTGCAAACTGATGCGCGTTGAAATGAATGTGATTCCAGTCAAAAGTTGCACGCACCAAAGTTTTATCCGGTGCAGTATAACTTTGCAGCATGGTTTGCTCCGCAGAAGTAGTTAGAATTAACGGAAGTTCTTCCTGAATTAATTGTATTCCCAGATTAAAAGGCGGTAATAACGTATTCCGTTTTGGAAAATCCGTTTCATCCGTCAATTGAATATTACTCCGAGGTGAAATCCGCGAAAACCAGTTGATGCTATACATTGCATATTCATGAAATCCTTCTTCTGTTTCTCTGTGAATATAGGTTGGGTTTCCATCCGTATCAGGAATTGGTACAACCTCAGGATACCCCACAAAATCAGAATAAGATGGATCATTGCTTATTTCAGGTTTTCTGTAATCCGCCTCGCCTTGTTTTCGGTAATCCAAACCAAACAATACAGGCAATGATTCTCCACAAAGACAAAATTCTGTTAAATCATAAAAGAAGGGACCAAACGGCAATTCATAAAAAAACTGCGAACGGTTTACATTGACAAAACGCATATCCGAATAAGGTGAATAACCGTCCGGATCAGTCAACGGTGTAGGTGTACCCGTTCCGTTTTCTGCAAAAATTCCGTAGGTCACAGGTATCAAAGTAGGAGGCGGAGGCAGTCTGTAATCCTTTCGTGACGTTGGCAAGGTTAGGTAGGTATGTGTTACGGTAGTTGAACCAGGTGTACCGGTGGCTAAGTCGGCAGTGGTAACATACTGTAAACTGTAAATGTATTGCTGATTTGCTCCTCCTCCGGCTTGCTTCAATGCATCAATATGACCAATTCCAAGCATGCGTGCAACGTGAAAATCCAAACCAACCAATTTCAACATATCCAAATAGCTCACTGTTATTGCAGCATTGTCATCAGGTGTTTCGCTTGCTAATGCAGCATTCGCCAACAAATCTGTTTGTGTGAGCTGTACATATTTATTCACTGCCGCTTTTAATCCATCATTTGGTGCTGCAGGTGATAACCATTTGTCTTCGTAATTATCTACTTTAACGGTAAATGCTCCACTTGTTTGATCATACTCATTGTATTTTGGCCAACGCTTATCAATAAGGTAATTCGCAGGAAACTCTAAGCGTTGAAAAGCAACTGAGTCAACATTTGTTAAGGCAAAATCTCCAATAAAATCCCATTTACCATCGGGTCCTTGTTTATTGACAAGAACAATATAATCAACATAAGTTTCTAAACGGATTTCTTTCACATAAGCATTGGCTGTATCAAACCGCACATGCTCCATGTTTTCACAAACCAGTCGCAAATCTTTTTTATCATGACCTGCAGGAGCAGGTTCACCAGGTACCAATTTTTTTAGTTTTCCGGCATTATTACCAACCGCATTAAAAGCAGTTCTGCAAGAAACATATTTACTGCTCACATCATCCGTATCATTTAATGCAACAGATTCCACGCGTATGTACGTATTCGTTCCAGCGGGCGGTGTATTGTCTATAATCACACCGTCAAACTCAATTGCAAACATTAATTTACTTGCATAAACCTCAATAACCCCTCTGTATTGCTCCATGAAATCTTTCGGTTTCAAAGTGGTCATTGTTGCACGTATAGTATCATATTCTGCCACATCGGTGAACTTAACAATCACATCCGTAGTATTGGCAGGTACAGTTGGTACAGCTATGTTTCCAAGATATTTCCATTCTCTCGTTGCACCTGAACTTACTTCAACAGTCGGCAAATTGGCAGCCACATTATTAAACTTGATTTTTACATCCGCTTTTTTATCATAAGGCGTCCGGTAAATTTTGACAAAATCATTGGGTCGGTTAAACCCTAAAGTGGATGCAGGTGTCAAATTTCCTTTTGCCAAATGCAAATCTCCAAGCGTTTTTTGGAACGCCCATCTCAAATGAATTCCTCTTGCCGTTCCGTCTGATTCATCAGATCCTGCTGCTTGCAAATATGTCTCTGCAGATTGGAATTTTGGATTATTTATTAAATCGAGTTTCATATAGTTTTTTTCTTAAAGTTCAATCAATACGTCTATCGGGCTGCCAACAGTGGCATAAACACTTCCATTGAATTGTTTATAGCTAAAAGTGATTTTATACGTTCCCGTATCTGGCATATCAAGTGAACCATTTTGTTTAGTTATAAAGACACGTGCATTATCTTTTGAAAAGAACAGCTTATAATCAGTAGTCACAACCGAAGTAGTAGAGGTATGCTCAACCAAAATAGTGGTGTCTAAAACCGCACCCGGAATTTTTGGGTCATTAAACGGCTCTGGGCTTCTTACCAAAATACCAACCAGTTTATTAAAAGATGGATCTGAATTTTTTATCAGGTTGAACTCTGTCGTTACAGCTGGTGGTAAAGGTTGAGTTTGTAAATCATTTGGTGGTGGCGCATCAATCGTCAATGTTTGCTTCACCTTTAAAATTCCATCAATAATCCGGTCGTATGGATGAGCATATTCTTGAATTAAAGCATCACTCACACTGTTTGGATTAATAACAAATTGCTGTGCAACGGTAATATCAGCACCTGAAATCAATTGCTCATGAAAATAAATCGCGGCTTTATCAATAATCAGATCGCTTGTCAAATCATCAATATGTGATTTCAAGATATAACTGTTCACATGCTCTGTGAAATTCCCATAACGTGATGTTTCAAAAGAATAACGATGTACTTCTCTCACAAACTTCGTTGTGTCTGTTACCATTCGCTGATACTTCCCATTAAACAAAGCAGTATATAGCTTCAACGGTAGTAAATCATCACACGTAATTTCATTGGCAATACCAATTGGAATGAGTGGTGTTGGATAAGAGAAACAACCGTTGCCGTTATCAATCATATTACTCAAAATACCCATATCCTGTGGTATATTCTGTGCATCGTGTGATAAAAAATTCTGTGTCGTAATCCAACTCGTAATTCCTGCTAACGGAGTAGTGGGAGTGGTTCCAACATAAGGCTTTTCTGCCGGATCTTTAATCAACATTTCAAGTTCCGATTCAATTGCCTCTGCATTGCCGTATTGATCCCAATTATTATAGAATTGGTAAACGTATGGTTTGGTATAAAAAATCAAAAACTTAGGGTTCTTATAATACAAAGGTTTTGCATTGATTAAATCGCTATCAGCATTAGGGAAACATTTTGGATAATCAATATACAAACCAAGTGTATGTATTTTGAATTCTGCTTCCCTGTCCATATTTTTCAGAGCAGTAAACTCAGGTTTCGGTACAGATGTGTTGCTAGTAGTTGGATATTGATGATAATGCCCAACAGGTCCAGCCGTTTTAAAACCATATACAAACGTATTGGTATAATTGGCAAGTAAACTACTTCCACCTTCCTGATACAAGGAATCCGTTACTGAAAGTCGCACAGCATAAATCGTATTTGGTCTCCAAACAGGTTGTAGCGTTTTCGTTAAAGCATCCACCATCGCTCCATTGTTTGCATCCACTGTACTTGCGTCTGGAATTGTCAAATTATACAAAGCATCTTCAACCGGCAAATAGCAAAACTGATAAAGGAAAGTGCTGCATTCTCTGCTACATTCTCCCATGCGGTAACACGATACTCCTTCAAGTGTAAATGTGAAATCACCAGTTGCAGTTTTTACAGTTACATCAACCAAGAACATATAATTATCACCCTCAACCATGCCTGCCGGATTTGGTCGGATGTTTTTGAATTCAACAATATTGGAAAAACTGAAATTCACATCACTTCCCGGGTAGTGTAAAGTGGTATTGCAGTTATACCCCATTTCATCGGTAATGTGTAGATTAATGGTGGTATTGTTCACAAACGTAGGAGTAAGCAATACCGTATCGTTTTTTTGCAGTGGCTTACTGTATAAAAGGGTGTTGAAGAAAATCCGATCGTATTCACGCTGATAAGTCGGGAAAAGTAAAACGGCACTCGGTCCGGGTAAAAAATGCCTGTTTTTGAGTAGCGTGTTCAAAAAATTCTGAAGTAATTTTCCTTCGGTGGTAACGTCAGCAGTGCAATACAGGGTCGCTCCTTCCGGAATCGGATCACACATGCCTGCTTTGATTATAATCTTTTCTATCGGCTTATTTGCGTAATCAACATAATCAAACTCAAGAGCTGAACTCAATACACCTTGTGGATATACAGAAGAATCAATCAAATTGTATGAAAGTGAAGGCAAATCATTAATAGTTGCAGGTGCTGTTGAAACACGCTCATACAATTCTACTGTAACATTCACCGCCATCGTTTGCAAAAGAATACTTACACATGCAACTGGTTCTTTGAAATAAATTTCAAGTGTATCGCCTGCTTTAATTGATAAGGCATTTGGAAAAGTAGAATACGGATTTGCAACAATCGTTCCGTCCTGCCCTACAATTTGAAATAAAATATCTTGAAAAAATAGATACTGATCAGAAGGTATAATAGCCGGTACTTGTCTTTGCTGATTAAAATTAATACAGGTTTTTCCAATGGGTTCTTCCGGACAGAAAATCGTATCATCCGTTACGCCAAAATCTTCCGGCAAAATATCTCCCGGTGTTAAAGGTGTTCCCGGGCTCAAATAAGAAAACGGCGTTTGAGCAAGTATTTTAAGTTTGTTAAAGTTTCCCGGTTTATCAATTTGCCAAAAACCATATTTCATATTAGCCAATGCCGTTTGATCAACAAATGCAGCATCTTGTTGAGGAGTCAACGCATCATAAAAATTAAACGGCTGCCAGTTTCCCCCCGAAGTTCCGTTGGCATCATAATAAACAATTTCAATACTGTTCAATTTGTACTCATGGCGTACACGGTCTGATTTTCCACGCTGAGGTGCAACAAATTCCTTATTGTCTGCTCCCCCTGTGGCTCCTCCAAATTTATCCAAACCAAATCCCGTACCGTTAACGTCCATGCCCTTTTTAAATTCCAAATCAACCATGCTGTCCATCGGAATAATATATTTATCTACACCACCTGTCCATGTATTTGGATGTGGAATATCCGCATAACCTCCCGACACACCTCCGCTATGAAACGTTGCAAATAAATTCAGCGTATCATCCGTTATCATGTGTTTCGATTTTCCGCTGTCCTTGATAGTTGCAGAATCAATAAGTGGCACTGTAGAAGTATCTAACGTATTATCATAATTCCAGGTCAGCTCAAAATGGGCACAATATTTCTTCTTGAGTACCTTGATACAAACTTCAAATTCACCCGTCACAATTCTAGGTTTCGCAGATTCTGCTGCAAGCGCAGCCGCAACACTAAAACTGAAACCGAATTTAAAGATATATAAGCCCACATTTCCGCCCAACTGAATAGAACCTCCAATTTGTTTCGGTCTACGACTTATACGGCCAGCAATGTCCAAATAAGCCCCTAATTCAGCACGCAATGGTCCAAACTTTTTATTCAGTTCCCAAGATGCACCTGCACCCGCTCGCATTCCGTTTGATGACAACATCAAATAGAAATACATATTGAACAAGTCAACAACCCGTGCCTGTATTCTTCGGTTTTCAGGCGTTTCTCTTCCAATATTTACATACCAAGCAGTTGAATTACCAAAGAAAAATCCTAATTCGGTAACTCCGTCAACCGTAACAATTTTGCCCGGGTTATTTCCGTCATCAGGCAATTTATAGTTTACACCAAAAGCAGCTTCTACTGATTGGCTGGTAATTGCTACAAAAGCAAAAAACGGTGGATCTGGAATCGTGTCCAAACCAATACGTTCTTTAAGTATTTGTGCTTGTCCTTGAAAAATTAAAACATCAGGTAAGGATAGAAGCAAAAACAATTTGCTGGAAAATGCTTTTCCTGAATCAGGAACAGTGGCCAATGAAACACCAGCTCCAAATGCGGTTCCATTTTCAGGTCCAAATTTCGATACCTGTACACCCTCTTTAAAATCAGGGTCAACTTTTGCTTTATAATATTGCCACCATTCGGCATCCTCCGAAAGTCCTGCGTATGTTTTAGAAGTCACATACCTTCTTCCAACCAATGCTCTGAAACCATAAATACCCAATCCCGTTGCACCCAATACAATCGGTTGAGCTATCTCAACACCAATGTCAACAATAAACGAAGGCACGTCTGGGTTAAAACGCATAGCGGCAGAACCTGCCATCCCTCTCAATTTCGGTAACTCGAACGAAACCGTTCCCGCATATTCCGTTGAGTTCTG
This sequence comes from Crocinitomicaceae bacterium, assembly GCA_016708105.1. Taxonomy (NCBI): domain Bacteria; kingdom Pseudomonadati; phylum Bacteroidota; class Flavobacteriia; order Flavobacteriales; family Crocinitomicaceae; species Crocinitomicaceae bacterium. The sequence goes on from JADJGJ010000001.1 coordinate 1,568,998, forward strand.
TAAAATTGCTTTTTGCTCCGGGGTTGCAGTGTCTGGAATGGTCGGCTCCTGCATGGCAAGATAGCCTTTGAGGATAAGCGTGGCGTCTTTTGGATCGGCATTACCCGGTATAATAATATCAATCGCTATACTTTGTATTCTGAAAAAGAAATGCGCTTCAGTTATCCCTCCATACAAATCATTATCCACTGTAAAATAAAACTTGATACCTTTACCACGCGCATCCACACCGCCAGGGTTTAAACTCACGCCACCGTCAAAACCAAAATATTTATACTTACGTAAATTTCCATTGTGCTCTTGCTCATGTGTTCCTAAATGGATTGCTGTCACAGATAACTCAACCGGTCCCATTTTGAAAGTATAAGCCTTCGGAAAAACCAATGCTCCACCTTCAAATTCAAATGTACCGTCATCATAAATAATCAGTTTTTTGATTTCAATATCATCCGGCAAAAATTTTCCAATCTCACCTTGTGGTTTAAAATCAAGTAATCCTGAAATCGCTACAAAAAATTTATCATCGTTTCTACCTACGGAAAGTGAACTTATTTGAAGCTCAAAGATGTTTTCAATTCCAATACCAGCAATCGTTTGATTAACAGAGGCCGTAACTGAAAAGTCGCCACCGGTACCAATATGAACATCAATATTGATAATTGCCTGCGCTCCAGATGTATCTTTAAATCCAGGAATTTTCATGGTTCCTTTTATATTGGAACCAATAATTGCATTTTGCTGAAAAGTGATATCGAATGCGTTAAGTGAAATCACAAAGTCTTCACCGAATTTGGCGCTGATTAACGGGGTGGTTGTAACACCAGTTTTCGCTTCAAGACCGAGTGTTCCAGATAAACCTCCGGTACCAACCAAAAGGTTTCTTGCTTTAATTATTCCAGTTGAAGCTCCGTCATTATGATTCCAAAAAGTTGGAAAATAAATATTACCCTCGGTTATGTATGCTCCAATAAAATCCTCAGGTCGTCCATCGGCTATGGCTTCAGGAATATTTTTCTTTCGGCTTAAATCCAATTTAACTTTAAGGAACTCTACGTCTAAATTGGTGTTTCCAATTCTACAGCGAGGTAAATCTATAGTCAGGTTTTCATCTATTTCAATTTCAAAACCAGTTTGTGTATCATAACGCAATGGTCCTGTTGTAAAATTAACGGCTGCTTTAATTAATTCTGGTGGAGAACCTACTATTGTTTCATCAACTTCCCATACTCCTGGAGAGGTTTCAATAAGGGGCTGTAAAATGGAGCGAGGTAATTCTAAAGCCATTGCAATGCCAGTCAGTTCAACTTTGAATTGTGGCACCAATAAATCCTTTATTTGTTCTTCAGTAATATCACTCAACCAGTTTCCAAAAAGCGATAAAAGCTTCTCAATTTTTTCGTCCGCATTGGAGAAAAGCACCAATGCTGCCAATACAGCATCTACTTTGATATTTATAGAAATATCAAAGTCTGTTTTTAACAATTCGATGGATGAGTCAATAGAACTAACCGCCCCTGAAATAATACTATTGTTTTCAAAATCATCAAAAATAGCACGTGTGGTAAATTGATTCGATGAAGTAATTAACAAATCTACTTCTGCCTTTATCAAATCGATTTGGCTATTGATGTTAATTAATTCCGCATCAACAGAAGGTGAACTGTCGGAATAATCGGAAATGTTACTTTTTAGATTATCAAAAAAAGTCAAATAGGTATCGTTTCCGTCATCTATGAATGTACTTACGACTTCCGCAAAAAAAGATCTTTCATCAGTATTAGTAAATTCATGAAAAATTTCAACTAAAGCTTCAGGTGTATATGAAAATCCTTGAACATTAAAATTCGCTAAATATTTTCTAATCGGCCAACGAACTTCAAACATCAATGGAAATTCTGATGCAGTAGATTCAGATCCCTTAAAAAACACAATAGCAAGTCCAGTTCCAAAAACAGGCAGACGGAGAGTATTAGCAACAATGACTAAATAATATTGTTTGGCATCCCTAGATGAAAGTTCAGTGTAGAAATTTTTATAGGATATTTTTCCAAGCAGTATATCAACGCCATCCTGTGCTAATGATTCAAGTCCTTGAAATTCTCCCGGAATGGATGTTACGTCAATTAACTCCGAGACCGATCCGTAATATTTTTCTGGCATATATTTTAATTTTTTTCAAGTAAATCTTAAGAAAGTGAATTTAACCAAGCATTATCGGCCTGAGGTGCGCCTAAGCTTGCATCAGCTGGGCTCAATGGAGTAATTACGCTGTTGATGTCAATATTTTCGAACTTGTCTATGGTTAAAGGGTGTAAACCAAATTCTATTGTAACGTTGCTATTTATTGTGTCAAAAGCATCAGTGGTAAAATAAGCTACTATTTCTTTATGATTACCCGAAAATTGATTTATAAATCCCGTAACATTATTGTTAATATTAAAGACCCTTACAAATAAATCTTTAGACGTAAGCAGAAATTTTCCATTAACTTTTTTAACGTTAACTTGAACTACTTCGTACATTGTATCATCAATCAATTGTACTTTGCGTGCAGCTGTAAAAATAAATCCGCTCATAATAGTTATTTTTTTTGTGTAAGATAATCACCAAGCCCTACAGATACAAGCCATGCACTATCAGCCACAGGAATAGTTTCATCAAAAGAATTTGATGTAAATGATTCCACTAAATTATTAACATCGTTATCATTAAAAATCATATAAGGCTCCGGGCCATAAGTAAAACTAAATCCTATCGTTGGTTGAAGTTTATCAAACGCATCTACTGGAAAAAAACAAAGGAAATCTCTACTTGGGGTATCTGCTTGCTGATAGCAAATGGCACTTGCTATGAAGTGAACATCTTGAAAAACAATTGAATTGTGTCTTGCACCTTCCTTTACCCTAAATACCTCGCCATCTAATCTCGAAATTTCAACGCAAATAAATTGGTGTTCTTCTGACTCTCTGTCTCTCCATTGTTCACAGATATCTATTGTCTCATAAATTCTCATCCTATATTTACCGTCAGATGAAATGATAGAATTCGTATCATTTGGCAAATTTTTAATCGCTATAGAAAGACTATCAACTCTAATATCGTTAGCGACTATTGCGTATTCGGATTCGTTTTCGTTCGGACTACAACTATAAAGAATCGAAGCTAATAATGGGAATAAGAATATATCTTTAAATACTAACATAACGGAAGATTAATTTGTAATTGTAACATCATCTATATTTACTTTTCCAACACTGGTTTCAGGAAATTGAAAAACTATGCCTATAATATTCGTCAAATCAACTCCTTGTAATGAGAATTCAATTAGCGGTATTCTTAATGTTTGCATTGCGTTTTTCGTAGGACTAAGAATAAAATCACCACTTACACCAGCGTAAGGGCCTTTTGAAATGCTTCCAGCGCCTACGTTGTCAGGATTAAACCGTACATGGGGTCTAAGTATTGTAGGTAGGTCATAATACTTTTCACTATTTGAATTATCGATTAGTCCTGCCTTCATACCTTTTAAATCAGCAAATCTAACTCCACTGGAAATCCTAAAACTCAAATATCCAAAAGCGGTGAGATCTATATTTGATGTTTCGAAGATAAGTTTGTCTTTACCTTTCCAATATACGCGTATTCCTCTTGTCTGATGTGGGGATGTTCCTTCGCTACTAATAGCAGCAATTAAATCACTATCAAATCTTCGTAATTGCCCTTGTGTTATTATCTCCAACCCTTGATTTTGCAAATTATTGAGTGTGACATTATTTCCAGAACTGCTTGTGAACCAATCTGCTTGACTTTCCATGTTATCAATAATTATTTTTTGAGTACTATCATAAACATCAAATTGATGCAAGCTATTAACATTTCCAACAGAATAAGGCTTGTAATATCCTGTAAAATATTGTGCCCAAAAAGGTTCGTTCATCAAATGCATTCTAAAAAATGCATTCATATAAGTATAACTGAAATTCTTCTGAGCAGAAATTAATGCCAGATTTCTTGTTGGAACACCTTTATCAGTAGCGTCATGGTTATCCGTAACAAATCCATTATGACTTGCTTTAATTACAAAAGCCATAGATTTTGACTTTGTAGTTCCAATCGCTCTGTCATAAAGTGCAAATCCAGTAGGCATGAAAAGAATATCTTCATGAAGTAAATACAAGTCATCGCCTGAAACAGTTTCATTTTTTAGCAAAAAAAACCCATCGATGTCATAATCCATGGATCCGTATATTACAAAAAAAGGAACGTCTTTGTTTAAGGTTTCTCGGATTATACTTGTAACTAAAGTTCCGCTTCTTGTAACCTTAGGATATTGATCAGTTGGGGCAAGGGATATAACAGCCTTAAGATTTTCCATGCCGATAGCACTTAAATCCGAATATATACTACTACCAGGGTCTAAGATTGCATTTGCTGCGACAACCACAGCTTCCCCACCTCTGCTATGCCCCATAATACCGATGTTATTTTCAACAGAGGAATTGAAATGAGTTTTTATCTGTTTAATATGTTCATAAGCCAATTGAGCTCTGCCTTTAGCTTCCATACCAAGGTCGCAGTGTATACTAGTAGTGATGAATCCATTTTTGGCTAGATGATTACAAATTTTTTCATAACTTCTATAGTCATGTCCGTTACCATGAACAATAACAATAAGTGGATAAGCAGTCAAAACCGTACTAATGCTATCAGATTCATCGTCCGCGGGAAAACGACATATGCCTTTTATAGTGACACTTCTTTTAACATTACCCTCATAATAAACACTTTTTGTTCCTGCAGAATAATTATATTTTCCTATATGGAACCATTTTTGTAATGATCCCGCATCGGGTAAACCAGCTTCCACCTGAACTAAGGTTCCAGAATTCTTCGAAGAAAATACTCTTTCACTTAAAGAATGAACAAATATACCTGACCCAGAAGTTGTATATTGCAAACCAGAAGCCTGAAGTAATCCTTGCACTTTAAGTTCATATTTTATGTATGGAATTTGCACGTCATCAGTTTCAGATGTTCTATTGCTCAATACTATAGTCCTTTTATGTAATTTTGACAAACCTTCGGTGTTTGCTAAATTTATTAGGTTATCAAGCTCTAGTTTTGTTATGAATAATATAAATAACTCTTCTTTTTTGGTAGTTTTTTTATCCTTATTATATAATGGCAGATCCAAAACTGGAATGTTATCTGTACCTACAGCTAAGTCAACTTTAATAAAAACTGCATTCTTTGGAAATATTTGGGCTTGATTAACATCGGTAGAATTCGTGCTAATATCGCCACTAATTAGCGGATAATCATTAGCAGATTCTTTATGAGTAAAGGTTCTAGTAGTTAAAAAGGTGACAAGATTATTTCCTGTCTCAAAAACAGAAGCCTTTGAAATAAATTTAAAATCTGGAAGTATTACAGGATTAAATTTATTGGCTGTATTTTTTTCAAAAACCGCAATCGCTCCGTCTTCATATGCCAAATCAATACTAGCAAAAACGGTGTCTAAATAATTTTCAAATTTTGGCACGTTCGCAGATGTTGGATTTTTTTGTCGTAAATATTGTAGTTTGATGTAATAAGAAATATTCTGAAAAGAACTAACAGGCGTAACCGGATACTTTAAAGAAACCTTTTTAGTAAATATGTCCGTTAAAGTTGTTGGGATGAGTTTCTTCTCTTCAAATTGAGCAAGGCCAATATTTTTTGCGTTCTCTCCAAACAATATTCCGTTGTCGTTGTTATCGGTTCGTTTAATTTGTACATTGAACCTTTTGAAAAAAACATTGCCTGTTTCAGATGTGTCATAAGAAAAAATGGGCCATTCGTTTGTGTAATAAGTATTATCAACGATACTGCCTGAATCTAAAGCATACTTTAGAATAATACCATCATTCAATTCATCATAATTCTGATAAAAATTATACGAATAACCATTTTCACTTCTGAGATCAAGATATACCCTGTTTTTATTCGAAAATCTACTCAGAACAGAGTTATAAAGCGATGTAATTGAAGTCTTCTTTTCTGAAGTATCTTTAATTGAAATGTTTGGATCTGATGTATCAGGATGAAATTTAGCAATTTTTAATCCGGGTGATGAATGGTGCATTCCCAAAAAAGCAACAGGATCTATGAATGATAATATTTCTTCTCTTTTAAGGCGTACATTAAATAAATCTTCACTTGTTGGTGTTCCTGGAAAATAAATGCTACCTAATTCCACTTGATAAAAAGGAAAACTCAAATAAGTTAAATTGACTTTTTTTGAAACCAAATTATTAAATGTGTCGAAACTTGTATTTAGATTATCAGTATCAGTTATTATTTCAAATACGATATTTTGGGTTCCAAAATCACCAATCCATTCTCCTTCAAGTACAGTAAAAACACTAATTCCTGACACAGAACCACTAAAAATATTTTCAACATTTGCTTCAACATCGTAAGACGAGCCATAACCAATAACGGAAGCGGCATCATCTGGTGCAATATATGCGGTATCAGTTGATGGTAGACTTTCTTGGCTTCTATCCTTATCCCACTTCCCCCAAAAGCGCAATAGTGCATGACTAATACCAACCGTTTCTTTTGGTACAATATTCCCAGCTGAAATAAAGCTACTTTTCAATAGGCCTCTGTACACGTAGTACTTTACTTGTTGATTAACCTCTGGTAAGACGGTTGGTTTAAGAATCACGTTCACCAAGTTTGGATCTAGAGATTGCTGAACTAACATAGTAGCATTTTGACAAGCAATAGCCTTTATGACTGCTGGTGCTCCTGTTCCGGATAGTTCGAACTTGGTTCCCACATTATATATGGTGGTGCTATTTCCACCAACGGGTCCATAACTTTCTACTTCGTTTAAAAAGTCTAGATTATAGTTATTAGAAGTGTCTTTAGTCAATTCAGTGAAAAAGTGCATATATTTTATTTTTTATCAGTCTATTCGGAGCATTAGTTTAATCAAAACTTATTTCAGTTCAAAAAGCATCCTTTGATTGTGACTAAACCCAAACGCACCAAAAACTATTGCACTTTCAAAGTTGATATTTTCACTTATTACAACTCCAAAGTAATCAAAATAGTATAAATAAAATCACTACTGTCCGATAAAAAAAATTTAAAAGCGGGATTTCCATAACAGATTTCCCGCTTTAGTGTAATTTGGTTTTGACGAACTAAATACACATGAATAAAAGTAACTACTTTTTTGGACAGTCGGTTTTCGGACAGCTGATTTCTTTAATTGACCCAACTCTTGTAAGCAGAGTGGTTAAGAACCGTAACTCTGATTATTATACCAAACGATTTGACACATCTGATCACTTAATCAGCATGTTGTTTTCAACTTTCGCCAATTGTTCATCGTTGCGAGAGGTTGCCGGTGCTATGCTTGGGCTCAAAGGAAAGACAAATCATTTTCAGTTAAAAACATTCCGCACAAAAGCACGTTGAGTGATGCAAATGCTCGAAGGAGTCATGAGGTTTTTCAAGAGATTTATTATTTATTGTACAACGAGTACTCAGGGGTTATCTCGGACAGCCGAAAACAATATGTATGGGAACAAAGGGTGGAAATTATTGATTCAACAACTATTTCATTGTTTCGTGATTTATTGAGCTGTGTTGGCAGAAAATCCTCCAATGGCAAAAGAAAAGGAGGCATAAAAGTACACACTCAAATTAATCTTCAGGAACAGGTTCCAAAACTGATTTGGTTTTCATCTGCGACAACACACGATAAAAAATTTCTTAAAAAACTTAAGCTGGAAAAAGGCAAAATAGCTGTGTTTGATAAAGGATATAATGATTATAAAACCTTTGATGAATTCACACAAAACAACATCTATTTTGTCACCAGACTAAAATCAAATGCAACCTATGAATTGGTTGTAGAAAATGATATTCCCAGCTATATTGACGAAGGTGTATTGAAAGATGAAATTATAAAAGTTGAAGTCAAAGACAACGGAAAATATCTCAAAACTACTGAACTCAGAAGAATTGCTTACTGGGATGACGAACACAAAAGATGCTTTGAATTTATAACCAACATACAAGGGATGAACGCAGGGCACATAGCACTCATTTACAAAAAACGATGGCAAATTGAATTACTTTTCAAACGGCTCAAACAAAACTTTCCGCTAAAATATTTTTTAGGCGACAATGAGAATGCAATCAAAATTCAGATTTGGTGTACGCTAATAGTAAATCTGCTGTTGACCGTTATCCACAAAAAAATTAAACGAAAATGGGCTTTCTCTAATCTGGCCAACTTTTGCAGACTGCATCTCTTCAATTACATTCATCTGATCAAATTTCTAGAAAATCCAGAAAAAGATTGGCTAGTTGAAATAGATCCACAACTTCAATTTGAATTTAGTTCCGCCTGAAAAGAGGGGGCTTACTTTTGAAATACAAGGCTTTTCATACGCAACCATGAGGGTTTTGAAAGGATTTTTACGTACTTTTAGTTTTTATCGGACAGTAGTGAAATAAAATTATGATTGTTAATAACTTATTCGATTTAACCTTGTTTAATTCGAAATGACTTTTGTTAAATACAGTTTCCCAACGTTAATTTTCACTTTCCCAACGCAAAAATTAGGTATTTATACCTACGTATTTAAACCTACTTGATTCGTTTGTTGTGACCGTTTTGGTATTCAATCAACCAAAAAAATAATATTGCCAAATTTGCGTTTGCTAATAAAGTAACGAGGTGACAAGCCAAAATCATGAAACTAATATTCGTTTATTTATTCGTTTTTTTTCTGACCTCCACTGGCTTTTGTCAGTCAAATGAAAAAGAAGAATTTGAAGCTTCAATTGGTACCTCAGAAATACAACCGGGTTACTACTCACGAACATTCAAATGGGTACCAGATGATCCATTATTAGTTTTCTTCAATAAATCAAAACCACCTGAAACCGTCACAGACCCACAGGCACCACTTTACGCATTAAAAATGCCATCAGATTCATCTAAAAAAATTCTTGTCGGGTTTTATGCATTGCAGCCCAATAACAGACATCAAACGGCAGTTATCGGGATTTTGTTTACAGAAATCTCTGACAATATCTTCAAGCCTGTTTGTGTAGATACATTTCCAATGATTGAAAACAAATATGGCGCTTCAAAAATACGCATCGAGAGTGCATCAATAATTCAAAAAGATACAACTAGTCTTTCCGTACAGATTTCATATAATGGGGGTATTATTGATTCACAAAATGGTGGTGCAACTCATGTTACTTATACCTACGTCTTGCCGGAGAATTTTGATGAATTGAAACAACTTAAATTATACAGCAAAGAATAAATAATTGCAATACCAACAGCAGCTTTCCATTACGATAAAATCGGTTCCCGAACGAGCCATTTTTTTTGGTTTCACCGCTTCCCCGCTTCGCTGAGAGTCGTTCCTCCTCTCGCTGATAATAGGCCCTAGTAAAGATTTTTATCGTAGTAGATTCAAGGCAACTTTTTTTACATTTCTCCGTCAGTTATTTGTTGAGGAGTCAACAATATTTGCATTATGAAAATAATTCAGAACAGTCTAATAATTTTATTTACCATTTTTACGAGAATTGGATTTTCTCAATCTGGCACAGATAGTCTGCGAGTGCAACCTCAATTCGAGATAATGGGGTATGACAGCGTCCAAATTTTCAATCTTGAACAAATCTTCGCAGACACAAGCTTCCTTTATCATCAGACCAACAGTCAGGCATTTTTTGACCCAATTAAGTTAATGTTGTTTGTTCCAAATTGCTCCGAATTAGTAAACCGAAACGGATTATTTTATTATGGGAAAGATTCACTACCGTATTGTGGCTACTGTACTGTTTTACAAAATGGCGAAAGGCATCCCATAACCTACGTGCAACCGACTCCGTTTGAAATCATTTCAATTATTGACACAACGAAATCAATTTGGATACTTGGAAATTTTATAACAACAGGCAACGAAAAAATAAAAATAATTTCAAGTTATAGCGCAGGGTTACGTAATGGCCCAAGAGAGTATTATGACGTCAACGGAAAACTATATAAAATTGAAATATATAAAAATGGCAAATTGGAATCGACACATAACATAAACTGAAAAACTTGATATATTAAAATTGTACATTTGAACTGTATGCAGTAAACCTGATTAGTGCACCATTAAGTAATAAATTTAAACCAAAAACTTTGCAATATTCTATTCTCTGCTTATTGTCTCTTTTTCTTCTTTTCGGTTATCAATCGTCCCATGATTCCAATGAATCGATCACAACTGATACAGCTGGTTTTGCAAATTTGCTAAACCAAGTTGATACGATGCAATCGCCAAAAAATGAGATTTTCTTTGACACAACAGTAACATTTGGACAGTTCAGAGCTGAATTAGGAGAATTTTCTATGGTATTCGCTCAAGATACTCCAACAAAATCTTGTGAAGAATATATGTTAAGATTCATTAGCGAGTTTAGAAGTGGTCATTTACGACATGATTCACTTCTTTATAAATATTCCTTATGCGAAGACTTAAGCAAATTTCAAAATATCAATGAAGAAACTGCAAAGACATACGAATCATATGGCCTTTGGCATTACGAATTTAAAGCCATAGGAGAAAAATATTTTGTTATCAAAGGCACTCAAATTGTTGGTTCAATTAGAGAGATATGGTATTATTATCAAAGTAAAGAATAGCAATCTTTTCCTTGTTCCACCGCTTCCGCGCTTCACTGAGAGTCGTTCCTCCTCTCGCTGAGTTGACTTGAGCTATTCCTTAATCAACTTCAAAGAATAGTTCAACCCATTTTCCGGAAAAATATTTACAAAATAAATACCGGCTTCTAACGAGCTCGCATCTATTTCTTTTTTATAAGTTCCGTGGCTGTTAGTCACATTTTCGGTATAAACCATTTCACCCAAAATATTTGTAATGGACAAAGTAAAATTTATTTCTTGTAGAATTTCCATGGAGACTGAAAACGAATTATTAAATGGATTTGGATAAGCTACCAGTGAATTAAAATTTCCTTCCATGTCATCAATTCCAACTGGAGCAGTCCAGGTTGCAATTCCATATAAATTTCCGGTATTAAAATTTCCTCCGGCATACAACACGCCATTAATTGAAGCTAAATCAAAAACAGTTGCCGTAGGAAAAGGTGGTGTTGCATTTACGGGAACAAAATTTGATCCGCCAAAAACTTCAACGCAATTTCCCCCAACATAATTTCCTCCAATATAAATACTACCACCATAAGAAACAGTTGTATGACAAATCCCTTCTCCAAATGATAGACCTCCAACAGAAACGAAAGCCGAACCATTCCACTTTGTAATAAAGTTGTAAGGAGTTGCGAAGTCACCAGCTATTAATAATTCCGTTCCATGCACTTCCATATCATATACATAGTAGGAGGTACCCGCACCAACTGCCGACCAAGCCGTTCCGTTCCATTTTGCAATATAACTTGCCGGTGAAACAAATCTACCACCTGCATAAAGATTCGTTCCTAAAACAGCCAATGTATTTATTCGGTCAGTCGTTCCTGTACCAACTGCTGACCAGGTTGTTCCGTTCCACATAGCAATATTATTTGCCGAAACTCCACCTGCAGTTGTAAATTCTCCTGCTGCATAAAGATTTCCGTTATATACTTCCATTGCGTAAACAATACCATTCATTCCCGTTCCAAGTGCTGACCAACTTGTTCCATTATACTTAGCAATACGATTTGCACTAACACCATCGGCAGTTGTAAAAGCACCGCAGGCATAGAGGTCACCATTAAAAACAATCATTTCTTCAATATAACTATCCATTCCGGTACCAACCAATGTCCACGCAGTACCGTTCCATTTCGAAATATTATTGAGTGTCAATACAAAAGCTCCATCGTATAAGAAGGAACCACCTGCATAAATAGAACCGTTGTAACTAACAATTGCATTAACTTGCCCGGCAATACCGGTACTCATTGGTTGCCAAGTTTGCGTAAAACCGCAAAAAGTAAAAGCAGAAAGTACTGCGCTAAGTAAAAGTTTTTTCATAATTATAGGCTTTAATATTTATAACACAATGATTTAGTAGACGGCAAGTTAAGAAAAGAAATTTAGAATACCCAATAAGATTCGGAAGTTTTGCAAAAACGTTACGTAAACATCGCTTAAAGAACAAATTGCATTTTGATTCTTTTCAAACTTTTTCTAGGTTCCACCGCTTCCCCACTACGTTGAGTATCCTTCGTCATCTCGCTGTTTCTAATTCGGTGCCTGAGTTTCTCGCAGGCCACCGCTTCCCCGCTTCGCTGAGAGTCGTTCCTCCTCTCGCTGATCTGTGTTTTGATTGATGTTTTAAATTGTATATTTGAAATTAAGAAACGATCTTAATTTAGCTTTCTGAAAAATTCGGATAAATAAAATAAAGTTTGGATTATATTTTAATTAAATACAATAGCAGGAAAACAATAGAATTATGAACATATTCATTGACTCAAACATATTGTATCAAGACTACTTCTTTGAAAATAAATCAAACAAAAAGTTATTAGAATATTGCAAAGTAGGTTTACTCAATTTATACATGTCTGAAATTGTAAGACTTGAACTTAGACGACAATTTCAAAAAGAACTTGAAAGCAAAAACAAGGAACTTCAGAAGTTAATTAAAGAACTAAAACGACTAAAAATTGAACAAGAAATAAATGTTATTTCCATTAGCGAGAATTTGAACAAATTCGATACTTTTTATAAACGCTTAAATTCATCTGACCACTTTTTTATAGTTCATTACAAAAATGAATTTCTACCTGATATTGTAGATAGAGCTATTAATCGTAAAAAGCCATTTACTGAAGAAAAATCAGAGTTAAAAGATGCAATAATTTGGAAAACTTATTCTGATTTTGTTGAAACAGATCAAACGTCAAATTGTATTTTATTGACAAATAACACTTCTGACTTTTGCGATAAAAAGGATAAATCAAAAATTCATTCAGACTTAACAATTGACACTAATAAATTTTCAGTTATTAATAGTTCGTATGATTTCATAAAAACATATGCAACTGAACTTGAAAGCCCGGATAATCAGTTTTTAGCTTATATGAATCAAATGTACGTTGACGACAACTTTGCTTTTGAAATCATAACTAGCAAGTTCGAAAAAAACATTGAAGAAGCAATTCATAAAAAGGTTGACAGTATGCACCCTTCGGATATTATGGACACTGACTACTTATTAGACGGTCAATTGATAAGTTACGGTTGTGAAATACTAGAATGTGGAGATGTAGAATATGAAATTCTCAATGAAACAGCTCTTATTTCAGGTATAGTATATGCGTGTTGTGAAGTTGAAATATTGGAATACAATGCTTGTCGAGACCCAGGTGAAGATCCGTATACAAGTATCAATGAAGTGAGTGTTACGTTTGAAATTCATTTTAATTTTGATATGCGAAAGGATCAAATCTATTCAGACTTTGAAATAACTGATATTAACTTGTCTGATACAAATTAAAGGCAACCGTTAACCAATAAGTCCGTCTAAATTCAGTTTAAAAGAAATCAAAACTGTAAAATGAAAACCACCCACATCGTATTAAAAGAATCAAGAAAACAAAAAATAATTCAAGTCGATCTTTCAGCTGAAACCGCACTCGATGAACAAATATTAAATCGTCCGTTTACTCCTGCATTGCAGGATCACGTTCTGCTTTATGCCAACGATTTGTTCCCGAATTTTTCTGTTCTTCAAACAATAGATTCATCGCAATCTCCAAAACGAACAATTTTGTTGCTGGAATCTAGTAAAGGGATTTGATTAAAGAATTTAGAACTCAAAAGAATGGATAAAATAAGGCGATTGGAAAAGTATCTTTTTGACTTCTTCTCAACTAGAGTTGAAGACTTGAACATCTTTTACCATACAACTCATAGAGATCGACAGTATGGAATATACAAGCTAAAGGATGGCAATGTTTTAATGGATTTTTTAATCGGAATCCATAGCCAAGTTGAAGAAAAATTTTACTCCCAAAATTTAATACCACAAAAATTTGCTACCCCTGAATCATTATTGACTTCATTGGATTGGTTCAAGAAGTACCTAAATGAAAATCAAAAATACTTAGATGCAAATTTTGGTGGAGAAGAAACGGATTATATAATTCATGAAATCCAAAAAATTAAGAACGAACTTATTGAGGCCATAGACTATACAAAGATTATTTATGACTACGAAGACACTGTAATCCCGTACCAAGAACTTCGCTACAAACTTATCACAAATAATATTCCCGATTTTATTAATATACTTAAAGCAATTTTGGCTTCCGTTTCTTATGCGATAACACATTTTTCCGAAGGTTTTTTTCATTCAAACATTCATTTGATTTTGAAACTTCTTGGCTTTGAAATACTGTCAGAAGAGATGACGAACAACGGCAGAATTGATGCCGTAATTCGTTTTTCCGATAAAATCTATATTGTGGAATTTAAGTTTAATGATGATAAGGATTTAAGTGAACAAGCCCTTCAACAAATAAAGGACAAAGAATACAGGCTAAAATTTACGATGGAGAAGAAAGACATTTTTGGAATTGGGATTAGTTTTAGCAAAACCACGAAAAATATTAATGGTTTTAAGACGGAGAAATTAAATTAGAGTTTCTTCTTTCCTCGCATCGCTGAGAGTTGTTCCTCGTCTCACTGATCAGATTAAATACTGTCAGATTTACACTGTTACAGAGAATTATTACATGTTTTACAGACAACTTGTCTGTAAAATACATTGCTTATCAGTAAATTACCTTTAAATGAATCCAATTTCTAACATGGAGCAGTATTTGACCTATAGCATCAAAAAAAAATAAATGGCACTATTTACAGAAGCACTTTTAAGAGAAAGAGTAAAGAAGCAATTGCAAAAAGGGAACTCAACCTTTATCAATGAGTCATTGTTGCAAAGCGGTGCAAAAGTCCTCTTAGAAAAATCGATAAATGAACAGCGATTATTTTCTAAGGTACCAAAACAATATGATATATTTCTTTCACATAGTTCCGAAGATGAGGTTTTAGTTGAGGGCCTTCGATTAGAAATTCAAGACATGGGTTATAGTGTTTATGTAGATTGGATTGAAGACCCTGAACTTGACAGGTCAAACGTTACTATAGAAACAGCGCAGTTATTAAAAGATAGAATGCAAAATTGCAAATCGCTCATTTATGCAATTTCGGAAAACTCTTACGAGTCTATATGGATACCATGGGAACTGGGCTACTTTGATGGTATTAATGGTAAAATAGCAATACTTCCTATTTCAAAACAAACAGAATATGATTATGAAGGTGCAGAA
Organism: Crocinitomicaceae bacterium; assembly: GCA_016708105.1. Lineage (NCBI taxonomy): Bacteria > Pseudomonadati > Bacteroidota > Flavobacteriia > Flavobacteriales > Crocinitomicaceae > Crocinitomicaceae bacterium. The sequence continues at coordinate 1,584,382 of JADJGJ010000001.1, forward strand.
TATCTCGGATTATATAATTATGTTCAAAGAAGTAAGATCAAAGGAACTGATACCGATCAAATTTGGGTCTACGAGAAATCCGATTCATATGTGTCTTATAAAAACTGGTTAACCGGAATAAAACCATATAAAAGATGAAGACACAGTATCAACTTGTAATAATAGGTCACCTAAATTCTCTCAAATCGGACATCATTGATACAATAAAGACCCGCGTTTCTGATTTGGGTATTTCAAGTGACTCAATGGTAATTTTAGATGAGAGTAATTTCAATAACACCTATATTGGAAATTCTCCGACAGTCGGTCTTTATTTTGGCGGAGATGATTCAAACTTTCCAAATTTAGATATTCTCGAAACACTTATTTCCGGTTCGAATTTAATTTTGCCGATTGTTAGGGACATAGATATTTTTAAAAAACTCACTCCAGAAAAACTTCATCCGATTAATGGATTTGAGTTAAAAGATGCAACTAATATTGAAGCGCTGGTCAGCCGCATTCTTGAGGGATTATCCTTGTTGAGGTTATCAAGACGCTTATTTATCAGTTACAAAAGAACAGAATCAACGGGAGTTGCAATACAATTATTTGAAAAACTTGAGCAAGCAGGTTTTGATGTTTTTTTAGACACGCATAGTATACGGCAAGGTGAAGTATTTCAAGATGAATTATGGCATCGGCTTGTGGACACTGATGTTGTAGTTTTATTAAATACAAAAGGATTTCTCGAAAGTGATTGGACAAAAGAAGAGCTTGCTAAAGCGTCCGCAATGTCAATCGGAATTCTCCAGGTAATATGGCCTCATCATAATCCTGAAAGAAGTTCTGAGTTATGTATTCCTTTACAATTAAGTGAAAGCGATTTTGAAAATAAAAACTATGCTGATTCAAAAGGTCATTTGATTGAATCTACAATTGCAGATATTATTAGCAAAACAGAATCGTTAAGAGCCAGATCACTTGGTGCAAGACAGGACAATATTATTTCCGAGTTCATGAATTCGGCAAAAAATGAAGGTGTTTCGGCACATCTTCAACCTGAAAGATTTATTAATGTTGTTCATTCAGATGGTTCAGAAGTGGTTATTATTCCCTCGATCGGAGTACCCCATGCATACACATACAATCAATCGGAAGAATTAATTGAGTCAATCAAGTTTCATAAACCAAAAAACATCTATTTGCTTTATGATCACATTAATATTCGAGAGAAATGGCTGAAACATTTAAAGTGGCTAGACGGTCACTTGCCTGTGAAAACTATTAAAATTTTAGAAAGAGATAAATGGTTAAAAAAATTTAAGTCATGATATTTTTATCTGCTAGTATTCCCGTCCAGGAAAGACACCGAAAATACATCGATACCGCTGACGTTATCGCGATAAGGGATGCAGTGAGAGCGCTAGCCACAGTTGTCATTCCAAAGTCACATTTAGTTTGGGGTGGCCATCCGGCAATTACACCACTCATTCATTATGTAATGCGTAAAATGAATGCCGATTTAAAAGAGCACATTACATTATATCAATCCGAATGGTTCAAAGACACCTTCCCAAAAGATAATTTATTTTTTGAAAATGTTGTTATAACAGATAAGAAAGAAACTCTTGGCTCAAGCTTAGAATTGATGAGAAATAGTATGATTAAAAACCACCCATACAAAGCGGGAATTTTTATCGGAGGTATGGACGGTATTGAAGAAGAATTTAATTTATTTCGACAAACTCACCCAAGCGCATTGTTGCTTCCAGTAGCCAGTACAGGAGCTGCAGCAAAAATTATTCACGATAAATATTTGGTCAATCCAGACCCAAGACTATTGAACGATTACGCTTACATGACCCTTTTTAAATCATTACTAAAAGACCAAATAAACTTCTAATAAAAATGGCAACAAAAAGAAAAATATTCTACAGTTTTCACTATCAAAATGACGTTTTTCGCGTTCAGCAAATAAGAAATATTGGCGCGCTAGAAGAAAACGAACCTGTATCAGCCAATAATTGGGAGGAAGTAAAAAAAGGCGGAGACAAAGCAATTGAAAAATGGATCAATGACAATATGCAAAACAGAACCTGCGTAGTCGTTTTGGTCGGAGAAGAAACAGCAGCACGTCCTTGGGTTAGATATGAAATTAAAAAGGCTTGGAACGAAGGCAAAGGGGTTCTAGGTATATACATTCATAATCTTAAATGCGCAAAAAAAATAAAAGAGAATCCGTTTTCAAGTGGAAAATGTAACAAAGGAACTAACCCCTTCGACTCTTTTACAGTAGATGGCAAGAATATGTCTGACTATGTTAGCTGCCATAATCCAAATTCAAGTGACCCTTATAATGACATAAAAAGCAACTTGGAAAAATGGATTGAAAATGCAATTGAAATTCGAAACAATTACAAGTCATAATGAAAAAGGTATTTAAAAACTCTTACAATATTGTTTATGTCAATTGCCACAAAACAGCAATACAACTTGGATTTAAAATAAACAAAGAGGATATCGGAACAGGAATAATAAAATTTAAAATTGGAGCTTCATTGTGGTCATTTGGCGAAAATTTCGTGGTTCAAATAAGTGAAATGAAAAACGAAACAGTAGTAGAGGTAAGTTCTGAAGGTAAGGTTGGACTACAGATTTATGACTGGGGTAAAAACAAGGAAAACATTGAACAATTTTTTGAAACCATAACCGAACAATTATCCAAATGAAAATATTTTGTAATTGCAATTCTTGCTCGCGTAAAGTTTATTTGGCTTCCGAAGCTAAAACAAGATATCAATTGTCAAGAGCTTGGGGCATTACTTTTTCAATAATTTGTGTCCATTGTCGTTCAAAAAATCAAGTTCATGTAAATTTGGTAAGAGCCGAATCAACAAAAAATAACATGCCAATTGCGACTACTATTGGAGGTGGATTGCTTGGCATTTTAGCGGGTCCTCTAGGCATTATTATTGGTTTGGCAGCAGGTGGCATCTCAGGTGGTGCCGTTACTTACAATGATAATAATGATGTAAAAACCTTTAATAATAATTACCTCTAAATAAAAACATATGGCAAACAAAATTTTCGTTTCCTATAAACACTCCGATCGTCAAGTACTACAGATATCTGGTTGTTATCCTACAACTGCAAGAGATTACGTTGACAAAATTGAAAAAATGATTGAAGCGGGCGATCATATTTATAAGGGAGAAAATGATAATGAGGACATAGGTTCATTGGCTGATGCTACAATCGGCTCAAAACTGGGAGATAAAATTTTTGACAGTTCAGTGACCATCGTTCTAATTTCAAAAGGAATGAAGGAATATTACATTTCAGAAAAAGAACAATGGATTCCTTGGGAGATTTCTTATTCTTTGAAAGAACAATCAAGATTTGGCGGTAAGAGTAAGACAAATGCCATACTTGCGGTTGTACTTCCTGATGAAAATGGCAGCTATGATTACTTCTTGGAATACAACTCAGCATGTAATAGCACCACCTATAAAACGGATACATTGTTTCAAATTCTTAGGGATAATATGTTCAATTTAATTGATAGAGAAGCGAACAGTAGTATTTGTAACGGGTCAAAAATATACAGCGGTTATTTTTCTTATATACATTCAGTAAAATGGGAAAATTTTGTAGGAAAATTGAATTTTTATGTTGAGATAGCTTTGGATATTCGAAAGAACATTAGCAAATACGAAATTGTAAAGACAGTTAAATAATAAATTTGTTGTAAAGCAGGTCAATGCAAAATAAAGAGTTGGAACAACTTTCCAAGGGCTTTCTAAAAATTGTAAGTACTTCAGGTAAAGAAAAGTTGATTTTGGGATCTGATAAAGCTTTCCATTATACATTACATTTTGGACTTAAATCTAAGATTCTTGATTTACATTTAACAAGGAATAATGGAGAACAAAAAACTTTAATTAAAATCCCACATTATAGCCTTTTTCGTGCTATGGTATATATTAGTAAAGCTACTGTGTTCGGTCTTCAAAAATATTGGTTTCAGCATAAAATAAACGTAGGGAAACTTAAACGATACAATTGTATTCTTTTTCCGATTTCTGGAAATGATGAGCAAATTCCTGATTTTTTTAAAATCAAAAAAGGCGGAAAACACTTTAGAATAAGAAATGACATAGCCTTCGAAAAATTTGACCAAAATTTCGTTCTTCCTGCCAACATCAATAAAAGCAAAGATGGTGCTTTCATGGTCTATCGTTATAGAAAGGGAATTTTTGTTTATCAGGGTATGGTAATTAAACGCAAAGATTTGAAAAATTTCGATCGGCTATATTTCTGCAGCTCTAAAAACTTTAATTCATTCATGAAATTCTATGGTCACTTTCTTTTCAGAACAATACAAAGGATGAATTTTAAAGGACAGGATACCATTTTAAAATTTCTTTGGAATAATGGTTTGTAAAAATACTATTCGAACAAATCCCCTCGACAGGTTATTCGGCATTCGTCATCAGTCGTCAGCAAAAAATCACGCCAAGCCGGCACGGCCCATTTTTAGAATTTCTTTTTTCAAAGGCTAAAAAATAAGCTGTGCCGCCCTTCGGGTTCGTTCCTCAGCTTGTCATGCTTTTTTCGTTCCTCCATCTTCCTCATAGCAGCCTGCTTTGTCCTGCCAAGCCACTTCATAAATTCCGTTGCGGTTGCCCCGTTCATTCGCAAAATAAATTGAAAACAGCGGTGCTCATTCTCCGGGCAATCCTCACTCCATTTCTTTCAGTAGCTTGTCAGTCCATCGGCTGCTCATAATTTTAGCTCGCCTGCGTGTCGCTTCGGGCTGCGTCTGGTCTTGCGCATTTCATCCCACATTCTATCGCTAATGCTCCAAACCAGCCTTGTGTTGTCTATCGTGTGGCATCAACTAAGGTCGCTTCGCGGACTTTTTCTATTTTGCCACACTGGCAACATAGGTCGCCCCCGCAATTCGTTCCTCATTGCTCTCGGGCTTCCACCCTCAGCTCCGCTCGCAGGCGGCTCGCTAAAGCTGCACAAGTGCCGGTAATCCGTTCCGTTTCACTTCACTCATTGCCGTCACTTCTCCCACCCTTGCCGCAGGCGCTATAACCGTCCTACACGCATTATAATTCGTAAATTCGTAATTCCAAACCCAATCAAATGCCAAGAGTATATATTGATGGACATCCAGTAATTAATTTTGATACATCACCTCGTGAAAAGCATTGGGGGAAATTATCGGAATATATTAAAGAGAAATATGGGGAACGAGAATTCAAAAACCATTCAGAAGTAGAACCAATCTTATTGGATTCCTTTCAGTTTTTATGTGACGAGTTCAAAAAACTTATTTACGAAGAGAAAAATCTTGGTTTTTTCTTATACACTTTTCTGCTACATGAAGAATCAATAAAACTGTATTTAAAAATTTTAAACGGCTTTAAATTGCATACGATTAACTCAAAGGATTTTGCAATGTACAGACGTATTTTAAAACTTGTACTGGAACAAGGATGTGATATTGATTTGGCTTGGGGTAGTCGCACAAATCCTGCTGAAGTTTATCGCATGGATTGTAAAATGCAAGAGTTAATTTATATCGGAACTTGGATGTATGGTTTCGGAGATCATATAGCTTTCCAAAAAATGGTCGAGGAATGTCATAAAATTGGATTCAATGAAGAAGGTTTTCTATCTATTCAATGGCAACACCATTATGGTGTTGCATACGATCAGCTATTTCCACAACTCATAGATGCGTATAAGCAGGCTGTTTTCGATGAACAAGCAATGCGTGATTTGAAAGATGCAATTGAAAATTGTTTTGGTCTTGATTATAATTTTGCAGGGGGAGTGATATTCGAAATAAAAAAACTCCATAGTCCCGAAAGTCCAACTCTTCAGACAATTCAACCTCATGTTTTGCCTCTAAACTTAATCCAAGTAACTGGTGTTAAAGAAGAGGAAGCAAAGTTGTTTTATGATGGATTGACGATTTCGAGATCCAATAAGCTGTCTTTGGAGAATGCAATTTATAAGCCCTATTCTATGGACAGATACATGTACCGCCCAATTTTGGTCTACAATGTTGGTGGCGAGGAAAGAGCATTAGTTGGGCAAGAGAAATTTGCCGAAAGTATGATGGTTATTGCAACAAATGCACTTCACTGGAATGCATTGCCAAAAGAATGGTTGGCAAACGCATGTATGCTGAAGTTTATGAATCAGAAAGGAAACGACCATGACAAAATTCTTGAAGATAAAATTGAAGCTATAGTCAAAACAAAAGGACTTCTTTACTGCAGAAATATTGAGTCATTTAAGCAACTGAACGGAATAAATGTCAATATAATTATCAATGGAGTCGGTGAAATAGACTTTATTATCGTGCACAAAACTTCTAAAACCATTTTCGTGGCCGATACCAAATACAATAGGGCGAGATATGAAGCAATTGGCTATAGAGCGGACCATACTAACTTTACTAGGGATCACGAACCACAATTATCAAGAAAAGTAACATGGGTAAAAAATAATGGAAGGATTATCCAAGAACATTTAAGTATCGTGTATAATCAAACAGACTTGGATTTAACTGACTTCTCAGTTCAAGGTGTTTTTTTGATAAACACGCCAACGTTTTATATGTTTAACGGTCGATACCATGCTATAACACTAAACCAACTTCCGGATTTTTTAGACGGTAATCACGAATTTCCAACAATTATTTACGAAACCGATGATAGCGTTATGATGGTTCAGCATCCCTATTTTACAAAACCAATTTTACTAGAAGGTAATGACTAAAAAAAATTACAAGAAGTTGCCAATTGAAGAGATCAGGAAAATTAGACCCCTATGGCACCAAAGAATTGCGGATATCGATTTATCCTCACAACCCGATTCATTAACGGATAAATACATCAATAATGGTTTTCACATTTATAAATCTTCCTTGACAGATTTGCACAAAGCCCTTGATGATGGTTATGAAAAACTTTACAATAACGACAAGTTGTTTTCCAATCAACAAGACCCAGACAAATTGCAAAAAGTACTAGAGTATTGGGAGAACGGAGTTTATTTAATTCCACCTATGCTGATAGATAATGGGTATAATCATCTTGTTCCTGCAGATGGGAAGCATAGAATGAAAGTATCTTCAATTATTGATAAAGATGAGGTCTACTTTATACTTTTTGACGTTGATTTACCAAAAATCAATAAGTATTTCAACCCAACACTTATTGATTAATCACAACTGCAAAATAAATTTATGTCAATACCCAACGTAACATCATTAAGTAAAAGAATCAAAGCAGGAAGTGAAGGAGGAAATGAGTTTGCTCGTTTCCTGAATTTATTGTTAATTGAAGAATCTAAAAAAGAAGGCAACAAAATCACAACATTTTCGGATGCGGCAGGTGACTACAAAGGGGTTGATTGCATAATTTCCGAAGAGCATGATTACACAATAGGATATCAATTCAAATTTTATCCCAGCCCATTAAGTTCAAACCATAAAACCAAAATAGTAGAAGCTATTCGTTCCGGCATCAATAAATTTGGTGAACTGCGTGAATTAAAAATTGTCACACCGGATGACTTAAACAAACACGACCTTGCTTGGTTCAAGGAAGTAGAAATTCAGGAAGCGAAAAAAGTAAAAATGCCCGATGCCGATATTTTCGAAATCAAAACGGTAATTAATCACATGGGGCATTCACATATAGTTTCACTGGCCTTAAAATATCCTTTCTTAGGTAAAAAATATTTTCCGGAACTCTTCAATTATGATGTTGATTTATTCAGGCTGATTAAATTCACTCATGATGATGACTTACTATTTGATTTTACATTTTTGAATGATTCTTCATTTACGTATTTATTAAACAGTATCGATGTGATTTTTCTTGAATCTTGGTCTTCACTTTCTGGACTTCCAGAAGAGCGTCATTTAAAATCATCAGGTAAGATAGTTTTTGAAGTCAATATGAGAAATGAGATAAATACAAAAAAATTCGATGATCCCGTCATACTGCTTCCATCAACACCATTCCGTTTCTATATTCAGCTGTTGAACTTTTACGAAACAATGCCAGGTTCCTCGGTTAAATTTAAATTCCGTTTTCATTTCAATAATGGTGAGTTCTTTATGGATTCTGAGCCAACAACAATTAGCGGTTAAATGATTGTTGGTAATCCATTTCGTTGCGCTATACTCTTTGTCGCAACTTTCCTCATACTTGCTACAGACGCTACAACCTCTAAACACTTTTCATATCTTTACTAAAACACTAAAGATGGGTAAAACACTTGACAACTTTTTTGAAGACAATGACGTCAGAATTGGAAAAGACTTCGAGGTCATTCCACCAATATATTATCAATCTCTTAATGAAGGTATGCGCAGTTATTATGAAACCATCGCTGATAAGAAACAGTCAATCGCCCTTCTTATTTTACATGATGATTGGAGTCGTGAAGCTATTGCTTTCAGTTTCGGCAATCCTGACGCAACTGTCTCTACAATTCTCGGACTACATAGGTTTTTTGAATTATTGTTGAAGGATATTCTTTCACGGATAGATCCTTTTTTAGCAGTCAAGTTTTTAGAAAATGAAAAACAAGTTATTGACTATTTGAATGGTTCTTTGTCAGCTGAAAATGTTCAAACAATAGAATTTTCAGAAGCTAACAAGAGAATAAAAGCCGCGATTAAATACGCTAAAGAAAATCCTACAAATGATAAAAATCAAATTGCATTAAAATTTGAATTCCTGATTGCTGATGATACAATGATTCGTTTAGCAACTTGGCGCAACAGGATAATTCATAATGGCAAAACCCTGCCAAATATCTTTGCATTAGATTTTTTAGTCACTCAAAGGATAATGCCTTTGATAAAAAGCATTCTTGACGCAGAAAAAGACATTTTAAAGAATTACACTCCGCATTACTTTAATACTCCATCAGGTATTGATTTACTCGATGAATTTTTGAAAATTGAATTTAGCCATAACGATTTTTATCTGAATCCCAAAACAGACAAATTGAAAACTAACTTATTCCGTATTGCGCACTTAAAAGAATTGGGCAGAGGTCGTTTTTATTTTGACCCATTATTACCAAATAATAGATCATATACCGAACCATATTATGAAAAGGCACTTGACAGATGTTTTCGTTTTGCTGAATCCGAAAAACAAAATGAACATTTCCATGACATAAAAAAGTGCCCTTGTTGTGGTATCAAAACACTTGTCGTTTACAAAAAAATGACACGCGATTTACCAAATTTTTCCAAATCAACAGATTATTACTTTTCCAAATGCACATCATGTGAATATTTACTTCCTGAAAATATGGGAGAACCATCATTCTTTGGATTGCACACTGAGCATTTATTTCGTTAGACTTTATAAATAAAAAAACTCCGCAAATTTAGGCGGGCACACGCACATGCCTGCGCGTTTCGGTTTTCAAGGTCAAGCCCTCCGGGTTTTGCAAAAAAAATCTCCACACCTCATTTTACTTTTTTTAAGATACAATGGTTTCTTCCATTCGGGTAGTATTTTTTTTACAAAAACCTTGACAACCTATCCTGCCCGTCTGTCAGTAGGCTTTCTTTTTTATTTTTTTCGGTTTTTGTTTTTGTCTTTTGTTTTAATATATCTGCGAAGCGTAGCGGAGCAAGACGGGTAGAGCATAATTTTTAATGCTCGTAAACCATGCAAATCAAAACACACAAAATCAAAAACACTTATGCTGATGCACATTTTTTTATTCTTTCCAAAGGAAGCAATAGCGGTAAACCAATGGATGTACCATGTCCGAATTGTTTCGTATGCATTTGTAAGAATGATGAAGAAAAACAAAAAATGTACTGGTTGTTTTACGGTCTGTGGCAAGGATTATTTTTTCATCCCTTTTTAACCGGTTCTGTAATTCCATTTATCAGATTGGATGATTTGAAAAATGTTGTAAAAATCGCCTTGACAAAAATTGAATTACAGCCACAGCAATTCGAAAAAAATATTTCAATGATAAAACTGCTTAATGAAAAATCAAAAATTATTCAAGAACAAATTATATTGATAAAACAGGCTAAAAAATCATTGATGTATCAGATACTCAAATAACCTTTTTATTCAGCCTCTGCCTTTACATAATTAAATTTTATCTGCAAAGATAGCAGGCGGGCTGACGCACTTTCCTAAAAATTAAAAAGCCAAAAGACTACGGCATAAACCGCCCTGAATAATTTAAAAAAATGTAGGGCTATTTATTCCGTTTCCTTTTGGCCTTTTAAATCCGCCTGCTGTGAAAAGCAAATAAAATTTAATCATTATGCAAAAACATCCGCAAATCAAAAAAGGTAATCAAGCCGGTTTGTGTTCATTCACACCTCAAATCATGTCTGGTAATTTGCCGGTTTCTCGTTATGCTTTTAATCGTTACATAGGCAAGGCGTCCTTCTCCCATGTTCAAGCTCCTGGGGTCAGGGTATATCAGCTTCCTTGCGGTTGTTATGTGTGGGTATATCAATCCGGGCTTCGTGAGCTTTCGGCATTGCCATTTTAGGGGCTTTGCCTAAAAAAAAGCCGCCCGGTAAAGGCGGCTTTACAAATCCCTATACATACCCTATAGGGAAGGTTATTTTTTCGAACGATGAAAGAGCCATTTCAGAAACAAAGACACTCCGAAACTAACCACAGCACCCAACGCTGCAAGGATAACAGTTTTGATAATGTCTGACGAACCAATGTTTGCCAATACAGTTAAGCCTGTTCCTGAAACTGTACCCAAGATAGTTCCGTTCTCTATGCTTGTGTGTCCTGACATGATACCTTATTTTTTCGTTTCGATTTATTCCGTTTTCACTCCCGATTGAAAGTGTATGCTCAACTCTAAAGTTTCCGTTGATTCAGTAAACTCTTCGCTTACCTCAACCTCAACCAAAGTCATTTTATCCGTTTGATCAGAAGATGACTTTAAGCGTGGTGTTCTTTTCGCTTTCACACGGATCATCAAATCACTCTTCATTTTTTCTTTATCGCAGTTATTGTCCATAACCATTTTGATTTTAATAGTGAATAATCTGTTTGTTTTTGTCCTTCACACTTCTGTATCAACCGCTGCCTGACTGATGGCTGCCGCCACACTTCCGGCAACAACCATATAGCCTCCTGCCGTAACTAGTGCCACAGGAATGGTGAATGGTGCCGCCACCAATACACCACCAGCGGCAACCAATACCAAACCAATCGTGCGCAGTCGTTTGAAGAATTTAGGAGTGGGAGCAGAATACCTTTCCATGATATTCATATCTCCCGGTTTTTTGTGATAACGTCTCATGAGTTCATTTTTACTACGCAACTTCCACAATGCTCAGCGCATTGTAAGCTCCGTTTTTAAGTGAATACTGAACTCCGTTAACCTCTTGAAAAAACTCAATTTGCAACAGGTACAAATCTGTACCCGCACCAGATGGAGCTGCCGCAGGATTTAACACCACGTTGGAGGCTGTTCCGTCAATCGGTAAATTCACAACGTTGCTCAACTGAACATCGTAAAGACCCGTTGCGAAATCAATCTTTCCCCAGGAACCTTTGATAGTGATGTGCGTTGCTCCTGCCGGAAAAGCGATGTCGTTAATCGGCTCCAAACCATTGATGGTAATTTCTCCCGTACCGGTGTTAACCGCAAAAGGTTGAAATAGGATACTACCTAAAATTGCCTTTTTGTTGAAGTTGAAATTTTTCAACAATGCCTTTGCTGCTGGCAACGCAATCGCTACGCCCACATTCCGTTTTCCTCGCTCACTTGTCGGGTCGAGATTTTTAATGTCAGTCATTACTTTCGTCAATCTTGAAACCACTCGGTTATCAGAAGCAGTCATCATCATTGTACGAATTGAATCTCTCAGCGTCTTTCCGGAATTTGCAGATGAACCGAACTCAGCGCCATTCTCCCTCGTTCTCACAAACGCAGGATCATTGGCAATTCGTTCACCATCAACACCGCCCTTTTCACGTGCCAGGTGGCCATCCTGCGTTTTGTAAAAGGAAATATCTCCGATTTTTCCTTTCAGCTTAATTATACCTTTTTGTCTTGCCATTTTTGAATGGTTTTAATAATTAATAATTGATTAAATTTTGCGCTGCAGCCCAACAAGTTAATCTCAAGTCGCGATTAGATTTAACTTGTTAATTCAAAAATACACCTCACAATAACACGAATAAAATCAAACCTTCCGATTCATCAAGTTTGTAGCATTTTATGCCGTTTTAGACATTTATTTCCTCAATTATAAAGTGTATTTTTGCAAATAGCCAAACATAGTTTGCGTATAGATCACCGATGGATAAAGCATAGATAAAGTATGAAAGCAATCATTTACCCCAAGGATGTAATGCGAATTACCGGAAAAAGTGAGCGACATTCCAGAGAGTTATTAAAAAAAATCAAAACACACCTCGGTAAAGAAAACCACCAATACATTTCTATTCAGGATTTTTGCACATACATGGGCTTAAGAATGGAAGAAGTATCTCTCCTAATTAAATAATATAATTTGTCTTGTTTTATTATTATTTGTCATTACTTCTTATTACCTTTATCGGCACAAGGCGTTCATTGAATACAATTAAATTAATGCAAACTTCAAGTAACTTAATCGGTAACCTGTTCGGTAACCTTAGGTAATTTGCTTTTTGAAACATAATGTTTATGCTGGTTTTCAGCTGTTTGATAATTCCCAGCAGGATCACCAAAATATGTCCGGACTACCGGACATTTTTTTTCGGCAGAATTTTAATTTTGCCTTAAGCCCAAGTGCTGAAATTGGTAGACAGGCCATCTTGAGGGGGTGGTGCACTACGTGCGTGCTGGTTCGAGTCCAGTCTTGGGCACTTAATCAAATCCTGACTTTTTCAGTCAGGATTTTTTACAAACATAAATACTGGACGAGAAGTTTATCCCGATCGCAACGAAGTGGAGTATCGGGAAGTCCAGTCTTGGGCACTTAATCAAATCCTGACTTTTTCAGTCAGGATTTTTTACAAACATAAATACTGGACGAGAAGTTTATCCCGATCGCAACGAAGTGGAGTATCGGGAAGTCCAGTCTTGGGCACTTAATCAAATCCTGACTTTTTCAGTCAGGATTTTTTACAAACATAAATACTGGACGAGAAATACAGAGCGAGCGTGAGTGGGAGAGCGGTAACGAGTTGATGCTTTCAATTCTATTTCTCTTGCTTTATTGTTTGATTTAGATTTCTTTTTTTACATTGGGGATGGTTTTATTATATTGTTCTAAGAAGTTGAATCGACCCATATTCATATCAATAATCATCTTGGTTTCTTTCTCCTGTACTACGAATCATGAGGTAGAAAACGGAAGTGTATGGACTCCACTTTCAGAAAAAGAAAAATATCAAATCATTTCAGAGGGTTACAGTTCCTATCTTAGTTCGAATAGTCAAAAAAAGGAAATATATTATCGTTTTGCAATTTTAGAAGATTCTGCATCTATGGATTATTATATCGAATCCTTTGAGAAAGAAATCTCCCCGATTATCACTGTTCCCCAACATGATCCTTTTTCATCACATTGGTTTGAAGATGAAATTGACACTGCATATCTTCCGGAATTCGAATTCACATCGAAGGAAACTATTGATAGCATATCCAGCGAAGGAATAAAATGGTTTGAAGGTGATGCGAACTTTTATGCCATTACACGTCCTTATCAACCAGATTCTTCGAGTTATGCTCTGATTCAACAATTTGAACTTCCTCATCCAAAAACCGATTATTGTCCGTCTCGATACATCATAATCCTATTCAAAAAAAACAACGGAAAATGGTGTTTTGTGGATTGGATTTAACTTCGGATAATATTTCATCTTTATAAATAATAAGAGAGTGCTATAATGGATTAAATGACGCGTCAAATAATTTATCCCAGCTATAATTTTCAATGATTTGCCGGATAATACAGAGCGAGCGTGAGTGGGAGAGCGGTAACGAGTTGATGCTTTCAATTCTATTTCTCATGCTTTATTGTTTGATTTAGATTTCTTTTTTTACATTGGGGATGGTTTTATTATACGGATAACTGTAATTATGCACAAACCATCACGGCTATTTTTTCTACATCCCGGCAGCGGATATCCCTGTCTGCCTGTGCATCTATAAACATGAAAACTAATTTTAGCAGGCAGGCATCCTTCGCTAAACCTCCGGTGCGGTTATTTGATGCGCCCTATTCTATTTACAATGAAAATTTGGGGCTTCAGAAAAAATGTAATAACTTTGTAATTACAAAACGCACTAACTTATGGATGTTTCATTAATTTCAATCGGTAATTCAAAAGGAATTCGACTTTCGAAAACTATAATTGAAAAATATAATCTTCAAGACACAATAGAATTGATTCTTGAAAAAGGTTATATCATTTTAAAACCTAAGACTAAAGCACGAAAAGGCTGGGAAAAATCATTCAAGAAAATGCATGAGAATGGTGATGATAAATTGCTTGTAACGGATGTTTTTAAGGATGAGGACTTCGAAGAATGGAATTAAAACAATACCAAATTGTTCTTGTTAATCTGGACCCGACATTAGGCAGTGAAATGAAAAAAACACGCCCTTGCGTAATCATTTCTCCTGACGAGATGAATAGATATTTACAGACTATTGTGATTGCCCCAATGACAAGCAGTTCTAAAAACTACCCAACACGTGTTCCGTTGAAACATAATAAAACTAAAGGCTGGATTGTTTTAGATCAAATTAGAACGATTGATAGACAGCGTATCGTCAAAGTGCTTGACTCATTGACTGAAAAAGAAATTAACAATGTTAAAAGCATAATTCACGAAACATATGTTGCGTAACAAACGTTTGCTAGCACAAGCCTGTTATACTTAATTTGATACATCGAATCTCCAATATGAAAAACATTCTGCTAGTTCTTCTTATTGTGTTCATAGGAAGTTGTAACAGCAATCCGTACAACTGTGCTATAGACCAAAAAGTGCTTACCAAGAATGACAGCATAATGGGACTTCCCGACTATAGAGATGGTTACAGTCCAATGCTAATTGAATACGACGAGCCCGAACTTGAAAGTTTAAATATTAAATCTTACCGACTGCTAATAACTCATAGTTGGGACAGAGATACCTGGATATATCGCTTTGAAAGGACCGAAGAAGGTGGATTGTTGACCCTCAAGAAAAATTATACCGAAGGTTATGAAGAGTATCTTGGAATTTCAGACACAACAATTTATCTAACATTATCTGAGGAAGAATGGAAAGAAATAGAATTGACTTTCGATTCAAATTGCTTTTGGACACTGCCACTCTCAATTGACAGGCGTGGACTTGACGGCAGAAATTGTGTCTTAGAGGCATTTGATCCCGATCGGAATAATCCAGTTAAAAAAAGTTACTTTATCGCAGCAAGATGGTCACCAGAAAAAGATACTGAATTTCGAAAAATTTGCGACTATATCGAATCGTTCGAACAGGACACCATAAAGTAAACAAACTAAGCATAACACCACATGCTTAAAAGTAATTAAGCCGCTTGTGGTTTTTCCAATTTCAGTATTTCATGGCAGCAGCACTGCACAAAAATTTTTTAAACACTCCCGATATCTATGGATTATTAAAAAAGTTTTTGTTCCGCTTGGTGGGTACTTTTAAGTTCAGTACATTTAATCGAGGTTGCGCTACTACTTTTATGCGTGAGCCGTCAGACTGTCTAAAAACCTCCTGCTGAGAATTAAATATTCGGGTAGTGATCCATGAAAAATTTCATATATTCGATTCTCAAGAGGCAGATTTTGGTTTTTAGACAGACTGCCGTTATATGCAATTTAAAGGAACCTTTATAATCATATATGCTTTAATGGGACTGTTGTCATGCGCACCGCGTGAGAATAGAAAAATTAATATTGAACAGACTTCCGAAAAAATCGACACGACAGTTTCCGATACAACCATATCAATAAGTATTGAAGAACCAGTTTTTTCAAATCCTGACTACGACCCAAGCAAGGACCCAGAAAATATAGAAATGTATAATATCTTCAGACCTTATGTCAAAGAGGAATTGTTAAACGTTGAGCAGGTCAGCGGAACCGAAGACAATATTCAATGTTTCGTAAATTATATTGGATTCATCAGCGACATAGAACTTCAAACAGAATTCCATGTTGTTACTGAATTTTGCAAAATTAAAACAGCAGACTCATATCGTGGAAATAGTAAAGTAGCTTTTGTAAATGAAAAATTAAAATATGCTCGTGTGTATTACTTGAAGGACCCGAAAGAACTTCCTATTAGTATAGAAAAAAACTCACTTTTATTTAATTTCAAAGGAACTAAAAAAGGACTTCAATTCAAGGGCGGACTTCCAGACATGTTATGTATTCCAGACGGCGGTTGTTATGAATAAAAAGCATATAACACCACATCCCATGTAAAGCCTTAAGCCCTGATCTCAGCGCTTACCTTGGATTTGATATGTCAAAAATATTATTATTATTTTTCACGTGTGCTCGCTAGGTGACTCCATACTTGTATTTCATACTAAGTACGCCAAGCAAAAAAATTAGCCTGCATCTGCCAAATCTTCATTACGCCAGTAATCACATTTCTTTTGTGTTAAAATAAAAAACTCCCGAATCACTTAAGACTCGGGAGTTGCTAATCTAACTAAACGATGAAATTATTTTTTTGTATTAGGTGTAGCGCAGCCTTCAACGCCGCAGCCTACGTTGAAAAACATCATGATTAAAAAATACGCTGCAATCAACAACAGAACCCAATCCCACTGAATAAAAAATGCTACTAAAAAACCCGTGCCAATGAACAAGCGCATCCAGCGCATCATGGTCCAGTTTGTGAAAAGTGATTCCATTACAAATTACTATTTAAAGTGAATGCCAGCTACCGGCGTTTTCCACTTCAATGCCATGGCGCTGAAGTATTGATTTAGCCTGTCCACTGCGCATACCGCTGGCGCAACAAACTACTACCGGTTTATTCATTGCTTTGATTTTTTTTACTTCGTTTTCAATGCGGTCTAAAGGAATGTTTTTTGATCCTTTCACATTGCCGCCCTGAAATTCTTGTGGCGTTCTAACGTCAATAATTACTGCTCCGTTAGCAAGCATTTCTTTTACGTTTTTCTGGCTTTGTCCGCCAAATAAATTTCCAAAAAGTCCCATAGTGTTTTTTATTTATGAGACAAAGTTAAGATGAGTAAAATTGAGAGATCGTGACCAAGGTTACACAATGCTATTCACACGCGCAAGTATCAGGTTCAATATTGGTAATACGTGACCGGTTTTCACTAATCACGTAGGTGATTTGATAGGTTTTGTTTTTCATATTTCCTTCCATCACGTAAAACGGATCAGGATATAATCTTGGTCGTGATTTTTCAGAAACGAAATGGGCATTTTTATAAAATGCTAATACGTCAGCTTCTGACAATCCAAGACATTCCAATTCACATGCCGCACGGTTTACAATGCGTTGTTCATGTGATTCAATGATGGCGCGCACATCTGCATCAGGCAACGGAACAATGTGTTTTGTTTTGTTACTGGTATTCACAACACAAGTAGCATTGTCAAAATGCACACCAATTACTTCAGCCAAGGTATCATACAATGCAAAGGTGATTCCTAAGGTGGCTTCATTTTTTAATCCTTCTATCAAATATATTTTAGGATAAACATCTGTCACACTTTCTGAAAAATTTACATCACCGTTATCATTGAGTACTGAGTAAATATCTGTATTGGTGAGTCCTTTGCAAATCATTACTTCTAACACACTATCACCTGCAAGTATGTCTTTTTCTGCAATCATATTTTTTACACGGTTACCGGGTAACCATGAACAGCCTCTGTTACCAAAGGTTAGAAATAGAATGACCAACCCCAGTCCAAAACCAAAAAGATAAAAGGTAATGCGTTGTTTAAATTTTTCAATCATGTTGTGTTACCTTGGAATGCAATAAATAAATAGGTGATGCGAAATTACAACTAATTTAAACACGGGCTTACGAAGATAATGCACTTGTATTTCTTGACTAAACTTGAATGGCGTTACCTGTATTTGTCATTTAAACCTTTTCCCTGACCAATCAGAATTATTGATTTCTCTGCCCGGGTTTGTCGTGTTTTCTCTTGTTTGGCTTCTGAAATATAATTAATGTATTCGCGTTGTTTGAAGGGAGTCAATGTTTCAAAAGCTGCGTTAAGTTTTTTATTTTTTTTCAACGCATTGGCTAGTTCGTCAGGAATAATACCGGTTGATTTTTTTTCAGGTTTCAACTCTTTGCCTGCTTTAGCATTTTCAATTGCCTCAAGAATATACGCTTTAACAAGTTTTTGATCTATTTCAGCTTTTGAATTGAATCTCCATTGTCTGAGGGCTTTTGTCTTTCCTTCACCGGCGTTCACCAACACTTTTTTTGCATCTTTCAAAAATACGCCTTGATAAAACCAGATACCGAGGTATGATTTGAAACCGCCAACACCCAAAACATTTTTCCCATGGATGGTAAAACATGGCCCTCCCCATTTTGTGGTTTCTACCAAGTCAGTTGAGCGAATAATTGAATAGAGGATTTCAAGTTCCTCAGCCCATTTCTCTGACTGATGAATCATGCTCATTCCTTTACTTCCATTTTTTTCTGATATTTTTTTTGCCATAGGTAGTGTATGCATAATCAAAAAAACTGTGATTACAATTTATCCATGAGTAACTCATAAAGTGCCAGCATGGATGCAATATCATTTTTGTGTACTCTTTCATCAGGACTGTGAACATTATTTTCAGGTGCTCCAATGAAACACCAATCTATAGGCATTTCGCTGGCTTGCAAAATGGTGCCATCACTGCCGCCTGCACTTTCTACTTCTATCTGAAAACTAATGCGTGATTTTTTGGCTACATCAATAATGCGGTTCACGTAACTTCTGCGCGGAATGCCGTGATCACGCATTGAAATAGCAACCCCTTTGCCGTGTGAAACACCTTCAGTCACCCACGTAATATCACAAATTAAAGCTTGTTTTGCTTTATATTTTTCATACAAAAATCGGGCAAGATAATTGGCTGAGCCTCCATGATGTTCTTCATACGTTGAAAAAACAATGGCACCGTTTTTTAGTGTGCGTGCAAGTTGTAATGCAATCCAAACACCTAATCGGTTGTCAAGATAGGGTGATTGAATGAAGTTTTTGGTTTCTCTGAAATTTGGTTTGAATGTGAGATTTGTACCTCGTACAATTTTACGTTTGTGTACTGCCTGCAAATACCTGTCTCCATCTTGATGCTCTATCACCAGCAATTCAGTTTTAATATCTCCAACCTGATCTTTACCAACTAATTGAATTCCCTCTGTTGCACGCGGACTACCAATGCGGATTAAGTGATTATTATAGCCAACAGTAAAACCGATAGAATCAATATGTGCATAAACGGCTGTGCGTGGTTTTCCAAATACCAATACAATGGCATCTTGAAATCCATCACCTGAATAAATTTTTGGTTTTACTTTCCATGTTTTTTGTTCTTGCTTGATGTAATTAAGCAAAAAATCAGTCATAGCAGATTCATCACCGCTGGTAGCTCTGATAGCACAAAGTTTTTTTAATAAATCCATGATGTATTGTTTTTAATCTGATCCGGTTATTGTGAATGTGATTGATGGCAAAGATTGAATATCTTTTTCAAATAATTCTGCATGTTGCACGGGACAAGCTATATCAATGATTGCACCTGTATCTGTGAAATTTTGTCTTACAATTTTTGTGTTTCTTTTTTGAATGATGTGCATGATTTCACCGGTTTGAGCGAACTGAAAATTTACAGAATAATATGTACAGATTTCAAGGGTTTGTATTTCTGATTTTTCAAGTGCAGATTTGGCAACAGATTTATAGGCTTGCATTAATCCGCCAACGCCTAAATTGGTTCCGCCATAATATCTTACCACTGCAATGAGTATATTGGTAAGATCAAAAGAAATAATTTGTCCAAATATGGGTTTGCCGGCTGAGCCTGCGGGTTCTCCGTCATCAGAGAAACGATCTTCAAAATTTCGTTTTCCAAATCTCCATGCAAAACATACATGCACAGCACCGGGATTTTTTTTCCAGAGATGTTCAATGATTTCTTTTGCATCCTGCGCCTGTTCACATGGAAAAACGTATGCCGTGAATTTGGATCCTTTCTCACGGTATTCAGCCTCTGTCGGTTTTTTAACGATGCGATATGTGTTTTTGTCTGTCACAAGCTGTAAAGATAGCCTAAGAACCAGTTGAATGAATGCTGCAATCAGCAAGCTTTCAAAAAAGCGAATGTTAATTTTTAACGGTTAATTGCAAAAATCTGAATAATTTTAACATCTCAAACCAATTATGTATGCATAGAATACAGCAATAAGCCTGTAGCTTTGCAGCAGAAATAACGGATGATTTCTCTCCGTGAGCAATACGGCCAGTGCCGGCTGAGGAAAGGATATGAGGTTCTCCGCGATGAGCCTGAACAGAAATAAAAAGAAAATGGAAACAATGGAAAAATTATCGTCAGCGCAATTGATGGAGCTTGAAAACAAGTATGGGGCACACAATTATCATCCTTTACCGGTTGTACTTGAAAAGGGTGAAGGGGTTTATTTATGGGATGTTGAAGGTAAACGGTATTATGATTTTTTGTCTGCTTATTCGGCCGTTAATCAAGGGCATTGCCATCCAAGAATAATTGATGCTTTAATAGAACAGTCAAAAAAATTGACGCTTACCTCACGTGCATTTTTTAATGATTCGTTGGGCGTGTATGAAGAATATTTGACTAAATATTTTGGTTACGATAGTGTACTGCCAATGAATACAGGGGCAGAAGGAGTAGAGACTGCGATAAAAATTTGTCGCAAATGGGCTTATGAGAAAAAAGGTATTGCTGAAGATCAGGCCTTAATTGTTGTATGTCAAGGTAATTTTCATGGGCGCACTACAACGATTGTTTCATTTTCAAGTGACGAAGGATCTCGCAAAAATTTTGGTCCGTTTCCTGCAGGTTTTGTTGCTGTTCCGTATAATGATTTAACGGCATTGGAACAAGCCTTGTCACAAAAAAATATTGCCGGCTTTTTGGTTGAACCTATTCAAGGAGAAGCCGGTGTTTATGTGCCTTCTGAAGGATATTTATCAAAAGCAAAAGCATTATGTGAAAAGTACAAGGCTTTGTTTATTGCAGATGAAATTCAAACCGGCATTGCCCGCACCGGCAAACTGTTGGCGGTTGATCATGAAAATGTAAAACCAGATATGCTGATACTTGGAAAAGCCTTATCAGGCGGAACCTATCCGGTATCTGCCGTGTTAGCAAACCATGATATTATGGATGTGATCAAACCCGGACAGCATGGTTCAACCTTTGGTGGTAACCCCGTTGCCGCGCGTGTTGCCATTGCATCATTAGAAGTTGTGAAAGATGAAAAACTTGCAGAAAATGCAGAGCGACTTGGAAAAATTTTCAGAGCTGAAATGCAAAAATTGGTTGCTGAATTTCCAATTGTAAAATTAGTGCGCGGCAAAGGGCTATTGAATGCCATTGTCATTAATGACACTGAGGAGAGCAGCACCGCGTGGAATATTTGCATCAAACTACGTGATAACGGACTACTGGCCAAGCCCACACATGGTAACATCATTCGCTTTGCTCCACCTTTAGTTATGACTGAAGAGCAACTGATCGAATGTGTTGAGATTATTCGTAAAACTATTGGGGAGTTTAGGTAGAGAAAGATTTCAATACTTGAAAAGAGGCGCGTTGGCGCCTTTTTTTTTGGGGGTGATGTGAAAATAGACAAAAATTGTCTATATTTGTGGATAAATAATGTCAATATGAACAATTTTGCAAAATACATCAAAGATACCCGGTTAAGTAAAAACATCAAATTAGTTGATGCGGCTGATGCATTGCAAATTGATAAGGCGCTGCTCAGCAAAATTGAATCAGGTATAAGGCAAGCTACAAAAAAGCAAGTGGGTGCTTTGATTAAGTATTATAAACTAGATGATCATGAAGCATATATTCTTTGGTTGGGTGCTAAACTAGTTTATGAGTTGGCTAATGAAAACTTTGCTTTAGAAGCCTTAAAAGTTGCTGAAGAGCAAATTAAATATGGTGGTTCTGAGTTAGCAATTTTTGAGCCTGACAATGAGTTAAAAAAATTACTCAAAGAGGTTGATAAATTAAAAAAAATATGGTCTAAGAAAAAACCACTTAATCAAATTCAGCTTCAAAAATTGAATGAACATTTCAGGCTGAAATACACCTATGAAAGCAATAAAATAGAAGGTAACACCTTAACATTTCAAGAAACCTTTTTAGTTGTTAACCAAGGTTTAACTATTGGTGGCAAATCAGTTAATGAGCATTTAGAGGCAATTAATCATGCTGAGGCAATTGAGTTTTTGATTCAGTTGGTTCAAAATAAAGAGACACTCACAGAAAGAGTCCTCCAAGAAATTCATTACTTGATTTTAAAAGGTATTGATAAAGCCAATGCAGGTAAATACCGTCGTGTGCCGGTGTATATCAGTGGCAGTTCATTTGTGCCTCCACAGCCGTTTATGGTTGCAAAGCTCATTGAAGATATTTTTATTTACTATAAAAAAAATAAAAACAAACTTCATCCAATAATTCTGGCTGCTGATATGCATGAAAAAATTGTCACGGTGCATCCGTTTGTTGATGGTAATGGGCGCACATGTAGGCTAATTATGAATTTGCTTTTACTTGCAAATGGTTATACGCTGGCTGTTTTAAAGGGTGATAATAAATCACGCTTGCATTATTACAGTATGCTTGAGGCTGCACAACAAAAAAATGATTCATCAGGTTTTTATAAACTGGTGGCTCAAACTTGCATTGATTCTCTTAATGAGCATATCAAAATGGCCGGTTAAAAATCTTCCACTCCAAAAAAAAAACGGAGTGGAAGATTCTCTATTCATCTTTTCATTCTTTTTTATTAAAGTGTTTTTTACTCAAGCGGATGAACGTAAAATTTTTGTTCAGAAATATTCATTCATCCATGCGGTATTAAATTGTATAACTTTGCGCTTTAAATTGTTCAGATTAAAGGAGTCAAGTTTTTTAGCGGTGAATCATAAATTGCATCAATGAGACGAGGTAAATTTTATCTGAATGCTGAAATAAATTAAAACACATGAAATCAATTGCAATACTTGGTTGTGGCAATATTGGTCTTTCAATTGCTGAAGGACTGCTGTCTGCAAATACTTCTCTATCAAATAAGCTTACCCTTACACGACGCAATATTCAATCTTTGAAATTTTTTGAAGAAAGAGGTGTTGAGGTGACAAAAGATAATTTGATTGCGGTGAGAAAATCGCAAATCATTATTCTGGCCGTGAAGCCTTACATGGTTGAAAATTTACTGAAAGAGATTGCACCCGAGTTAAAAAAGGATCACATACTTGTATCAGTGGCATCAGAGGTTAGTCTTGATCAAATTTCAAGTTTAATAAATAAAACCAATCCGGTTTTCAGGGTGATGCCTAATACGGCTAGCGCCATCAGAGAATCTATCACGTGCATTTGTACAAAAAACGGAACGGTGAGTGAAACAGAAGAAATAGCCAACCTGTTTAAAGGCATTGGAGAAACAGCGGTAATTGATGAAAACCTGATGGAAGCAGCAACTATATTGGGCGCATGTGGAATTGCTTACGTGCTTCGCTTTATCCGAGCAATGATTCAAGGCGGAATACAGATTGGATTTGATGCAAAAACTGCAACGCTCATAACTACACAAACTGTGAAAGGTGCCGCTGAATTACTGCTAAAAAATAATTCTCATCCTGAACAAGAAATTGATAAAGTGACTACGCCTAAAGGGTGCACCATTACCGGCTTGAATGAAATGGAGCATCAAGGTTTTAGTTCTGCATTAATTCACGGTATCGTAAAATCTTTTCAAAAAATTGAGAAGAATTAGAGAGGATTTTCTTTTTTCTGCACGCCAACATATTCTAGATGTACATCACTTTGTTTAATTAATTTTATCTTTGCATGAACAAAGATGTGGTTGTGTTGTTAAAGCGGATATGGCAGAGTATTCAATCAAAGATTTAGAAAATTTTACCGGCATTAAAGCGCACACCTTGCGCATTTGGGAACAGCGTTATAACTTGCTTGAACCTAATCGTACACCCACTAATATCAGATATTATACAGATAGAGATTTGAAAAAAATTCTCAATGTGAATCTCTTGTATAATAATGGATATAAAATTTCAAAAATTGCCTGCATGTCTGGTGATCAAATAATAGAGAAAGCGACAGAACTTCTCTATTCCCAACCGGAATCATCAGATGATCATATTGAATATTTTATCAGAATGATCATTGAATTGGATGAGCCGGCAATCATGGAGCGGATGAATGCTATTAATGAACAAGTAGGCGTTATTGAGTTTTATACCGGTACTATGATTCCATTGCTTCAACGCATTGGTGAATTGTGGCAGTTGGACACAATAACAGTTTCTCATGAGCATTTCTTCTCCAATATTTTGCGTGATTTTTTTATTCGCGAAACCAGTAAAATTGCTTCACCAATTGCAGCAAAAGGACGGGTTGTACTTTTTTTACATGAGCGTGAAATGCATGAATTGAGTTTACTTTTTTACTATTATGTACTTAAGTCTCGCAATTATGAATGCTATTATTTGGGGCAAGCAGTTCCGGTTGCTGATTTAATTTCTTTCATTAAACAAATGCGTCCTGATTTTCTTTTCACCAGTTTTATTGCCGAGACTGATCCTGAATTTATACAAGATTTCATGGCAAAAATATTAGCCATTCATCCGGCTAAAAAAATCTATGTTGGCGGTTACCAGGCAATGCATCATAAACAGGCCATGCCGGCTGACATTCATTTTATTCATAGCACAGACGATATCAAACTCTGAGCTAATTAACTACACGTAACATTTTATTGCAACCGATGGGAGAAATTCCTGGGGATGCATTGTTTTGTTTATTCAAAACTCAATGTGTGGCAAATTTTAATTCTGAGTTCTTCTCAAGTAATACTGGCGCTTCATTTAATATAAACTAAAGTCTATTTGAAATATCGCATTGGTTACTATTGATGTGCTGGTTGTGTGACTATATAGCCATGAATAGAAATTGAGCCAATAATGAACCCGAATCAGTTAAATCTCTTGTTTTCTTTTGTTGATACTTGAATTTATTGAATTGTAGGAGTTTTTTGCCATGGAAAAAATTGTTTAACAGCTATAGGTTTTGTTTATAGGTGAAACCCAAAATGAGGCAAAATGAGGCCTTTTTCAATAAAAAAATCATTTATATACTATTGAATATCAGAACAATAAATAAAGTGTTTAACGTATAGATAAATACGATAAACAAAAATTTGGTCAGGTCAGATATCCGCCTTAGATTTGTTCAACAATAAATATAAAACATTAAACAAAATGACAGCATTTGAATTTCAAAGTCAGGTAATCAGCCTGCAAGGTTTTGTTGAGAAGTTCGCAAAAACCTATTTAAGAAATGAGGAAGATGCGCGTGATCTTGCCCAGGAAACACTGCTGAAAGCCATCAGCAATTACGATAAATTCAGAACCAATACGAATTTGAAAGGATGGCTGCGTGTAATTATGAGAAATATTTTCATTAATGGATACAGACGCAATTCAAGCAGAGTAGTGCAATATGATTCAGAATCATATATGGTGCAGCGCGGTGAAACAGATTTCTATGGTCCTGACGCGCGTTTGGGAAGAAAAGAAATTGATCAGGCAATTGAAGATTTGAGTGATGATCTTCGTGTTCCATTTACCATGCATGTTGCGGGTTACAAGTATCATGAGATTGCAGAGCAAATGAATCTTCCGATTGGGACAGTAAAAAGCAGAATTTTTCAAGCAAGAAAAGTGCTTTCGCAAAAACTGAACTATGCGTAAGGTTGATATTATAGGTGCCGGTCTTTCGGGCTTATACGCGGCTTGCTATCTTTCAAAAAAGGGAGTTAAGGTTCGGGTATTTGAAAAAAATTCAGAGATAGGAGGCAGGTCTCGTTCGTTTACTTCCAATGGATTCACTTTTGATATGGGCCCATCTTGGTATTGGATGCCGGAATTGGTTGATCAGTTATTTCATGATTTGGGTGAAAAGAGAGAGGATTATTTTAAACTCACTCATCTGCAACCTTCCTATAGAGTATTCTGGAAAGACAGCAAACCTACAGATGTGCCGCATGATATGTCATCACTGAGAAAAATGTTTGATGAATTTGAACCCGGCGCTGCACAAAAATTAGATGAATTTCTGAAAGATGCCAAACTAAAATATCAGATTGCCACCCGTGATTTTATGGAGCAACCCGGTTTGAGTTGGGCAGAAATTGTGAATATTAAAACGCTGAAAAATGCTATCAAACTTGATGTTTTCAAGTCGGTAGAAAGAGATGTTGCACGACGGTTTAAGTCGGATAAATTACGTGCAATATTAAATTTTCCGGTACTTTTTCTGGGTGAAATGCCCTCGCGCATTCCTTCTCTTTATACGTTGATGAATTATGTTGATCTTGAACTAGGCACATGGTATCCTGAAGGCGGAATGAGTGCATTAGCCAAGGCTCTAGAAAAAATTGCACTCAAACAAGGTGTTGAAATTCATACTGCAGCTGAAATCACAAAGTTTGAAACGCAATCCAATGAAATTACCGGTATTGAAATCAACCAAAAACTCTATGAAACTGAACAGATTATTGCAAGTGCAGATTACCATCACATAGAGCAAAATCTTGTGCCGGAAAAATTCAGACGCTATTCAGAAAAGTATTGGAACACCAGAAAATTGGCGCCCAGCTGTCTGATTTTTTATGTTGGTGTTAATAAAAAAATTGACGGCCTGTTGCATCATAATCTTTTTTTTGATGAAGATCTGAATGCACATGGAAAGCAGATATATGAAAATCCGGCATGGCCTGATAAACCATTATACTATATCTGTGCTCCGTCAAAAACTGATCAAACAGTAGCTCCTGAAGGTCATGAAAATTTATTTTTTCTGATGCCAATTGCCACTGAAATTGAAGATAATGAAACCGTACGCAAAAAGTATTTTGACTTGCTCATTTCACGAACAGAAAAACATCTTGGTGTGAATTTTCGTGATCAGATTGTTTATCAAAAATCATACGCAATTCATGACTTTGCAAAAGATTATAATGCATATAAAGGCAATGCTTATGGACTTGCCAATACGTTGCGACAAACAGCAAACTTAAAACCAAAAATAACCTCAAAACTCAATAATCTCATGTTCTGTGGTCAGCTTACTGTTCCGGGTCCAGGTATTCCACCTGCTCTGATTTCAGGTAAAATTGCAGCTCGTGAATTCCTTAAAACGCAAAACCAAAACCTATGAAAAAACTATTTGATGAACATAGCACCCTAAGTGCGCAGTTAGTGACAAAAAAATACAGTACTTCATTTTATGCCGGGGTCCGTTGTCTTGATAAAAAAATCAGGAATGATGTTCACGCAATTTATGGATTTGTGAGATTTGCTGATGAAATTGTTGATACTTTTCATGATTATGATAAAGAAGTTTTGTTGTCTGAATTTATTAGAGATACCTGGCTTGCAATTGACCGAGGAATTTCATTGAATCCTATTTTGAATGCATTTCAGGCAACGGTGCGTAAATATGAAATTGATCATCAGTTGATCACTCAGTTTCTACATAGCATGCAAATGGATCTAGAAAAAATATCATATACAGATGAGCGATATAAAGAATACATTCTTGGTTCTGCTGAGGTAGTTGGTTTGATGTGTCTTAAAGTTTTTGTTTATGGAAATCAGCAAGAGTATGATCGCTTGAAACCTTACGCAATGACTTTAGGGTCTGCTTTTCAGAAAATAAATTTTTTACGTGATTTGAAAGATGACGTTAATGGGTTAGGACGTTTGTATTTTCCACATATTGCATCAACTGAACAGCTGACACCGGAAGAAAAATTGGCGATTGAACTTGAAATAGAAGAAGAGTTCAAAGAAGCCTACAAGGGTATTATTCAACTACCAAAATCTTCACGTTTTGGTGTGTATCTGAGTTATGTTTATTATACCAGATTGCTGAAAGAAATTAAGCGTTGCACTATAAATGAACTGATGCAATCAAGAATAAGTGTACCTAATAATACCAAGTGGTACTTGTTTTTGAAATCACTCGTGAGAAATACTGCAAATTTGATTTAATGATTAAAAACTTATGAATATGAGTAAGAAACTTATCTTGATATGGTCCTTTGTTTTTGTTGGATTGGTGGTTCGTGCAGGGCATCCTGATATGTCCAAAATTCGCGATTTGTTTGCCGTTGCCGCAACTGATGAAGAGGCTTGCAATGAATTGTATAAATTAACCAGTAGTTATAGTTTGCAAAACTTCCCGGTTTATTACGCATACAATGCAGCAGCTGAAATGACACAAGCTAATCATACGTATTGGCCAAATGAAAAATTAAGCCTCTTCAACGCCGGTAAAGAAAGGTTGGAAGAAGCAGTTACCAAACAACCCAATACGGTAGAAATCAGGTTTATCAGATATTGTGTGCAGCAGGGATGTCCTTTCTTTTTAGATTACGACGATAATTTAGATGAAGATAAAAAATTTATTTTGGGTAATCTTTCAAAATCAGGTTGGTCTGAAACATATCAAAAAGAAGTAAAGGAATTTTTAAATTCGTAGCAATGAATGTCATCCTTGTTGATAAGCACGATAAAGTAACCGGTGAAATGGAGAAAATGGAAGCCCATGAAAAAGGTCTATTGCACCGGGCCTTTTCTATTTTTATTTTCAATAAGCAAAATGATTTGTTGCTGCACCAACGCGCAATGGGTAAATATCATTCTGAAGGATTATGGACAAATACCTGTTGCAGTCATCCATTACCTGATGAAACAGTTGAAGAGGCTTGTCACAGAAGGCTTAAAGAAGAAATGGGTTTTGACACACCACTAAAATTTCTTACCAAATTTATTTATAGAGCTGAGTTGGATAAAGGTTTAACAGAGCATGAACTAGATCATGTGTATGTTGGCTATTATGACGGAAATATTTTTCCCGATAAACTTGAAGTGGCCGATTGGAAACATGTTTCTTTAGAACAAATAAATCAGGAGCTTAATTCCATTCCCGAACAATATACTGCCTGGTTTAAAATTATTTTTCCAACTGTCTACTCGCATATTCGCCAGTAATATTTAATGACCAATTCAAAACAAAAAATAGCGGTAATAGGAGCCGGTTTAGCAGGGTTGGCAGTGGCTATTCGTCTGCGACATCAAGGTTTTCATGTTATTGTGTTTGAAAAACAAGCAACTCACGGCGGCAAACTTGCTGAATTTACGCAACATGGTTATCGCTTTGATAAAGGGCCATCTCTATTTACTGAACCTTGGGAATTGGAAGAACTTTTTAGCGCAGTGAAGGAAGAATCATCAAAGTTTTTTTCATTTAAAAAAATTGAAACGGCGTGTCATTATTTTTTTCCAGATCGTACCATCTTACGTTTTTCAGGTAATCAGAAGGAATTAAAAGATGAGATAGAGACCAAAATCTCTTCTGAAGCAGCTTTGAATGTCTTGTCTTACTTGGCTGACAGCAAAAAAACGTATGAGCGCATTGGTACTTTTTTCATCAGTCAAAAAGCATTTACGTTGCGTGATATTTTTAAGAAAGAACTGCTTGTTCGATATCCTTGGTTTTTAAGCAGCCGGATGACAAAAAGTTTACACGCATTCAACCACGGGAGATTGAAAAATGACAAACTGGTAAAAATATTTGATCGGTTTGGCACTTATAACGGATCAAATCCTTTTCAAATGAGTGGAATCTACAGTACCATTCCTCATCTTGAACACAATACCGGTACCTGGTTTCCGGATAGAGGTATGCGTGATATTGTTGATTCAGTTTACAAACTCGCCGTTAAAAATGGGGTTGAGTTTCGCTTCAATCAGAAAATACAAGATATTAATTTTAAAGATAATTCTTACACTATTGTTTCTGATCAATCGGAAAAATATAATGCGGTAGTTTGCGCCATTGATCATTTGGCTTTTTATCGTGATTTGCTAAAAGATAAAGCACTATTCAAGAAATATGAAGAACAAGAGCGTTCATCATCGGGTCTTGTCTTTTACTGGGGAATAAAGAAGCAATTTAAACAACTTCATCTTCATAATATCATGTTTAGTGAAGATTATAAAAAAGAATTTGAGCAGATTTTTTGCGATAAAAAAATTCCGGATGATCCAACAGTTTATGTTCACATATCTTCAGTAGTTAATGAATCAGATGCTCCAAGAGGTTGTCAGAACTGGTTTGTGATGATTAATACACCTGCGGGAATTTTTCCAAACGAATCAGAAATTTTGGCAATTAAAAATAGAATTTTTCATAAACTAACTATTCATTTAGGAGAGGATATTGCACCGTATGTTGAAACGGAATCTTATTGGACAGCCAAGAATCTTGAAATAGAAACTGGGGCATTTCAAGGTGCCCTATATGGTGCATCATCTAACCACAAACTGGCCGCAATAAAGCGCCATAAGAATACAATAAAAAAGTATCCACGCTTATATTTTTGTGGAGGCACTGTGCATCCCGGAGGCGGCATTCCTCTTGTGCTTAGATCTGCACGTATTGTTTCAGAAATAATACAGCAGGATGCATCAATTTAAAAAATATTTTCCTTGGATACTCATTATATTTCACATGATAGGTTTAATCCTATTCATGAAAAATAGTGAGAACGCAAGCCTCACTTACCTCAATATTTTACTATGTTCAGTACTTGTTTTATTAGATGAAAACAATGCGAAAAAAAAATGGTTTGTGTACTTAACGATAGTAGTTTTTGGTTTTGCGCTTGAATGGGTTGGGGTGCATACCGGATGGCTTTTTGGCAATTATTGGTATGGTAGTGCTTTGGGCTTTAAGCTAGATGATATTCCTCTTGCCATTGGGTTGAATTGGCTGGTAATTATTATATCATCTACAACGATTGTACAAAATTTTCATCTACCGTTTTGGTTCAAGATATTATTATCCGGAGCTATTGCAACCGCTGTTGATGTGTTGATTGAACCGGTAGCAATTCACTATGGTTTTTGGAGCTGGGAAAACAATGTGATTCCTTTCTATAATTATGTGTGCTGGTTTGTGTTCAGTGTTTTATTCTCGTGGTTATATCTTGCAAATTCAACTGTGGTGAACAATACAGCAAGATATCTGTTATACATCTGGATTGTGTTTTTTAGTCTCCTAAATTTATTCTGATATGTGGTTTTCAATTGCATGTATATTTTCTTTTTGCCTAATGGAAGGAGGCGCTTGGCTTGCTCACAAATATCTTATGCATGGTCCACTTTGGAGTTGGCATGAAGATCATCACAAGCCCAATGGAAATTTGTTTCAAAAAAATGATCGCTTCTTTTTAATCTTTGCCGTTCCTTCATGGTTGTCCATCATGTTTGGTATGATTTATCAATTTCAATTTTTAACCGGATTTGGTGCCGGCATAGCGGTTTATGGATTGGTATATTTTCTTGTACATGATGTATTGATTCATCGCCGATTTAATTGGTTTGATAAAACTGAAAATAAATATTTCAGAGCTATTCGGAAAGCGCATAAAGCACACCATAAAAATCAGTTCAAACAGGGCGGAATTTGTTTTGGAATGTTACTAGTTCCTAGAAAATATTTTCATATATGAAAGCCCTCTATTTATGGCTTGATCTGGCAACTATTTTCTTTCCACTTGTCTTAAGTTTTGATAAAAAAGTAGCTTATTTCAGACAATGGAAATTTGTTTTTGCTGCAGGATTAATTGTCGGTATACCTTTTCTCGTTTGGGATTATTATTTTACCCATGCTAGGGTGTGGGGCTTCAATCCAAATTATCTTACGGGAATTTATATAACAAATTTACCTATTGAAGAAGTCTTGTTTTTTGTTGTGGTTCCTTTCTCATGCGTATTTATTTATGCATGTGTAAAAGCTTATTTTGAAAAAATTAAATTTAGAAAACTGAACAAAATCTTCTATGTTTTTATCTTTTCTTACCTCTTCTTTATTTTAATTTTCGGATATCATGGTGCATACTCGCAATTTGTGATTGCAACATCACTGTTAACGCTTTTGGTGATTTGGCGATTACGCAATCAATTACATTTTCTTCCAATTTCATTTTTAATTTCAATCATTCCCTTCATGCTGGTGAACAGTGTTTTAACCGGAGGACTCACAACTGAACCAATTGTTTGGTATGATGATCAAGAGCGCACCCCATTTAGAATTTTCACCATTCCAGCTGAAGATATTTTGTACAGTTTCACTCTTTTAGGTTTGAATATTTCCATTTTTGAATTGACCAAAAAAATATTTAAAAAATAATCTTTCTGCATCCAAGTCGGGAATTCTATTTGTGTTTGTTGATGCTAATTTTAACAACAAAGTGCCTATTCACCTTTTGAGCCTCATCTAACCTGTGGAGATCCTCATCACCCTTGGAGCCTCATCTAACCTGTGGAGATCCTCATCACCATTGGAGCCTCATCTAACCTGTGGAGATCCTCATCACCATTTGAACCTCATCTAACTTGTGGAGACCCTCATCACCATTGGAGCCTCATCTAACCTGTGGAGACCCTCATCACCATTGGAGCCTCATCTAACCTGTGGAGATCCTCATCACCATTGGAGCCTCATCTAACCTGTGAAGACCCTCATCACCATTGGAGCCTCATCTAACCTGTGGAGATCCTCATCACCATTGGAGCCTCATCTAACCTGTGGAGACGTCGCAGTGCGACGTCTTTACCGGATAAGCCCGGGGTTACTTTTTATAATTGGCAGGATTTTTCCTGATATAAAGTGCTATCCGGATAAATTCTTGCTGATTTCTGATTATCCTATCATGGAACCGATCTTGCCAGCCAAAGTCTTTATTGATTTTATGAGAGTACTTAGATACCACAGATTTGTATGATCTTATGATGACAGATATTGATCCCGGTTTGGGCAGTATGGCTGTCATTTTTGTGTTTTTCATTTGTTTTTCTTCCAAGTAGACAGGGTGATCTCCTGTGGAGACAGCCTCTCCACCTGTGGAGACGTCGCATTGCGACGTCTTTACTAATAGAATCCATCAATGTTTGCATACAGAGCAAACCTGTGGAGACGTCGCATTGCGACGTCTTTACTAATGGGAGGATATTATCTTGAGGGGAAAGGCAAATAATCCCATGCATGTGATCAGGCATGATGATAAACTCATTGAGTTGTGCATTTGGAAAATGTTGTGGAATTTCTTGCCAGAATGTTTTAGCTAGTTCTCCTATTTCACTGAGCACCATTTTTCCTTCTACAATCTGTCCAAAAAAAGGAATTCTATTTTTTGTGCAAATGGTAATGAAATATGAGCCTGCTGAAGTGTAATCAAATCCGCAAAGGCGCGTAGATTCAATTTTGTATTTGAATAAATATTTTGCCATCTCCTCTAATCTTTTGCATGTCAAATGTATGCAAATTATAATTTCTCTTTCAAATATTTTGCGGTGTATGATTTTTTGGATTTGACCAGTTCTTCAGGTGTACCTTCAAATACAATATTACCTCCTTCATTTCCACCTTCAGGACCAATATCTATAATCCAGTCAGCACACTTGAGCACATCAGTATTGTGCTCAATAACAAGTATTGAGTGCCCGAGTTTTATCAATGCCTGAAAGCCTAGAAGCAATTTTGAAATATCATGAAAATGAAGTCCTGTTGTAGGTTCGTCAAAAATGAACAGTGTTGGATGAGGATTTTTCTGTCCGATTGTTAAGAAAGATGCCAGCTTAATTCGCTGTGCTTCACCACCGCTCAATGTACTAGATGATTGACCTAGTGTAAGATATCCAAGTCCTAAGTCTGCGAGTGGTTTTACACGTTCAATAATTTTTTCTTCTAATGAATTTTTGTGATCAAAAAACGTGAGAGCTTCGTCAATTGAGAGCTGAAGAATGTCTGAAATATTTTTACCTCGGTATTCAATTTCTAGCGTTTCGGGAGTGTATCTTTTTCCTTTACAGGCTTCACATTGCAATTGCACGTCAGCCATAAATTGCATTGAAATTGTGATCTCTCCGTCTCCTTTGCAGGTTTCACATCTACCTCCCGGCACGTTGTAAGAAAAGTATCCTGCTTTATGACCTCTTATTTTTGCTTGTTGTGTTTTGGTAAAAAGTTCTCTGATAAAATCAAATGCTTTCACATAGGTTGCAGGGTTGCTTCGCGATGATCTTCCAATAGGGTTTTGGTCAATTAATTCAACATCTGCAATGCGTTTCAAATCTCCTGATAACTCATCAAAATCACCTATTTTATTACTTGATTTCCCCAACTCTTTCAACAAAGCAGGATAGAGAATTTGTTTTACAAGTGTTGACTTTCCGGATCCGCTGACACCACTGATGCAAACTAATCCGTTGAGCGGAATTTGGACGGTAATATTTTTCAGGTTGTTCTCTCTTGCACCTTTTATGATGAGTTTATTGTTGAGTTTACGTCTTGCCTCAGGTAATGAAATTGAGGCTCTACCGGTTAAGTATTGTGCGGTCAAACTTTCTGATTTTATTAACGCTGAGTGTGAACCTTGAAAGACAATTTCTCCGCCAAAAATTCCAGCATGTGGTCCCATGTCAATGATCTCATCTGCGGCGCGCATAACTTCTTCTTCATGTTCAACAACAATTACGGTATTGCCAACTTTTTTTAGTCTTTGTAAAATTCCAATTAATCGTTGTGTATCTCGCGGATGCAATCCAATACTTGGTTCATCTAAAATATACATTGATCCAACTAAACTGCTGCCCAATGAAGTAGCCAGATTTATGCGTTGTGATTCGCCGCCTGAAAGTGTTCCTGACTGTCTGTTCAATGTTAAATATCCAAGCCCCACTTCGTTAAGATAAGTAAGACGATTTGATATTTCCAGTATTAATCTGCTTGCTGCTTCTCGTTGATATTTATCTAAATGTAAATTACCGAAAACCTGATGAAGTTCTGATACCGGCATAAGAATAAAATCACTCATACAGTATCCATCAATTTTTACTTGATTGGTTTCCTTGCGTAAGCGTGTACCGCGACAATCTGTGCAGAGTGTCTTGCCTCGGTATCTAGACATCATGATGCGGTACTGAATTTTGTAGGAATTGGATTGAAGAAATTCAAAAAAGTGATCAATACCCCAAATATCTTTATTCCCTTTCCAAAGTAAATTGTTCTGTTCTTTGGTTAATTCAGAAAGGGGTTTGTGTATAGGAAATTTATATTTTTCAGCAAAACGAATAAGGTTGTCTTTCCATTCACTCATTTTTTCACCTTTCCATGGTGCAATGCCTTCGTTATATACGCTTTTTGATTTGTCAGGTATCACCAGGTTGGGGTCAACACCAATAATAGAACCATATCCTTCACAAGTTTGACAGGCACCAAAGGGATTATTAAAACTAAAAAAATGAAGAGTTGGTTCAATAAAAGTCACTCCGTTTTTTTCAAAACGGTTATTAAAAAATAAATATTCGTTGCGATCAGCTAAGTAAAGAACGCAGTCTCCAAATCCCTCGTAGAAAGCTGTTTGAGCAGAATCAGCAAGTCTTGAAAAATAATCTTCATCATCAGGATCATGCTTCAAGCGATCAATGACAACATAACTTTTATCTTTCTTGTAATTAACTTTTGTTTTACTTTCAATCTCAATAATTTCTCCATCAGAAAAAATGCGTGTATATCCTTGAGAAAGTAAAATTTCAATTGATTTTTTTGCTGACTGATCATCTTTTATTCTCCACGGCGCTAGTACCAAAAATTTTTCTCCGGCGGTGAATTTCGTTGTTGAGTTCACAACATCGGTCACTGAATGTTTTTTTATCTCACTGCCGTCTTCTGCGTATGTTTTTCCAATCCGTGCAAAAAGTACTTTGAGATAGTCATAGATTTCAGTCACTGTTCCAACGGTTGAACGCGGATTATTAGAAATTACTTTTTGTTCAATTGCAATAGCAGGTGAAATGCCTTTAATATAATCAACGTCAGGTTTGTCAAATCTCCCTAAAAATTGTCTTGCATAGGATGAAAGGCTTTCTACATACCTTCTTTGTCCTTCTGCAAACAAGGTGTCAAATGCCAATGAGCTTTTACCTGAGCCTGACAGCCCAGTAATCACGACAAATTGATTGTGTTTTATCGTTGTTGAAACGTTTTTAAGGTTATGTACCCGTGCGCCGTGAATTTCTATTTTTCTTTGGTTTGCAGACATTTAGTCAAATGTTTGTTGTTGAATGGACAAATTTTACTGTTAAATCAATCATCTTAATACTTCACGCGCTAAAGTTAGCAAGAAGAAAAGATTTTTTTGTTTTAACCAACCCTTCCATTATCTTTGGCGTATTACATAACAAACACACGCCTATTGCATAGTTATACTCTTTTAAAACAGAAATGAAAAATCAGCGCCGCTCAAGTTCTTTGGCGCATAAAGGAGTAAACTATGATGAAGTACGATGTTCTATCTGAAAAAGAACTGGTGAGATTATACCAGACGGGTGATGAAAAATCTTTTGAAATCTTATTAAATCTCAACAAAGACAGGGTATACGGTTATATCTTTTCTAAGGTGCGTAACC
Organism: Crocinitomicaceae bacterium; assembly: GCA_016708105.1. Taxonomy (NCBI): domain Bacteria; kingdom Pseudomonadati; phylum Bacteroidota; class Flavobacteriia; order Flavobacteriales; family Crocinitomicaceae; species Crocinitomicaceae bacterium. The sequence goes on from JADJGJ010000001.1 coordinate 1,621,218, forward strand.
ATGAGTTGGCCAATGATTTGTTTCAAGAGGTTTTTATTAAAGTCGTTCGCACACTAAAAAACGGAATGTATAACGATGAAGGTAAATTTTTACCATGGGTGTTAACAATTGCACATAACATGATTGTTGACCACTTCAGAAAAGCAAAAAAAATGCAAATGATTTCAGAATCTAGTTCTAAAAACGAAGAATTCAATATTTTTGCAGTGCTCAAACTCACTGACCGGAATATTGAGGATTCTATCATCAAAGAACAGATTGAAAGTGATGTAGTTAAGTTGATAGAATATCTGCCGGATGAGCAACGCGATGTTTTAGTTAATCGCTTGTTCAGGGGAATGAGTTTTAAAGATATTGCAGAACAAGAAGATATTAGTATCAACACCGCGTTAGGGCGTATGCGTTATGCGTTGATTAACTTGAGGAAACTCGTAGATAAACATAAGGTGAGTATAACTGCTTAGTCATTGCGACTGATACTGATAGTCCCCCGGAGGTAGGTGCCCGGGGGATTTTTTTTACTCCTCCAAATTTTGCAAATACCGGTGAACGAAATTTAATTTGCGCACTTTTATATAGGTTGGAATATTTTACAAAATCAAAAGCAACCAAGCCACCATTGTACAAATAAAAAAAAACGCAAAATTCAGATATATCTCAGAAACAACCACCCAAAGCAAAGCAACCCAATTCCCAATGCAATCAACGTAATCAGCAATTCTCTTTTTTTCTCAGATCTCGCTTTTGTTTGTATGTCTTGCCTTAAGGTTGCGTATTCTTCAGGACTTAACTGAACCGGATCTACCCATTTTTCATGTTTCGTTTTGCCTTTTTCTTGCTCAAAGGGTTTGCGTTTCCCGGCTTTCAGATCATTTCGGTTTCGCTGCATGGTATTGATCATGTTGCTAACAAATCCCGCAAAACTCATATCTCTCCTGTTTTAACCTAAAAATATAAATAAAATTGTTCTCAAGACACTGTTTTCTGTTTTTCACATTTCACACAATTTTTCCACGCCTTAACTGATTTATAAAATAAAATTCTAAATTTGGTCAGATTACGGTGATTTATTGTTTGAAATCTGTACTTCAGGTTGATCTTAAATCTTGTAACTAACAAACAGCCAAAGTGATCCGAGATATGAATTTTTCAAAGGAAGCAAGAGACAAGTACACCATGGTAATTTCACAAGTTGAAAAACTTGATTCTACCAATGCGCCTGAACTGAAATCAGAGCTTTTACTCATAAATAAAAATTCAATCAATAATATTATCCTTGATTTGTCTAAATCCAGATATTGTGATTCGTCTGGTTTGAGTGCCATTTTAATTGGGAACAGACTTTGTAAAGATTCCGGTGGCAAATTCATTTTAACAGGTTTACAACCTAATGTGCAAAAGCTGATTGAAATCTCACAACTGCACAATGTGTTGAATATTACTTCCACAGCAAAACAAGCTGAAGAACTTATCATTTCCTGAATATTTCTTCACATGTCTGATCTAACTTTATTTAAAAAGATTGATCAAGATGATATCCGTTTTTTTATCAGCATTCTCGGAGCTGATAATGTCATATCTGATGTTGAATCACTGAAAGCTTTTGCAAGTGATCATACAGAAGATTTTGTTTTTATTCCTGAAATTTGTGTACTGCCGTCAAGTGCTTTGCAGGTTTCTGAAATAATGACTTATTGTTATGCAGAAAACATTCCGGTTACTCCACAGGGGGCTCTAACTGGACTCAGCGGCGGAGCCTTACCGCTTTTGGGTGGTGTTGTTTTGTCAACAAGAAAACTGAATCGCATACTCCATATTGATACTAAAAATTGTCAAGTGACTGTTGAACCAGGTGTAATCACGCAGGTTTTGCAGAATGCAGTGGCAGAATATAAATTGTCTTATCCTCCTGATCCTGCTAGCAAGGGTTCATGTTCAATTGGTGGAAATCTTGCAGAAAATTCAGGCGGCCCCAAGGCTGTAAAATATGGAGTTACCAATGAGTATGTCTTGAATTTAGAAGTAGTTTTATCCACTGGTGAAATTATTTGGACAGGTGCAAATGTGCTCAAAAATGCAACCGGATATAATCTTACTCAACTCATCGTGGGTTCTGAAGGTACATTAGGTATTATTACTAAAGCAGTTCTGAAATTAATTCCGCTGCCATCGCTCAATAAATTGATGTTGGTTCCTTTTCACTTTGCTGAGCAGGCATGTGAAGCTGTCGCTGAAATTTTTATGGCTGGCATCACCCCAAGCGGACTTGAATTTATGGAGCGAGACGCACTTGTATGGACAGCAAATTTCATTCAAGAAGAAGATTTGAAAATTCCTGATCACATTCAGGCTCACTTGCTAATTGAAGTTGACGGACATGATGAAGATGTCCTAATGAAAGATTGTGAAAAAATTCTATCGGTAATTGAAAAATTTAAAGTTGATGATGTGCTTTTTGCAGAATCTGAAGCGCAGAAGAATAAGCTTTGGAATTTGAGGCGTAAAGTAGGAGAGGCGGTAAAAAGTCAATCTGTATATAAAGAAGAAGATACAGTTGTACCCCGGTTTGAATTGCCAAAATTATTGAAAGGGGTTAAAGAAATTGGTCTGCGCTATGGTTTCAAATCTGTCTGCTATGGTCACGCAGGTGATGGTAATTTGCATGTAAATATTATTAAGGGTGATCTCTCTGAAGCAATGTGGAATAATGAATTACCTAAGGCAATTGAAGAAATATTTAACTTGACCGTTTCTCTCAGTGGAACAATTTCAGGTGAGCACGGAATTGGTTACGTTCAGCAACGCTATATGTCTATAGCATTTACAGAGGTTGAATTGAATATTATGAAGGGCATTAAAAAAGTATTTGACCCTAAAGGCATTCTGAATCCCGGTAAAATATTTCCTTGAATTTTACTACGTAGCAAAAAAAAGTCACCCATTGAGTGAGTGACTTTCTTGTAGATTTTATTTTTCAATTTATTCTTCTTGACAAACAACACCCGGATGTTTGGCTTTGTCAAATACAAATTTGCTGTCTGAAATAGTTGTGTTTTTTTCAAATTTTGAAATTTTGTATTTCGTATTGGTTCCGTCTTTGCCTTTTACCATGAAAAAAACTACTTCCATTTTTTCAATATCAATTTTTAAAATGATGGTGTGAAATTTACTATCAGCTGGATCTTTTGGATATAAATGAATCTCATGCGCTGGTCTATCTGCGTATGTTGTTTCTTGAATGTATTTGTATTTATAGCCTTCTTCCCACACGGTGAGTAACTGGCTTGGTGAAACAATTTCTCCTTCTTCAACATCTTCAACTGAGCGCGTGTAGCATTCATTATCATTGATCAAATAGGTTGTAATAGTTTCTCCATCGCAATAAATTTCTTGTTCAGGCAAGCTTAGAAAATATTTTTCACCTTTGATATAAACTTTTCCGTTTTGAGTAATGGCATCCTGACCGGGCGCTGCTACCACAACGGTAAATTCAAAAATCATGGTTTCGTAAGCTTTGGTTTTAACGCTGATTTCATCAAGAATTTTTTTGGCTTTTTCATCTTGTCCAAAACTGAATCCTGCAGTTAATATGAGCAGTAAAAATGCAACGGTAGATTTCATAAAATTTATTTTCATTGCAAATATCCAAAATTATGCCAAACCTCACTTAAGATTTTGTAAAAATAACTCCAGTGAAGGTAAGTCACTGATTAATACTTCTCGGGCTTTACTTCCTTTAAATGGGCCAATAACTCCTGCTGCTTCAAGTTGATCTATAATTCTACCTGCGCGATTATACCCAATACTCAGTTTTCTCTGCAAAAGAGATGCTGAACCTTGCTGATGCATCACAACCATTCTTGCTGACTCATCAAACAATGTATCTTTTTGACTCAAGTCTACATCTAATTCTGAATCACCTTCTTCACCAACATATTCTGGTAATAAAAAGGCACTTTGGTACCCTCGTTGATCACCAATGAAATCGCAAATTCTGTCTACCTCGGCAGTATCAACAAATCCACATTGTAAACGGGTGAGATCATTCCCAAATGAAATCAACATATCTCCACGTCCAATTAATTGATCAGCACCTGTTTGATCAAGTATGGTGCGTGAGTCAATTTTAGAAGATACTTTAAAAGCAATGCGCGCCGGAAAATTTGCTTTTATCATTCCGGTTATTACATTTACTGAAGGCCGTTGCGTGGCAACAATCAGGTGAATACCTATTGCACGGGCAAGCTGAGCCAATCTGGCAATTGGGTGTTCAATTTCTTTGCCTGCGGTCATTATTAAATCTGCAAACTCATCAATTACAACAACTATATATGGCAGATACCGATGTCCTTTTTCAGGATTTAACTTGCGAGATATAAATTTTTTATTGTACTCCTTGATATCTCTTACTCCTGCATTCTTCAACAATTCGTAACGTTCATCCATTTCAATACATAGTGATTTCATTGTGTTCACTACTTTGCTGGTATCCGTAATGATTGCTTCTTCTGAATCCGGCAATTTGGCAAGAAAATGTTTTTCTATTTTTTGGTACAGCGTGAGCTCTACTTTTTTTGGATCCACCATCACAAATTTTATTTGCGCCGGATGTTTTTTATAAAGCAATGACACTAAAATAGCATTCAGTCCAACTGATTTCCCCTGACCTGTAGCCCCGGCACACAGCAAGTGAGGCGCCTTAGCAAGGTCAAACATAAACGTTTCGTTTGAGATAGTTTTACCCATTACTACAGGTAATTCCATGTCAGTATTTTGAAATTTTTCTGATGCAATCAACGCACGCATTGATACCATGTCTGGTTTGGAATTTGGAACTTCAATTCCAATGGTTCCTTTGCCAGGTATTGGTGCAATAATGCGTATTCCGTTTGCCGCCAAACTAAGGGCAATATCATCTGATAAATTTTTAATTTTTGAGATACGCACGCCGGGGGCCGGAACTATTTCATACAAGGTTACTGTCGGGCCAACTGTAGCTTTTATCTTGGCTATTTCAATATTGTAATAACCTAAGGCTTCAACTATTCTGTTCTTATTCGCTTCTAATTCTTCCTTATTAATCTGGAGTTGATTACCGCCGTAATTCTCCATTAAATCTACTGAAGGTAAAACGTAACTTGACAAATCAAGTTTTGGGTCATAGTCTCCAAAATCTTTATTCAGCCCTTCTAAAGAGTCTTCTGGCAATACTTCATCAGGTGTCGCAACCTCTACTTGAAATTCTTCCGTTGATTCTATTATTGGTTCTTCTGTATTTTCTTGAGTGATTTCAAGTATGCTATCACTTTCATCCTGGTCTTCTATCTCATCTGATTCTTCCGGCGTTAGTTCAATAGGTGAAGATGTTTCTTCAGGAATTAATTCATTTTCTGTGATTGAATTTTTTACATCAATATCTGGTATACTGTCTGTCTTTTCTTCGGTTAATTCAGTTGATCTTTTTTCTTGTTTTTCTTTTATCAGACCAAGCCGTTGTGCTATACTTTTAAAGTCTGGGTTAAACATTTGAACGGTGGTAATAAATAATAAAACAAGATGAAAAAGAAATGCTCCAAAATTTCCAAATCCTGATTTTAGCCATACGTTGAAATAATACCCAACTGCTCCTCCGTAAGGGTAAGATTGTTGTGTTGTGAAGAATCCAAAAAATAATGAACTAACAAAAATTGCAACTATTGATCTTTTAATTAATTTTCTAAGATCAGTAAGTTGAATCCTGAATAATAAGAAAACGCCCCCACAAAAAAACAACAGTGGAAAGAAAAACGATCCCAAGCCAAACCATTCATAAATAAAGAGGTGTGATATCCAGGCGCCAAATTTTCCAAGGTGATTTGCTACCTCTGTCTCTGAAGCACTAAACATGAAACTAAGTAAACCATCCTTTAATACCAAACTCTGGTCATCTTTCCATGTGAAAAAATAAGAAATAAATGATAAAAATTGGTAGACTGAAAACAGAACGAATAATGCACCTGTTGTTAAGTTGGTTCGCCTGTTTTCCTTGTCAAACAATTTTCTAAGGGGTGAGAATAAATCAAAATTTCTAACCTTTCTAATTTTTGCAGCATCTTCCTGCAAACCCTCTTTGTCGTCAGCTTTTTTGCGTCTTGACTTTTTCTCCTTTTTATCATTACCTGCTGAAGATATTGGAATATCCGGGCTCGTTTCACTCGGCTCTAAATATTCATTACCTTTTTTCTTCATTTGGCTGAAAGTTCTTTGTACGTATGTAAATGAACTTCCGAAATTACTCAACCCATGCCTGTACTTTCATTGACTTGAATGATTCATTTCAACATGCCTATGTTAGTTTAGCTTAATTGTTGTCACTTTTGATTGTTTTATCAGGCAACCATTTGTGTAACGGAATTATAGCGTCATAGAAATTAAGATCAGCTATATCTTGTACAGTTCTTCTGAAGAATTCAAAAAAAAATCAATTTTTTTTAGATTTGATATATAAGGAGTTAAGTAGATAAGCGAAAAAATATTTAAAAAAAAGTTTGAATAAATTTGGAGGGAATAAAAAAGTGGTTACCTTTGCGCTCCCGTTGAACGAAATGGGAGAATAAATAAGGGGTTAAGAATAGTTTTACCTTACCGAAATAAGTTCTTTGAAAGATTGAAGCAAGATAGAAACAGCAAAAGTCTGAGAGGTAGAGATCGCATAAATAAGATCTAAACAAAAATCAAATCTTTATACTATGGAGAGTTTGATCCTGGCTCAGGATGAACGCTAGCGGCAGGCCTAACACATGCAAGTCGAGGGGCAGCGCGGTGTAGCAATACATTGGCGGCGACCGGCGCACGGGTGCGTAACGCGTATACAATTTACCTTATACAGGGAGATAGCCCGGAGAAATTCGGATTAATATCCCATAACACTGTGATATGGCATCATATTATAGTTAAAGCTACGGCGGTATAAGATGAGTATGCGTCTGATTAGCTAGTTGGTGAGGTAATGGCTCACCAAGGCGACGATCAGTAGGGGGCCTGAGAGGGTTATCCCCCACACTGGAACTGAGACACGGTCCAGACTCCTACGGGAGGCAGCAGTGAGGAATATTGGTCAATGGAGGCAACTCTGAACCAGCCATGCCGCGTGCAGGAAGAATGCCCTATGGGTTGTAAACTGCTTTTATTTGGGAAGAAACCCCTCTACGTGTAGGGGGCTGACGGTACCAAAGGAATAAGGACCGGCTAACTCCGTGCCAGCAGCCGCGGTAATACGGAGGGTCCAAGCGTTATCCGGAATCATTGGGTTTAAAGGGTGCGCAGGCGGTAAAGTAAGTCAGTGGTGAAATCCCTTCGCTCAACGAAGGAACTGCCATTGATACTGCTATACTTGAATATAGTTGAAGTAGGCGGAATGTGTAGTGTAGCGGTGAAATGCTTAGATATTACACAGAACACCGATAGCGAAGGCAGCTTACTAAACTAATATTGACGCTCATGCACGAAAGCGTGGGGAGCGAACAGGATTAGATACCCTGGTAGTCCACGCTGTAAACTATGATTACTCGTTCTCGGCGATATACGGTCGGGGACTAAGCGAAAGTGATAAGTAATCCACCTGGGGAGTACGATCGCAAGATTGAAACTCAAAGGAATTGACGGGGGCCCGCACAAGCGGTGGAGCATGTGGTTTAATTCGATGATACGCGAGGAACCTTACCAGGACTTGAACGCATTTTGACAGATTGAGAAATCAGTCGTTCTTCGGACAATTTGCGAGGTGCTGCATGGCTGTCGTCAGCTCGTGCCGTGAGGTGTTGGGTTAAGTCCCGCAACGAGCGCAACCCCTATTCTTAGTTACCAGCGAGTAAAGTCGGGGACTCTAAGAAAACTGCCGGCGCAAGCCGCGAGGAAGGTGGGGACGACGTCAAGTCATCATGGCCCTTACGTCTGGGCCACACACGTGCTACAATGGCGAGTACAGAGGGCAGCTACCCCGCGAGGATGCAAATCTCAAAAACTCGTCTCAGTTCGGATCGAAGTCTGAAACTCGACTTCGTGAAGCTGGAATCGCTAGTAATCGCGCATCAGCCATGGCGCGGTGAATACGTTCCCGGGCCTTGTACACACCGCCCGTCAAACAATGGAAGTTGGGAGTACCTAAAGTCGGTAACCGTAAGGAGCTGCCTAGGGTAAAACCAGTAACTGGTGTTAAGTCGTAACAAGGTAGCCGTACCGGAAGGTGCGGCTGGAACACCTCCTTTCTAGAGATCAGATCGACACTGATCAGACACTGCTGTTTCTGCTTCAATTTTTGTGATATTACCCCTCCCGCATAAAGAGAATGAGGGAGAGCGACAAAGCATACGGGAGAGAATATAATAGTCCCGTAGCTCACCCCGATATTGATCGGGAGGTTAGAGCGCTACACTGTTCCGATAGTTATTCCGATTGCTATCGGAATTAGAGGTCAGCGAGCTAATTAATGTGAGCTATGAAGATTAGAAAATAGTCCCGTAGCTCACCCCGATATTGATCGGGAGGTTAGAGCGCTACACTGTTCCGATTGCTATCGGAATTAGAGGTCAGCGAGCTAATTAATGTGAGCTATGAAGATTAGAAAATAGTCCCGTAGCTCACCCCGATATTGATCGGGAGGTTAGAGCGCTACACTGTTCCGATAGTTATCGGAAGTAGAGGTCAGCGAGCTAATTGAGTGAGCTATGAAGATTAGAAAATAGTCCCGTAGCTCAGTTGGTTAGAGCGCTACACTGATAATGTAGAGGTCAGCGGTTCAACTCCGCTCGGGACTACAACTCAGCGTGAGAGCGAGGAGTGAGATATCTCACTCTGTTCACTCACACTCACTCTGAACTATCGGGGGATTAGCTCAGCTGGCTAGAGCGCCTGCCTTGCACGCAGGAGGTCGTCGGTTCGACTCCGACATTCTCCACCAGACAAATCACCAACGGGTGTTTTGTAAAAGAAGGAAAAAAGAAAAGATTTTTAGACGGTGAGAACCGGTTTAAGGATTGCAATTCTGGTGAAATCCAGAGAAAGTTCTTTGAAATATTGAATATTGATTGAAGTAGTGAGTCACTTTTGGATAAAACCAAAGGAAAAATGACATTAATAAGTTACTAAGGGCATACGGTGGATGCCTTGGCTCTCAGAGGCGATGAAGGACGTGATAAGCTGCGATAAGCTACGGTTAGGTGCAAACAACTTTTGACCCGTAGATTTCCGAATGGGGAAACCTGATATGTTGAAGACATATCGCAATAGCGCAAACCCGGAGAACTGAAACATCTAAGTACCCGGAGGAAGAGAAAACAAGAGTGATTTCCTGAGTAGCGGCGAGCGAAAGGGAAACAGCCCAAACCAGTGTTGTTTCGGCAATACTGGGGTTGTAGGACTGCGTTGTGGACATATAAATTATAGAAGAACAAATTGGAAAATTTGGCCAAAGAAGGTGATAGCCCTGTAATTGAAATAGTTTGTATACCTAGCAGTATCCTGAGTAAGGCGGGACATGTGAAATCCTGTCTGAAACTGCCAGAACCATCTGGTAAGGCTAAATACTCCTGAGAGACCGATAGAGAACAAGTACCGTGAGGGGAAAGGTGAAAAGCACCGTGAATAACGGAGTGAAATAGAACCTGAAACCGTATGCTTACAAGCGGTCGGAGTCTGTAAGGATGACGGCGTGCCTTTTGCATAATGAGCCTACGAGTTACTTCTCGTTAGCAAGGTTAAGAGTTTAAGGCTCGGAGCCGAAGCGAAAGCAAGTCTGAATAGGGCGAAAAAGTTAACGGGAGTAGACGCGAAACCTTGTGATCTACCCTTGAGCAGGTTGAAGCCTCGGTAAAACGGGGTGGAGGACCGAACTGGTAAACGTTGAAAAGTTTTCGGATGACTTGAGGGTAGGGGTGAAAGGCCAATCAAACTGGGAAATAGCTCGTACTCCCCGAAATGCATTTAGGTGCAGCCTCGAGGTTGAGTATTGCAGAGGTAGAGCTACTGATAGGGCTAGGGGGCTTCACCGCCTACCAAACCCTGACAAACTCCGAATGCTGCAATATATACTCGGGAGTGAGGGCGCGGGTGCTAAGGTCAGCGTCCGAGAGGGAAAGAACCCAGACCATCGGCTAAGGTCCCAAAATGTACGCTAAGTTGATCTAACGTTGTTCGATTGCATTGACAGCTAGGATGTTGGCTTGGAAGCAGCCATTCATTTAAAGAGTGCGTAACAGCTCACTAGTCGAGCGATCGTGCGTGGATAATAATCGGGCATAAGTGTACTACCGAAGCTGTGGATTTATAGCAATATATCTGGTAGGGGAGCATTCCATTCTGCGTAGAAGCCGTATCGTGAGGTATGGTGGAGTGTATGGAAAAGCAAATGTAGGCATAAGTAACGATAAAGCAGGCGAGAAACCTGCTCACCGTAAGACTAAGGTTTCCTCAGCCACGTTAATCGTCTGAGGGTTAGTCGGGTCCTAAGGTTCATCCGAAGGGAGAAACCGATGGCAAACTGGTTAATATTCCAGTACCACTTGATGTTGCGAAGGAGGGACGGAGGAGTGAAAGGTCTGCGCACTGACGGAATAGTGCGTTAAAGGGTGTAGGCGTTGATTGGGCAGGAAAATCCACCCAAGAGCTGAACCTGATAGTACTCTGAGCCTTTTAGGCAAGGAGATAATGACCCTAAACATACTTCCAGGAAAATCTTCTAAGCTTCAGGCATTGAGTGCCCGTACCATAAACCGACACAGGTAGTCGAGGAGAGAATCCTAAGGTGCTCGAGTGAATCATGGCTAAGGAACTAGGCAAAATGGTCTCGTAACTTCGGGAGAAGAGACGCTGGTAGCGATATCAGCCGCAGTGAATAGGCCCAGCAACTGTTTATCAAAAACACAGGACTCTGCGAAATCGAAAGATGAAGTATAGGGTCTGACACCTGCCCGGTGCTGGAAGGTTAAGAGGAGATGTTATCTTCGGAGAAGCATTGAATTGAAGCCCCAGTAAACGGCGGCCGTAACTATAACGGTCCTAAGGTAGCGAAATTCCTTGTCGGGTAAGTTCCGACCTGCACGAATGGTGTAATGATCTGGGTACTGTCTCAGCCATGAGCTCGGTGAAATTGTAGTATCGGTGAAGATGCCGATTACCCGCAGTGGGACGGAAAGACCCCGTGCACCTTTACTATAGCTTCACATTGCTATTGGGTAATTCATGTGTAGGATAGGTGGGAGACTTTGAACCGGCTTCGCTAGGAGTCGGGGAGTCATCGTTGAAATACCACCCTTGGATTACTTGATATCTAATCCCGTGTATACGGGAGACATTGTGTGGTGGGTAGTTTGACTGGGGTGGTCGCCTCCAAAAGAGTAACGGAGGCTTCTAAAGGTACCCTCAGCACGCTTGGTAACCGTGCGTAGAGTGTAATGGCATAAGGGTGCTTGACTGAGAGACCGACAAGTCGATCAGGTACGAAAGTAGAGCATAGTGATCCGGTGGTTCCGCATGGAAGGGCCATCGCTCAAAGGATAAAAGGTACGCCGGGGATAACAGGCTGATCACTCCCAAGAGCTCATATCGACGGAGTGGTTTGGCACCTCGATGTCGGCTCGTCACATCCTGGGGCTGGAGAAGGTCCCAGGGTTGGGCTGTTCGCCCATTAAAGTGGCACGCGAGCTGGGTTCAGAACGTCGTGAGACAGTTCGGTCCCTATCTACTGTGGGCGTTAGATATTTGAGAGGACCTACCTCTAGTACGAGAGGACCGGGGGTGGACATACCTCTGGTGTACCTGTTGTGGCGCCAGCTGCATCGCAGGGTAGCTATGTATGGATGAGATAAGTGCTGAAAGCATCTAAGTACGAAACTCGCCTCAAGATGAGATATCTTTTAAGGGTCGTTGAAGACGACAACGTTGATAGGCTGCAGGTGTAAATCCCGTGAGGGAAAAGCCAAGCAGTACTAATTACCCGTAGACTTATAATGTTACGGGCTCACTACTTCGATTGTATTCGATATAATTATCAATACACATTCAAAAACATTGTATCCCTTTTGGTGTTTGCCAAAAAGGATAAGTTCACCCAAGCCATGGCTGCGGTGAATCAAGGTTTTCGGTGTCTATGGCGGTTGGGTCCACCTCTTACCATTTCGAACAGAGAAGTTAAGCCAACTTGCGCAGATGGTACTTCCCTTTTAAGGGCGGGAGAGTATGTTGATGCCGGTTTTTTAAATCCCCACTAGTTTTACTGGTGGGGATTTTTTTTTGTCCGTAAAATATTTTTTTTTTTAGCACTAAGTCCCAACGTTCCGCTATTGCTTGAGTCGGAATGCAAATATCTCCTTTATCAGCAAATCAAAGTTTTAGAAAACTTTTTATCACCATGCTGCATGCATGGAGTTTTTTCTAAATTCGCACTTTTTTTAATCTGTTGATAATCAATTTGCGCATTGAAGAATAAAGATCAAATAGTAAATATTGCCCCCATTGCGATGGGGAGTCAAAGGAGAGTTTCTTTGATATTTAATATTCATCTTCTACTATTTATTATACCATTAGCCAATATAATTTAGTCTAAAAAGAGCATAATAAATATTTGAAGGAACAAATTTTCTTTACTGTTTTTGTTGTAATTATTCTCCTCACAACCTTGGCTAAGTGTTTGCCCAATTGATCGATGGTATTAAAGGATTTGCAAACGAACTCTTGTTTGAGTTGCCACCAAATTTTCTCGGCGGGGTTTAGTTCTGGACTATAAGGCGGCAGAAAAATTAAAATGATATTCTCGGGTATGATTAGTTTCTTTGCCTTATGGAAGGCTCCGTTGTCAAGCACGATTAGTTTAAGTTCTTTTGGATTCTGCTTTGATAATTCTTGAATAAAATATTGAAAGCAATCTGTATTACAATAAGGCAGTTCCAACAAAAAGCTATCTCCATTTATTGGTGAGAATGCTCCATATAGGTATGTGTTTTCGAATTTGTGTTGATAAGTACAAACGGGTTTTACCCCTTTGCTGTTAGAACCCGCCCTGTTCTTGTGAGTAGTCCAAATCGACTCTCATCCCATAATAAATATTAATGCTTTTATAGCATCCCAATAGTGGTTTTACTTTGTCTTTACAGATTCGTTTGAAGTTTTTTTAAAAGTAGCAACCGCTTCTTTATCCTTTTAATATGACTCTTGCGGGGTACTTTTAACGATGCGCCAAAGTGCCTTTTAACATAATGACGCAAGCTGTTGTAATTAACTCCTTTAATAAAATTATTTTCCACCCACGCATGTAATTGTTTGTAGCTTGAAAATGCGGCATCCTCTGAACAAAGCTTCAATTTAATTTTCTTATGCACAGACTTACTTATTATGGAGGGCTTAAATCCAATTCTACCATCCTTTAATAATTTGGATATACCGCCCTTTTGATATTTAGTCCGCCATGTCTGAATACTGTTGTGATTTACACCTATCAGTTCCGCTAATTCATTCTTGCCTAATGCTCGATCAGAACGCTTGATCTCAATAAGCATTTTTATTTTCGGACCGTGGTGGTCTGCAGATTTTTTTAAGAGACTTCTTAAGTCCTTAAGCGATTCTTTCACCGTAATAGAGAGTGCATTTGCCATACCTCAAATATATAGCATATATACATTAGTCTAATATAGTTCAAGAAAAGATATTGACAATTTACTTGTTAATATCAGACTATTCTATAATAGCTAATGGTATTATTTCCTTTTTTATCTTTTCACAAAAAGGATTTTCCCAAACCTACCCCGTTCAAACTTTTGTTCAGGTTAGTGCCCCGCATACAAGTTATCTGCCTGATTATGCTGATCCGATGAGTAATCAGATGAGAATTTTTTTGACGCTCACTGATTTTTCTGTTCCATCTTATCAGGTGAAATTGCGATTTAAGTTTGAAGGAAATGGATACAGTATCACCACTTCATCTCTTCTAAATTTACCATCTACCACTTTGTCTCCGGGTGTGCCGGTTGAAATATCGGGCAGTGATCTGGCACCTTATCTTTCAACTGAGAATTTAATTTTTTCAGGTATTGATCAAACGCAGTATCAATTGCACAAGACACTGCCCGAGGGGCCATGCATGATTTGTGTTGAAGTAATTGATTTCACTAATCCCAATCAACCAGTTTTGTCAGGACCCAATGCATGTACCCAGGTTTGGTTTTCGCTCAATGATCCTCCGCTTTTGAATACTCCTTTTTGTGGTAATGAAATTTCACCCACTGATCCGCAGCAAATAGTTTTTTCGTGGTCGCCGCTTCACATGAATTCTATCAACAGCAGCGGAACGCAATACGTGTTTGAGCTTTTTGAAATTCGCCCCGATGGTGCTGACCCCAATCAGGTAGTGAATTCTTCTCTGCCCATTTTCATGCAAATTACCAATCAAACTTTTATCAATTACAGCATCACCGAACCGCAGTTGCAAATTGGTATGTCTTACGCCTGGAGAGTTCGCGCGCAGGATATGGATGGACATGATTTTTTTAGAAACAATGGTTATTCATCTGTCTGCACATTTACCTACGGGAATATTGCATCATCTGTAGCCGATGGTATCACACTCACATTAAACTCAAACGGCATTGGAACCCGCGTGGGGTATGCGTGGTGGAATGTCTCATCAACTTTTACACACTATAAATTAGAGCTGCGCAAAACCGGAAATCCAAATTACGTGTGGTTTCCGTATGAATCAACAACGGGTGAATTAAAAATTTATCAGCTTGAACCAGCTACACAATATGAGTGCAGAGTGAAAGGTTGCATTGATGATGATTTTGAAAGTGAGTGGAGCAATGTTTCAGTTTTCACTACACAACCTGTACCTGATTATGCTTGCGGAAGCACCACCACACCACCCCTTGATGCAACCATCACACCACTTACCAACGCCATAGCCGGCATGACTTTTACCATTGGTCAATTTGAAATGTTGGTCACCGATATTCAACCACTTGATCCTGTTTTACAACCCGGACATTATAGCGGAACGGGAAAAATTCAAGTTGGATTTGCGCTCATTAATCTGCGCGTAAAATTTGATGATATTCTGGTGGATGAATATCTGATGGTACGAAGCGGAAAAGTGGAAGCCATTACCCAAGGCATGGATCAGTGGATTTATGAAAACGTGATTCCGCAGCCCGATTATTTTGTTGATGGAACCATCACTGATTTTTCATGGAATGATTCTACTTCAATTACCGTTTGGGTTGATGGAGTTGCCCAGAGTTTTAATTTTCAAAACGGTGAACCCATCATTATTCAAGATGACGAAGGCATGATCTACACCTTTAATGCTGACGGCACTTATAGCGTGGTGAGTACTTTGGTTTACAGTTCAGATTATCTTGCCGCCACCAAAGATTATCGCATAGATTTTGAAGTGTACGATGAACAAGAATTTGGTTTTGATAAAAAAGAATACGCAGCATGGATCAGTAATTATGAAGTGATTCGCTTGCTTGATTCTACTAATTATTTTGTTGCCTATAAATCTCTGGCTCCTGATCAAAGTGATTATGTCATTGCAAGCATCAAAAGTGAAAATCAACTTAGCGGTTTAAGTTTTGTTGCACTTGAAAACGGATCAGAGAGACAACTCACCGCAGAAGAAATCAATGACACTACCTACAAAATTCTGCTTGATGGCATGAGCAGTTCATGCTACGTTTACGCAAAAGATAATGAACTGCGCATTGGAAAATTATGGGTGAAAGTATTGGAAGAAATTTCATTTGATGTGGTGCTTGTTCCGGTTAACGGAGCGACACTTTCACAGATAGAAAACATAGAAAATCAACTCAACGAAATTTACGCACAGGCAAACGTAACATTCAACGTAACCATAGCAGAAAATTACAACTCAACTACCAGGATCTCAACGCTGACGGTAAACTTCAGAACGGTGATATCAGTTTGGTGTCACACTATTCAGATGAAATGCGCTTGCTGCGTGAGCAATATTTTGAGAGTGATTCAGCCGATCATCAAAACAAATATTACCTATTCATTATACCAGAATTTTACGAGGCCGAACTAGAAGGCTACATGGTGCGCGGCAAAGCACTTGGATTTTTAAAAACCGGAGAAAACGCCATCACCGCCGCCCATGAATTAGCTCACGGAATTTTTTCATTGGAACACACCTTCCCTCAAATTGCGCAAGGCACTACCACCAACCTGCTAGACTACTCGGGGGGGACACACCTCACACAAAAACAGTGGCAACACATTCACTCACCGCTTCCGGCGTTTTCGTTTTTGGATGATGAGGAGGGGGGGGAGTCTGCTGCCCTTGTAAATCTTGAAAAGTTAAATCCCTTTAGAAATAGTTTAGGTCAACTTTCCTTTTTATCTGTTTCCGGAAATCCTATCACGTTTGACGATAAACTGCAACAGATATTTTTTATTACTGCAGAAGACGAGTGGAAAAAAACAAACGAGCATCTACCCATTGGAACGGTTGGTGGATTCAAGTATAACGACACCCTATATGTTGCGATAAGAAGTCTGAATAGTCCTGATTTCTTAGGGTATTGGGCTGATATCGATCATTCGAAATACTATCATGATAATTTCAGTCAGAATCTAGATTTTCAAAACACTTCTGCTCCGCTTTTTACCAGCGTACTTTGCGGAATTCCTTGTATTCAAAATGGTGACATCGTTTTCAAAGTGTTTCCCACATCATACTTCGAAAGCCAAATAAACTTGCCTGATTTTACTCCTCCATATTATGCTGGAGGAAGTTTAAAAGATATCACCTATTTTGCTCCATTTTTAATAAATGAATCTCAGGCAATTGAAGTTGGCGTTCAATTTTCTTCTGAATTAACTCCAGAAGAGCTTGCCTTCTTTAAATCAATTTCAAATTTTGAATCCGTGTGCGGACTTGATGCAATTTACGCCTTTAGCGCAGCTTATAGTCTTCATGAAAACCCTCAGAATTTACTTTGTTTGAATGATATAATCGGTAATGCGGAGAATCAAATTCAGTCAGACATTTTAAATCAACTAACAGAGACCTATTTAAGTGATTTACATCAACTAGATGCACTTTATATAGAGCCGGTAATTATTGCCGATAATCCCCATGACGAATATCAGCAGCACTATTCACAATCTATTGAATCCAATTTCTTTAAGTACTTCTATGGTTCTCTGGATTATTTAGTTCGTCTGATAACTCCAGTTCAGGATAATTCAGAAGATTTGGCATCGCTGCCCATTTCTTATATACCAATCTTTCTGTCGTTGTTTGATCCATACATGAAGGAGTGTATTCTTAAAACATTGCCCTACGATGTTCGCATGAATATTTTGCGCCGACACGGTGAATGGACAGTTTCAACTTCAAAAGAATCATTGCTTGTTGATTTAATTCGGACAACACCGCTGAGTTCATCTGATAGATTGTTGGAGGATTTGTCTCAAAACAACTATCAACTATTCTGGGAACTATATGATGAGATTAACGGGGCAAACAGCGAATTTTTTATGATGAACGTATGTTTATTCATCCTAAACCAACGCAGTGCACCTGCAGAACTCAGCGAATGGCCAGGACCACAAATCTATAATCCGGGTGGCATCAAACCAACAAAATTTTTACTCATCTATAAGCCAGATGCTGATCAAAATAAAATCATTGACGCAGCAAGAATTGGAACTGATGTGCGCATTAGTTATGTAAGCAGTGATAACGGTGGCTCAACCATATTCAGATATGAAGGAGACCCGTTTGAATTTGTCCGTATAAAGTTTACTGAGAATTATCAATTTACAAATCTTCAAACTAGTGAACAAATTGAGGTAGGGGAAGAGTTGGTTGTTCCTGCTGTATGGGCGTACTGGTTAATCAATAGACAAGAAACTATTCAATCATGGACAGCTGTCAGGGTTGTTGTTGATGCAGCAGCAATACTATTCTCAGTCGTAACAATGAATCCCGGACCTCTTCTGTATGTAGAGTTGTTAGCCAATGGTGCTGATTTGACTTTAGCCCTTTTTGAAGACCAGGTACTTTCATCAGGTTCTGATTATGCTCAAAACGTCTACAGTTTCATTGAGAATATTGTCGGCTTGCTTGATGCTGCCATGATTACAGTCAGTGTTACTGAGGCTGGTTGTAAAATATACACAATACAAAAATCCAAACTCAGTCAAGAACTGAAACTCAAATCACCTACATCAGAGGTCTATACAGATTTTAAAGTTGGTATTCAGAATTTGGTAGAAACACTCCGAAATTCCCCAAGTACAATTTTTAGTCAAGGAGATGCCATTTTCAATGCTTTTTGGGAATCAGCTTTGTTGCAAGTTAAGGTTCATGGACATAGCAAATATTTGAGCGATTGGTCAAATGTGAGTCTGAATGTAAGTCAAGGAAACAAGTTGTTTGTCAAGTCCGGTGCGTCTGTTCAATATCAAATTGCAGATGTAATTGAAGATGGAACTGATGCCATTAGATTAGAAGAAATTCGTTGGCTTGACTCACCAGAAAATGTTGATGTTATTCACGAATTTGAAAACATCTACTATACAAAACAAGGAACGGGAGAACTTCTTTCAGGAGATCTGGAGGTTGTGCGACTCACGGGGGATGGTGGGGTGTTTGTTAGGGAGGTGGAGGTTTTCGATAATGGAGCACTCGATCTTCTAAATACTCTATTTACTAAGTCAATTGCTCAGAACTTTCTCAGTGACTTGATTCTTTTTGCTGGATCAAACCAGAAAAGACTGGGAAGATATGGGTCTGAAAGTATCCTCAAGAATAAACTGGTATACTTTCTGAACCACCAGAGTGTAATCAACGTTAAGTCATATAATCAGTTAATACAAGACATTGAAACTTTTTTTACGGTAACAAGAGGTTCAAATGGAAACCTAATTCCTGGGACACTTGAGTATTTCGATGAATTTTTACAGGCGCCTCAAAAATTCAAAGGAGGAGCATTTGGTTTAGAAATTTTGGCAAATCCGCCTCCAAGTCTTATCGGAAAAACCTTAACAAGGCTAGAAGCCGGCATTGATGATTCAGAGAAATTCAGATTCGATATGTACTTTGAAGGTACTGGCAACGTAAAAGTTTTTGTAGAAACAAAGAATTACGCATCAACCACAAGTTTCACAACTTCATTCTATAACCAATTCAAAGCGTATATTAGCAATCCAAATCTTACAAGTTTTGATGAACTTCGATATTATTTTAGGGCGAATGATGGAATTTCAAAAGCTGAACGGGTGCAGAAGTTTAAGAATATGATTAAAAATAATGCCCAAGAGATATTTGGTGCTAATCCTAGTTTGTTTAAAAGTATCAAACAAGAAAATGGTGTTGATTTCATTGATGATTGGGAAGACTTAAAAACGATGATGGAAAGTACAACCATTTCAGAAAATCACGCAATATTTAGTTTCATAGAAGTTTTTTAAATGTTACAAATAAACTCAATAAAAAATCACGTTAGTTTTTTTTCGATAATAATGGAAACATATGTTGAAAGTCGGATAAAGATTAAAGATTTTAATTCGGATAAAACTATTTTAAAGATTTCGGATGCAGATAGACTATTGAAATTTAATGATGAAATAGTAATTACCGATAGTCTAAATAACGCATTTTTAAAATCAGGTAATAGTTTAATTAATGAAAGTATTCTAGATATTATAGATAACTATGTACTGACATATAAAAAAAATCCAAGGAGTTATGCGATTTATGATAAATTGTTGAATTGTCTCATTTGTGATTCACATAGTTTTGGTAAACATATATTTGATAATAAGGTCATCTTGGGTTTGGGTGATTCTAATTTTGTGGTAACAAGAGAAATTTGTAATAATAAAATCCTTAGCACGTATCAGTTGTCCATCCTCGGCACTTGGCACGATGGTCCAATCGAAAAGCCCTATCAAGTTGCAGATTTTTGTGGTCTTTGTCAAAATGTTTTAGTTATTACGATGACAAACGGGGATGTACTTTTTTTGGATATTGAAAAAGGAGAAGTAAGAGCTTTTTTAAAAGATGCCCACGTGGCTCGTAACCTACAACAAATAAATGGTTCAAATATTTTTCAAGGAATATATGGTTATACGTTTCTTGAGGTGGATGCTGAGAGCGGCACGGTGCTTCGAAAAATGGATCTTAAAGAGGAGTGGAAAAGAGTTGGTCGTGAATCAGATATAAACTACATTGGTGTTGATGTAGTATCTGAGGGACTGCATTATTTTATAGCCAATACAAACATTGTTGGTGTATTCAATCCAAAAACATTACATATAGAAGATTACTACGAATTTGATTTTGACAAAAAACAGCATCAACAACTTAAGGGAGGAAAAGAAAATTTACAAATAAAAGAGGGTAAAATTTATTGTTTGGACACTTTAGGGAACTTGTATGAATTAGAGCGCAATTCTTAAGTGGAGTTTATGCCATTTCTTCTTCTATAATTCCGCAACCCCCCCGCTGGCACGAGCGTCACGCTCGTGCCTTACGTAAGCCTTATTAGAATTTCAACTATAGAATTTATATTTGCCCCTTCAATGAGTACTAAATATCGTTTTCATAAACCTGAGGCTGCCTATTTTATAAGTTTTGCAACTGTCAACTGGGTGGATATTTTTACGAGAGAAATCTATTTTGAAATTCTGATTGACAGTATTAAATATTGTCGCAAAAACAAAGGACTTGAATTATTTTGTTACTGCATAATGCCAAATCATGTACACATGATATTTCGTTCTAAAAATGAAGATCCAAGTGGTTTGATACGGGATTTTAAAGGTAACACATCTAGGATGTTAATCAAATCAATAAAAGAAAACCCACGTGAGAGCAGAAAAGAATATCTGCTAAAAATGTTTGAGGAAGCTGGATCTACAAAATCAAATGTTGAAAAATTTCAAGTTTGGCAACATGATAATATACCAATTGAATTATACAGTAACAAAGTCATCAAACAAAAATTTGATTACATTCATAATAACCCGGTTGAAGAGGGATTAGTGTTCAATGCGATTGATTGGAGATACAGCAGTGCAAGAAATTATTTTGGAGATGACACTGTTGTTGAAATAGACATTATAGGTTCAAAAATTGAAAAATGATTTAATGAAATTGGAGCTTTCGTTTTGGTCGGGCATTTGCGTGAGGCACGAGCGTGACGCTCGCGCCAGCGGGGGAAGATGGAACTGATGCCATTAGATTAGAAGAAATTCGTTGGCTTGACTCACCAGAAAATGTTGATGTTATTCACGAATTTGAAAACATCTACTATACAAAACAAGGAACGGGAGAACTTGTTTCAGGAGATCTGGAGGTTGTGCGACTCACGGGGGATGGTGGGGTGTTTGTTAGGGAGGTGGAGTATGTGGATCAAATAGCCAAGAACTTTCCGCTTATCAAATCTATATCCAACGATTGGAATCATTTGAATCTGACTTATGAGTATGTAGATGACTATGTTCGTGTTCTTTCACCATCAGGAGTTGAAATCGGGAAATTTGTAAAAGAGGGTGGAGACGAAATATTCGAGATTGGTGATGATTTCTTCACAGCAACGGGTTCCGGTGGTACTACACCAATTTCAGGCATAACGGTTAAAACATCTTCAGGTGAAATTATTACCGGCGCCGGATTTGTTCAGAACGGAAATACAATAAATTTTGTTGAGAATGCAACTTCATATGGAAATGAACTTGTCCAAAATGCGATTAAAAATCGTGGTATCCTTCGCCAAAATATTCCTGGCATTCTTCCCGGTCAAGAAGCGCATCATATCATACCTGTTCAGTTATTAAAAGAGAATGATGTTGTCAAAAAAGCAGTTGAAGGTGGATTTAATTTTAACAGCATTGACAACGGAATGGCATTGGATAAATATTCAAGTAAAACAGGGCTGGGGCGACATGGACCACATCCGAATTATACTAATCAAATAAGGCAAGCTTTGGATGATTGGTCAGAGGTGACTCCGAATTTCACAACTCAACAAGCGAAAGAATTTTTAGATATTATTACGAGTGAGATTCGGAACACGATTAATTCTACTTCTGGCAGGATTAATATGTTAGACTTAGGTTTATAAGAATTTTATTTTCGAAGCCTTTTCCGTCTGAATACCTGAAATATTTTCGTTCGATAGTCTTTGATAAAAAGAATCACTAATATAAATTGTAGTGAAATAATTAATCACAAATAAGTCCAGATTAATATTAACCAATGTAATTTCATTAAAATCAATTATTGTGGCAACGTCAAATTCATTTCTGCGCAACATTATATCTTCTTCGCAAGTGACATTCACTTTTCCTAAATTTTTCGAAAGTCTTTTGGCGAAAAAATCCGATCTTTCATAATCGACAAAATGTTTGCCTTCTTCCCAAACAAAATGAACCCAATAATAATTGTGTAAATCTCCTTTTGCCTCAATAGTAGCATTGTAGAACCTACAAGGAACCGTATTTGCATGTTCAATAATTGATTTGAGCTTTTCAGAAACTAAAAAACCTTTCGCATTAATCGTAGCTTGCCCCATCATATCACAAAGATTTGCTCCCATTGCAAGTTTGAATCTTATATCAGGCACAAAATTTGGAAATTCTCTGCTATTCAATTTATGCACAGAATTCAACCCCTTAAAATTATAATCATCATAACTTTCCACAGCGGGAAAAGCATGACCGGTTTCTTGGGTGTCAATTGCAGGTTTGAGAATGTAATATTGAGGCATGTTTAATATCTTTAATATTGTTACGAATATATCCAACCATTTCTAATTTGCGATTATCCATACGAAATATCGTAATCAGAAGGCAGTTTTTTTCTACTTTTCAGGTGATTATTGTCCTCCATTGAGTAGTCTCGAATTTGGTCAAATATATCTAGAGGATATCCTCTGAAAATCAAGTGCGAGTGGTCGATGCCTCAAAAATTCAAAGGAGGAGCATTTGGTTTAGAAATTTTGGCAAATCCGCCTCCAAGTCTTATCGGAAAAACCTTAACAAGGCTAGAAGCCGGCATTGATGATTCAGAGAAATTCAGATTCGATATGTACTTTGAAGGTACTGGCAACGTAAAAGTTTTTGTAGAAACAAAGAATTACGCATCAACCACAAGTTTCACAACTTCATTCTATAACCAATTCAAAGCGTATATTAGCAATCCAAATCTTACAAGTTTTGATGAACTTCGATATTATTTTAGGGCGAATGATGGAATTTCAAAAGCTGAACGGGTGCAGAAGTTTAAGAATATGATTAATAATGGTGAAAATAAGGAGCAGTTTTACCAATCATTAAATCAAACATTGAAAGATGAGTATGATTATAGTTTACCCACTTCTTAGAACAGAGGTCGTTCAAAATTAATTGTTTTTTTAAGCTGCATCATTTTTGGAATAAATATTTGCTGGCCTTTTGTAATCAAGTGAGCTATGCATCCTATCAAAATTGTAATCGTTCATAAATTCCTCGATCACCTTGTAAAGTTCAATACCGTTGTGGTAATCTTTGAACTTTAAGTGCTCGTATTTGAGCGTTCTCCAAAAGCGTTCGATAAAAATATTGTCAATGGCTCTTCCCGTTCCATCCATTGAAATTTTGATGTCATTTTGTTTTAAAAGTTCAGTGTGTTCTGAAGAAGTGTATTGCGATCCCTGATCAGTATTTACAATTTGAGGTTTACCATGACGCGCGATCGCATCTTTCATCACTGCCGTGCACCATGACGCTTCCATTGTGTTTGACAAGCTCCAGCCAACTATAAAACGACTGTGCAAATCCATAATTGCCGACAGATATAGGTAGCCGGTTTTCATTGGAATACAGGTAATGTCAGTGGCCCAAACCTGATTCGATTTTTCGATTTTTAAATTTCTGAGCAGATAAGGATATTTAAAATGATGTGGATGGGATTTTGATGTGTGTGGCCCAGGAACAATGGCTTTCAAATCCAATAATTTATAAAGTCTGCCGATTCTTTTTTTGTCCACTCGGTAGCCGTGCTCTCTCAACCAACGTGTCATTCGTGGAACTCCCCAAAAAGGTTTATTCAGGTATTGTTCATCAATTTTTTTCATTAAAAACAAGTTTAATTGTGATTCGCCTTTTGGTTTGTAATACAAACTCGATGGCGATATTTCTAAAAGTTGGCACTGCCTTCTGATTGAAAGTTTTGGATGTGACTTTTCAACTATCATCCTGCGTTGATCAATACTCATTTCTAGGAGAGACTTTTTTTTAAAAAGTCATTTTCCACCAGAAGTTGTCCAATGCGCGCTAACAGATTTTCGCGATCTTTATCACTCATCGCTGTATCTTTTTGGTCAGATGAAAAAATACACGCCGCATTTTTTACAAATTCTTGTTTCCAGGCAGTAATCTGATTTGGATGAATTTCATACTTCTGAGCGAGTTGCTGAATTGATTCTCGTTCTTTCAGAGCTTCCAGAACTACTTTTACTTTGAACTCCGGGTTGAAGTTCCTTCTCTTTCTTCTTGAGGTCATAGATTTGAATTTAGTTATTTTTTCAAATTAGACCAGTGTTCTTAAATTTGGGGTGAACTATAGATATCTTTTCATCTGCCGACATAACAGATAGTTTTTTGAATACTTTTCTTAATTCAATAATTGAAGTTTATTAAAATGAATTTAAACGTTATAGAAACAAGCATTTCGAGATATAGACAAACGCCAATAGGTATTGTAAAATTATTTGAGTATAAAAATTTAGTAGTAAATGATAACAGTCTGTTTATTTCTAAAATCGGATTACAGGAATTATTTTATCATAACAACTTTCTTTATACAAATAATGATAACGGAGATGGGCTATTAATCGATTTGATGGAGAATAGAAAAATTGAATTTAGTAATGAATATCTCAAGCAGTTAACCAATAATTACATGGTTAGCTTTTTTGATGGTAAGACTAAAATTCTAAACAGAGTTTCTCAGGAGTCAATTTTTTATCCGTATAAAATTTTGAAGACATATTTTTATGAGGAACTTAAACTTTTAGTCATAGATTGTAAATCGGAAAAATCAATAATGTTTTCAAAAATTGATATTCCAAATCACTACTGTCCGATAAAAAAAATTTAAAAGCGGGATTTCCATAACAGATTTCCCGCTTTAGTGTAATTTGGTTTTGACGAACTAAATACACATGAATAAAAGTAACTACTTTTTTGGACAGTCGGTTTTCGGACAGCTGATTTCTTTAATTGACCCAACTCTTGTAAGCAGAGTGGTTAAGAACCGTAACTCTGATTATTATACCAAACGATTTGACACATCTGATCACTTAATCAGCATGTTGTTTTCAACTTTCGCCAATTGTTCATCGTTGCGAGAGGTTGCCGGTGCTATGCTTGGGCTCAAAGGAAAGACAAATCATTTTCAGTTAAAAAACATTCCGCACAAAAGCACGTTGAGTGATGCAAATGCTCGAAGGAGTCATGAGGTTTTTCAAGAGATTTATTATTTATTGTACAAAGAGTACTCAGGGTTATCTCGGACAGCCGAAAACAATATGTATGGGAACAAAGAGTGGAAATTATTGATTCAACAACTATTTCATTGTTTCGTGATTTATTGAGCTGTGTTGGCAGAAAATCCTCCAATGGCAAAAGAAAAGGAGGCATAAAAGTACACACTCAAATTAATCTTCAGGAACAGGTTCCAAAACTGATTTGGTTTTCATCAGCGACAACACACGATAAAAAATTCCTTAAAAACTTAAGCTGGAAAAGGCAAAATAGCTGTGTTTGATAAAGGATATAATGATTATAAAACCTTTGATGAATTCACACAAAACAACATCTATTTTGTCACCAGACTAAAATCAAATGCAACCTATGAATTGGTTGTAGAAAATGATATTCCCAGCTATATTGACGCAGGTGTATTGAAAGATGAAATTATAAAAGTTGAAGTCAAAGACAACGGAAAATATCTCAAAACTACTGAACTCAGAAGAATTGCTTACTGGGATGACGAACACAAAAGATGCTTTGAATTTATAACCAACATACAAGGGATGAACGCAGGACACATCGCACTCATTTACAAAAACGATGGCAAATTGAATTACTTTTCAAACAGCTCAAACAAAACTTTCCGCTAAAATATTTTTTTAGGCGACAATGAGAATGCAATCAAAATTCAGATTTGGTGTACGCTAATAGTGAATCTGCTGTTGACCGTTATCCACAAAAAATTAAACGAAAATGGGCTTTCTCTAATCTGGCCAACTTTTGCAGACTGCATCTCTTCAATTACATTCATCTGATCAAATTTCTAGAAAATCCAGAAAAAGATTGGCTAGTTGAAATAGATCCACAACTTCAATTCGAATTTAGTTCAGCCTGAAAAGAGGGGGCTTACTTTTGAAATACAAGGCTTTTCATACGCAACCATGAGGGTTTTGAAAGGGTTTTTACGTACTTTTAGTTTTTATCGGACAGTAGTGATTCCAAATGCAATATTTTCCTTTTATCTCTCCACCCTCGGCACTTGGCACGATGGTCCAATCGAAAAGTCCTATCAAGTTGCGGATTTTTGTGGTCTTTGTCAAAATGTTTTAGTTATTACGATGACAAACGGGGATGTACTTTTTTTGGATATTGAAAAAGGAGAAGTAAGAGCTTTTTTAAAAGATGCCCACGTGGCTCGTAACCTACAACAAATAAATGGTTCAAATATTTTTCAAGGAATATATGGTTATACGTTTCTTGAGGTGGATGCTGAGAGCGGCACGGTGCTTCGAAAAATGGATCTTAAAGAGGAGTGGAAAAGAGTTGGTCGTGAATCAGATATAAACTACATTGGTGTTGATGTGGTATCTGAGGGACTGCATTATTTTATAGCCAATACAAACATTGTTGGTGTATTCAATCCAAAAACATTACATATAGAAGATTACTACGAATTTGATTTTGACAAAAAACAGCATCAACAACTTAAGGGAGGAAAAGAAAATTTACAAATAAAAGAGGGTAAAATTTATTGTTTGGACACTTTAGGGAACTTGTATGAATTAGAGCGCAATTCTTAAGTGGAGTTTATGCCATTTCTTCTTCTATAATTCCGCAACCCCCCGCTGGCGCGAGCGTCACGCTCGTGCCTTACGTAAGCCTTATTAGAATTTCAACTATAGAATTTATATTTGCCCCTTCAATGAGTACTAAATATCGTTTTCATAAACCTGAGGCTGCCTATTTTATAAGTTTTGCAACTGTCAACTGGGTGGATATTTTTACGAGAGAAATCTATTTTGAAATTCTGATTGACAGTATTAAATATTGTCGCAAAAACAAAGGACTTGAATTATTTTGTTACTGCATAATGCCAAATCATGTACACATGATATGTCAGCTCCCCATCAATTAGCACCAATTGTAAATTAGTAAATTTAACAACAATTGGATATGAAAAAGAAACGATTCACCGAGTCGCTACCTTGGTGAGTTGATACTGAAGGTACACACTCGACATCCGTTGGAAGTCGAGCGCGAGGGGGGGGAAATTCTTCAACCTCAATCCAATATCTCAATGTCAGCCGCAATTTCACGTGTCGGAGATTTTTTTAGTCGTCTGACGTGAATGGTCAACATGAGTATAGGGGTGATAAAAAATAGCAAAATACTTAAGCCAAGGAAAATTAAAATTTCACCGATGCCACAGAGAAAACCATGGCAGTTTAATGAAGGAAGTACAATAACTAACCAAAGTAGCCCGCAGGTTAAGATAAGTCCACCCAAGTAAATGAAGAAAATTCCGGTACCTTTTGAGCCGCCTAATTGAATGAGCTGCACTAGTGCAACTATCCACATGGCGAGACCGGAAACGACTAAAACGAATATAATTAATCCCAAAAAATCCATTATTCAACAAGCACCACTAAATACTTGGATACTTTCCAGAATGATTTTTCATCTTGAATAATGATCTTGTGATTGTTGCCGTTAGATTGAAGTGAATAAGCGGTAGAAGGGTGGTCAGTGATAAACCGAATTTCTTTGCCGGTAACTTGAATAGTTTTGTCTTTACTCAAATCAATCTGCGTAAAATAATCATCATTAAAATCGTCTTTCAAATGCACTTTTTTATTGATGCCAATGAAACCACCATCTTTCACTAATACGCCGTTTGCAATCAATTCTTCTTCGGTGCCGTAAGCGTAATACGCTTTGTTAAGTTCTTGTAAAGTGGCAAATGTAATTTCAGTTTGCTCTTCATACGCCTCAAGTAATTCAACATACTCACGATCAAGATCAGATAATTCAAGACGGAGCATTTCAATTTCCTCTTCTTGCACCTGAATTTGATTCATCAAATTAGTAATCATGTTTTGAAATTGCTCAATTTGTAGCTGATCACTTTTAAGCATCTCATTTAATTCTTCAACTTTTTTTCCATTTGCTTCACGCAGGTAGTTGATGTTTTGAATTTCCTGAAGTATCCACTGTTTTCCATCTTCTGCCAATTCAACATTGGTTGAACGCAATCTGATTTCATCATCTTTCAAATTAATCATGGCAAGATTTTGCTCAATCTCGTTAAAAAGCATAATGGCCTCATTCAACACAGAATCTTTTTCATTGAGTTGTGTTTGTAAAAGACGATTCTCAGATTTTAGTCTGGCAATTTCTTCGTTCTCATTTGAATCAGTTGTGCCGGGATCAGTATTGCCCTGACAAGCTGTTAATGAAATGACAATAAAACTTAAAATGCTTAGATACTTCATGTAGAGTTGGTTTACGTACTGAGCAAAATTACAGAATATTTCGCGCAAATGCTTAATTTTGATTCAAATTCAAGTACATGAAGAAAATCATTTTTTTATTGTTGGTATTCGCCTATTATCCGTTATCATCATTTTGTATATCCATTGATTACCAATTAGGCATGTCCAAACCAAGCACTCATTATTTTGAGGTGAGTATGCAGATTTCTGATTTGAATGCTGAAAAAATCACCATCAAAATGCCGGTCTGGGCCCCGGGTTCATACTTGGTTCGCGAGTTTTCTCAGAACATTGACAATGTATATGCTTACGATGAAAAAGGGACAAAACGTGAGGTGAAAAAAATCACGAAAAATGCCTGGGAAATTAATACCAAAGGTTTGAAAAATGTAAAAATTGAATACAAGGTCTACGCATTTGAATTGTCTGTGCGCACCAGTTTTCTGGATGATACGCATGGATATTTAAACGGCACCAGCATTTTTATGTATGTTGACGGTTATAAAGAAACCAAAGGAAAATTAACCATTAATCCGCATGCATCATTCAAAAAAATTAGCACAGCACTAAAATCTGAAGGGAATAATGTGTACTCATTTAGCAACTATGATGAATTGGTTGACTGTCCGGTTGAAATTGGTAACCATGAAACTTTTCAGTTTGAAGCAGGTGATGTAGTGCACACGGTAGCCATGTATGGTGAAGGAAATTATGATGTTTCAGTTTTGCAAAAAGATATGGCGCGCATTGTTGAAGCAGAAACCAAAGCCATGGGAGATAATCCAAATAAAGAATATGTATTCATTATTCACAACGTAACAGATCCATCCGGTGGGCTTGAACATAAAAATTCTACCACGCTTGAAGTAAACAGGTGGACTTATCAGGGGGATGATTATTATGGTTTCCTCAGTTTGGTTGCACATGAATATTTTCACTTGTGGAATGTGAAAAGAATAAGGCCAAAAGCATTAGGACCTTTCAATTATGATGAAGAAAATTATACTGATTTACTCTGGGTAATGGAAGGCTTCACGTCATACTATGATGAATTATTTTTACGCCGTGCCGGTTTTTATTCGCAAGATGATTACCTGAATAAAATTATCAGCTCTATCAATTATGTAGAAAATCAAGCAGGCAACAAGGTGCAATGTGTTGCGCACTCAAGCTTTGATGCGTGGATTAAAGCGTATCGTCCAAATGAAAACAGTGCAAATACTACCATTTCTTATTATTCAAAAGGGCAGATACTTGCCACTATTTTAGATCTTTATATCATCGCAAAATTTGATGCTAAAAAATGTTTAGATGATTTCTTGCAAAAACTTTATAAAGATTTTTATTTGAAAAATGATGTAGGTTTTACTGAAGATGAATTTCAAGCAAGCCTTGAAGAATTTTTAGGTGAAGATATGGATTGGTTTTTTACCAAATACGTGTATGGCACTGAAACACCCGATTATGAAAAATATTTTAAACCGGTTGGTTTGTCTTTCTTCAATAGTGATGATTCTGTTAAACCTTTTCTTGGTGTCAGAGCTTCAGGTTCAGGCGGACGTTTGATGATAACAGGCATTACAGCAGGTTCAGCAGCAGAAGAAAGTGGTTTGAGTGTGAATGATGAAATTATAGCTATTAATGGATATCGTGTTGACCAAGGTGAATTTGATGCGTTTGTAAAAACATTGAGTAAGGGTGATACTTTTGATGTATTGATTTCAAGAGATAATGTACTCAAAACCTATTCAGTTACCATGGGTGGAAAGAGTTATAAAAAGTATACCGTTCAGCCAAACTTTGATGATGATACTCGTCGTAGATTTGATTACTGGCTGCGTGTAGATATTGCTAATCACTGATTTTTTTGTGGTTAAAAAAATTATTCCGCAATACCTTGCTCGCTTTTTTTTAAAGGCGGGTGTTTTTGTTCTGCTCTTTTCAATTTGCCGATTACTTTTTTTGGTGTTTAATCTCAAAAGTTTTCCGGTAGTTTATTTCACTGATTTTTTATCAGGTATGTGGTTTGATATCATGACCACCGCCATTGTTTTTCTTCCGCTGGGTGCGCTTGAAACTTTTCCAAATAAGTGGAGAGGAAAGAAATGGTACCAGTTTATTCTTGCGCTTTCATTTCATGTCACTTTATTTCTTTGTTTGCTGATTAATCTGGCAGATATTGAATATTTCAAATTTACGGCATCTCGTTCTACTTCTTCATTGTTCACCATGTTGGGTTTTGGTAATGACTTTGCTCAACAACTGCCTTCATTTTTTAAAGATTATTGGTATTTATTTTTATTCCTTTTTTGTTTGCAAACCATGGGTTGGTGGTTTTATAAACGCATTGGTAAAATTGAAGATGACAGTGCAATAACTCCTTGGTGGAAACAAATTATTATTTTCCCAATCATTGCTATAATACTTGTGATTGTTGGCCGGGGCGGAATAGGGTTGCGTCCTGTTTCACCGGCAAAGGCATCTGCATATACCATTGAACAAAATATTGCATTGGTTCAAAATTCTGCTTTCACGGTGATTAAAACTTGGGGCGCAATAGCCTTGGAAGAAAAAGATTATTTCAAACCTGATGAACTGGTTCAACTATTTAATCCGGTGAAAAAGTTTGAGCATGCTGAATTACCTGCGGGTACCAACGTGATGATTATTATTTTGGAAAGTTTTTCAGTTGAATATATAGCTTCAATTAATGGTTCCAATGCGGCGTACACTCCATTCCTTGATTCGCTGTCTCAACATGGTATGTTGTTTACGAATTGCTACGCAAATGGAAAAAAATCTATTGATGCTATGCCATCCATCATTTCATCTTTGCCAAAACTCATGCAGCCTGAATACATGACATCTCAATATGCTTCTAACAGAATTGAATCATTGCCTGCCAGATTGAGTGAACTTGGTTATTCAAGTGCGTTTTTTCATGGTGCCACTAACGGAACCATGAGTTTTGATGTCTATTGTAATCTCGCTGAATTTGATCAGTATTTTGGAAGAAATGAATACAATAATGAAGATCATTTTGATGGAACCTGGGGTATTTATGATGAAGAATTTTTAAACTGGTCTGCTGAAAAAATCAGCCAAATGTCATCTCCATTTTTTACTGCGCTCTTCACCATTTCATCTCATCCACCATACGCTATACCAGAAAAGCATAAATCACGTTTTAATCAAGGACCTGAAGACGTGCATAATTCTGTGAGGTATTCAGATTACGCCTTAGGTGAATTTTTTAAAACTATTCAAAAGCAGCCATGGTATCAGAATACTTTGTTTGTAATAACAGCTGACCACACACCGGCTTCAGGTACTGATTTGTATTATAAAGACATGGGAAATATGCATATTCCGTTATTACTTTTTCATCCGTCTGATACTTTGTTGAAAGGAAAAAATAACCGTATTGTGAGTCAAGCTGATATTATGCCAACTGTGTTGGATTTGTTGGGATATGATAAACCGGTTTTTGTTTTTGGCCAGTCAGCTTTTAGTGATGCACCCGGGTATAGTGCAAGTTTTGTTGGCGATAAATTTATTTTTTTCTACGAGTGTGGATCTGAAAAATATATGCTCACCTGGCAAGATGAAAAAATTAATGGCATTTATAATTTGAATGATCCTCTTCAAACTAAAAATCTTGCAGGTGACAAAGCGCTGGAACAAGCCTTGCTTACTCCGTTAAAAGCCATGATTCAAACATATAACCACGCGTTAATTTCAAATAAAATGAAAGTTGACTGATGCAAGAGTTAAAGAAAAATAAATTGCTTTTCATCATCAATCCAATTTCAGGCGTTGGAAAAAAAAATATTATTCCCCCATTGATTGAGAAATATCTTGATCATCAAAAATTCAGTTATGAAATTGCTTATACAAACCACCGTGGACATGCACGTGAAATTGCGCATGAGGCAAAACTGAAACATGACGCTGTCATTGCCATTGGCGGTGATGGATCAGTGAATGAAACCGGCAGTGCATTGGTTGATTCTGCCTGTGCATTGGGCATCATTCCGTGCGGTTCAGGTAATGGTTTGGCAAGATATGCTAACATTCCTCTCAACCATATCAAAGCCATTCAACGCATCAATCGTTTTGAAAAGACAGCCATTGATACCGGTTTGGTGAATGATACTGTTTTTCTGGGCACATGTGGTTTTGGTTTTGATGCTCACGTGGCTAAAAAATTTGATGAATACCATAAGCGTGGCTTCATCAGTTATATCAAACTGGTATTGCGTGAATTTGGAAAATATGAGCCGGAGGTTTTCATTTTTACAGACCAAAAAACTAGCATCAGACATCGCGCATTTATGTGTTCTGTTGCAAATTCAGGTGAGTTTGGAAACGGGTTTAAAATTTCCCCCTTAAGTGAATTGACTGATGGAAAATTTGAATTGATTTTACTAGATAAAATAAAAAAGAGTCAATTGCCTGCCGTTGCATGGAAATTTTTTAAAGGTAAAATTCATCAATCAAATCACTGCACGGTGCACAGTTTTGAGAATAGCGCATCAATACTTACTGAAAGTGGAACTGAGATTGATTTTCATGTGGATGGTGAACCTGCTGGATGTGCAGAAAAATTCACTATTCAAATCAAGCCATCTTCTTTGATTCTGATTTAAGATATTCGTTTTTCTTTAGATATTGTCTTGAATTAATTATCCAATACTAATCAACAAATAATTTGTTTAAGAAAACAGTCACATGCACGTGTGGCTGTTTTTTTTGTATTTTCGGGATATGCAATTTTTTTACTTTTTTCCGCTGTGCATGTTATTGAGCATTCCTGCAATTATTGTTAGCGCCATCAATGCCAGAAAACCATCTCGCGTAATGTTTAATATTGGTGCAGTCTTGGTTGCGTTTATACTCCTCTTGTATTTGGTGAATGCCTCTTACGTTTGGAATATTTTCTTGAGCGGCAGTAATGTGTTTTCAATCATAATGCTGCTTGCCTTTCCCGGTGTACCCATTTATTTTTTGATTTCATCCAAGACAAAACGCAGCAATCCCGAATCAGAAGTTACAGATGAATATCTTGATTCAATTATTAATGAAGAGGATGATGAGATTAAGTGAGGGCATGGTGGTTTGAGAATAAAAATTGTGTTGAAAATCTTCTTAAAATCATATCAAATTATACAAAAGAATATTGATGGTACGTATGAGGGTTGCAAATGAAAATTCATAACGTAGGCGCAGGTCGCGACCTGCGCCTACACGACGATCAAAACTTGCAACCCGTTTGCCTCAACCTTAAATGTGTCAAGTAAAATATTTTTCGATTTATAATGTTCGGTTGTGAAAAATTCCGGCACAAAATGCCAACACAATTTTCCAACAATTAACCGCTGATAAAATAAAAATTATAACATATTGAATCCAAGGTGAGCGCTGAGATCAGGGCTTAAGGCTTTACATAGCATGCGATGTTAGCAGTAGTTTTCACCCAATATTAATAATTATACTCATGTTTTGGTTGTCGATAGAAATTGCATTTGTAAATTCATTTATAGTTTGACTGATTTCCGATTTTGAATAGTCAAAAAATTCGCCATTTAATTCTTTCGCGTACGATTCGAATGATTCCATAAATTTCGGTTCCGAAATAATTGAAGTGATCATTACAATTTCGGTCGGGTGGATTAGCAAAACTCCCGTTCCTCTGTTAACTGAGATTGTGTTACTTTCATTTTCGAACCCCAGTTTAAGTTTTTTTTCTTGATATAAATAGGCGAGCAAATCTGCAATTATGTGACTATTCAATTCTGTTTCGATTTTCGTCGTATTTGCATCTAAATAATTCCAATAATTGTCGGTCGATTTTCCGAACCACTTCTTTTTGATAACAGATGATTCTATTAAGTGAGACAGAATATTATCTAAGGAGTATTTCCTAATATCTACAGTCATGCTCATAAGTGGTTTGTTTAATTACTGCTAACGGCAGTCTGTCTAAAAACCAAAATCTGCCTCTTGAGAATCGAATATATGAAATTTTTCATGGATCACTACCCGAATATTTAATTCTCAGCAGGAGGTTTTTAGACAGTCTGACGGCTCACGCATAAAAGTAGTAGCGCAACCTTGATTAAAAGTACTGAACTTAAAAGTACCCACCAAGCCGCACAAAAACTTTTTTAATAATCCATAGAAATCGGGAGTGGTGTGAGAGCCTAACACTATTTCCATTTGGGAGTAGGGCGGGCTACTCGATTAGTTGCTGGGTTTTAGCTTGTATGTTTGAATGAGTACTTCGGTTGGAATTTTTAAATTATCATGAATCAGTCGAATCATATCAAGCGTTAATTTTCTTTTTTTACTTAAAATTTCACTAGCTCGACTTTTAAGCCCAACGACTTTAGCTAGGTCAGTTTGATTATAACCTAGTTGCTCCATGCGAAATTTGATTGCTTCGATAGGATCTGGAAAACCAATCGGAAAGTGTTCATCTTCGTACTTCTCAATGAGAATAGATAAAACCTCAAGTTCATCACCTTCGGTTGAACCCTTTTTTGCGTCAAATATTTTTTCAAGTCTTTCCAATGCGCTTTGGTAGTCTTTTTTCGTTTTAATAGGTTTAATAGTCATAACATCTAGATTTTGTTAGCATCAATTTTATCATAATCAGCATGTGTTCCCACAAATCGAATCCAAACCATATGATAATCATAGTTTATTTTTACGACCAGTCGGTATTTGTTTCCTTTGATGTTAAATACCACCCGATTATTTTCCAGAAAGCTGGCGCTTGGATATTCCTTTTTAATGTCTTTCGGAGACTTCCATCCTTTACTACTTGATTCTTGAAACCAAGACTTCAACTGTTGTTGACTGTCGGAATGTTTTTCCCAAAATTCTCGAAGTGTTTTTTTTGAAATGATCCTCAACTTGCGTTTCTTTTTTCGAAGATAGTAAAAAGTTCCCGAATTGGGAAAAGATTTTTAGAAAAAATTACTTTTTTTAACCTTGCAAGTAACGAACTACGCATAAAGTAGTAGTGCAACCTTGATTAAAAGTACCCACCAAGCGGAACAAAAACTTTTTTAATAATCCATAGAAATCGGGAGTGGTGTGAGAGCCTAACCCTATTCCCATTTGGGAGTAGGGCGGGCTACTCGATTAGGGGCTGGCTATTTTTCATCGTCATCCATTAGGTCCCAATAGTCGTTGTCTAGTTTTTTAATTTCAATTATTTTCTCAGTTTGTAAACCAAGGTTATAGTCATAAATATATTCAGCAAGTTTGTCGCCATTTATCAAGACAATTTTAGCTGTCGAGTTTAAGCTAGAAACATATTCGTAAGCACCTTTTGTGAAGTCAGAGGTTGTTATAAAAACTCCTTTGTCTGATTGAGCAACAGCAAGTGCTCCAACAAATTTTTGAATTTCGTCTCTCTGAATGTTGGTGTCTATTTTATAACGCTTAGCTTGGATGTAAATTCTTCCGAAGCCCAATATATCCTCTTTTATTACGCCATCAATGCCCTTGTCATTTGTGTATTGAGTTACTAAACCAGAGTCTTTTATTTCCCCTCCATATCCCATTTTTTGCAAAAGTTGTACAACCAACTTTTCAAATTCTCTGGGAGTTTTTGATAGAATTGTGTCAATTAGTTCACGATATACAGATTTTTTAATGCCTTGAAACGATGTATAAAGTGATTCTGCAGGAGTATTTTCATTTTGACTCGATATTATTTCGGGTGCTGTGTCATTTGTTTTTTTGATTTTGGCGTGGTCTCTAGACAACAACTTTGTATCAATATATTCTCTAAACTTGTTCGGATTGTTAACTAGCTTTAATCCATCTTCATTAATTTGATAGGTGCCTCTTTTCGGTTTTGTCACAACACCAGCCATACTCAGATAGCTAAGCGCCCACTTTACTCTGTCATTGAATACAGGCCCATTACCAGATTCGTACATTTGATTGACATCATCTTCTGTCAGGTTAAATTCTTTGGCAAGAGGGGCTTCGAATTCATTTGCTTTTCTTTGTTGTCCATCACTTAATAACTTCAAAGCAGGAAATTGTATTTCATCATAACGAGGTATTGCCATTTTATGTAATTTTTAATTCTGTTATTATTTTTTATTCTTTAAAGAGTCTTGCACTACTTGAGCAACTGTATTATTCGTAATTCCTTTTGTTGAGCAATAATTACTATTCAGCCAGTCTTCCAGTTTTTTTACTCCCTTACTTGCATTGCATGAACCACAGCATAGAGCAATATTTTCTGGACCATTAATTCTAATGTCGTTAATTATGTGTTCCCATGTTGGCCTTGTTTTGTGGTCATATGAAATGTTGTTAAATGTAATTCTGCAATAAACACAACTTAAATCTCTTTTTCGAACTTGCTCTTCAACTTCTTTCGGTATGCCCCAGCGATTTGTCATAGTGTCATTTTACCTGTCTCGGTTAGCTTGCCTCTAACGCAAAAATAAATATATCACTCTTTTCCATTAAACGGGCTAACACTATTGATTTTATTTCTTTTAATGATAAAGCGCATTAACCAATTTCACCCCTCAGGGTGGGCTTTATGTGTGATAGTAAAATATGGTTTTGATTTAATTTGAAATGCATAATTGAGTATAGCCCAGTTCGCACTCATCATGCAGCTCTTTTCGTTTTTGAATTGCAAGTTGGCGAATAAATTCGCTATGAATTCATTTCACGTTCTACTTTAAGGCGAATGCAATTCGCCCCGACAATTTTTATCACTAATCCCTAACACCTAATCCCTAACACCTAACGCCTCCTCTTCACCGCCTTCAACTTAACGGCAACCAAATAAAATCCGATCAGTATTAACGGAATACTCAGTATCTGCCCCATGTTCAAGGTCATGCCTGCTTCAAAATCTACTTGGTCTTCTTTAATGTATTCAATTAAAAACCTTGACCCAAAAACGGTGATGAAAAATATGCCGGTGAGAAAACCCTTAATGGTGCCTGCATTTGTTTTCCAGAATAAGTACATCAACAATCCAAAAACAAGCAGGCAAATAATGGCTTCATATAACTGGGCAGGGTGTCTGGCAGGTATCATATCCCACACGTATGAGAAACTATCATTGCTTGCAATTTCGGCATAGGCTTCATCTGCACTGCCTTTGTTTGTGATTTGCATAGCTTGCCCGCTATCCAAATCATGTCTTAAAAATTTAAAACCAAAAGCAGAAGTGGTAGGGCTGCCCACAATTTCATGATTGAACAAATTTCCCATTCTGATTAAAAAGCCGGCTAGTGCGGTGGGTACTACCAGATGATCTAAAATCCAGAGCATACCGGTTTTCATAACTTTTCTGTTGAGCAGAAAAACGGCCAATATAATTCCAAATGCTCCGCCATGACTGGCTAAACCACCTTCCCAAATTTTTAAAATTTCAATGGGATGTGCCAGGTAATAATCAGGCTGATAAAAAAGGCAGTGACCAAGGCGGGCGCCTAAAATTCCGGCAATCAAAACATACATAAATGATTTATCAACCCAATTGGCCGGCAAATTTTCTGATTTGTACATCCGTTTTAACACTTCATACCCCAAATAAAAACCAAGAGCCCACATGATACCATACCAGCGAGGCATATTGAGTGAGGGAATTACACTGGGATTCATGTCCCAGTTGATTGAAAGAAAATCAGCTACTAGCATAGGTTGGCAAAATTAATGAATATGCTTCTGAATCATTCAAAAAAACTGAAAACATTAGCATTGTTTAAAATCAGCTGAAATAAACTTGAAGGATGGCAACCAATAAATGCAAAAATCTGCCACCTTTGTATAACAATTCAATAAGAAGAATCACATGGCAAAAAAACATAATTTCGGAGCAGGTCCTTGCATTCTGCCGCAAGAAGTATTTGAACAAAG
The DNA here is from genome assembly GCA_016708105.1 of Crocinitomicaceae bacterium. Taxonomy (NCBI): domain Bacteria; kingdom Pseudomonadati; phylum Bacteroidota; class Flavobacteriia; order Flavobacteriales; family Crocinitomicaceae; species Crocinitomicaceae bacterium. The sequence goes on from JADJGJ010000001.1 coordinate 1,659,917, forward strand.
TGCAAAAGCAGTAGTAGATTTTAACGGGCTATCTATTTTAGAAATTTCACACCGCAGTCAAGATTTCATTGACGTGATGGAAGAAGCACGTGAAAATATTAAAAAGGCGTTGAATGTACCGGCAGGGTACACTGTTCTTTACTTGCAAGGTGGAGCAAGTTTGGGTTTTATTATTACAGCCATGAACATGATGCGCGCAAATAAAAATGCTGCGTATCTCAATACCGGAGCCTGGTCAAAAGCAGCAATCAAAGAAGCAAAAAATGTTGGTCTTGCTGTTACTGAAGTAGCAAGTTCTGCTGATAAAAATTTCAATTATATTCCTAAAGGATTTACGGTGGCAAATGATTTTGATTTTTTCCACTCCACATCAAACAATACTATTTTTGGTACACAATTGCATGAGTTTCCAAAAGTTTCTGTTCCGCATGTATGTGATATGTCATCAGATTTTCTTTCACGTCCGGTGAATGTGGCAGATTTTGATTTGATTTATGCCGGAGCACAAAAAAATTTAGGTCCTGCCGGTGCCTGTGTATACATTGTCAAAGAAGAAATTTTAGGTAAATCAACCTACGGAAATATTCCTTCATATCTCAACCTGAAAATACATCAGGACAAAGAATCAATGTTCAATACACCGCCGGTATTTTCTGTTTATGTTGCCATGTTAAACTTGCGCCATTTGATGAAAAACGGTGGAGTAGAGGCAATGCAAAAACGCAATCAGGCTAAAGCAGATTTATTGTATGATGAAATTGATTCAAATCCTTTATTCACCGGAACCACAGCAAAAGAAGATCGTTCAGTTATGAATGCAACTTTTGTACTCACCAACAATGAGCTTGAAAAAGAATTCAATGACATGTGGAAAGCAGCCGGCATTGATGGTTTGAAAGGACACCGTGATGTAGGTGGATATCGCGCATCAATGTACAATGCACTTGAAATTTCATCCGTTCAGGTATTGGTTGATGTAATGAAAGAACTAGCTAAAAAACGCGGATAATAAGATTTTATTAAACTGACATTATGAAGATATTAGCAAACGACGGCATTTCTAAAGACGCTGTTGACGTATTGGCAAAAGCAGGATTCAATGTAAGCACAACCAAAGTTGCGCAAGATCAGTTGATCAACCACATCAATAATGAAGGCATCACCGCTTTGTTGGTAAGAAGTGCAACCACAGCGAGAAAAGATATGATTGATGCATGTCCCGGTTTGAAACTCATTGGACGTGGTGGAGTTGGAATGGATAATATAGACGTTGATTATGCACGTGGCAAAGGCTTGCACGTTATCAACACGCCAGGCGCATCATCTCAGTCAGTTGCTGAATTAGTGATTGGAACTATGTTTTCACTTTCACGTGATTTGTTTCACTCACATCGTCAAATGCCGGTAAGTGGTGATAAAGATTTTGAAGCGCTGAAAAAGAGATATGGTAAAGGACAAGAACTGCGTGGAAAAACTTTAGGCATTGTTGGATTTGGCCGCATTGGTCAATCTGTTGCAAGTTATGCATTGGGTTGTGGTATGAAAGTAATTGCCATTGATCTTTATACCAATCCGGTTGAAATTAAAGTTCCGATAGCAGGACATGGTGATGTGAAAGTTACCATCACACCAATGAAAGATTTGTCAGAAGTAATTGCAGATTTAGATTACATTTCATTGCACGTGCCAAAGCAAGCTAATGGTGCTGCCGTGATTGGCGAAGCAGAATTTTCTAAAATGAAAAAAGGCGTGATACTAGTCAACGCTGCGCGCGGTGGTGTGATTGATGAAAATGCACTAATCAAAGCGCTTGACTCAGGCCAGGTGCGCGCAACCGGATTAGATGTGTTTGAAAAAGAACCTACGCCAAAACACGAATTGCTGGTACATGAAAAAATTGCATCTACTCCACATATCGGCGCTGCAACTGATGAAGCGCAAGACCGAATTGGGATTGAACTTGCTGAACAAATTATCAAATTATTGAAATAAGATTATGCCCATCATTTCTCCTTCCATGTTGTCCTGTGATTTTGCAAACATTCAGCGTGATGTTGAAATGCTGAATCAAAGTGAGGCTGATTGGTTGCATATTGATGTGATGGACGGAGTTTTTGTTCCCAATATTTCTTTTGGTTTTCCCGTAATGTCTGCCATAAAAAAGCATGCGAAAAAACCCTTGGATGTTCATTTAATGATTGCGCACGCTGACCAGTATGTAGCTGAATTTAAAAAAGCAGGTGCTGATTGGCTCACCGTTCATTACGAGGCTTGCACTCATTTGCATCGCACTATCCAATTGATAAAAAGTGAAGGAATGAAAGCGGGTGTTGCACTGAATCCGCATACGCCTGTTTCAGTTTTGGATGAAATTTTACCTGAACTTGATTTGGTATTAATCATGTCAGTGAATCCAGGTTTTGGAGGTCAAAAATTCATTGAATCAACTGTCAATAAAGTTGCTCAATTGAGAAAAAAAATTGATGCTTTATCACTTCAAACATGGATTGAGGTAGATGGAGGTGTTAATACTGAAACCGGTAAACGCTTACTCGCTGCCGGTGCTCACGCCTTGGTTGCAGGAAGTTTTGTTTTCAATTCTGCCGATCCAAAAAAAACGATCAGTGATTTGAAGAGGTTGGGGTAATTTAGTTAGAAGATAATTTGATTCAAGTTCAATCACCAAATTTCGTAGTAGCTTCTTGCACGAATTATACAATAGCTATACTCCTGCCTTGGTTTGATCTTCTTCTTTTGTCTCGGTGGTTTTCTTTGGATTCTCTGTTGGCACTGAGAGATCAGGAGCTTTGATTGCGGTGTTGATGTCTTTTTCCAATGATTTTATTTCATCCATTTTAGCCAGTTCATCTACTGATGGCAAATTCATGTCTCTGCGCATTTCTAATGCTGAGTTTTGAATGTCACGTTTAATCTCATCACTGGCTGATTTAATTTCACGTATGCCTTTGCCAAGATTTTTTACAATATCTGGAACGCCTTTTGAACCAAACAACATGAGCACAACAGCGACAATTAGCAAAAACTCGCCGGTACCCACATCATTTAAAAAAAGCAAATACATACTAAATAAAAAAGCCTCCCCAAAGGTAGGAAGGCTTTTGTGATTATTGTCTTTGTTAAAGATTATTTCACTTCATGTACATTTTTCTTTTTTCCAAAATCAAGTACTGTTGGTGTTGCAATGCAGATAGATGAGTAGGTACCAACCACTACACCAATCATAATGGCAAAGATGAATCCTTTAATGGCTTCACCACCCATAATAAACATGGCAAGCAATACAATGAATGTGGTCATTGAGGTATTAATGGTTCGCCCAAGAGTTGAGTTAACCGCCATATTGATTGTTTCTTTCTCATCTTTTTTCGGATACATACCAAGATATTCTCTTACGCGGTCAAACACAACCACCGTATCGTTGATTGAATAACCTACTACCGTTAAGATAGCCGCAATAAATGCCTGATCTATTTCAAGTGAGAATGGCAAGACACCCCAGAAGATAGAGAACAAGCCAAGTACAATTAACACGTCATGCGCCAATGAGAGTGTTGCACCTAAACCATATTGCCATTTTCTGAATCGCAATAAAATGTATAGGAAGATGATGAGTAGTGAAAATACAACGGCATAAACTGAATTGCTTCTCAAATCTTTAGAAATAGTTGGTGCAATCATTTTGGATTCTACAATGTTGGAAGGTCCAAATTCTGCAAGGCCGGTTTTAACCAGTTCTTCAACTTCAGAGTTCACGGTATCAGATGACTCTGTAATGCGGTAAGTTGTGGTAATTAACACGGTGCGTTTGTTGTCAACCCTTTTAACAATTGGGGCTCCCTCAAATTCATCTGTCAAACTGGTGGCAACAGCTTCAGGGTTTGCTTCACCTTCAAATTCCACTTTGTACTGACGACCACCTTGGAAATCTACACCCAAATCCAATCCTCTGGTGAACATGGAGATTAAACCAATTGTGATAACAGCACCTGATATCAAATAGAATAATTTTCTTTTAGCAACAAAAGGGAAGTTGATTTTAGTAAACCATTTCTCTGTAATTTTTGTAGAGAAATTGATGTTTTTATCACGATCCATAAAGAAAACCATGATGAGTCTGGTCACTACCAATGCAGCAAACATGGAAGTGAAAATACCAATGATCAAGGTAGTAGCAAATCCTTTGATGGGTCCGGTTCCAAAAGAGGCAAGTACAATACCGGTTAATAAAGTTGTGATGTTACCGTCAAGAATAGAAGACAAGGCGCGTTTGAAACCTTCGCTCACGGCATTTTTCAAACCTTTACCTAATCTCATCTCTTCACGCACACGTTCAAAAATAAGTACGTTGGCATCAACCGCCATACCAATGGTGAGCACGATACCCGCGATACCAGGTAGTGTAAGAATTGCTTTTAATGATGCCAATGCACCAATCAAAAAGAAGATGTTTACAATCAAAGCAACATTGGCAATTAAGCCCGCACGGCCATAATAAAACACCATGTAAACCAGAACCAATAAGAACGCAACAACAAACGAGGTGAAACCTGCTGTGATATTTGCTTCACCTAAAGATGCTTCAACAACACTTTCATCAATGATACGCGCAGGTGCCGGTAAAGCTCCTGCATTCAGTAAGCCGGATAATTCTTTCGCTTCTTTCAAATCAATGGTCGGTCCGGTAATTTCTGAAATACCTTCTGTCATTTTTTCTTGCACTACAGGCGCTGAGTAAACCATTCGGTCCATGGTGATAGCTACAGATTTACCCACGTTGTTGCCTGTCATCTCAGCCCATTTGTCTGCACCAAGTTGAGTCATACGCATAGTTACGCGCACCTCACTTGGGTTTTGCGGATTGGTAGAATAGGATGATTCATCAATATCTTCACCATCTACTTGCGCACCACCTTCAGGCACTTTAATAGCGTACAAACGAATCAAGCCAATTTCAATTTTGTTTTCATCCATCATCTCTTTAGCTTCCCACATGAAAACTAAATCTTCAGGCATGTATTTACTGAATTCAGGGTGCGCAATGCGTGAATTGATTAGCGCCGTATCACCAACAGATGCAAAACCTACAACAGGTCCTTCACTGAAACCTACCGGTTGGTTTTGATTATCATAACTGAATGAAGGAGTAAGTTTTGATGTGATAGGATATTTTTGATCACGCTCAGCATCTGTCATATCTGCTGATGCAGCGGTATCTGTTGATTCAGCTTCTGACAAGAGGTCTGTTTCAGTGCTGTCACCGTCTGTTGCAACTTGTAATGAATCATTGGAAACTGCACTTGAATCATTAGCTAATGCTGCGCTGTCAAGTATTACAGGAGTATCTGTTTTTTCAGTTGAAAGAAAATCAGCGAATTTTTTTTCTGCTTCCAGAATTTTGTTTCCAATTCCGTCATACGCATTATCATACACTTCAAAAAATTCAAGATTTGCAGTTGCTTGTAGACGTTTACGCACAGTTTCACGGTCAACTACGCCTGGTAATTCAACATAGATTCGGTTTGATCCGGTCTGTTTTTGAATAGTTGGTTGAGAAACCCCAAATGCGTTAACCCGTTTTTCAATGATTACTTCAACACCATCCAAGGCACCATCAGCTTGCTTTTTCAAAAAGTCAATTACTTCATCGTTGGTATTGTTGGGTTGAATGTTTTCTTGATTGTGCGGGTGGAAAATTTTTGCCATGGCACCTTGCGGGAACATTTTCTCATATTCTTCTTGAAACATATCAATGAAATCACCTTCACCATTTGCAGTGCGGGTAAGGGCAGATTCAAATGGTTTTCTAAACTCAGGGTTACGTGTGTTTCCGGCAAGTTTATCTACCAGTTCAGGCACAGAAATTTCAAGGGTAACACTCATACCTCCTTGCAAGTCAAGACCAAAGTTCAACTCATTTTCTTTACACTCTGAATAAGTATAACCCAAGTGAACTGATTCATTTGAAATGTCAGCCAAATATTTTTGACGGAAAAAATCAGCAATCTGATCTTGATCAATTGGATCAGCAACTGTTAGTGTGTCTTTACCGGCAATAAAGGACGGTACGTTGTTAGCAACTAATGAATCAACTTTTTCAAGACCGTATTCAATAGCTTTATTTTCAACTCTGTTTGTTGCCCATTTGAATGAAAGCTGGTAAATACAAGCAAGTGCGAGGGCAATTGTAATTGACCAGAAAAATCCTTTATTTCTCATTTTATCAGGTAGTTTATTCTTTCTAGAATTTTTTGAACGGGTGCAAATATAGAACTTCAATTCAAATTAACCAATTAAGCCGCTGAAATAAGGCATATATTTATTCATTGGTTTCAACTTAAGAGCAATTATTCAATCTTTTCGTAATGAGAACAGTCATTCTCAAGTGCTGTCCTAATGAGTTTGTATTATTCTTTACTGTAACTTTGTACCACATTTACTAATTACACGGTTTCAGGATGGACAAACTACTCCGACGTATATTCTCAATGTCACTGATGGCGGTGGCTTTGTTCGCTTTTTTTGCGGTAATCGGGTATGCTACAATTTATGAAAATGACTTTGGCAGACTAGCGGCTCAAAAACATATTTATCGCACTCTTTGGTTTGAATTGATTCTGTTCTATCTCTCATTGAGTCTGATTTTCAATATCTACCGGTATAATTTGTTCAAACTAAGTAAAATTGGCTCCTTGACTTTTCACCTGTCTTTGTTGGTGATTGTTGCCGGTGCTTATACAACGCGTAAAATTGGTTATGAGGGCAACATGCGCATTCGTGAAGGGCAAGCCTCTAATGAATTATTGAGCTCTGATACCTATTTTCAAGCGCTGGTGCATGATTTCAATAAACAATACAGAGTAGATGTACCAGTAATGCTTGATACCAATGTCTACAATAGAAAAGATGATGGTTCACCTGATTATGGTCATAATTACTTTGATCATGAAGTTGATTTTCCCGGACAAGATCAATCAATAAAATTTGAATTCGTTGATTTTATTCCCAACATCAAAGATACCCTCATTGAAACCCAGACAGGTGATGCATGGCTTGAATTGGTAACGGTTGGTGAACAGGGCAGAGATTATAATTATATCAAATCAAGTGAGGTATTATCCACCGGTGGAATCTTTATTGGGTTTAATGATACATCTGCCTTTTCTCTTGTAAATATTCAGTCCTCTGACTCTGGTTTGGTTATCATTGCAGATGCTGATATTCAATATTACCAAATGAGTGATTCTACTGAAGGAGTTTTGTCTGCAGATACTGTGCACTCGCTTACTTTTGGTCGTTTATACAATGTTGAAGGTACGCGCTTTGTATTGCGTAATTATTTTAAGCACGGTGAATTGCAATATGTTTCTGCACAGTCCGGTGAGCGTGGTCCTGATGGTTTATTGATGAAAGTTTCTCAGGGTGAACTAACGAAAGAGATTCTTTTGCCGGGTGGTTTAGGTATTTATCCAAAGCTGATCAAATTTACGCTTGGAGATTTAAATTATGAACTGGCATGGGGTTCACGCATTATTGAATTACCATTTTCACTTTTTCTGAATGATTTTCAGATGGAGCGTTATCCCGGCACCAATAATCCTTCATCATTTGCCAGTGAAGTCACGGTGCTTGATCACGCAACAGGACAACAATTTGATCATCGTATTTTTATGAACCACGTACTTGATTATGGTGGATACCGTTTTTTTCAATCGTCTTATGATCCTGATGAACGCGGCACCATTCTTTCAGTGAACTATGACAAACCGGGAACTTTGATTACATACATCGGATATTTTTTACTTGGTTTAGGTTTCATTCTCAATCTCTTTGCTCGCAACGGCCGATTCAGATATCTTGTAAGAAAAACAAAAGAATTGGATATGAAAAAAGTTTCGCTTGCACTTTTGTTCATGCTTGGAGTTTTTTCATCAGGCAGTTTGATGGCGCAACCTGAAAATATTATAGATAAAGAACATGCTGATCAGTTTTCACGTTTGATAGTACAAGATTTTAAAGGCAGACAAAAACCGGTACATACGGTAGCGCTTGAAATTTTGAGAAAAGTTTATCGGGCAGACAAATACAAAGGTTTATCAGCAACGCAAGTTTTTTTGGGTATCCATTCCAACAAAGAAGAGTGGGCAACAGAACCACTCATAGCCATTCCAAATGATCAAATTGGAAAAAAACTCAATCTGCCTGAAGGAAATAACCGTGCATGTGTATCAGATTTTTTGGATATGGATGGCAATTATTTATTGTATGATGATGTAATAGCAGCGCAACTCAAGCGTCCGGCTGATCAGAATAAATATGATAAAGACATATTAAAAACAGACGAACGTTTCAATGTATTGATTGGTGTTTTCAGTGGTTATTATTTAAAAATTTTTCCAATGCCGGCTGATTCAAACAATACCTGGTATTCGCCTTTTGATCCGGCAGCACCTTTCACCGGTGAAGATGCAGAAGTATTAGGCCTAATTACCATGCGTTATTTTGAAGGAATACAAATGGGATATGAAACCGGAGACTGGTCACAGGCCAATCTGGGAATTCAAGTCATTCGTGAGTTTCAACGCGCTGCCGCTCCGCCTGAAATTATGCCATCTGACCAGTTGGTGAATCTTGAAATCATGTACAATGAAATGAATTTATTCAAGCGGCTGAATTACGGACATTTGATCATCGGTTTCCTGATGCTGATTGTTGGGTTTGTTAGCGTGTTCCTTAAAAAGGATAGCATGAAATGGCCACTGCGTATTGGATTTATTATTGTGTTATTGATGACTATTCTGCACGGTTCAGGTTTAGGTATGCGCTGGTATATTTCAGGTCATGCACCGTGGAGTAATGGGTATGAAGCCATGGTTTTTATTGGATTTATTACGGCAGTTGTTACCTTAATTTTTTATAGATTAAATACCATTGTGCTTGGTGCGGGAAGTATTTTAACCTGGTTGATGTTGTTTGTGGCACACATGAATAATATGGATCCTGATATTAGTCCTCTTGTGCCTGTATTGCAATCATACTGGCTCATGATTCACGTGGCGGTGATCACTGCCAGTTATGCATTTCTGGGAATTGCTGCCATACTTGCGCTGGTAAACTTCTTACTCTTTTGTTTTGTGAACGATCATAATAAAGCGAGCATCCGTGTAAATGCACAACAGATTACTTACATTATTGAAATAGCTATTATTGTTGGATTATTCTTGCTAACCGTTGGTACATTCTTAGGCGGTGTATGGGCAAATGAAAGTTGGGGCAGATACTGGGGCTGGGATGCCAAAGAAACTTGGGCGCTTGCATCTGTGGTAATCTACGCCATGATTTTACACTTCAGATTTATACCTCGCATGCAGGGGGTGTTCACTATGAATATTGCAGCGCTCTGGGGTTACTCAAGTATCATCATGACATTTTTTGGCGTGAATTATTACCTCAGTGGTTTGCACTCGTATGCACAAGGTGATCGCATACCTATTGAAATGTGGGTGCCAATAACTGTTTTCCTTCTTATCTGTCTATGCATTTTATCTTATCTTCGCTATCGTTTATTTTTAAAATCGGCTGATGGGAAACATTCTGATTAAAAAAGATTATGACTTAATAAAAGTCCGCATTGCTGATCTCAAACGCGATGACTTGCCTATTTGGGGTAAAATGAATGTGGGTGAAATGCTTTGTCATTGTGCTGATCAGGTAAAATTGGCAACCGGTGAAATTCATGCTGAGAACAAATCAAAATTTTTAACTCGCACCTTGGTAAAAAAACTAATACTTGCAGGAATGAAGGCACCAAAAGGAAAAGTAAAAACCCTGGCAGAACTTGATCCGCACAGGTTAGGGTCAAAGCCCGTAAATTTTGATGCTGACCGCGATTATTTGCTGAGAAAACTTGAAGACTTTATTGCTATTGCTGACAACGCAGTTCACGCACATGCCGTGTTTGGAAAATTGACAAAAAAACAATGGGGCAGATTAATTTATGTGCACCTTGACCACCATTTGAATCAGTTTGGATCTTAAGTAATCATTGAAATGAAAACAGCAGTTTATTATTTTCTTTTTTGCTTTGCAGGATTTTATTCTTGCGCATCTGACACAAATCAAATTTCATCAGAAAATGAAAATTTAAAAGATAGTTCAACAACTGTAAATGTTGATACCTTGTCTGATTTGGACTTCACGCCTCCCGCAGGATGGATATTAGCAGAAAGATTTGCAAGTGATGACAACGAATACACTTTTTGCCCCAATGGTTCGCTAATTTTTAATAATCATGTTGGAATGCAAATGAAAGGAACCTGGAATCTACAAAATGACAGCCTGAAACTTCATTATACCAGCCGCATTTCACAAATTGGTCAAGGCAAGCCACTGCCTCCACCGGCTATGATGCCCGGTAATTATGTAGAACAATATGAATCATACGAAGAAAACATTGAGACAACCGATGAAGTAGAATATCTCATTTGGTCTGAAATTTTAGATTTTCTTTCACAGGATTCTCTTTATCCATACGAAATTGTTTCAAGGAATTTTAAGTGTGATTGATTTTTCCTCTCCTCAATCCTCTCCAAAGGAGAGGAAGGCCACTTCGCAAGGGTTTCTGAAGATTTCTATTTAACGTCACTTCCTTTCCTCCCCCTTAATCCCCCTCAGCGAGGGGGAAAGCCAGGGCGTAATTGTTTAGAAAGAGTGCGAAGTAACGTCACTTCCTATCTTGTGGAGAGAGGAAAGAGGAGAGAGGAAAAAAACACAAGGGTTTCTGAAGATTTCTATTTAACGTCACTTCCTTTCCTCCCCCTTAATCCCCCTCAGCGAGGGGGAAAGCCAGGGCGTAATTGTTTAGAAAGAGTGCGAAGTTGCGTCACTTCCTCTCTCTTGTGGATAGAGGAAAGAGGAGAGAGGAAAAAAACCATCAATACAACCTCTTCGCCGAGTTAATTTCTGCTAGAAAATTTTCAAATCGCAGGATTTCTTTTTGTCGTTCATCATCAGATAGGCGAACAGGCGAGAAACTGATGAAGGGATTAATCACTTGCATACCGGCAAAATAAAACATGCCGTGATGAATTGGAAAAAGAATGGTGTCCAGGTCTCCATTTTTTCCTGTGTTACCGTATGCTTGCTCTGGCCCACCTGTGGTAATTACAGCAAAAGCTATTTTATTTTTATACACACCGTTGTCGTAAACTCCTTTGCCGGCTCCATAGACAAATCCCATGGCAAAAACTCGGTCAACCCAGCCTTTTAATATTGCGGGCAAACCAAACCACCAAAGCGGAAAATTGAAAATAAGTGTATCACACCATTCCAGTTTTTCCATTTCTGCTTTGACTTCAGCACAAAACAAATTATGTTGTGAAGCATTTGTCTGCTCAGCCTGATATTTGAAATAGGATGGATTACTCAACGATAAAAAATCGTCTTTACCGCCAACAGGGTTGAAACCTATTTGGTATAAATCAGTCACTTTTACTTCAGCCCCATGTGCATTGAAGTATGATTCAGCTTTAGATTTTAATGCACTGCAAAAACTTTGCGGTTCAGGATGCGCATGTACAATGAGAATTTTTTTCATCTCGTAAAAATTAATGATTGATAAAATTCATGAAGAAAAAAAGCTGCTCTATCTCCATGTTGAAAATTTGATTGATCAGTTTAATAGATTGCAGGATATTTTCCCGGATCTGCCTCACGCATCATGCCATAAATTTCATCAAAAATAGTTTCATGATTGGGTTTTGAAAAATAATCTCCATCTGTTCCATAAGCCGGACGATGATCTTTCGCCGTGATAGTGAGTGGTTGCGAATCAAGGTGAAAATATCCTTTTTGTTTTACCAGTATCTGATCCAAAAGATAAGCTGTTGCACCGGATTCAACATCTTCATCTACGATGACAAGTCTGCCGGTTTTTTTAAGCGATTTTGCTACTTCACCTTCAAGATCAAATGGAATGAGTGTTTGCGCATCAATCAATTCAACTGAAATATCTGCTTCAGCCAGTTGTTTGATCACATCACTACAAATATTAAATGTAGATCCGTATGATAAAAGGGTGAGGTCAGTTCCTTCATTCACCACGTCAACCTGACCGAGTGGCTCATAAAAATCACCATAATTAATAGGCGCTTTTTCTTTGATGCGATAACCGTTAAGTGGTTCAATCACCAAAGCTGCATCATCAGAAGCAAGCAAGGTATTGTAAAAACCTGCCGCTTTAGTCATGTTACGAGGCACGCAAACATACATGCCGCGGACGGCGTTGATGATCATTCCCATTGGTGAACCTGAATGCCAAACACCTTCAAGTCGGTGTCCACGTGTTGAAATGATCAGTGGTGCTTTTTGTCCTCCTTTGGTGCGATATTGAACAGTAGCTAAATCATCACTCATTACCTGAATAGCGTAGAGTAGGTAATCAAGATACTGAATTTCTGCAATAGGTCTCAGCCCGCGCATAGCTAATCCAATACCTTGTCCAACAATAGTGCACTCACGTATACCTGTATCTGAAACGCGTATTTCACCATACTTTTCTTGCATGCCTTCCATACTTTGATTCACGCCGCCAATTTTTCCAACATCTTCTCCAAAGCTTAATATTTCAGGATATTTTGCAAACAGGGCATCAAAATTATTTCGTAAAACTAATCTGCCGTCAATCATTTCATCTGAATTGAATTGAACCGGTTTTGCATTAATTTTTAATGCTGAATGAGCTGATTGCGAATAGAGGAATGAAGAATATTTATCAAAATTTGATTGTTCACGTTCACGCAAAAATTGTATGAGATTTTGTTTTTCCGGCAAATTTTCACCTCGCAGATACCGAAGTGATTTTTTTATTGCGGTGAACACATCTTTTTTAATTGGGTCCATTGCCTTTTTTAATTCATCGCTTATTTTTTTGATGAATGCGCCATTGACGCTTTGGGCAGCAAGATTATCTAGTAATGAGCAAACTGTGTTTACATCGTGTTTTTGCTCTTCAGTAAATTCTTTCCAAGCAAGATTTTTTTGATCACGCACAAATTTTTTAGCTTCTTCATCCATTGCATCCAAATCTTGTTTGGTTGCAATTTCAGCTGAGATGATGAACGATTTGAATTTTTCAACGCAATCCATATCGCTTTCCCACTGCAAGCGTTCAGGAGATTTATAACGTTCATGTGAGCCTGAAGTTGAGTGACCTTGAGGTTGATTTACTTCTTCAACATGAATTAAAACCGGCACATGTTCTTCACGACAAACTTTAATTGCTTTTTCATACGTTTCACACAAGTGAGGATAATCCCATCCTTTGGTTTTGAAAATTTCATAACCCGGATTATCTTTTGTACGCTGCATGCCTGATAAGGCGGTTGATATAGAGCTTTTTGTTGTCTGATATTTTTTAGGTACTGAAATTCCGTAGCCATCATCCCAGACAGAAATTGCGAGTGGAATTTGCAGAACACCTGCGGCATTGATAGATTCCCAAAAAGGTCCTTCAGATGTGCTGGCATCACCAATGGTGCCAAACGCCACCTCATTTCCTTTATTGGTAAAATTGGTCATGCCATGTAAGGCTGTGTTATTGCGATAAATTTTTGAAGCCAGTGCCAAACCAACCAAACGAGGCATTTGACCTCCGGTTGGTGAAATATCTGCGCTTGAATTTTTTTGCGCCATCAAATTTTTCCAAGTACCATCTTCATTCAATGAACGGGTTGCATAGTGCCCGCCCATTTGTCTTCCGGCTGATGCAGGTTCTTTTTCAAGATCTGTATGTGCGTACAATGCGGCAAAATATTCTTTTACACTCAGGGCACCAATAGCCATCATGAATGTTTGATCCCGATAGTAGCCTGATCTGAAATCTCCATTCTGAAATTGTTTTGCCATGGCTAATTGCGCCACTTCTTTTCCGTCTCCAAAAATTCCGAATTTTGCTTTACCACCTAACACTTCACGTCTGCCTAATAATGAACATTCACGTGAAATACGTGCAATTCTATAATCATTCAAAACCTCAGTGAGATATTTTTGGTCAGGTGCGTTCATCACCTTTGTATCTTGTGCCATGCGTAAAAATTGTTTTGGACACTAATTTACGCAATTTGATAAGATTCATCTAACCTCCGGTCTAAAATGTTGAGAAGTTGAAATAATGTTGAAAATTATTGCAGATTAATGATCTGATAATGAATCAAACCTAAGTGTGCAAGGAGACAAGACAAAATTAGATTCTACCTGATTGCCCTGAGTTGGATTCCTGTATTTGTGTTGCTTGTTTCAAACGGCCAAATTTATAATACAATCCTAATTTGAACGAGGTGAACGCGTATTGTGCTTCACTGCGGTATATATAATTTCCCCCGAAAGATGAGGATATGTTTTTAGGCGGTAGAATATTTGAAACATCTAAATAAACTTGCAAATCATTATTCAGGAATTTTTTAGTAAATCTCAATCCCCAGTTTACTTGCGTATTTGATAAATATTCTGCTGATGCCCACCGATAAATATTTAATTGATTCATGATGGAAAAATTTTTAGGTAAAATAAAGGTTAGGTATGAGTAAATTCCAAACGACACATTGGTAAAATCACTTCGTTGAAATTCTGGTCTGAAACTATAATAGCTATAGTTGAACCACATGGAGTTCCATCCTTGCAGCCAATCTAACTGAATGGGTATGCTTAAATCTGTGCCAATGGAGCGATCATACAATGCATTCCACGGTGTTGTTTCAGTTAAAAAACTTGAATCATTAAAAAAAGAAATTTCACTGATAGGGTCAGCGTTATGATCATACCAGAATGAAATGGAATACGCGTAAAATAAATCTAAATCAAAACCAAATGAGTGAGAAACAGATGGTCTTAGATAGGGATTTCCGTAAGATATATTCAAGCTGTCTTCAAACCGAATGAATGGATCATAATCTGAAAACTGCGGACGATCAATTCCGCTGGAATAGGAGAGGGTAAGTCCAATATTTTCTGTAGGTTGATATAAAATACTGGCTGATGGAAATGGAAGTATGTACAATGAATCAATGAATTGTTTATTGAGAGAATTGCTGTAACCTTCAAGACCCGTATATTCAGCTGTTAGTCCAACCCGAAAACCAACTTTTTTCCAGTCTTTTGAAATTTCAACGTAAGCGGTTCCAAGGTGTTCTTTATAATCATATGAATTAGTGAAAAACTGATCTTCAATCCACTCATCACCTGCCTTATTAAATCTGATGTACGCTTTTTTGTTGAGCAATTCGCTATACGTAAATCCGGTTCTGAGTTGCCATCCGCTGGTATCAAAATTATGTTCATAATTGAGGCGTAGCTCACCAATCAACGGTTGATCACGCGACTCAGTGCGCAAGCTGAATTCACTTGAATCCAGAGATATAAAATTATAGTATTCATTGATGGATGTACCGTTTGAGTTGCCTTTTTTTTGCACCAAGTTTAAATTGACTTCAAGATAACTTTTGTTGGTGTCAGTTTCAATTTGATAATTAATAAATCCGCTATTACTCATCCAAATGTAGCGTGTGTCTCCACTTGATGTGGTGTTAGTTATAGTGGCTCCATTTTGAAAGTAGGATGTCAGAGAATTTGCATCACTCGTACTGAAGCTGGCATTCCCTCTGAAACCTGCGGTGATTTTTTGTGTTTCACTGATTCTATAGGCAGTTTTAAGCTGATAGTACGACCAAGTGTTTTGATTTTTAGTGTCAAAAGGGGTGCTATAAAGTATTTCTGAATCACTCACTGAACTTGCCTCACTATACCCCTCACTGTATGATGTATTCAAGCTTGCCCCCAAATAACCGTTCATTGAAAATTTACTGCGTTTTATGTTGAGTCCTAAATTGAGTCCTGCTGTTGGCATAAGTTGCGTATTTACACCTCCTGATGTGCTTACGTTCATGTTGTATCCTTCCAGTGCAAAGTTTTTTGTAAATACTTCAATCACTCCATTGGCACTTCCTTGCGCCTTATATTTAGCTGATGGATTGGTGATGATTTGAATACTCTCAACCATACTTGCCGGCACAGCGCGAAGTTCATCAATGGTAATGATGGGTTGCCTGTCAATGAGAATAAGTGGTGCTCCACGACCAATGATCTCTATTTTTTCTCCATCCGGTGAACTTAGTTTTGGTGATGCAATGAGGATATCAAAAAGGGTGTTTAATGTTTGAAGTGTTGTGCCTTGCACGTTGACTGTAATACCGTCTAAGGTGCGCTGAAATTCAGGTTTTCTATAAACTACTTCAACAGTTTGCAATTCTCTGGCTGAGCTCAAATCAATTTCACCTAAGTGTATGGTCTCACTTGTTTTCTCAAACCAAATGAGGGTGTCTTGATAACCGACCAGACTAATTTTAATGAGGTATTCACGTCCTTTTGATCCATCAAAAACGGTTTCAAAATAAAGAGAATCAATGTAACCACCTTTAATCAATGCAGAGTCAGGCAATGAGTAGATGATAAATTGCCCCATTGGAATTTCTGAACTGTCTTGTTTGATTGATCCTGATAATTGAACGTCTTGTGCAAAGCTTTGGCTATGAAACCAAGCAAGCAGAATAAGAAAAAATAATTTGCGCATGCAGTAATTTATGTTTTGGGTAATGATTTGCTAAGGTACATGAAGATATGTTTCTTCTGTTCAGTTAAAGAACTATTTATTCAAAATCAATAATGAATATCTCCCTTATGATCAATCTCAAACTGATTGTTTTTATAGTGATATTTTACTTTTTGAATTAAGACAATGTCTCCATTTTTCACATTTGATAGATCAGTGATTTCTCCGTTGACTATAAACAATCCTCCGGTATCTTTTGCAATTTTCAGATATTCTGGTCGCACAAATTTTGGTGCAGCACAAAGTATAACATGAACAGGTTTGGTAACGTGATTCAGCAATTCCATATCTCTCACCTCTGAAAAATTATCTGCAATTAAAACCAGTTCTTCGGCTTGTTCATCGTGCTGAATGGCGTAAAGCAAAGCTTCAATATCATTTTCAGGTGCTTCACCACCATTGCCTTTGAGCATGGCTTCATCAATTTTTTCATTCAATTCACCGGCAGATTTTGTAAAATAAATTCCGCCTGCGCCACCTATTCTTTTTTGCTTGGTGGTTTTTTTATCTCCGTCATTAAAAAAAGTAAAACTAGTGAATGGGTGATTGATTGAATAGGTTTGCATCCATGATATCATGCCTGCAATATGGGTATACATGCTGCCGGTTACATCCATGATCATAGCAAGATTTTTTTTATTCTTTAGTAAGTCTAACCCTTTGTAAGGTGCCGTGTTTTTTACGCTGAAAGGTTCACCGGTTTGGAGCAGGTTGATATCGGTGCCCGTGATTCCTTCAGGCATGTCTATCTGATCATCTTTAAATTCAGGTCGTTTTCCATCTCTGGTATACATGCCGTTCACTTCAATTGAATAGGATACGCGAATTTCCAGATTCACCACTGAACTTACTTTTTTCCCATTCTCAAGTGCCGGTTGCCACAAGGGCATTTCTTTAAAGGCGTTTTCAACCTTGTTTTTAGCTGATGTAGAATATTCGCCAATAAAAGTCAAATTTTCTATCTGACCATTTTCATTCACGGTGATTTGAATTGTTACCCACACATCATCTCGTGCCGGACTAATTTCAGGAGAGTTTTTAAGTGATTGTCTGAAGTGTGAAAATAATTCATTGTCACCACCAACGAAGGATGCCGGCTGCGTTTTTAGTTCAGTTTTTAGTTCAATGGTATCTGAACCAAGCTGACTTGCCACAGGGTCTTGATACATATCATAATAAGTTTCTTTTTTTGTGTCTGCTAAAAAATTATGCATCCAATTTAATTCTGCAGCGCGTGATTCTTCTGATTCTACCGGACGATGATATAAAACAAAACCATGAAAATACGAATCTCCGTCTTCCGTTATTTTACAACCGGTTTGCTCAATAATCTCCCATTCAATTAAAACATCATCTATTAAAAATGGATAAACCCGATACAACTGATTCATGCGTGATCTGTCAAGCACAGGTTGACTGAACGTTTCACTTTCACGATACTGCGTGTACACATAATATACCTTGATCACGGTTAATGATGAAAGATCACGAAAGTCAAAATTGGCTTCAGCAAAATCACAAGGAATAATGGTGCAGACATTGCTTTCTTTGAGTTTCTAGTTTGGTGATTTGCGTTCTGGTTTGTGCCAGTATATTATCAATACGCTGACTGTGCGCCTTACAAGAGAAGAGTAAAAATAAAAGAATCAACTGTCTGTTCATGCGGTGCAACTATAATGTTTTAACGGCTGAAAGTTACAACGATCTTTTATCAGATAATTAAACCATTTGTCTAAAAAGATTGTCAAAGCGAGGATATTGGGTAATTTTGTACAAACTACAACGGATGGCACTACGCGCACTTATATTTTTATCAGGTTTTTTCTCTCTCACGTTTCTTTTCGCTCAGCCCGGCACCGGTGAGCGACCTAAAATTGGCACCTTGACCGGACGAGTGGTTTCTGGTGTCAATCAAACATCTGTTCCGTATGCTAAAATTTTTCTAATCAGTGTGCGTGATAGTAGTGTGCTGACAGGTGGTTTAGCTGATAGCTTGGGGAATTTTGTAATCTCTGAAATTCCGGCCGGACCATCTATTGCAAAAATTACCTCGTTTGGATTTGAACCTCTGTTCATTGATTCGCTCTTTTTTAACGAGAAACAAACACGTATTGATTTAGGGAATTTAAATATGCTCACTTCAGCAAATCAACTGGGAGAAGTTGATGTAGTCTATGAGAAACAAGAAGTGATTGCACAAATTGATCGCAAAGTTTTTAGCGTTGATAAACAATTGACTTCACAAGGCGGAACAGCACTTGATGTTTTGCAAAATGTACCTTCAGTTACCATTGATATGGATGGCAATGTAAGTTTACGAGGCAGTGCAAATGTTACCATTCTGATTGATGGGCGGCCATCTTCAATTACCGGAAGCGGAAGACAAGGTGCGCTTACTTCAATTCCGGCAAGCTCAATTGAATCTATAGAAATTATTACAAATCCATCTGCCAAATATGACCCTGATGGCATGTCAGGTATCATCAATATCGTACTCAAAAAAAATAAATTAAAAGGCTTCAATGCCAGTATTGACCTGAGTCTTGAAAATGGTATACATCCTGATTCACTTGATACGTTTAACCAATTTTTAGGATTTAATCACAACATTGCCCTGAACCTTGCTTATCGTAATCAATTCTTCAATATTTATGGCGGTTATAGTTCAAATTGGTATGAGGGGTATCGCAACTTTGATCAAACCAATGAAACATGGTATAACAACAGTTATGATAAACAAGTTCAATCACGTACCGGAACCCATTTACGTCAGGGACAAATGCTCAAGTTTGGAACTGATTTTTATATCAACCCTAAAAACACAACAGGCTTTTCAGTAAACGGAAATATAGGCAGAGAAGAGCGCACGGGAGATATGTATTATTATTCATATGACTCCGTATCTCGTTACGATGTGTGGCAAAGATTAAGTAACGATCCTGGTGATAAATACGGCTTAGACGCTAGTTTGTACTGGAATAAAAAATTTGAACAGCCGGAACATAAACTAGATTTTAACGCACAATTTTCAACCGGCGAAAGTTCTGAATTGGGATATTATACTGAGAACACCTATAATCCTGATGATTTGGTTTTGCTAATTCCTAACTCATTGGATCAATATGTTTCAACCATTGATGGCAACAATATCACCACCATTCAGTTGGATTATTATAAACCCATGAGTAAAACTTATATACGGAATGATTCAAGCACTGTTACCCGTTTATCAAAACTTGAAACAGGCGCAAAATCTACAATCAGAAACGTAAGCCAAGATTATTATCAAGAAACATTTGACATAGCAGATGATAGCTTAAATAATAAATTTAATTTCACTGAACAGGTGCATGCAGCATATGCTATTTACGGAATGGATTTTGAAAAAATAAAGTTCCAGTTTGGTTTGCGCGCTGAGGCCGTTTTCATTAGTTCCGAAGTTGATAAGGATACAAATAGGTATACTAACAATTATTATTCACTTTATCCGTCCATGCATATTGTTAAACCACTCAGCAAATCAAGTGAGTTAACGTTGAGTTATAGCCGCAGGGTGAATCGTCCGCATTTGCATGCGTTGAATCCGTTTCCAAAATATACTGATCCATATAACTTGATGGTGGGTAATCCGGAATTGAATCCTGAATACATCAATTCTGTTGAGGTAGGATACGGAATGTACTCAAAAAAAATCACGATTACCACATCTGTTTATTATAGGTATTTGACCGACATGATACAACGTGTGCGCAGCATTGACTCTTTAGGCGTGTCGCGAGTTACTTGGTCAAATGTAGATGAGAGTTATTCTTATGGAACAGATCTGATGGTCATGTATAAACCATTCAAGTGGTGGAAAATTACGGCATCATTTAATCTTTCACAAACTTTCATCAACTCAACCAGTGGAGAAAGTGATTTGAATAATAGTGGAGTTTCATGGTCATCAAATTTGAATCAATCATTCACATTCAACAAAGGTTGGAGTGGGCAATTAACCGGTTTTTATAGGTCGCCAATGGTATTAACTCAGGGTAGATCACAACCGATGTATAGTTTAGATATTGCATTGAAAAAAACATTTTTAAAAGATAAAATGTACTTGAGCGGCAAAGTGACTGACATATTTAACACCAGGCAATTTGGCTATTCTGTTGAGCAACCGGGAATTTTTGAAAGTGAAGGAATTTGGAAACATCAATCACGCAGGTTTATGATTACGTTTGGATATACACTGGGAACACAGGATCCGGACAAAAAACGTCAAAAACGCGAGGGCTCAGGTGGTGATGGTGGAGATATGGGAATGTAAATTCTTGGCGTATTATAGATAATTCCCTGGCGGCAAAGTTTGCGTCGCTTTTAAAAACAGAAATTATTTTATATCCGGTGAATATAACTTCATCGTGTCAAGCATCGGCAAGTAATCAATTCAACTTAAGAGCCAATAAACCGGCAAGGCCAGATTTGCCGCCCATTTTTACAATTGCCAAGTCAATGCCGCATTTGCGTTTTCTTTTTTTGGTGGGTACATTCAGCGTTATCATAATGAGTGGTTTTGTTTGTTGTAAAAGGTAATACAAACTCTGTACCGAAATGTTCAAACTGTCTGAAAGGGGCGCTTTATTGAGTGTGATGGGTAGAATTTTAATTCTTAGGGTAAAAGATATTGATATCTCATAGTGACCATGAGCATGAAAAGTTTGAAGACGGGTTACAATGAATGATCATGTGTTGGCGCAGGTCGTGTCCTGCCCTTTCGTAAAGAAATTTAATGTGCGCCTACATAAGGAAATTTAATTTTCACTCACGTAAGAAATTTAATTTGCACTCTACACTTCTTCAAGATTCTTTTACTTGAACTGGGTTTACTCACCAAGTAGCTTCAATTGCGTTGGCAAAGGAAAGACTAGTCCTTTTCGAAAAAAGAGGGCATCAGAAAAAAGACTGTATCGATGAACTGCAATGACCCCTCTTCGGACAATACGTTTTCATCATGTAAATCCTCTATAATTATTCCAAGACCTGGATGAAAATAATCGTTTGCTTTTTTGTTTATAAAACCATTCGCAGACAAAAAATCTTTGACATTATTGAGGTCTGTGCTTTCGGTGGACCTTACAAACGGTTGTTTCACGACAGCATACAATTTTTCTGACCTGTAAAAACCAAGTAATTCGTACGCCAAATGCGGAAAAAAATAATTGTGCAGTAAAAGACTGTTTAAGTAGTCCTCCCACAATTCGTAAAAAATGGAATCGTTTAATTTTAGAATAAAATTTGAATCTGAGAATTCGTAGACCTTTTGTTCGGCACCTTCTCCAATATACTTTGATTCATCAACATCATTATACCATAAACTTTGACTTTCGACAAATTCAATTAAGATCTGCGTTTCTTGCTCTTTGACGAGCTTAGCTTTTGTAGTTGCTTGAATTGCTTTCTTTTTTCCTCTAAGGTGGTCGGTAATTGCTTGGATAATTTTTCCATTCCTAACTGACCCATTTCCTGAAA
Source organism: Crocinitomicaceae bacterium (assembly GCA_016708105.1). Lineage (NCBI taxonomy): Bacteria > Pseudomonadati > Bacteroidota > Flavobacteriia > Flavobacteriales > Crocinitomicaceae > Crocinitomicaceae bacterium. The sequence goes on from JADJGJ010000001.1 coordinate 1,682,112, forward strand.
TGATACTTTGTAATTCATGCTTTATAGTCATTTATACAAATTTAAGAAAAAAAAGACTGTAAGACAAGCGGGGCTTAGCAACAGAAGCTAATAGCGCTTCAGCGCAAGCGGGTTTGAAGTAATTCTAAATCAAGTTTATTTTATATTTAAACTGTTAGGCGTCACATGCAGGTTATTGGAAATTCCCGCCTGCGCCAAGCGGCAAAACGTTACCATGATGATCTCAAGCAATATCATCTACCGTATAATTGCTCACTTGGTGTTTAGATCCGTTTCTCACTGCTTGAACCAAATTTACAATGCTAAACGCAAGCATAATCAACATGTAGAGAAATAGAAAAGGACCAAATTCTTCATCAAATGATATACCTCCTGGATCAGCAACCGGAACAAGAGAAGCTAAAAAGACAATACCGGTAAAACAAACACCAATAATGCTCATCACCTTGGATGTTGTGCGGTTAATCTTTGCAATGGTGAAAGAGTAGGTCAACGCGAAAAAAGCCGTAAACAATAGTGAAACAACACCTCCGATCATGGTTATCTGGCTGAGTTCACTTCTGCGATAATCGTAGTAATCATAATATCCATCCCCATACAATGAATCCATAAATATACTCCATGACACTCGGTCATATTCGCTGGCTAGATAAAGTACCACTATTCCAAAAACCACGCATAATATCAATGCAATAACGTATAGTGCTTTCATAATAATATTTTATTTAGTGGTTTCATCAGGCAAATAATCAACAAAATTGAATCTTGATATTCATGCACGAATATAATACCATTATTTCAATTGGTTTTAGCGCTTATCTTTGCACGACAAACAACCCAGATCAATTTTTTATGAATTACAAGTTTGGCATTTACCTACTTCTTTTGATTGTTTCATTGGGCTGCACCAATCAGTCTGATTGTGAAAATCGTGATGTTGAAAATTTCAAATCTTTTATAAACCTTGAACCCGATACGCATGAGAAAGATCTGCCTGTTTTACTTGGCCCCTTTACCAGCGGAACATATACAGGTGATCAATCAGGATTTATCTATGGTTTTTATGCCATTGAAGACGCACCGCTGAATGTTGTGGTAAATTCAGCCACCTCTCAGGTAATTTTAATTTCGCTTGAAATTTTATCAACCGGTGATGAAATGAATCAAGACATGCAAGCCGTGGCAGCGCAGTTTCATATCTCTGATTGTGATATGCGATTTTTTGGCATGACCCAAGATGAATTAACAGAAGATTTTGGCAAACCTTCATCCAATGAAAAACTCAAAGGTGATATTCAATCACTCACGTATCACTCTAAAGATTATAAAACAAGTGTCAATTTTAAGTTTTATCCTGAGCAAGATAACCTTTGCACTTCAGTGATGGTTGAATGGAAATATTAACGTAATTACTATGAACAGATTCATGAAGTGGAACGCAGTTATAATTCCCACCCTCTTATTTCTAACCTTGTATTCAGGTTGCGCGGGTAATTCTCCTCAGTCTGAGACACAAACTGACTCTCTCAACATGGATACTCTTTTGAATGTAGATTCATTAGCAAAAAAATCCGCCAATGATTTTGATGATTTTTTAGGAGTAAAATATGGCACGCACGAACTTTATTTAGAGAGCATATTGGGTAAATTTACCTATGGTGAATACACAGCAGATTCATCTCAATTTATTTATCATTTCAATGTGCTTGAAAAAGTGCCTGTTTACGTGTGGGTGTCGGCTAAAACGCAAACTGTGCAAACCATCTTTATGGAGGTTTTATCATATCCCCCGTACTTTGAAACTGATTTAGATTCAGCGGCAAACTATTATCACATGATTGAAGAAGATAGGAAATTTTTTGGTAAAAAACCAGCTGAAATAATTGCCATAATGGGTGAGCCTTATAGTGATCAAATGCATGAATCAAATTTTCGAGAGTTAACCTATCAGTCTGATGATTACATGATATCTGTTGGTTTCAGATTCTATCCTGAACAAAATGAGATGTGTTCATCTATTTCAGTGAATTGGTTTTACAAACAATAAAAGCATTAGTCAAAATCAGGGGGGGGGTGATTTGTTAATACCCGGGCACTTGATCTAAGCCGGTTTTTCCTTTGACAAATTCGCCTCTTCCGGTTGCTAAAATTTTTTCCTGAAGATTTAAAATTTCAGATTGGGCAAAATAGGTGTGACCGTCAAATGATACAAGCTTTCCGGTAGCTATCATACAACCTTCTGTAACGGGTCTTTTTAGTTCAACCGTGAAATTTTTTGTGAGTAGAAAAAAGTCTTGAACATTTGATTGACAAGCAAAATAGGCCGAATCATCAAGCAGTTTAAAATAGACAGAACCGTGCACAGCCATGGCAGCATGAAAATATCTAACATCAACCGGTAATTTAATTTCAGCCAAACCTGTTGAAATATTCAGTTCAATACCTTTGTAATAATCATGAATCGGGGAAGATAGGTACATCTTTCTTAGTCTTTCAAAATGATTCATTGGTCTGTGTATTTTAAAACTTGATATATAAAAGTAAAGATTACAGATGAAGAACACGGTAATATAATTAAATTCGCATACCGAAATAATAGAAACAATACACCTATGGCTTTTGACATTGAAATGATCAGACAGGTATATGCAAAATATCCTGAACGCATTGCGGCAGCTCGCAAAGTAGTTGGTAAACCTCTTACCTTGAGTGAAAAAATTCTTTACGCACACTTGTGGGATAATCCGGTGACGCAGGCTTTTGAGCGTGGTAATTCCTACGTTGATTTTGCGCCTGATCGCGTTGCCATGCAAGACGCAACAGCTCAAATGGCCTTGTTGCAGTTTATGCAAGCCGGTCGTAAAAAAGTTGCTGTGCCTTCAACTGCACATGCTGATCACTTAATTCAGGCAAAAATTGGTGCAGAAAAAGATTTGCAAGATTCTCTCAATAAAAATGATGAGGTTTTCAATTTCCTTTCATCTGTTTGCAACAAATACGGTATCGGATTTTGGAAACCGGGTGCAGGTATTATTCACCAAGTGGTATTAGAAAATTATGCTTTTCCCGGCGGAATGATGATTGGTACTGACTCACACACTGTAAATGCGGGTGGATTAGGAATGGTAGCCATTGGTGTTGGTGGTGCTGACGCAGTAGATGTAATGGCCGGTATGGCGTGGGAATTAAAATTTCCTAAACTGATTGGTGTAAAATTAACCGGCAAATTAAATGGCTGGACTGCACCAAAAGATGTGATATTAAAAGTTGCCGGAATACTCACCGTTGAAGGTGGTACCGGATGCATTGTAGAATATTTTGGTTCAGGCGCTGAATCACTTTCATGCACAGGAAAAGGAACCATTTGTAACATGGGTGCTGAAATTGGGGCAACTACTTCAACATTTGGTTATGATGATTCTATGCGTCGTTACCTAAATGCAACAGGACGTGCTGATGTTGTGGAATTGGCTGATAAAGTAGCTGAACATTTAACAGGTGATGCTGAGGTTTATGCAAATCCTGAAAAATATTTTGATCAAGTTATTGAAATTGATTTATCAACCTTGATGCCTCATGTTAACGGACCATTTACCCCTGACTTGGCTACACCAATCAATGAGTTGAAACAAAAGGCAACTACAAATGGCTGGCCTCTGAAAGTTGAGTGGGGATTGATTGGTTCATGCACCAATTCATCGTATGAAGATTTAGCGCGTGCATCATCCATAGTGAAACAAGCTGTTGAAAAAGGTTTGGTTGCAAAAGCAGAATTTGGAATCAACCCGGGTTCTGAGCAAGTGAGATACACCGCTCAGCGAGATGGTTTGCTGGATATCTTCAAAAAATTTGATACAAAAATTTTTACCAACGCATGCGGACCATGTATTGGACAGTGGGATAGAGCAGGTGCAGATAAAGGTGAAAAAAATACCATCATTCACTCATTCAACCGCAATTTCTCAAAACGAGCTGATGGAAATCCAAACACGCATGCGTTTGTAGCTTCACCTGAAATTGTTGCTGCATTGGCAATTGCCGGCGATCTTGGCTTTAATCCAATCACTGATACCTTGACCAATAATAAAGGTGAACAAGTAAAATTAGATCCACCTGCCGGAGATGAATTACCTCAAAAAGGTTTTGCAGTAGAAGACAATGGATATCAGGCTCCGGCTGAAGACGGAAGTAAGGTAGACGTGAATATCAGCCCATCTTCTGATCGTTTACAAGTATTGGAAGAATTTAAAGCCTGGGATGGTCAAAATATTCATGGTGCTAAATTGCTTATTAAAGTAAAAGGAAAATGTACTACTGACCATATTTCTATGGCTGGTCCTTGGTTGAAATATCGTGGTCACTTAGATAATATTTCTAATAACATGCTCATTGGTGCTGTCAATGCTTTTGGTGGCGCAGTGAACAATGTGAAAAATCAACTTACCGGTGAAACAGGTGAAGTACCTGCTACTGCAAGAGCATATAAAAAAGCAGGTGTACCATCAATTGTGGTTGGTGACCAGAATTATGGTGAAGGATCATCACGTGAACACGCAGCTATGGAGCCACGTCACCTTGGCGTTGTTGCCGTGATTGTGAAATCATTTGCGCGTATTCATGAAACAAATCTGAAAAAACAAGGGATGTTGGCTTTGACTTTTGCTAACCAGGCTGACTGGGATAAAATTCAAGAAGATGATACGCTTGATTTTACTGATCTTGCTCAATTTGCAGCAGGAAAACAGTTGACACTTAAACTCAATCATGCGAATGGAACAGCTGAAGAAATTAAACTGAACCATACGTATAATGATCAACAAATTGAATGGTTCAAAGCCGGTTCAGCGCTGAATCTGATTAAAATGCAACAACAACCTGCTTAAATTTAGGCAGTATGATTATTCTAGGTCGCACCTAATGAGTGCGACCTTTTTTTTTCTACTTTAGTTTGATGAATGATTGGTATGCGATGTTCATTCAATACATTTTCATTCCGCTTTGTTGTATATGAAAAAAACACTTTGTTTATTTGAAGCCGGAGGCACCAAAACCACACTCTTAATTCAAGAAGATGGTCAACCGGTTACAGAACATCATTTGCCTGGATTTAATCCTAACCGATACTCTGCTCATCTTGAACAATCTTTATTAAAACTGCATTTGCCTCAAAATGCGCAGGTATTTTTTTATGGAAGCGGATTGGTGTCTGAACAAAATAAACTGAAGGTGAGAGAAATGCTCAAACCTGTTTTCAGCGGACAGATTTCTGTATTTGATGATCAGTTAGGTGCTGGGCGTGCTGCTTATGGGACAATGAGCGGACTTGTTGGTATAATGGGAACCGGTGCATTTGCGGCCTGGTATGACGGAACTATAATTGTTGATCGCAAAGGTGGGCATGGATACTTGATTGATGATATTGGTGGAGGACTTGAATTAGGAAAATTAATTTTATCTGCTTGGCTCAATCATGATCTTCCTCCTGAAATAGATCAGGCAGTTTCAATTGCTGTTGGTGTAGAGCGGAATGATTTTACAACCCATTTCTACAGTCGTCCTGATTTGCATTTGCCCGCGCGTTTACCAATGGTAGTTAGCCAGTTTAGTCAAAACAAGCATTTAGATGAATTATTGGTGAATTATTTTCATCTCTATTTTTCAAGACATGTGAAATCTTTAATCACCAAATACAAGGCTGAGCAGATGACCTTGGTTGGAGGTTTGGCTAATGCATTTCATGCGCAGATAAGCAGTGCAGCATTGTCGTTTGGAATAAATAAAATAGTTTGTTTAAGTAACCCCGCTGAAAAACTACTTCATTATCACCAAGATGCGTAATAAAGGAATTTTGGCTGAAACTATCTGACTGCCTAAACGTAAAATTTGTCTACCGGATAAGCCGATTAGTAGAAATTTTGAAACCTGATTCAACATTTATTCGGATATTTACCTTGAAACTCCAATTTGCCTATGGAAGCATTACGTATACCATCTACCATTAAAACTCCTGAGGTATTATTTGATCCAACTAATCAGGTGTTTGAAATTAAAGGAAAATCTATTCCTGACGATGCTGAAGAATTTTACAGTAATATTTTGACTTGGTTTGAAGATTATGTCGCAAATCCGGTTGATAATACGGTGTTAAAAATTGATCTTGAATATTTTAATATCTCATCTTCAAAACGCCTGTTATTTTTGTTGTATAAGTTAAATGAGCTCAAAGCTAAAAATAAGTTTGTGCGCGTTCAGTGGTTGTACAATGAAGAAGATGAAGACATGTTTGAAGTTGGGCAAGACTACGCTTTTATGGTCAAAGTTCCGTTTGATTTCATTAGTTATTCAATGGAAGAACGAAGAACAGCATTGGCATAAACAATTTTTTATCAAGTAATCAGCCTCGGAATAAAAACCGGGGCTTTTTATTTTTACACCACACATTGTAGCCTAAAGCCACTGGTTTTTGGCAAAGAATATTGAGCCAATATGATCAAATAGTTAGGTCCAATTCCTGTTAAATATCTTTAATATTGATCTCTTTGACGCCATGGTAAGATTTCAATATGCACATTATCGGGATATTGTTCTATTTTTGCAATGAAATTTTCAAAATCAATCATGCAAAATAATTCCAATAAACTTGCCGTTATTTCTCTGGTTATCAATTTTATTCTGATAATAGCCGTTGTTATTCTTTTTGTTAAAATGCCTGCCTCAGGTAATGAAACTGTTGATGCCACTGAGGTTGACAGTACAGATTTGAGTAAAATGCATGAAAAAGGTGATGGTGCTGTGATTGCTTACTATTATTCTGATTCACTTAATACACGTAGTGAATTTGTAAAAGATTTAGAAAGAGAGATAATGGATGCTCAAATTTCTGCAGAAAATAAACTCAAAGCAAAACAAGATGAGATGATTCGCTGGGATAAAAAATGGCAAGCTAAAGGACCTTTGATTTCATCAGAACAAATGCAATATCAGCAAGAAGGTGAAAAACTTCAGTTAGAATTAATGGAATTGCAGCAAACCCTTGAACAAGATTTAATGGAAACTCAAACCAGATTGACTATGACGGGTTTGACTCGTATACAAAAATACTGTCGTGATTTAGCACTTGCAAATGGCTATGATTACGTTATCAGTTATCAGGTTGGAGGACAATTTTTATTCTGTAATCCAAAAATGGATATTACAGATGAGTTGATTGAATTGATGAACAGTGATTACGATACCACTTCAACCGTTACAACTCAAGAAGCTGAAAAAACCGAATAATGCTCATTGCAAGGCGCACGCTTGAAAATAATATTGCTGAGCATGTCATCTACATGTTTCAGATTGAAGACCTGATACGTGCAAATAATTTTGACACTGACAACATTGTCTACACTATTATAGCCCCACAAATTAAAGATGAACGTTTGTTGCAGGAATACCGCGCGTGGTATGAGAAATTGATTACGCAAATGCAAGATGAAAACATCAAACAAAGCGGTCATCTTTCTGAAATCAATGAAATTTTAATGGAGTTGTTGTTGTTGCACAATACATTAATCAATATCATTCAAAATAAAAAATACCTTGAACTGTTTGAGAAGGCTTTACCTGCCTTGCAAGATTTTCAACATAAAAGTAATGCTGCAAATGTAAACTTGGTTGAGGTTGGTTTCAACGCTTTGTACAGTAAACTCATTCTGAAATTAAAGGGGCAGGCATTCTCTCAAGCCACTGAAGATGCGTTTGCTCAGATATCGACCATGTTGGGTTATCTTGCCTTATACTATAAAAAAATGAAACAAGGTGAACTCAATTTTGCCAATAATTAGCAAAAGATAATTCATCCGCTCAAATAAAATAAGCCCTCGGTCTTTACGTTTATCTAACCGTTTTATTTAGTTTCGCTAAAGATTTTGTTTTGAAAGATCGCCTCTTATATTACCTCGTTGTTGTTCCCATTGGACACCTGCCTTTGCGAATCATTTATATATTCTTTGATTTTTTTTACTTCTTGCTCATAAGCCTTATTCCTTACCGCCGTAAAGTGGTCATGCAGAATTTGCAGCGCTCGTTTCCCCATAGTGAAATCAAAGAAATCAAGTATTTCAAAAAAAGATTCTATAAATATTTCACTGACTTATTTGCTGAATCAGTGCGCAATTTATTCATGAAAGAAGATGAGTTAAAAGATCGTGTGAAAGTTGTCAATCCTGAGGTGATTCATCAATTATATAAAAAGAAAAAAAGCATCATTCTGTTGTCATCACACTACAATAATTGGGAATTATTAATTACTGCGCAAAGTTTGTTGTTTCATCACAAAGCTGTTGGAATTGGGGCTCCGCTTTCTAATAAATACTGGGACAAAAAAATTACTGAAAAGCGTGAAAGGTTTGGAATGAAAGTAGTGCACGGTACAAATTATAAAGATGAATTGAAAAAATTGGGAAATGAAGTGACCGCCACTTTGGTATTAGGTGATCAATCACCGGGTAAAGATGAGAATTGCTACTGGACTCAATTTCTGAATCAAACAACAGCCTTTTATTTTGGAGCTGAATTTATGGCAAATGAATTTGACATGCCCGTGGTATCAGCCACCATTCATCAGGTACGCAGAGGTTATTATGAAGTTGAATTGAAACTCATTACAGAAAAGCCACGACTAGAGCCGTATGGATTTGTCACTGAAACCTATGTGCGTGATTTAGAATCAACCATTCACATTCAACCTGAATTTTGGTTATGGTCACACAAACGATGGAAAAAGGATGTACCTGAAAATCTTGATGAAATTAGAGCAATTCACCGAAATAAATTTGTGAAAAGATTCAGGTCTTAATCACACCTTGCCTTTTGGAAAACTTGGCATTTTGAGTAAATTTTTTGCTTGCTCCACGTGGCGTTCATTGTGATAAACCACAACTTGAAAAGCATCACCCAATCTTAATTTAATTAGTGAGGTAACTGCCAACGTGCATTTTGCTTTGCGCACATTGATAAAGCGAGAATCAGCAATTAACTTTTGCATTTCATCTTGGTAGGCCAAAAATTCAAGAACCGCATTTTCAGTTGGCAAGGTGGCATTGATCAGTGGATTATAATCTTTTGCCGCCTTCAATCTACGCTTCACATTTTTTACTTTACCAAGTTTAACTGCAAGTATAGATGCGGTGCCCAAGGGGCTGCTTACAAAATACTGACCCGGAGTTCTGAATCGGGTATTTTTAATGCGCTCTCTGAAAACAGGGATGTAAAAACTGTAATAAGCATTCAAATGTGCCAAACACTGAGCAACACTCCAAGTTCTATCATTAGGACGCCAAAAAAGTTGTTCTGGTGTGAGCTCTAGAAAGTTTTTACGCACCTCATCACTCAATATTCCTGTAAGGTCTGCAAGTTTTTTTAGCAGCTCACTCACGCGTGTTTTTTTAATATTGATATTGGAGAGTACGTTTGTCATTGTCCTTTCAAATATAGATTATTTATACTGATGTTTCAAATGATCTCTGCTGTAAAAATATAAACGGTACTTTGTCAGATATCTTTTTTTTATCGTCAAGGCATTTAGTATACCAACAAAGTGATGTGTAATTTTGTTCTCAATAAATGAAAACTAATACTGTAATTGTTGTAATTATTCCTGCAGTGAATGAAGAAAATTCAATTGCCCGGGTGGTTAATGAAATTCCCGCCGGCCTAGTTGATGAGATCATTGTTTGTGATAATGGCTCACATGATAACACTGCTGATAATGCCCGATTATGTGGTGCAACCGTTGTGTATGAATCAAGAAAAGGATACGGTTGGGCTTGTTTGAAAGGAATGGAACACCTCGAAAAGCGAGTTGTAAAACCGGATATTGTGGTATTTATTGATGGTGATTATTCTGATTATCCTGATCAAATGCCGGCTTTGGTTGCACCCATTCTGAATGGCAGTGCTGATTTTGTTATTGGCTCACGAGCACTTGGTAACCGTGAAAAAGGATCTATGACTTTTCCGCAGGTTTTTGGTAATTGGCTGGCTACGCGTCTCATGAGAATTTTTTACCAGGTAAGATATTCTGATTTGGGACCATTCCGCGCTATACGTTATGATGCATTACTCAAGCTTGGAATGAAAGATAAAACCTACGGCTGGACCATTGAAATGCAAATCAAAGCGGCAAAAAACAAATTGCCATACACTGAAGTACCGGTGAACTATAAAAAACGCATTGGCGTATCCAAAGTATCAGGCACTATTAAAGGAACCATCTTGGCAGGGTATAAAATTATTTTCAGCATTTTCAAATATCTTCGGTAGAGAAAGCTCTCGACCATGCCCGATCAATGAAATATGATTGAACATGATAATTAAACGTCTCAGGCAAAATAAAGCTGATGACAGGTTCAAGCGCAGCAAGCGTAATTTTTTGTTTTCTCAGTTTTTCAAGCGTTTTAATTCTTTCAATCCCTGCAATGACAAGGAATTAAGAAGTTTTCAACAATTCCTGATTTTTTGGCTGATTTCGGTATCTTTGAGGTTCTGTAAAATCGGGGATATATCATGGGAAAAGTCATTGCGGTTACCAATCAAAAAGGAGGAGTAGGGAAAACCACTACAGCTATTAATTTAGGCGCAGCTTTTGGCGTGCTTGAATACAAAACACTAGTTGTGGATGCTGATCCGCAAGCCAATGCAACGTCAGGTCTTGGACTTGACCCCAAAGGAATTACCCAAAATATTTACGATTGCCTGATCAATGACCTGGATCCTGCACAGGTAATTTTACCTACAGAAAATCCAAATCTTGATCTCATTCCCGCTCATATTGATTTAGTTGGAGCAGAACTTGAGATGATCAACATGCCTGACCGTGAGCAACGCTTAAAAATGGCATTAGACAAAATCAAAGACAATTATGATTTCATTATCATTGATTGTTCTCCTTCTTTAGGATTAATAACTGTAAATGCGCTTACCGCAGCTGATTCGGTTATAATTCCGGTTCAATGTGAGTATTTTGCTCTTGAGGGGCTTGGTAAATTACTTAACACCATTAAAATAGTTCAGGGTCGTCTCAACGAGGCTTTGGATATTGAAGGTATTGTGCTCACTATGTATGATACCCGTTTGCGTTTGGCTAACCAAGTGGTTGATGAGGTGAAAACACATTTTCAGGAATTGGTTTTTGATACCATCATTCATCGCAATACTCGGTTGAGTGAAGCGCCGAGTTTTGGTGAAACTATCATCATGCATGACGCAACATGCAAAGGGGCTATTAATTACCTGAACTTTGCGCGTGAAGTTTTGCAGAAAAATGATCTGACAAAAATGAAAAATAAAGATAAACAATTGTCCAACTAATTAAACGAAACCAGGAATGACAACGAATAAGAAAAGGGCTTTGGGTAGAGGTTTAAGTGCCTTACTGGAAAATTCAAGCACTGATATTACCACAAAAAATATTGGAGTTGCCGGCGGTCAAACTGTTGGATCTATTTCATCTTTGCAGATTTCTCAAATTGAAGCAAATCCTTTCAATCCACGCTCAAATTTTGAAGAAGAGGCCTTGAAAGAATTGAGTAACTCAATAAGCGAGCATGGCATTATTCAGCCACTCACGGTTAGAAAACTTGGTAGAGATAAATATCAACTCATATCAGGTGAACGCCGTTTCAGAGCATCTCAATTAGCCGGGCTTACTGAAGTGCCTTGTTATATTCGTATTGCCAATGATCAGAATATGCTTGAGATGGCCTTGGTTGAAAATATTCAGCGTGAAGATCTCAATGCCATTGAAGTTTCTTTGTCTTATCAACGTTTGATTGATGAGTGTAATTTAACTCAAGAACAACTTAGTCAAAAACTAGGTAAAAGCCGTTCTAACATCACCAACTTTTTACGTTTATTGAAATTACCTGCAGCGGTTCAAGTGGGTATTCGTGAAGGATTAATTACCATGGGGCATGCGCGTGCTCTGGTAAATGCGGGAGATGAAGCAACACAAATTGATCTTTTTCATCAGATTGTGGAAGAAGAATTGTCTGTGCGTGATGTTGAAAATCTAATTAAAAGTAAACGTGAACCTAAATCCGATGATGATAAATCTACCTTAGATTCTCTCATTGATCATTCTGAAAAAACTACATCAGCTGAGCTTAGCGTATCTGTTTTGGAATTCAAAAATCGTTTAGCTGAAAATCTTGCTACAAAGGTTCAGATATCTTCAGACAATAAAGGCAAAGGAAAAATCGTTATCTCTTTTGATTCTCAAGATGATTTGGACAGAATCATTTCAGCTATTGGGAACGCAAATGCAGTGAATGTATAAACTCGGCTTCTTATTTTCAATTTTATCATTTTTTCTCTTTGCTGGAAATTTATCAGCTCGTTTTTCCTTTGAATCAGATGATTCATTGAAAGTTCACGTTAATAAAGAGAAAGATTCGTTGAGCAAAGACACTGCATATCATCATCTTTGGAAACATGCTACTATTTGGTCAGCTTGTCTACCGGGTGCCGGACAGATTTATAATGAAATTGGATATCGCCGCGTGCAAAACAAAAAAAATAGAGCATGGTGGAAAGTGCCAATTATTTATAGTGCACTTGGGGTAACGGGTTATTACTTCTACAATAACCTAATCACGGCTCAAGGTTTAAAAAGAGAATGGCTATATCGCTATGATAATGGAAATGCCATGTCAAATACAAATTATTTTACCTGGTCAAATGATGAATTGTTGGACGGTAAAACTATTGACAACTTGTATTATCCCGGATATGATCAGGCAGCAAAATATCGTGATTTATTTGCTGTAGGATTCATTGCTGTTTGGGGATTGAACGTTGTTGAAGCTTTAGTTGACGGACATTTTGTACACTTTGATGTTTCTGAAGATCTAAGCTTTCATTATTATCCTGTTTTATTTGACAGAAATGTTGCCGGAATAGGCGTAGGCCTAGTTTTTTAGCAAGAATCAACGTAGTGAACATCGGTTGCAAGTGCAGCTCACAACTTTGGCAACACAAAGGAATTTATATATTTACTTTACGCAAGAATAAACGAAGGCAGGCGGAAAATTAACCGTGGTGAACGATATTTTCATTTTTGGAAAGCACATTTTAATCAGCCGTTTTGATGCAAGAGAATATTGATATTGTACAAAAACACCTCCGCATTTTAGTGCTTCATAGGCTTTCACCAATATTTTCTTTTTGGTGGTTTCAGGTATTACAGCCAAGGGCAGAGAAGAAAGAATTGCATCAACTTGTTTGATTCCATATTCTTTTGAAATAATGTCTAATTGGTCAGCACTTTTATTAAAAATCACAACACGAGGATCAGTGATTTTTTCTTTAAGCAATTGGTAAAAATTCTCATTTAATTCAAAAATAAAAATCTTGGCGTCACTTGCTGAACGCTTAATCAATTCATAAGTAAATACTCCGGTGCCCGGACCAAGTTCAACAATTACTTTTGATTTTGAGAAATCTATACGATCACACATTTTTCGTACTAAAAATCTTGAACTTGGAGCTAAGGCCCCAACTTGTTTTCTCTCTTTAAAAAAAGTACGTAGAAATTTTCTGCTATGCGCCCTGGATTTGTTCACGTTCTTGTTGAGTTGATAAAATACCGTTGTTGATTATACCTAACACTTTACCGGTCAGTTTTTTTCCGAGTAAAGGGCTGTTGTTTGATTTTGAAAGATTATTGCTTGCATTGAATTCCCATTCACCTGATGGATCAAATAAGGTAATATTTGCGTTTTGATTTACTGCAATAGGTGACTGATGTATGCCAAGCACTTTTCTGGGATTAATCGCTATATACTGTATGATTTGATCAATGCTTAGATTTTTTATTGATCGCAATGCTGAGAATAAAGTTTGCGTTCCAATGGTTCCAAAAGCTGCCTGATCAAATTCTACTTCTTTGTTTTCAATATCTTCAGGGTTGTGGTCAGAGCAAACAAAATCAACGGTTCCATCGTTCAATCCTTCAAGTAGAGAAAGTTGATCGTCAGCTGAACGAAGAGGAGGTAAAGTTTTAAAATTTGCATTGAAGCCAAGTACATCTTCTTCAGTGAAACAAAGATTATTGATATAACAATCAGCGCTTACATTTAATCCTTTCTTTTTGGCGTCACGAATAAGATTCACAGATTCACGGCATGATATTCCGGTGAAATGTAAACGAGATCCTGTATACTCTAACAAACTCAAATCACGTTGCACAACCATATATTCTGCCAGTGAAGGAATGGCTTTTAATCCCGTGTATATGCTGGCTTTTCCTTCATGCACAAATCCTTTACCCACAATAGATGAATCAAACGGAAAAGAAATAATTACCCCATTGAAATTTTTTGCATACAGCAGTGCACGATACATGATGCCTGACGAAACAGGTTTTTCGGCATCACTAAAAGCAATAGCACCGGCTTGTTGCATATCATACATTTCTGCCAGCACGGTTCCGCCCAATTGATCAGTCAAGGCACCAAACGGATATACCTGTACCGGAGACATAGATGACTTATTGATCAAATATTCAATTTGTGCTTTGTTAGAAATTTTAGGATGAGTATCAGGGCTTGTTGCAACCGCTGTCATTCCGCCTGCCTCTGCCAGTTGAAGTCCTGAATTTAAATCTTCTTTGTGTTCAAGACCCGGATCACAAAAATTAACTTTCGCATCAAACCATCCCGGTGAAGCATGAAGGTTAGGGGAGGTGAATGTTTTATCAGCATCAACTTTTAATCCCTGACCAATTTCTTTGATTATACCTTCATCAATAAAAATATCGCAAACCTTGTTGTGAAACTCATTTCCGGGAGAGATAATCCGGGCTGATTGTATGAGAATTTTCATCAGATATTTTTTTTTGTAATCAGTATTCTGAGTTGATCAGACGATACATTTTTGTAATGGCCTATCTTAATCCGTTCAGGTTAACTGAGTACAAAAATACTAAGACTTCCAGAATTTGAGCAATAAGATTTCAACAGCTATGAACAAAAGAGAGAGGATAAGTGACCATCGCCAGAATTCATTTGCTTTCAGTTGATTGACTTCAAGGTTGCCTGAATCATTTGCAGTCAGTGGGGTTGATTGGGTCCATCCGGCATTGAGAAAGGCTGTTTTCACATCATCTGAACTCAAGGCTTCAGTGTATGATTCATTGCGGTTATAGTTTAATGCCAGAATGTCTTGAGTTTTATCATACGCTTTAAGTTGATAAAATCCTGATTGTCGCAGTTGATCTTCCATTTGAGAAAATGATAACATTCTTGAATTTCCGGTATTGATTAGCTGCGGAATAAAGTCAACACCTTCGTCTGTATTTACTAAATGAACAGGCTCTTTTTCGTCTATTTCATTTCGTTGAGGTAGGTTTTCCATGCTTCCAATTGTCATGTACAATGGACGTTGAAAGCTTGATGTTTCCGCTATTCTCAAATAAGTTGCTGCAAACAATGCGTGATTTTGAAAATTATTGTATTCCATGTCAACCGGGCCAGCGGTTAAGATAATTCTGCCATTTGCATGCTGACTCATAATCATGTAAGGCATGGTAGGATTGAAGCCGAATAAGGTGATGAAATTTTGTGAACCACTCACTTGAAGAGGGTAGTAGCTGCTTACTTGCGGAAATTTGTAGTTCTCAGGTTTACTTTCAAAAACGCCTTTGTAAAGCGGGTCTTCGTAATTGAAGTAAGATAATTCTCCTGCTTTGCTGGTTAAATTTCCTAAGCCGGGTAAGTGGAGTTCATTGAGAAAAATATTCCAGTTAGTCGTATTGGTATTTTTACTCGGAATCATGGCAACAGTTGCACCGTCTTTGAGGGCTTGTTTTATCAAGTCATGAAATCCGCCGGGAATTTCAGCAGCATTTTGAATAATGATGAGTTCTTTTCCTTTGAAATCATCTTGTGTTGCTGATTTTATCTCAGTCACAGTACAATTGTAATAAGGATCTAATTGATACAATTGCTGAAGATTTCTGTTGTCATTTGAAGAATTTGTGACTAATAAAATTTTTACTTCATCTTTTATTTCATAGGAGAAGAAAAATGAGTCGTCAAAATAAAGTTGACCTGTTGCTACTGATAATTTTCCTGATTTTATTCCGGGCTCACGATCAGTAAAATTAATGCTGGATATTTCTGAAGATCTGGCTTCAACAGACACACGCTTTGGTGCAGGCTGACTGCCTGTAATATCAAGCGTAACAGACAAATCAGTTTGTGCAACATCACTTTGATTTTGAATTCTGAACCAAATATCAATGGGTGCATTTAATCTATGAACAGGTGTTTCAAACCATACGCTATCAATAAAAATGTTTTCTTTGATTTGAGCAGCAGACTGATAATAATAAGTTGGAATTTCATCACGTCTGAATTCGTCAAGTTTGGTTGTGCTTTTTTGAAAATCTGTAAAGAGAAAAACTCTGTAATTAGCATGTGAATACTCACCGGTCGACATATCACACATGGCATTTAAAACGGTAGATAGTGCAGTTGCTTTTGGCGTAAAATCTATTTTTTTTATCTTGTCAATAATATCATTAGATGTATAGTACCTGAATTCAGATGAAAGCAAATCACTTGAAAAGAGAGCTATTTTCTCATCAGCATCAAATGATTTAACTAATTCAATAGCTCTGTTTTTACACTCGTTGAGTAAATTTCCATCTTTGCCATCCGCTTGCATACTGTATGAGTTGTCAAGATAAATCAGGCTAATATTTTCTGTAGATTCTTGCTGATCAGATCCCGGAATAAAAGGCTGAGCAAAAGCAATGATCAAGAATATCATCGCAAGCAATCTACTGATCAGAACAAGAATATGTTTGAGTTTAACACCGGTGCGTGAATCTTCAGTGACTTCACGCAATAAATCAACACGTGAGAAATAAACCGTGCGATACCTTCTGAAACTAAACAAGTGAATAATAACCGGTACAGCCAGCAGAAAAAGCGCCCATAAAAATTCCGGATGTACAAATTTCATTTTATACCGATGTTTGTCTTGATTTTACTTAGTTCAAGATTTTTTGTAATGCAAAGATGTTAATTCACCATCAAAGAGAACGGGATGCCGGTGTGAAATATTTCAAAAAAGGAATAATCTTTTGCACAATTATTTTGTTTTACTTGATTCAATGCCCATACCAAAGAGCGCGTAATCATACCATGCAGGGTCATGCGGGCGCCATTTTCTCAACGTGACCATGAGTTCTTCCAATGCTTGCCAATCATTTTGTTTGCGATTAAGCAAACCCAATTTGCGAGCTGAATTAGCAGTATGAACATCTAAAGGCACCATAAGTTCACGCATGGAAATAGTATTCCAAATTCCAAAATCAACTCCTTTGTCATCCTTTCTTACCATCCAACGCAAAAACATGTTCAGTCTTTTACAGGCTGAATTTTTCAAGGGTGATGATATATGTTTTTCAGTGCGCGCCGGATGCTCCTCCTGAAAGAAAAAATTTCTGAAATGAATCAGTCTGTCTCGCAGGTGGCCTTGAAATGCTGCACCACCAAACATGGTTTCAAGTGTGTTGTTTTTTTGATAGTGTCGGGCTAATCTTTGAATGAAATAATTAAAATCTTCAGCATTAAAAGTTCTGTGCACAAAACCTGAAGAGAGCAAGTTTCTTTCAGATGTATTCATCACAAATTCAAGCGGACGATACTCCATCAGATTCAATAATTTTTCACCCGTATTAAGTATGGCTTGTCTATTACCCCAGGCAATGGTTGACATAATAAAGCCTGTTATTTCAATATCGGCCTTTGCGCTAAATTGGTGTGGAATTAAAATTGGATCATGCTCAATAAACGATGTTGAGTTAAACAACTTTGCTTTTTGATCGAGAATTTTTTTAAGCTCTTGAAGTTTTTTATCAGATAATGCGGCCATCTTTCATTTCAAAAACGTGATCAGCCATTTTAGCAAGCTCGCGGTTATGTGTAACAATAACAAAGGTTTGGTTCAGCTCTTTCTTTAGATTGAAAAAGAGCTCATGCAGTTCTTTTGCATTTACTGAGTCAAGATTTCCTGATGGCTCGTCAGCAAATATTACATCCGGTTGATTCATTAAAGCCCTGGCCACGGCAACGCGTTGTTGTTCACCACCTGAAAGTTGTGAGGGCTTGTGATCATATCGGCTTGTTAAACCTAAATAGTCAAGCAATTCTTTGGCTCTTTTCTGGGCAGCGGTTTGATTCACTCCTCCAATCATGGCCGGAATAAGTACATTCTCAAGTGCTGTAAATTCAGGTAATAATTGATGAAACTGAAAAATAAATCCCAGATGTTTATTTCTGAATCGGGCAAGTTCTTCACCGGAAAAAGATCCAATGGTTTGACCATTAATTTGAATACTTCCCTGATCAGCTTTGTCAAGGGTTCCAAGAATTTGCAATAATGTTGTTTTGCCTGCGCCTGATGCGCCCACAATACAAACTACTTCACCTTTTGCAACGCTCAAATCAATCCCTTTCAGAATGGATAGTTCACCATAATTTTTGTAAATTCCCGACGCAGTTAACATGACATGCCAAAAATAGGTAGTTTTGTGTAGTCACCATTCAAATAAGAGATAAATGTTTCAAGAGAATGATAATTTGTATCCTGCCAAACCTGAAATGGCAGCCCCGCGTCAAAGTTCGCGCTTAACGGGTTTTATCATTTCTCTTGTGCTGGCTTTTATTCTTTTCATTGTTTTAGTTCCGGGGAATTATTTATTGGGCACTGAAATAATACTCATTCTGTTGTTTCATGAAGCGGGTCACTTGATCATGATGAAATATTATGGATACAAACCAAAAAACGTCTATTTTATTCCTCTCTTAGGAGCCATGATAAGCGGTACAAAATCTGCAGTATCACAGCGTGAACGCATCATGGTTAATTTGATGGGTCCTTTGCCCGGTATCATTATTGGATGTGTTCTATATCTTGCGGCAATGAATCGTCCAGATCAATTTATTCTCGTTGAATTATCTTTACTCTTGTTGTCAATTAATATTGTTAATCTTCTGCCTCTTGACCCGCTCGATGGTGGCAATATTTTTGAGTTACTTTTCTTCCCTGCTAATGAGAAATTGAAAATGGTTTACACGCTCATTTCCTCTTTACTTGTGATTGGTTTGGGTGTGTGGTTTTCATTTTATCCCTTGATAATTTTTGGCTTTTTAATGGCGTTTAAAGTACGGGCATACCAACGCAGCAAGGCTATTCATGAAGGTCTTGAAGAGATGGATATTAATTACCGTAAATCATATCAAGAATTATCAGACCGAGAGTATTGGACTATGCGAAGAGTTTTTTTAGAAAATAATCCGCGCATCAAAGAAATTATTCCTGAAGAAAATGTGATATGGGAGAATGAACGATTACTGGTTGATCAAATTAACCAGTTGTTGCGCAATCGGGTTGTCAAAGACATGAGTTTAATCCAAATTATTTTAGCCGTGCTAATTGTATTGTCTGCACTTATCTTACCGGTATATTTGGTTTTGAAAAACTATCATCTTGTTGAATCGTATCTTGGTTATGCAGCGGTTTAAAATTGGCGATAGGGTAACAGTACTCAATGAATCAATTTATGGTGTGGTTATTGAAACCGGCATAAAAAAAAGCAAGGTTGAAGATGATGATGGATTTGTAAGAGAATATCGCAATGAGCAACTGGTACTCAGTAAAAAAGAAGACCATTATAAACTGCACGCCATTCAGACAAAATCAGAAATTAAGCAACCTGCAAAAGTATCTAAACCGGCAGTCAGTTTGCCAAAAAAAAGCAGCGCAAATAATCCGGCTGAAATAGACTTACACATCGAAGCGCTTGATCAGGATTTTATAAGTACAGATATTAATCAGGCATTACAAAAGCAAATGGTAGCTTGTAGGTCGTTCGTTAAAAAGCATATTGAAAAAAGATCTAAAAAAATTATTTTAATTCACGGTAAAGGTGAGGGTGTACTCAAGGCAGAAATCTATCATTATCTTACAAGATTATCAGCTGAAACAGGTTTGGATATTGAATTTCATGATGCGTCATCTCATGAATATGGAAAAGGCGGAGCTACGGAATTAATATTTAAATGGTCATGAGAGAAGCAAAAATCTTAGCAATATTATATTCAGTGCTCTTTGCACAAATATCTATCTCGCAAAATGCTGATTCTACTAGAATTCTTAGGCATCTTGAAAATATTATTGATACAGAAAATTATAGAAATTATCAACAAGTAGAAGTGCTCAATCAGGTGGCTGCATACATCTACACAGAATTTAATGAGTATGCTGACACAACATGTTATCAGGCATATTTAGTAAATGGTGCTGAATACAAAAATGTAATTGCTCGGTTTGGACCACAAGAAAAACCAAAATTGATAGTAGGTGCTCATTATGACGTTTGTGGTGATCAAGATGGTGCAGATGATAATGCAAGTGCAGTTGCCGCTATGCTTGAGTTGGCAAGGCTGCTACATGAGATAAAGCCTCAGTATTGCATAGAACTGGTGGCATTTACTTTAGAAGAACCACCTTTTTTTGCAACGGATAAAATGGGTTCTTACGTTCACGCCAAATCTTTACATGACTCAGAAACGGAAGTATTAGGTATGATTTGTATGGACATGATTGGCTATTATAATGATGAAAAAAAATCACAGAAATATCCCATTCCTTTTCTCAAACTTTTTTACGGTAGCAAGGGAGATTATATTACGGTAGTTCAAAAGTTTCATCCGGGAAAATTTTCACGACAGGCAAAGCGTGCATTCAAAAAGTCTAAAGACTTAAAAGTGAAAAGTATCAAGGCTCCGGAAAAAATGCGAGGCATTGATTTTTCAGATCACCTCAACTATTGGAATTTTGGATACAGCGCCATCTTTATCACCAATACAGGTTTTTATAGAAACACGCAATATCACAGAGAAGGTGATACGCTTGAAACGCTTGATATAAGCCGAATTACACTGGTTTGTGATCAACTTTACAAGGTAGTTTCCGAGATTTCGACGAATAACTAATAACAAGGGAATAATCCATCTTTTTAGTCGATCAAAATGAATATATAGTGCCTATTTTGGGTTAAATTCCATGTTTTTTCAATTTCGCAACTAAGAAATTTGACCGTTTGAGCAAACTTATAAGTGGGAATTTCGTTAAATAGAAGTAACCCAACATAAACTATGAGAAAATTATTATTCCTGCTGCTGATTTTTTTTACAGCCAGCGCGAATGCCAAATTGATCAAAGTAACCAGTACCGCTGATTCCGGATCTGGTACCCTGCGCGAAGCCGTTGATGTGCATTTAACCAATGGTGACTCTATTTTGATTGATGTAAAAGGAGATATCAAACTTCAATCACGCATTTTAATTAATGGATTTTCCAATATTACCTTATTGGGGCCATCACCCAAGCATTCTACCATTATGCCATTGGATGGAGGATACACCGATGCTTCACTGATAACAATAACCAACTGCAGTGATGTGTTCATTCGCAATTGCGGCTTTGCAGGGGAGACAGGACTCAGCATGACCATGCTAGAAATTACTGCAAATGCAGGCGAAACTTATATTGATCGCTGTTTATTTCAATCCAATGAAAGTGTAAGTTATGGTGGTGCTATTTATGCTGTTGGGGCTAACGTACAAATCAGATCATGTTCGTTTATCAGCAATCAAGGTACAAATGGAGGAGCCGTTTACTTGAGTAATACCATTAGCTTGATTGAAAACTGTACATTTTTTGATAATAATGCCAGTATTGGCGGAGCAATTTATGCATATCAAAATACTGCGCTTAATTTGAGTTACAATACAATTTATCAAAATAATGCAACCACAGCTGATGCAATTTATAGCAATGCAGCAACTAATACCATTCACTTTGTCAATAACGCAATAAGTGAAAATGGTGGTGCCGGTGATTACCAAGTTACAGGTTCAGGTGGCTTCACTTCAGGTGGTGGCAATTGCCATCGTCAAAATTCGGGTGGAGAAGTAGTACCCTATGCAAGTGGTGGTGATCAATTTAGTCCGACCTTGTTTTTTGGTCTACGCACCAGTGAAGTGATAGATGGGTATGGCATGATTTATTTTACAATCGTAAATTCTGGCAGTGTCTTGATTGATGTGGGGGGGCCTGCTTTACCGGGTGTTGACATGCGCGGTGCACCGCGAAGTTTAGATGGTGATAACGATTTTACTCCCCAAGCTGATGCAGGTGCATGCGAATACACTCCATTGCGTGTAACAACAACAGCTAGTACATCAGGTACGCCTAACTCATTGCCTTGGGCGCTTGATCCGGCACAAAATTTAAACGCGGTGAATTATGTTGAATTTGATTTGCCCTCAATTCCTATTTCTATTTCACCCACCAGTGATATGTTTCTTAGTGGTAACTACATCATTGACGGATATTCACAAGATAGCACTGCTGTTCCTGGGCCGGCAACTGAAGGAGCAAGTGGGGTTACTCCGGCATATATTGCGGTTGAAATTACCAACTCAGGTGCAAATGCAACCGGAATAACCGTGAACCCTGTAAGTTCAGAATGTCTGATTTCTGGTTTGCGTATTACCGGTTTCAACAGTTATGGTTTGGATCTTGGTGGACAAAATACCAAGGTAGAAGGATGTGAAATTGGAATCACAGATGCAGATGTTGGCGCACAAAATAAATCAGCAGGTATCCGTGTCACTAATAATAGCAATATTATTGGCGGAGGCATGCACTGGAGTAGAAATGTGATTTCAGGCAATGGTGTTACAGGTACCCTTAAAACGAATATTTATTTAAGTGGTGGATGCGGTGGCAATATTATTCTAGGAAATATTATTGGTGCAAGAGCAGATGGCAATGCCGGATTTACCGGTACAACGTGTCTTTATGGTATTTATAATGCTTCAAGTTCTGCAATTATTGGTGATATTGGCAGAGGAAATCTTATTTCAAAACATACTGAGGGTATAAGATGTCATGGCAGTAGCAATACGTATATATATTCAAATAAAATTGGTACTGATTATGATGGGATGATTGCCCTGTCAAACAATTCAGGCATTATAGTTGCCAATGGTGCCAGCAACACAGTAATTGGTAAGCCTGAAACAGGTGGAGGCAATTTGATTTCAGGTAATTTATCAACGCAAATTTCAATTAATCAATCAAATTCAACTTTTATTGAACACAATATTCTTGGTTTAGACACGACAGGAAATGCAGCCATTCTGACAACGTCACAGGGAATTTATATTGGACATGCTTTAGCTGATAATGTTACAATAGGTGGCTCAACACCACAACATGGAAATGTCATTTCAGGAAATCAATATGGAATTAATATTGCTTCAGCAGGATTCAATTGTAATATTCAAAATAACATCATTGGTCTTAATAGAGATGGAGATGCTCCATTAGGGAATAGTTTGAAGGGAATATTTGTACAGGGTGGTGCAACAGATCCTGTTCATATTGGAAGTGCCGGGGCGGGTAATGTTATATCCGGACATTCAAACGCAAGTGCCAAGGGCATTGATATCCAAAATAGTTCAAACCATATTATTCAAGGTAATATTATTGGACTTGATAAAACCGGAACATTTGCCATTCCAAATCAAGATGGTATTTATTTGACCGGCTCTAATTCTGTAACAATAGGTGGTAGTTATTTAGCTAATGAGGGAAACGTAATTTCAGGTAATACGCTGTCAGGAATAACCATGGTTAGTGGTTCTGATGGAAATTTTGTGAGAGGTAATTTGATTGGCACTACTGCAGATGGTTTATCTGCAATGGGCAATGGGCTCTATGGTATTTATGTTGGTCAAACAACGAATACATCTATTGGTGATGGTCCAAATTTCCGCAATGTTATTTCAGGTCAATCTAATTCAAATGCTTATGGAATTTATCTTGGCAATACCGGTTCAAACACGATAATTAATTCAAACTTTATTGGATCTGATATAAATGGTACTGCACCCATTGGAAATTATACCGGAATACAAATCACTGATTCGCACACCGCATACATTGGTGGAGTACCTGCTCAACGAAATTATATCGTAGCATCAACTAATGTGGGGGTTGTTTTTGATTCACCTTCAGCCAGTATTTTGAGTGGAAATTATATTGGTATTGGTGTTGGTTCAGCATCTGCATCAATGGGTAATACAACAGGTGTTTTAGTAATTGAACCCAATGCAGATATTGGTGGTGTTGATGTAAATGTAATTGCCAACAACACGGGTCAAGGTATTCTAATTAGTGGTGACGCTACTGATTTTGTTGTGGTGACCAATTGCATTGTCGGTACTGATGAATCATACACTTCAGGTATTGGAAATGTGCTTGAAGGTATTGTGATTTCTCAGGCTGATTATTGTGAAGTAAGCTCATGCACAGTTATTGGAAATGGTGGAGCGGGCATTAAATTGTACAACAGCGCAAACTACAATTTAATTCAAGGCAACAATATGTATGACCTGGGAGGAACAGGATTAACTAACCTCAATGGTATCCACCTGCAAACAGGTTGCAGTCAAAATCAAATTGGAGGTTTGTTTTCTTCTCCTGAATCTAATACTATTGGAAATTCTCAAAATTATGGTGTCTATGTTGAAAATTCAGATGACAATGAAATTTACGGAAACCTCATTGGTTGTGATATAGCAGATGCACCGTTTCCAAATTCGTACGGCGTGTATATTCAAGATTCTGATCTCACTTTGATTGGTGATCAGGCCGGAAAAATGAATGTCATAAGTGGTAACACCAATTCAGGTATCAGATTAGTGAATGCATCCAGCACAACCATTCGTTCAAACATGATTGGTGTAAATGAAACCGGAAATGGTCCCGTTCAAAATCAAATTGGTATTGAAGTGACAAGCGGAAGTTTGAATACCGTTATTGGTGGTTCAAACAATACTGCATGGGCAAATACTATTTCAACAAATAGTTATTGCGGAATTTATATTGCAGAAGAAGGAACAACGGTTCAAGGTAATTATATTGGTTCAACTGCCGGAGTGCTTGGTCCAATGTTTAATCAACAGTATGGAATTGTATTGGCCGCCGGTGCTGAAAATTCTTTGATTGGTGGTGATCGTCCCATTGAAGGGAATTATATCACATGCAATTCTGTAGCTGGAATTTTAATCGAAGACGGAAACAATGACATTCTAGGAAATATTTTTGGAGTGAATACAAGTTTTTCACCGTTGGGATCACAATTGGTTGCTATTGAAATATCAGGTGCTGATGCCGCAAATAATCAGATTGGAGACAATTCAATTGGTGTACCTCAATATGGTAATATCATCATGAACCAAACCCAGTCAGGTATCAAAATTCACAACGGAGCAAATAATACCATTATTTCTGCAAATCACATCGGTCTTGACCCTTCTAACAATACATCTTTTACTCAACCAATCGGCATTGAAATATTGGGCACCGCCGGTATTGACAATCAAATTGGAGAAGCAGTTATTGGTGGTGAAAACAGAATCAGCGGAAATGTGGTAGGTATAAAATTAGATGGTGCAGTGCATACATTCATTTATAATAATCGTATTGGAACTGCTGATGATGGAGTAGGTGTGTTAAGCAATGCCCAACACGGAATTTATTTATCTGACGCCTCATTTAATACAATTGGTGGTACAGGGCTTGAGTCAAATGTAATCTCAGGCAATGCAGTGAACGGTATTTTTATTGAAGGTGTGCTTTCAACTGACAATATCATTTCAGGTAATATCATTGGAGCAGGATTGGGCCTGGTAACGGCAAACGCAAATGGCGTAGGTATTAAAATTGCGGGTGGTGCAAGCAATAATTATATTGGTGAAGTTGGCTTTGGTTTAGGTAATAAAATTTTGGGTAATGATCAGGCTGGAATTGTTGTTGATGCATCCGTATCAAATTATTTTTACAACAACCGTATTGGATTACAATTCAGTAATACGCATGGTATAGTTTTACAAAACGGAGCTGAAAATAACATTATCGGTGGTGTTGTTGCACAGCGAAATATCATCAGCGGAAATGATAGTATAGGAATTGCAATAATCAACTCTGAGAATAATCAGATATTGGGTAACTTCATAGGTCTGTCTGAACCCGGCAATACTGCTGTGCCGAATCTTATTGGTGTTTATTTTTCAGGCGCAACGTTCAATACAATTGGTAATAATTTAAACCGGAATATCATTTCTTGCAATTTGGCTGCCGGAATTATTTTTGATCAAGCATCTGACAACAATACAGTCAAAAATAATTACATCGGAACAGATTCAACTGGTAACAACTATTTTGCCGGAGCATCAAACGGAATTGGAATAATTGTAAAATATTCTTCATCAAACATGATTGGAGGAAACCGCACTATTGATGAACATAATGTGATTAGCAATAATGCAAATCAAGGCATCTATCTAGAAGGTGCAAGTTCAAATGAAATTTATGGTAACCACATTGGAATTGGTTCTGTAGGTGATATTTTTATTCCAAACGGACAAGAAGGAATCCTACTCAGATTAGGTTCTAATTTAAATCTGATTGGTAGTTCTGGTTCAGGTTTGATGAATTCAATTTCAGGTAATGCAAAAGGAATCTTTATAAAAAATTCTGATGATAACATCATTCAATCAAACTATATAGGTACTGATTTGGATGGAGGAAGTACCTTGGTAGGATCACAAAATCAAGCAATCGGAATTCATCTTGACTCAGCATCAACTGGCAATGAAATTAGTGAGTTGAATGTCATTTCAGGTAATCTTGATAAAGGAATTTTTATCAATAGTGCAGGTACAAATTCTAATGCAGTGTTAGGAAATTATATTGGAGTTGATATAACAGGAAATGCGGTGCTGACAAACCAAATTGGTATTTCAATTTCAAACGGTGCCTCACTGAATAATATTGGAGGTGGTCTGGTATCTGACAGAAATATTATTTCAGGGAATGTGGGTTCTCAAATCGTGTGTTCAGGTGCGGGAACAAATGACAATTCAATTCTTGGAAATTATATTGGTATTGGTACTGATGGTGGTACAAGCATTGGAGGTAATGTTGGAATAACACTTGACAATAATGCAGGCACAACCTATATTGGAAATTCCGGTGCAGGTGAAGGAAATATCATTGCCAACATGACTTTGCATGGCATTGTCGTAGATAACAATGCAAACAACTCAATCATTAAATCAAACCGCATTGGTATTGATGCAAGTAATTTTTCAGCAGCTTGTCTTGGAAGTGGAGTTTATATCAACAATTCACAAAACACTATTATTGGAGGCGTTGGATTAGATGAAGGAAATGAAATTGCAAACTGCAATACCGGTGTAATGATAGGGCAGGTTATAAATTCAAGTGGCAACCAGATTTTAGGTAATCTCATTCATGACAACACGTTTCAGGGTATTGATTTGGATGGTGATAATGCAGTATTGGCTAATGACGGAAGCATGGTAACAGGCAACAATGATGAAATTGATTTTCCTGAAATTTTTAGTGCGTTTGATTGTGGAGGAACAACGCATGTAGGGTTTAGAACAGAAGTTCCGCCAGGCACCTATATCGTAGAAATTTTTTCAAATACAAGTCCTGATGCAACCAATGGAGAAGGGGAAATATTTCTTGGCAGAACAACAATTTCTCCTGTTTTTGTTGGAGATTCTGCTGATATTGATTTGGGAAGTTTTGTTGCACCCGGAACATCAATCACAGCAACCATAACCGGCCTTACCGGAACATCTGAATTTGGCACAAATTTCATCGTAAATTCAGCTCCTTCATTTCCGGTGTATGCCATTTCTGATGAAACTTGTTTAGGTGCTGCCGATGGTATTATTACCGTGAGTGCACCTGTTGCATATATGTTTAGCCTTGATGGAAATCCATCAGTATTTGGAAATGCTGCATACACGTTTAATGCCAACTCAGGAATTCACGAGGTGAAAATATATTACCCAAATGGTTGCATTGATTCAACTGATATTACAATTAATGCAGGTACTCCATTATCTTTTGCTTATACTGCGGCTGCAGATACTTGTTTGAGTTCATTAGGCAGCATTGATATTACTTCAGTACTTGGTTCGCCGGGTCCATTCAACTATTCTTTTGATGGAGGATTTACATATTCTGCTACGCCTGGCATTATAAATATTGCTGCCGGAAATTATACGGTAATTGTGCAAGATCAATTGCTGGGTTGTACATCATTACTCACTACGGTAAGTGTTGTAGCTCTCACAGATATTGAAGATGAAAGTTTTGTCTTTGATGATTTTTGTGCATTAACTGATATTGCTTTACCTACTTCAGTTGCCACTGCAGGAGGTGTATTTTCTTTTGAAACTGTTCCAAGTGATGGTGCAGTAATTAATGCCGCAACCGGTGAAATTACCGGATTTGTGCTCGGAAATTCATACAGTGTAATTTATACCATTGGTCAATGTAGTGAAAAAGATACAATCAATGTGAATGCATTAGATAATGATGATCCTACTTTTTCAATGGATGATTTTTGTGATGGTTCTCCACAGAATATTGTCATCAGTGGTCTATCAGGTGGTACCTTCTCTTTCAATCCTGATCCGGCTGATGGTGCTGTTATAAACTCAGCAACAGGTGAAATTTCAGGTATTGGAGGCACAACATATACTGTTCAATATCTAACTAATGGCGCTTGTCCTGATTCAAGTACCGTGATGGTCACCGTACTCTACAAACCTGCAGCTCCTCAAATTATAGTTACAGATTCTGTGTATTGTCCGGGAGATATTTTTAGTGCGCTATCTGTTGCAACAGGTACTTCAATTGCTAATTGGATGTTAGGCTCATCATCATCAACGGTATTGAGCACGGATGCCAGTTTCACACCAACAATTTTAAGCAGTGGAGATAATTATATTTATGTTGTTTTGCTTGATGGATCAACTTGTGCAAGTGATGCTGACAGCGTGAATTATTACTTGTCTGATATTTCTTCTATGACCGCAGGATATGATGTTCAAACCTGTTTAGGTTCTTTGATTCAACTTAACGCAAGCGGTGCAAATACGTACCAATGGTCAGATAATCCAAATCTTTCTGAAACTGATATAGCCGACCCAACCGCTGAAATTGATGATGCAGATTTTTATGTTGTTACATTGACAGATGTCTATGGATGTGTAAAATCAGATACCGTAAGTGTTACCCTTTTGCCTTTAGAGGATTGTCATGTTGAAACGTACAATTCATTTTCACCGAATGATGATGGAAAAAATGATTTTTGGGAGATTGACGGAATAGAAGGGTATCCTGAAAATACGGTAATTATTTTTAATCGTTGGGGAGATAAAATGATTGAATTTGAAAATTACAATAATCAAACGGTGATTTGGGATGGATCAAATAAATCAGGTAATCCCGTTCCGGCAGGAACATATTATTACGTTGTCAACGTGAATGGTGATCAGAACCAGAGTGGTTGGGTACAGGTAACCAGGTAGTGATCAACGCTAATTAAAAAATTATGGTAAATTTGAATAAGCTAACGACCTTACACGTGAAAATAAAATCATCCGCATACCGACTTTTATTTGCTGTGATCGTTCTTGCAACCGTAGGACAATCAGTTGAAAACTCTGTCTATGCTCAGCAAGATGCGTTGTATAGCCAGTACATGTTTAATCCGTTTGTGATTAATCCTGCTTATGCAGGTACGCGCAATTCAATGAGTGCTGTTGTTTTACACCGCAGTCAATGGGTTGGTATTGCAGGTGCACCTACCACGCAAACTGCTTCTATTCATTCTCCGCTTAACAAATACAATATTGCCTGGGGTGTAAATCTTGCGCATGATAAATTAGGACCTACCAGAAATATTATTGCCGCAGTTACCGGTGCATATCATCTTAAATTCAGAGAAAGTAAATTGTCTTTTGGTTTAAGAGCAGGTATATACAACACCGTTTTCAACAGAAATATTCTCAATTTTAAAGAAGATGGTGACATCATGGATGTGGGTGGTGTGACTAGTTCTCTGGTTCCTAGTTTTGATTTTGGTGTATATTATTACAAAACAAAATTCTTTGCCGGTTTATCATGGACACACTTGTGGGCGTCTCCGTTTAAGTTTGAAGGTTTTCCTGAAGAAACTAACTTGTATCTCAGAACGCACATGATGCTCAACATGGGATACGTTTTTGAATTCAATCGCAAATTTGTTTTGAAACCATCTGTTTTAATTAAAAGTACTTTTCAGTCTCCTGTAAATATTGATATATGCCTAAGCGCCATGTTCTATAAAAGATTTTGGATTGGGCTTGCGCTCAGACACACCTCAAGTATCAACTTGTTGCTTGATGTGAATGTGACAGACTTTATGCGTATTGGATATTCGTATGATTTTTTGGTGAATCAACTTGCTAATTTTTCAAGTGGCTCACATGAAATTTTTGTTGGTTTTGATTTTGACTTGAAAAAATCTCAAACCATTTCACCAAGATATTTATAGGACAGAAAAAATACCAACGCATGAGATTACTGCAATTATTCTTTATCCTTCTGTTCAGCACTCAGCTGGCTTTTAGCCAAACATATCAGGTAATGGAAACCGTGATGACAGGCTCAATGTCTGACATTAAGGAAATCAATTCTGAGGGTATTGACTTTGCTCCTTTTGTCAGTGGTAATAAATTGTATTTTACGTCAAGCAGAGAATATGATGTGATTAACCTTGGCGAAAACAATTGGAAAAATGGTGGGTATCTCAATATTTATTCTGCTGAATTTAAAGGTGAAATTTCTGCTGAAAGCAAATTCAAAGATGTTGAACTGGTATCAGAAAAACTGAAAGGAGAAAGCCATACCGGACCTGTTTCATTCTCTGTTACCGGTGATACCATGTTTTTTACTCAAGTGATAGTTAATCAGAAAAAAAACAAAAAAAATAAATTCAGACCTCAGCTTTTCATGGCGGTGCGTGATGGCAACCAATGGACCAATATTCAGGCTTTGCCATTCAATGATAACACCTTCTCCTTTGGACACCCTTGTTATGATTCAAAAAATCAACGTTTGTATTTTGCCTCAGACATGACCGGTGGTGCCGGACAAAAAGATATCTATTATGCTGATTTAAAAAGCGGAACCTGGTCTGCTCCGGTTAACATGAAAGAGATTAATTCATCTGCAAATGAAATTTATCCCTTTGTGATTGAAGGCCATTTGTTCTTTGCTTCTGATCGTGAAAGTGGAGTTGGCGGCCTAGATATTTATTGGAAAAATCTTTCGCAACCCAATGATGCCGTTGAAACCGTGAATGATTTGAATACGCCTTCTGATGACTTTGGAATTTTTATTTTCCCCGGTATGAAAACCGGTTATATCTCTTCTAATAAATCAGGTAATGATGATATCTATTTTTTGAATATTGAAAAGAAGGTAACTATTAGAAATGATTTGGCAGGTATGTTTACCTACCGCAATCTGAATGGTGAAGCAAGTGGTTTAAAAGTTCAAGTTGTTGGTGAAGATGATTTGGTTTTAGATGAAACTACCACTGATGAAAAAGGTGAGTTCATTTTTAAAAATTTGAATATTGACGGTTCGTATACCTTGCGTGTGATTACTGAAGAAGAATTGAATCTGGTAATTTATGATGAGAATGGAAACCCGGTTGTTGATTTGGTTACAGATGAAAATGGAGAATTTACCTATAAAAAACTTGAGTTCACAAGTTCGGGTATTCCTGGTTTGATTCCTGAAAATATGATTGAACCGGGTGATGATTTTGGTCATTTGAGTGGACAGTTAATTTATGAAGATGTACCGGGTGAATATCCTGCAAACGTTGCAGTAATGTTATATGATGAAGACGGAAATTTGAAATTCAAACAAGTGACGGATAACACCGGAAATTTTGATTTCAAACAGCTTTCAATGGAAGAGAGTTACATTTTAAAAGTTGAGGAAACTGATGAAGAGTTTGTTCTCCTTATTTTTGATCAATATGGTAATGTAGTAGCTCAGTTAAAAGCAAATGAAGAAGGAGAATTTGTATATCGTAAGCTGAATGGTGATCATGTAAAAGGTCTGCCTCTTTTAGAAGAAACAGAAGATTTGTTTGAGCTGGAAACCCAAACTATTGCCGGTTATTTTGAGTATGATCATCTCAATGGAATTTCACCTGAAGGCTTGACTATTTATGCTTACAGTGATGACGGAATTTTATTGGCTGAAACGCAAACTGATCAAAAAGGTGAATTTCGTTTCCGCAGCTTACCGGTTGAAACCAATATTTTATTCAAAATTGATGAGAGTGATCCGGATTTGAAATTGGATGATTTCACTCTGTACATCTATGATCGTTACGGAAAAAAAGTAGCAGGTTTGTCACGCGGACAAAATGGATATTTCATTTATAAACCATTAGGTTTTCAGCAGTCAAATCTCTCACAAATTGATGAAGATTCATTGGATATAGATCTGGCATTAACCACCAATTATGATATTATCAACGTGTACTTTGATTCAAATAAAGCCAATGTAAAATCTGATGATTTGGATGAACTGAATAAATTGTACAACCTGCTAAAAGCAAATCCAAACCTGCGTATGGAAATTAATGCCTACGCTGATGCGCGCGCTTCAGATGATTACAATCTAATCCTCTCACAAAAACGAGGTGATTGGATTGTTGACTACATGGTTAAAAAAGGAATTCCGGCATCACGCTTCATTGTAAATGCCTACGGTGAAACCAAGTTGGTTGATGAATCAAATGATGCCGTAAATCGTCGGGCTGAAATTAGGTTGTATTAGTCAGTTAGGTTAAAGGAAAGTTGCCTCAGCTCATTCCGAAAAACTAATTCCTTTTTCCAATTAATATCAATTCATCCTTTATGTTTTGAGATGCGAGCGGATTATTAGTTTTCAAACTATGAATCACATCCAAATTCTCACGGGTAAAAAACTCTCGTAGATATTTTTCTTCATGAAAATAAATCATCACTTCATCACCGTGTGAATTCACTTGTTTTTTTGAATTAGCATATTCACCTTGTATGGCACTCAAATAGAGTAGTCCTCCCGGTTGTAAAAGTTTAGACGCGTCGTGGATTAGTTTGAGGGTGTCTTCAAAATTGAGATATGGCACGCAAAAACCTGCAATAATGCCTTGAAATTTATCTTTGATTTTATGCAAATCTCTAAAGTCCATCATTTGCACACTGGCACTTGGACAATTGGTTTTAGCCAATTCAAGCATGTTGACTGATAAATCTGTTGCGTGAATTGCCAAATCAGGCCGCTTAGTGTTGACATACCGCGTGATATTGCCGGGACCACAACCTAATTCAAGCAAGCCCGAATTTTGTGGTAGATGTTTACAAAATTCATCCATGCTCTCAATATATCTGCTCACATCCATGAATTTTTCAGCATAATCTTTTGCATATTTATCAAATACTGCAACGGTTGAACTGGTTGTTTCCATAGCCATCTTTTTAAGCAATGTAGTGATTTACCAGAAATAAATGGGCTGGTTTCTATTTATAATTATTCACTACTTTAGCGCCATGTTTAATTCATTTCATCCTGAACTTGAGCAAATGCCTTGGGTATTTTTACCCGGTATGTAAGGATGCTTGCCTCTTTGTGAATTAATTTTCCTTAATTATCTTTTGTTAAATAATTTCTTGTCTTCTAATAGCTATCGAAGACTTGAAACTTAAAAAAAATACACATGAAAAAAAATATTATTGTTCTTGGAGCCGGCATGGTAGGTGCAGCAATGGCTATTGATCTTTCCAAAAAATTCAATGTAACGGTTACTGATTTGAATTCAGAAAGATTAGCGTTCGTAAAAAATAAATGTGTAGAATTATCTACTCAGATTCTTGATGTAACCCAGCATGACAAATTAAAAAAAATGATTGAGCCTTTTGATATGGTTGTATGTGCGGTGCCGGGCTTTATTGGCTTTGAAACTTTGAGACAAATTATACTTGCCGGAAAAAATGTGGTAGACATTTCATTTTTTCCGGAAAATTCTCTGGAACTTGATCAACTTGCAAAGAAAAAAATGTGACAGCTATTGTTGATTGTGGTGTAGCACCCGGTATGGATAATATCATACTGGGTTATTATAATGAAAAATTAAAACTCACCGATTTTGAATGTCTTGTTGGTGGATTACCCAAAGTTAAAAAATGGCCTTTCTGTTATAAAGCACCTTTTTCACCGGTTGATGTGATTGAAGAATACACACGCCCGGCTCGCTATGTTGAAAACGGAAACATCATTGTGCGTGAGCCTCTCACTGATTGTGAATATGTAGAATTTGATATGGTAGGTACCTTGGAATCGTTCAATTCAGACGGATTACGGTCTATCATTTTCACCATGCCGCATATAAAAAACATGAAAGAAAAAACATTGCGCTATCCCGGACATGTAGAATACGTGCGCGTGCTGAAAGAAACAGGATTTTTCAGCACAGAAAAAATTTCAGTGAAAGGGCAGGAGGTAAGGCCTCTTGATTTTACTAGCAAACTTTTATTCAACGAATGGAAACTAGGAGAAACAGAACCTGAATTAACCGTGATGCGTGTTACGGTAAAAGGCATTGACGATAAAGGCAAAAGTCAAACCGTTGTGTACAATCTTTATGATGAATATCACGCTGAAACGCAAACGTCGTCCATGGCACGCACAACAGGCTATACCGCTACTGCAGCAGTGAATATGTTTTTAGATGGATTGTTTGCTGAAAAAGGAGTTTTTCCTCCTGAGCTGATTGGGAAACATGAAGTATGTTTTCATTACTTTCTGAATTATCTGGGTGAGCGCGGAGTGATTTATGTGCGATCAAGCAATTGAATAGTGTCTGAACTAAACGAGTTGCATTGAATGATCCCCGTGTAGGCGCAGATCGAGTCCTGCGTCTACACAGAGGAGGAGTTTAATTTGTAACTATAGATTTATCTTCTGGATTTTGTTGCTTAAGCTAATTTAATCAAGAAAAATTCACTTGATTTTTTCAATTAATTTTCGGTGAGTTCCATGTACCACTCTTCACCATCCTCTCCAAGCAGTCCATTTTCATACACATTGATTTTTCTGAACCCGTAATTACCGTCAGAGTTGTTTACGGGGGCATAGTAATCTGTTCCTTCCCAAATGATATATTCATTCTTTGAATCTACACACCATGCATAATAGTAAAAATCATCTTCATGCGTCATTCCAACATGGGTGCTTGTACCGGGTTCAATGGTGGCCCATTGCTCACTTAGTATCCATTCTCCATCAGTATTCATATAATACGTAGCAACATAGATGGTATAATCAGTTGCATTGCTAAGGTTTAGATAGTATGTTTTATCACCGGATGTACCGTTGTAATCACCCTCGGTTACTTCGATATCTTCAATAAGGTATTCCTCTTCAACACCGAAAAGAAAAATAATGGTTTTAGGAGCAACAAAAGAATAGTACATCTCTCCACTTTCTTCATCCTGAAAAATATTCAGAACACACACACCCATGTCATTTTTTTTTGGGTCGAAAATAAACTTACCTAATTGTCCTTGGGGTAATTCATCCGGATGCACTTCTTCAGTCCAAGTTGCAGAAAACCATACCTCACCGTCAAACATATTTGTGATAACGAGTTTTTCTTCTTCATAGTCCCAAATAATTTCTGCAATAAACTCATATCTCCCACTTGATTGTAACCATTCAGTATTTTTATCATCTTCATATTTGTTATATTCAATTTCACTGGAGACTAATTGAGCAAAGGCTTGATTGCAAATTAGAATAAAAGCAAAGAGAAGCCACATTCTATTCACACCTGAAACTAGCGTTGAATTTATTTTTTTCATACTGATGTTCGTTGGTTTCAACTAATGTATGAAATTATTTGAGAAAAGTCATTCTTGAGATAATTTAATTAGCTCATTTACTTCACCCTAATCACATAAGTAGCCTCAACATATCTGCCATATCTGATAGCAGGAGTCCATGCGGGCATTTTATTTACTAATTCGGTGAGTTCTTCGTATTGGCAGTGTGTGACATCACCTGAAATAATTTGTTCAAATTCAGGTACACCGTTTTCATCTACGCGTATCATGATGATGATTTCATTTTGAAAAGCTTCTTTGCATTTGCCGGTGTTGCGTTGCAGGTATGCATCCAGTTCTTTCACACCTCCGGGGAAACGAGGCTCACGGTATAGACTGGCAAAAATATCTTTCTTCTTTTTTGGATACATTATACCACTGATGAATTTACCATTTTTAAATGTCATTTTTGAAATTACTTTTTTCTTTTCATCGTACTGTACCCATTCACCATGCGGAAAACCATCTTGGTATTGAATAGTTGATTTTTTTAAGCCGTTGCTGTAGTATTCTACTTTTACTCCTGTTCCTTTGACTACTTGATGTGTGCCATCTGAATGATAATAATCAATGAGAATAAATTCAGTTTCGGTCATGGCAGCATCTTCAGAATTATAGGCTGAATTAACCACTTTTATTTCACGGGTATTTCCGCTTTCGTAATAGCTATACACCGTGTCTTTAAGTCTTCCGTTTTCAAATGTGCGAGAGGTTTCAGGTTTTCCATTTTCATAATAGAGAATTGATTTACCGTGCACAAACCCATCTTTATAGAAATAGAGCGCACGCAAATTCCCGTTTTTGTAATAATATTTGAACTCACCTATTTGATTTTGTGGGCGTATTTTCTTTTTGTAATGCCCAACCATTTGAATGGAATTATTTTCAATGTAATAATCAAGCACCAGCCAGGTTGAATCATCAGGATTATACCATGCGCCGCGATAATAAGTTGCGTCAGACCGATATGTGGTTTCAAGCCAGTCGTTGTCGAGAAAAATGGTGTCCTTTATCACCGGGGTTTGCCCTTGTGCTGAGAGTGCAATCAATACAGTGAATATGGAAAATAATCTTCTCAAACCAATTCTTTTATCAGATCAATTTTTACCACACCATCATGATCAATGGTATTGAGTTGTGCGGTATGTATTGTATTTACCAAGTTAGGCATGAAAGATGTTTTCACTTTTACATAATTTTCTGTGAAACCAAACATACTGCCATCTTCTTCATCTGCTTCAAAAAGTACTTTTCTTGTTTGTCCGCATTGCGATTCATAAAAAGCCCTGCGTTTTTTATCAGACAAAATTTGTAGTTGCCTGCTGCGTTCACGTCTCACTTCAAGCGGAACAACCTGATCCATTTTTTTTGCGGTAGTATTTGCCCTTTCACTGTAAGTAAACACATGCAAATAAGATATATTCAAGTCTTTTAAAAACTGCATCGTGTTATTAAATTCTTCATCCGTTTCACCCGGAAAACCAACAATTACATCAACGCCAATGCATGCGTCAGGCATCACGTTTTTTATTTTTTGAACACGTTCAGTGTATAATGATGTCAAATATTTTCGTCGCATGGATTGCAACATGGCATCAGAACCGGACTGTAATGGAATGTGAAAATGAGGAACAAATTTATTGGATGTTGCCACAAAATCAATGATTTCATTGGTGAGCAAGTTAGGTTCAATTGATGAAATTCTGAACCGGTCAATGCCACTAACGTGATCAAGTTTTTGGACAAGTTGAAAAAAGTTTTCGTTACCGCCTTGTCCAAAGTCACCTATGTTTACTCCGGTAAGCACAACTTCTTTAAACCCGGCCTGTGCAACTTTTTCAGCTTGCACTAATGTCTCTGAAATACTGGCGTTACGGCTTTTTCCACGCGCCAGCGGAATGGTACAGAACGAACAAAAGTAATCACATCCATCCTGAATTTTTAAGAATGAACGAGTGCGGTCTCCTTGTGAAAAGGACGGAACAAAAACATTTGTTTCTTTAATATTGTTTGCCTTAACGTGAGTTGTTTCAGTTTTTTCAAGTGATTCAATGTGCTCAAGAATATTAAATTTCTCGTTGGCGCCAAGTACTAAGTCAACACCGGGTATTTGAGAAATTTCAGTTGGCTTGAGTTGAGCATAGCAACCAATTACCGTGATGAATGCTTTGGGATTAATGTTGAGTGCTTTTCTAACAACTTGCCGACATTTTTTATCTGCCTGCTCAGTAACTGAACACGTGTTGATGACAACAATGTCAGGATGCTCTTCTAATTCAACACGTGCAAAACCCTGATTTTCAAAATTACGTGCAATGGTTGACGTTTCTGAAAAATTCAGTTTACATCCAAGGGTATAAAATGCTACTTTTTTATACTGATTCATAAGCGCTTGCAAAGGTAGTGAAATCTATGCTTATAGATATACACCTGTGCAGAAACCTGTGATGTGGTTTTTTTAATAATGATGAGTTAAGGTTTGATCCACGGGTTCGTGGATATCAACGTTTCGCTTGTCGCACGGTTTCAAAAGCATGGATAGGCATGAATTGGATTGAAAAATGAAAAGTGATTCAAAAAAAAAAATCCCCCACCGGGGTGAGGGATTATGTTTAAAGTTCTTCAAAGGTTACTGACTTTTCTTCAGCAGGTTCAGGTTTTTTATATTCACCTGAGTCCCAAAGATTCTTAATGGTTTCAAGCGCTTCAGAAAACCCTTCGTTGAATTTTTCAAAATCTTCTTTATAAAGGAAAATTTTGTGTTTTTCATACTCAGGTCTTCCATCAAAATCACCTGTTCGTTTGCTCTCTGTGATTGTGAGGTAAAGATCTTTACCTTTTGTGGTTTTTACATCAAAAAAATAAGTTCTTTTTCCTGCTTTTACGCGTTTAGAAAATACTTCATCGTTTCTCTCGTTCATCTGTCCCGTTTTTTAATATTGCCTGACACAAATTTATCATTATTCATCAGAATCAAAAATTTATTTTACTAATTTCTGTTCAAGTGCTTGAAAAATGGGTTCTTGATTCAAGGTATCAAACCAGCAAATTTCAGGATTTCGCTTAAACCAAGAAATTTGTTTGCGGGCATAAATTCGTGTATTTCTTTTTATGAGTTCAACGGCGCGTTCAAGTGAATCGTTTCCTGAGAGGTGATTAAATAATTCCGTATACCCAACTGTTCTCAGTGATTTCAAATGATTGAATTGGTAAAGCAATTTTACTTCATCAAGTAATCCTTCGTGCATCATGGTATCCACTCTGGTATTGATTCTATCATAGAGTTGATCTTTGTCCATATTCAGACCAATCCAGAAGGTATCAAATGATCTGGGTTTGGCTTCATTCAAACGAAAAGCAGAGTAGGGTGAACCTGTAATGGTAAAAACTTCAAGTGCCCTGATTACACGTCTGGGATTTTGCATATCTGCATTTTCGTAAAATTCAGGATCGCACGTTTTCACTTCGCTTTGTAACTTTTCCAAGCCTTCATCTTGCCAGCGTTGTATTAATTGATTTCTCACCGTCTCATCAGCGGGTATATTGTCAATACCATAACAGAGTGCGTTGATGTACAATCCGCTTCCTCCAACGGCAACGCAGTAATCATGGGTTTTGAAAATTTGGTTTAGTTTTTCCAAGGCATCGGTTTCAAATAAGCCACTGGTATAATGATCATGAATAGAAAGATGTCCGATAAAATGATGCTTTGCTTCAGTCAATTCTTCATCAGTAGGGCGTGCGGTACCAATTTTCATTTCACGATAAAATTGTCGTGAATCAAAGGAAATAATTTCAGTATTGAATTTTTGCGCAAGCCTAATTGCAAGTGCAGTTTTACCGACTGCCGTTGGCCCCGTAACAATGATGAGTTTTTTTTTTGGTGGGTTCAGCTCAGCCATTCGTCAATGAATTCTCGCACGCAAGCCTGTCCACCATTGCGCTGAAGAATGATATGTGCTATTCGTTTAATGTCTTTCACTGCATCAGCAGGACAAACAGAAAGACCTACCACCTCCATAATATCGATGTCATTGATATCATCTCCAACATAGGCTACTTGTTCAGGTTTTATGTTCAGCTCACTGCACCAGGTGTTCAGAATGTCTGATTTTTTTTCCTGTCCTACATGTACTTTTTGAATGTTCAGCAAATTGGCGCGGGTATGTATTGCTTCAGATTTAAAGGCATGTGAAATGATACCGAAAATAATTCCTTCTTTCGCTTTTCTACGAATTGCCAAGCCATCTTTTGCATTGAATTTTTTTATCTGATCTCCGTTTTCAGTATAGTACATGCCACCATCTGTCATGGTACCATCTACATCTAAAATAACCAGTTTGATGTTCATGGCATCTGCTTGTTTTTTTAGTTTCAGATCTTTTCGCACGATGGCGTCCAGATCATATCCAAAAAAATCAGCCACCTTCACCAATTCAACCGGTGATGGGTCCATGATACGTACTTTGGGAATGGCAATCTGATCTTCAAACTCAGCAAGCGTTATATTGCGCTGATCACAAAGCCATGAGATATTGTCTTTATAATAAACCATGCATGAATTTTCTGAAAAGATAAAAATAAAAATTAAACAATTTGATGTCCAACTGCAGCTGCAACCGGATTAAGTGTTTTGCAAAGCGCTCTGAATTCATCATGATTCAATTGTTGTGATGCATCAGATTTTGCCACTTTAGGATTTGGATGTACTTCAATCAATAATCCATCAATACCCATTGCGGTGCATGCCCTGGTGAGGTCAGGTACACCGTAAGCATATCCCATGGCATGACTTGGATCTAGAACTACCGGACAATTAGTAAATTCTTTTAAAAAAGATACTCCGCACAAATCTAAGGTGAACCTGGTTTTGGTTTCAAACGTGCGAATGCCGCGTTCACATAAAATGACATTTTCATTTCCGCCTGAAAGAACAAATTCAGCGCACTGCACAAATTCTTGCAGGGTTGTGCCAAATCCTCTTTTAATTAATACCGGTTTAGTAGTCTTTGCGCAAGCTTTTAAAATGCCATGATCATACATTGCTTTGGCTCCAATCTGAATGACATCTGAATATTCAATAACCTCGGCAACGTGTGATGCATCACGCACTTCAGTAATCACATTTAAGCCGTATTTTTCTTTCATTTTTACCAGTAGTTTCAGTCCTTCAAGACCTAGTCCCTGAAAACTATAAGGGGATGTTCTGGGTTTATAACAGCCACCGCGCAGTGT
Organism: Crocinitomicaceae bacterium; assembly: GCA_016708105.1. Taxonomy (NCBI): domain Bacteria; kingdom Pseudomonadati; phylum Bacteroidota; class Flavobacteriia; order Flavobacteriales; family Crocinitomicaceae; species Crocinitomicaceae bacterium. Next base: position 1,723,298 of record JADJGJ010000001.1, read on the forward strand.
GGTCAATTTTAATTCTTTCAGCAATTCTGATGATTGAGTAATTTGCTCTTCTGATTCAACTGAACAAGGTCCGGCTATAAGAATGGTGTTGTTTGAATTTCCGCCAATAGTGACATTTCCAATTTTAATTTCTCGTGTTTGTTTTTTGTAATTTCTTGATGCAAGTTGAATATCATCTGAAAAAACAAAATGTTCAAGCACCAGATTATCAAAGCGGGAATCCAGTTCTTTATGTCCGGATCCGCTGATCAGAATATAGTACTCATTTTTTTCAATTACAAATGCATTGATCGCCTTTGATAATTCTTGAACTTTTGATGGGGATGTTTCTTTTTTTAAATGGATAATCATAATTCGCCTTTGATTAAATTCATGAAGTTTACTGAGCCTGTAGCTTGTCCTTTTTCATTAACAACGGGGAGATAAATAACAGGTCGGTTTTGTTTTTTTATAAATCGCAACAATTGAAAAACGGTAAATGTTTCAAGCACGGTGAGTGGTTTTGTATTGATAATTTCTTCTGTTCTGATATCATTCAAATCGTGAATATTTTTTAGTAAACCATTCCGCAAATCACCATTACCTATGATGCCTTCCAATGCGTTGTCATCACCTAACACCATGACAAAACCTAATTTTCCGTCAGCCATTTTTTCTAAAGCCGTACGCAATGAAAGTTCATGCCTGTAAACAACGGGTGATTCATTTAAATCACGCATAAAATCTCTCACCAGAAAATGTGATTCAATTTCATTCAATTTCAAATTCAGCAAGGCAGTATTAATATTTGAAGAATTAAAAAGATAAGAACCTGAAACTGAAGCATCAACACCCATGTTTCTAAGAATAAATGATACTTCAGCATTGACCCCACCGTCAACGTGAATTTTTTTTCCCGGGTACAAACGTCTGAACTCTCTGATCTTTCTGAAATTTATTGGATCAAAAGTGCCGCCGCTTTTTCCGGGTACAGTTGCCATTAGTAAAATGAAATCAAAGTCATCTTGGTAATCTTCAAAAACTTTTACTGAGGTATTAGTGGTAATTGCAAGACCTAATTGACCGGTGAATTCTTTAGGTATTTTCAGTTTTTTATCCTTCAAATCTTCATATTGAAAGGTGACAAAATCAAGATCAAATTTTTGAAGAGCGCCATAAAATCGGTTTGCATCTGTTGTAATAATGTGCAAATCAATTGGAATATGGCTGTGTTGTTCAATGATTTCAATATCTGCAAACACATTTAAATCATCATTGCAATCAACATGAATATAATCAACGTGCGACTCGTTCAAATTCTGAATAGTATTGAGCAAATCATTTTGCTTGTCTGAATAAATTGAAGCGGATATTTTCATTGGTAAATGGCAATACGTGTTTTCAGTGAAAGCTAATTTCAGATATTTGCAGGCAAAGATACCACTTATGATTGATTTTAAAGACAAGATATATGAAGGCGCTGAGAGAAGACCTTCGCTTTGGGATTGCCGCATACCTGTTGATGCAAAAGGGGTGATCATTTTTATACATGGTTACAAAGGCTATAAAGATTGGGGATGTTGGCAATTAGTAGAAGATAAATTTGTACAAAACGGGTACGGCTTCGTTAAATACAATATCAGTCATAATGGCGGAACGGTAAAGCAGAAAATAGATTTTCCTGACCCGGATGCATTTGGAAAAAATTGCTACTCGTATGAGGTATTTGATCTTGAAAAAATAATCACTGAGACAAAAAGAATTTTACATGACGAGTTGAATAGTTCAATTCCAATTTATTTGATAGGGCATAGTCGGGGCGGGGGAGTAGCCATACTTGAAGCAGCCGTTAACCAACAGGTTGCAGCCCTTGTGTCATGGGCAGGCATCAGTGATATTGCTTGTCGTTTTCCTGAAGGAGAAGAATTGGAATTTTGGCAACAAGACGGAGTGAGATATGTTGAAAATGCGCGCACGAAACAAAACCTGCCTCATTATTTTAGTTTCTATGAAGATTTTATAAATAATCAAGATCGGTTTGATATTGAAAAAGCGGCTCGGTCACTCACTATTCCGTTTTTGCAAATTCACGGTGATATGGACAGTGCCGTAAGTGTGCATGAAGGACAAGAACTTTCAACATGGACAAATACTACCTTAGAAATAATAAAAGGAGCTGACCACACTTTTGGCAGCGCACACCCATGGTCTGATTCTGACTTGCCTGAAGATTTAGAAGAAGTTTGTCAGCGAACGATCTCCTTCTTTAATAAACTGACATTTTGATCATCAGATTTTCAAAATATTTTTTCAATTGAGCTGATGTGCAATAATGGTTATTGATGATCATGGCGTAGGATAGTTTTTTTCCTGATGAGCTATCTACGTATCCGGCATAAGACTTTACACGCGTCATGGTTCCGCTTTTTCCATAAACTCTACCATCAGCTGTGGTGCCGTCAGCCACATTAGCCATGGTTCCTTTTTTACCCGCAATTGCAAGTGTTTCTTTAAATGATTGCGCATTTTTTGTTCCGTTCATATACGTTAACAAGTCAACTAAAAATTTTGCTGATACGGCGTTTGATCTTGATAATCCGCTTCCATCAGTCATAAATAATCCGGTGGCATCAATTTTAGATTTCCAGAAATTTGTGCAGACAATAGCGCCGTTGCTAGTGCTGCCATAACCTGAACTGTTCACTGAAAGTTGACACAAAATATGCTCAGCAAACAAATTGATGCTTTGTTGATTTACAACACCAACAATGGATCCCAGGCTTGGAGATTCATGCAAAATGAGTTCTGTCAATTCTGGTTTAACATACGTAAGATTTTTATCTAATTCACGATGCGTAGTGGGAGCATAACTTACATCAATACCTCGTTGTTCAAGTGCGTAATCTAGTTCAAGTGCAGCAATAAATTCAGGATCCGGAATGCTGGCTTTCACTATAAAATCATCTTGTCCTTTTGGTAAGGTTCCGCGCACAAACCAATCGTATGAGTAGGGTGCGCCATATACGTATGCATCATCATCTTTTGAGTCAGCTGCTTTTACATAATTTTGAATTATGATGCCCGGTACGTATGGGCTGGTACAGTGCATTTCAGTAGAATCACCGGCAGCGGGTCCGGTTTTAAAATGTAATTCAAGCATGTTGTCGAATATGGTAAGACCGGCTGGTCCGGCGCCATAATAATTTCCCATATCTCCCCAAACCCATCCTGACGGAACACCATCATAGCGATAAATTGAACCATCAGCCACCACTTTTCCTGTAACTTTTCTAATGCCAAGATTATACAAGCTATCAGCCCATTGAGTTAAAAAATTTCTTTCATGTCCGGGTTTATTATAATGTCTTGAGCCAAGGGTAGGGTCACCGCCGCCAACTAAGTATAAATCTCCGTTGATAGTGCCGGTTAAACTATCCAATGTGCCGCTATACATAATTTTTGTTTTGAAGTGATATCCTCTTCCCAATACCTGAAAACCCGTTGCGGTAGTAATTAGTTTCATGGTAGATGCAGGCGGAATACTCATTTCTGCGTTGTAGTCAGCAATCACTTCACCGGTGGTCATGTCTTTCACATAGAAGCTGAATACTGCATGTTTGAGTTGAGTATCTGCCATCATGGTTTCAGCATAAGACTGAATGCCGTTTACAGGTTTTGTTGTTGCCGTTGTCTGGCTAATTGTGTTAAGAGCAGGTAAAACTGCAATCAATAATAGATATCGTAGAAACATATTCAGGTTATTCAGCTTAAATTTACATCCAAAACTAAACACTTTGTGCGGGATAACAGGGATATGGATCAGAAATAACAAGGCAGCATTGCAATTGCAGCAATTGCCCGTCGCACTAGATAAAATCAAGCATCGCGGCCCTGATGCTAACGCTGTCTTGTTGAAAAATCACGTGGGCTTGGGGCATGCACGCCTAGCCGTCATTGATTTAAATGTATCGGCTAATCAACCTTTTTCTTCAGCTGACGGAAAACATCATCTGGTATTTAACGGTGAAATATATAATTACAAAGAATTAAAAACAGAGCTTGAAAGTAGCGGACTTGTATTTAAAACACAATCTGATACGGAGGTTCTGTTGCAATTGCTCATCAAATATGGTATCACTTGTATTGAGAGGTTGAATGGTTTTTTTTCGTTCATCTATTATAATGAATCAGCGAATGAATTATTTGCGGCAAGAGATCGTTTTGGCATTAAACCATTATTGTATTATCAAGATGAGGATAAATTCATACTGAGTTCTGAATTATCTGCTATCATGGCTTTTGATGTGACCTGTGATATCAATCCAAAAGCCCTTCATGATTATTTTACCTATACTTATATACCGGCGCCTGAAACTATCTTGAAACACGTGTTCAAACTTGAGCCGGGTTATTTTATCAAATGCCATTCAGATGGTACTGTTGTGAAACAAGTTTATTATCAAAATGAACTAAAAACTAAAACAGATCTCAATTTTGAAACAGCAAAAGAAAAGCTGGTTGATCTATTATCTTCTTCAGTGAAGAGAAGATTAATTGCAGATGTGCCATTGGGTTGTTTTCTCAGCGGAGGCATTGACTCATCTGTAATTGCCGCTTTAGCCAAGGAGCACAAATCTGATTTGAATACGTTTTCTGTTGGTTTTGATCATCCGTATTTTGATGAATCAAATAATGCCTTGGAGACGGCAAAATATTTGAATACGCATCATCATGCTATTAAAATTTCAAAGCAAGAATTTCTATCAGCTTTTGATCCATTTTTACAATCATTAGACGAACCGTTTGCTGACTCATCTGCCTTTGCTTATTATCATCTTTCTGAATTTGCAAAAAAACATGTAACAGTAGCTTTGAGTGGTGATGGTGCTGATGAATTGTTTGGTGGATATCGTAAGCACAGAGCTGAATTGCAAATTAGAAATGGATCATGGATAAAAAAATCAGGTATTCATACAGCGGCTTCACTGCTTAAAATAATTCCCACTTCGCGGTCAGGTAAACTTGGTGACTTGAGTAGAAAGATTCAAAAATATTCTGCCGGTTTGAATATGTCAGCCAACGAACGATATGATACTTGGTGCAGTTGGATTTCATCTGATGTGAGACAAAAACTTTTCAAGTCATCATCAAATTCTTATCAAAATAAAAATTTCAATATTGAGTCTCTGAATGATTTTTTATTGACTGATCAGCAATTTGTTTTACCGAATGATATGCTGAAAAAAGTAGATCAAATGAGCATGGCACATGCGCTTGAAGTGCGGGTTCCGTTTCTTGATCATACTGTTTTAGAGTTTGCTAATTCATTGCCTGAGACCTATAAGATAAATGAAAAAACCGGAAAAATTATTTTGCGTGAATCATTCAGAAACCGCTTACCTGAAAGCTTGTTTCATCGTCAGAAAAAAGGATTTGAAATTCCGCTTCAACTATGGTTAAAAGATGAAATGGAAAAGCGTTTTGGAGAAATATTTTTTACTGAATCGTATATTGAAAAACAATGCATCTTCAACACAAATTTTATCATGTCACTTAAAAAGGATGTCCTCAAATCATTAGAAGGAGAGGGCATTTACCTCATTTGGTCTTTGTTGATTTTTCAGCATTGGTATCATCAACATATTCATCATCGTTTATGATCAAAGTGCTGCGTATTATTAACCGTTTCAATTTAGGTGGCCCAACCTATAATGTGACCTATTTATCAGCCTTTATGCCTGATGAATTTGAAACAACGCTTTGTGGTGGTAGGCATGAAAAGCATGAAGGTGACTCACTTTTTATACCTGAAAGATATGGTGTAAAACCAATCATTATTGAAAGTATGCAGCGCAGCATTAACCCGTTGAATGATCGCAAAGCACTTGCAGAAATTAGGGCAATTATTCGTGAAGTAAAACCGGATATTATACACACCCATGCTTCAAAAGCCGGTGCACTTGGACGCACGGCAGCAATCAAAGAGAAAGTTCCGGTGATAGTGCACACGTTTCATGGGCATGTTTTTCATTCATACTTCGGTCGGTTTAAAACCTGGTTGTATTTGATGGCAGAACGACGGCTTGCGAAAAAACATCGGCAATTATTGCCATCTCAGAGAAACAGAAAGATGAACTGACCAATCGTTTCAAAATTGCTCCTCAAGAAAAATTCAAGGTAATTCCGTTGGGGTTTGATTTAGATAGATTTCAAGAAAACAAAACTGAAAAGCGAAATAAGTTCAGAGCGCAGCATGGTTTAACAGACGAAATTGCAATTGGTATTATTGGTCGGTTGACGGCAATTAAAAACCATGAATTATTTATTGAGAGCATTGCGATGCTGGCTGAGCACAAAATAAAACTCAGAGCTTTTGTAATGGGCGGTGGTGAGCGTTTTGATGAATTACAAGAATTAGCGAAAGCCACAGAAGCGGTGTGTGGGCAAAAATTATTTACGTTCACCAATTGGGTAACCAATGTTGAAGATGTGTTGCCGGGGCTTGATATCATTGCGTTGACATCGTTAAATGAAGGCACACCGGTAAGTTTAATTGAAGCTCAGGCGGCCGGAGTTCCGGTAATCACTACAAACGTTGGTGGTGTTTCAGACGTAGTGAATAATGAAAATACCGGTTTCATCATAGATGGATTTACAGTAGAAAAATTTGCTAAAAAACTGCGCCTGCTGGCTGAAAATGAAGAATTGCGTAAAAAAATGTCACAAAATGGCTGGCCATACGTAGAACATAAGTTCCATTACAGAAGATTGTGTAAGGATATGGCAGATTTATATCATCATCTGCTGGCTAAAAAATAATGAAATGATGAAAAAAAGATTTCAGAAAATATTCTACAGCGCTTTGCTGATCACTGTTTTTACCTCATGCGGAATTAATAGTAACCTGATGCTGAAAACAGACAGAGATTATGAGTTTGCACCCATTGACAGCTTAAATTCTACTAAAAATGATTACATGATTGATGTCAATGATATCATTCAGGTTCGTTTTTTCACGAACAACGGTTTAAAGGTGCTTGACATATCTTCAGCAACTGAGGGAGGAACGCAAGCGCAAATCTTTAATCCTAACAATACCTTGTCTTATGTTATTCAAAGCGATTCCTTAGTTCGACTTCCGGTATTGGGTCTTGTCAATATTGTTGGACTCACTATCCGAGAAGCCGAAATTAGACTGCAATCCATGTACAGTGAGTATTATGTTGATCCGTTCATTCAAATTGCGGTTACCAATAAACGGGTGGTTGTTTTTCCGGGTGATGGTGGAGAGGCACAAGTTATTTATCTGCAAAACAACAATACCACACTCATGGAAGTGATTGCGCTTTCAGGTGGTATTGCAGAGCGCGGAAGAGCAAGTAGAATAAAACTGATTCGTAAAGATGAAAATGGCGAACGAAAAGTGTATAAAATTGATCTCTCTACCATTGAAGGATTGCAATACGTTGACTTAATAGTACAAGCCAATGATTATATTTATGTTGAACCGGTACCTGAATTAGGTAAAGAAATTTTACAAGAGGTTGCTCCCATTGTTTCACTGGTTACCAGTACTGCATTACTCATTTCAATTCTAACCCCGTAATTGGAAAATAATTCTGAACATAAAAACAAACGCATTTCAAGTCTTAATAAAGATTTTGATTTAGATATTGTACTTGCGGTACTCAAAAGAAATTGGTTGGTAGTGCCTGTTATATTAGTGTTGGCACTTACATTTAGTTTCTTATATCTGCGCTATACCAAGCCGCTTTATCAATCGTCAGCGGTTATTCAACGAAGCAGTCAGGATGAAGGAAAACGCATTCTTGAAATTGAAGGTTTTGAGGAAGAAAATAAATTGTCTGAAGATGTGGAATTATTGCGTTCAACTTTTTTGCTTGAGAAAGCATTGCGCAATTTGAATCTCAATATCTCATATTTCTCTGAAGGAGATATTCTCACGGAAGAAAAATACCGATTCTCACCATACCATGTCACCCTGCTTGAACTCAGGGATTCATCGCTCATTGGCAAACATATTCAGGTAAACAAAAACAATGATCAAATTGAATTGAGTTTTGATCATCTTGGAAAAACTGAGAAAGTGAGTTTTCTTCCCGGAGAAAAAATTGAGAACGAATATTTTGCCCTGATTTTTAAAATTAATGACCAAGCGCTTTTTGAAAGAAATTTGAGTGAGAACAATCTCTATTTTGTTTTTAATGATTATCGTTCGCTCACGCGATCATTGCATCCAAGCCTCAATGTGTATGCCTTGAATGAAGAGGCGCGTACCATTGAAATTAAATTTTCCAGCAATAATCCAAAACTGGCGTCTGACATTGTTCAATCATTGATCAATACTTTTTTTGAGTATGACTTGGAAAAAAAGAGTGAAAGTTCGGCCAGTATCTTAACGTTTATTGACTCACAACTTGATACGGTTTATTCTGCTTTGAAAGATTCTGAAAATCGTATTCAAAATTTCAAGGATAGTAGTAAAATCAATAACCCTGAACTGTTCACCAACAACATGATGAATAGAATTAATGAACTGCAGAGTCAGTTATTAGAGGTTGATTTTGACTATGAATTAATGCAGGAGATTGAAAAAAGTGTCAACGCAAGTGACCGCATTGAAATCTACAATGTTATTCCCGCAGTGATTGGTACACCTTATGAGGGCATGCTGGTAGGTGAGTTGGAAAAATTACATGAATTGTTGGTTGATAAAGAAGATGCAACTTACGTAATGACTGAAGCATCTGACTCGTATAAAAAAATCATCCGTTCTATTGAATCCCAAAATAAAAATATCTATCGCATATTAGGATCAATAACTGATCAACTTGCATACAGACGCAGAAATTTACATGACAAAATCATGGGATTTGAATCACAATTGTATGATGTTCCGGCAAAAGAAATGGAGTTGTCAAGGCTTAACCGAATGTTTGATCTGAATGAAAAGTACTATTCTTTATTAATTGAAAAGAAAACACAATATGCCATATCTAAAGCCGGCTACACGATGGATAACATGGTATTGCAAGCACCCACTGATGCAGTGCTGATTAGCCCCAACCGAACGCTAACAGTTGCCGGTGCCCTGATTCTTGCTTTCATGTTGAGTTTTCTTATTTTGTTGGTTAGATATATCACGTTTAATGACATTCATAATCCGGATGAGCTGAAAAAATTATTGCCGTCTTATGTTGGGTTTTTAGGCATGTTACCTCGTGTGACCATGCCCAATAAAAATTCTTCGTTGATTGTGCATCTTCAACCAAAGTCTGCACTTGCTGAGAGTTATCGGCATATTCGTTCTAATCTTCAGTTTATATTGGATGATAAAAAGAAAAATGTTATTGCTGTTTCATCTTCAATTTCAGGAGAAGGAAAAACTTTTGTGACGCTCAATCTGGCGGGTATTTTTGCTTTGATGGGTAAAAAAGTATTGGTGATTGATCTTGACTTGAGAAAACCAAAAGTTCATCATGGATTTGGAGTAGAAAATGCTTCAGGTATGAGTACTGTTCTTGCGGGTAAAGAAGAATGGAAAAACTGTGTAAACAAAAGTGAATTAGAGGGACTTGATTTTATCACTGCAGGTCCAATTCCGCCAAATCCTTCAGAATTAATACTGGGTGGAAAAATTCAAGAAATCATTGAGGAGTTTAAAGAAGTATACGATTTGATTTTGATTGATAATCCTCCGGTGGGAATTGTCTCAGATGGTGTAGGTATTTTAAACAGGTCAGATTGCCCAATTTATGTATTGCGCGCAAATTATTCCAAACGTATGTTTGTTCACCGAATCACTGACTTGCTTGAAACAAAAAAAGTACCTAAATTATTTGTTCTCCTTAACGGCGTAGATTCAACTAAATCAGGTTATGGATACGCATACGGCTACAGTTACGGAGATTATTATTCTGATTCACAATTCAGCGGAAAACGCTGGTACCAATTCTGGAAAAAATAATGGAGATTACCCGATATCATATTGAAAACATTTTTTCGTATGTGCCTCGAACTTTTAAAGATGACCGGGGTTCTTTTTTTGAATCATTTAATCATAAACTATTTTGTGATGCAGCCGGACGAAAGGTAGATTTTGTTCAGGATAATCAGTCGTCTTCCATACAAGGTGTTGTGCGTGGTTTGCATTTTCAAAATCCTCCACATGCCCAGGGAAAATTGGTTCGTGTTTTGAAAGGGAAAGTGTTAGATGTGGCAGTTGATTTGAGAAAAAATTCTGCCACGTATGGTCAGCATATTGCAGTTGAACTTTCAGCAGACAATAACCGAGTTTTGTGGATACCTGAAGGATTTGCACATGGATTTTCAGTATTGGAAAATGAGACCGTTTTTTTCTATAAATGCACGTCTTTTTATCATAAGGAATCTGAACAAACTATTGCATGGAATGATTCACAACTAAACATTGATTGGCAAATAGAAAATCCTGTTTTGTCTGAAAAAGATCAGGTTGGATTAGCATTTGAAAATTTTATCAGTCCGTTCTGATTTATGAGAGAGACTATTGATTGTGTGCTGAGATTATTCGCTTTTTTTTCCGGAGCATTTGTTCTCTCAGTGGTGATCAATTCTTTTATTTTACGATTTGTTCAAACTTTGGGAATTCGTCAAAAATCTGAGATGACTATTCGATGGAGCTCTCAGGCAAAGCCCGCTTTAGGTGGTATCAGTTTTTATATTTGCTATCTGATGGGCTTTATGTTTTACGCCATTGTTTTTGGTCAAACGGATGTGTTTCAAAATACTCATCTTTTGGGTTTGTTCATCACAATTACCTTGGCATTTTTTCTAGGATTATCTGATGATGCGTATGATACTAAACCGGTTCTCAAATTAGGTATTCAAATTCTTTGTGGTGTCATTTTAATCTACACAGACAGCGGCATTAACCTTTTTCAAATGTCTTGGCTGAATAATATGGTTACCGTAATATGGGTTGTTGGTATCATGAACTCCGTGAATATGCTTGACAATATGGATGGTATAACAACCGTGTCTTCTATTTTTATTATTCTCACCTTGATTGGTATTTCAATTCCGGCTGAAATTTTTAATAACGTTGATATATTTTTATTAATTACCGTGCTTGGTGCTTTGTGCGGATTTTTACTTTACAATTGGAACCCTTCTAAAATGTTTATGGGTGATACGGGTTCACAATTTCTAGGCATGTTTCTGGCCTTTTTTTCTATTCGCTTTTTATGGAATGCCGGCATTAATGAAGGTAATTATTCTGTGTTTTCAAACTTCACACTGGTGCTCATAGCATTCAGTGTTCCTCTGGTGGACACAACCTATGTTACACTAAAAAGATTGTGGAAAAAGCAAAAACCCTGGGTAGGCGGTAAAGATCACTCTACGCACATGCTTTCCTATAAAGGACTTTCTGATAGGCAAGTGGGACTTGTTTTTGTAGGGCTTTCAACCATGGCTACGCTACTTGCATTAAACATTGCCAAATATATTCCTAAAAATTCTCTCTTGTTGGTTGCCATGTGGTTTTATGTGGCTCTATTGATTTATGTCTTTTATAGTTTTTCAAGAAAACGAAAGAACACTGAATAAGTCTTGTGTGCTTTGAATCACCGTGCAAATTTAAGTATTAATAGTTTGATAAAACCATGATTGATAAGGGTTCTGGTGGTTTTACAAGCAACAACAAAATTCTTGATTACTTTCTTGCTATTTTAAAGTTCAATTAATTGTTTATACATTTGTGAACAAATAAACAAGTGAAGGGTTAGATAAATTGTTCAACGAATAGAACCAGTTTCTCTCCACTGGTTCCAAGATTAAAAAATTGATTAACCGACTGAGTATGAAAAAATCATCTAAAGAAATATTTGCCATGCAGGCTGATGTTTGTCGTGCACTGGGAAATCCTTTGCGCATTGAGATTATTGACATATTGCAAGATGGTGAGATGGGCTTTTCAGATCTTTTAGAAAAAACAGGAGGATTGAAGTCAAATCTATCACAACATCTTTCAGTACTAGCAAAAAAAGGTATCGTAAAATCTCGCCGTGAAGGGCAAGCTGTTTTTTTTAGTTTGACTTCAAAAAAGGTTGCAAAAGCATGCGGACTCATGCGCGAAGTATTGATTGATAATCTGAACAAAAAACTTGCACTTGTAAAAAACAAATAACCAATTAAACTATGCGAAACTCATTTTCATTTATTTTAGCAGCTTCACTATTGATGAGCTGTTCTGATACCACGGTAAACCATGTCAACGCCCAAAGTCAGGACACGGTTCAAACTGAAAAATTCATCAAAACTATCTCTGCGGATGAATTCAAAACACTAACAGAATCAGGCAACGGAATCATACTTGATGTGCGCACACCTGAAGAAATTAGCGCAGGATATATTCCAAATTCCAGTGCAATTAATTTTTACGATCCGCAGTTTGAAGAGAAAATTAATTTGATGGATAAAAACAAAGAAATATATGTTTATTGCAAGGCAGGCAGCAGAAGTATAAAGGCTGCTGAGATGTTATCAGAAAACGGGTTCAACAAAGTGTACAATTTGGATGGTGGCATTATGGCATGGGAGCGCAAAGGATACCAAGTTGAAACCAGTGGCGCAACAACTGATTCAAATATCCATAGTTTATCCGTTGATGAATTTGACGCCATATTGAAAACAGATCAGCCGGTATTGGTAGACTTTCACACGCAATGGTGCATGCCGTGTAGAAAAATGGCTCCGGTCATTGACTCCCTTGAAACTGAATTTAACGGAAAAGCCGGAGTGATCAGAGTGGATGTTGATGCAAGCAAAGAATTAGGAGAAAAATATAATGTAGCCGGTGTACCCGTTTTTGTAATTTTTAAAGATGGTGTTGAAGTTTGGCGTCACAGCGGAATAATCAGCAGTGAAGAACTGAGAAAAAAACTGAACACTTATATGTAACATCCCTTGTTGCAAATTTTATCCGTGTTGAAAAAAACAGTGTTCGGGAATACATTTGTTCTGCTGAATAATTGATAACTTCATGCTCCCAATTCAGCAGACATGAAGGAAGCATTATCTCAAGAAGAATATATTGAAGTGTACGGCGCGCGTGAGCACAATCTGAAAAATATCAGTTTGCGCATTCCTCGCAACCAATTGGTAGTGTTTACCGGCTTAAGTGGTTCAGGAAAATCATCGCTTGCGTTTGATACCATTTTTGCTGAAGGTCAACGCCGATACTTAGAAACTTTTTCAGCTTATGCCCGTCAATTTTTAGGTGGGCTTGAACGCCCGGATGTAGATGAAATTTTAGGTCTTAGTCCGGTGATTTCTATTGAACAGAAAACCGTAAACCGCAGCCCGCGTTCTACTGTTGGTACAGTAACTGAAGTGTATGATTTTATGCGACTGCTATTTGCCAGAGTTGCTGATGCATATTCATACAACACAGGTGAAAAAATGGTGAAGTATACTGATCAACAAATCATTGATCTCATTCTTCAAAAATTTTCTAACAAAAAAATTATCGTGTTATCACCTCGTGTGAAAGGACGCAAAGGTCATTACCGTGAACTGTTTGAGCAAGTACAAAAAATGGGCTACTCAAAAGTGCGTGTGGATGGTGAAATCACCGATATCAAAAGCGGAATGAAACTTGACCGCTATAAAATTCACGATATTGAAATGGTCATTGATCGCATTCAGGTTTCTGATGAGCACCGGTCTCGTGTTGGGCAGGCTGTACAAACTGCGCTCAAGCTTGGTCAGGATGTAATGATGGTCATGGATCATGACACACATGAGGTAAGCCACTACAGTCGTTTTTTAATGTGCCCTACAACGGGAATTTCATATCCTGAACCTGAACCAAATTTATTCTCATTCAATTCACCTTATGGTGCTTGCCCAAAGTGTAACGGTTTGGGTGTTGTTGCTGAAGTTGATCTTGACAAGGTAGTTCCTGATAGAAAAAAGAGCATTAAAGCGGGCGGAATTGAACCTTTGGGTAAGGTATCTGATAACTGGATTTCAAATAAGCTCACAGAAATTTTGTCGGTTTATCATTTTACTTTGACTGATCCAATTGAAAAGATGCCGGATGAATTGATCAACAAAATTTTATTCGGTTGTGAAGAAGTGATAGATACTGAAGATGGGAGAAGAGACTTGTCATTTGAAGGAGTCACCAATTTTTTAGCCCGTCACTTTGAAGAAACTGATTCTCCCGGCGTGAGGCGCTGGGCTGAAAGTTTTATGAATAAAAAAAATTGTGATGCGTGTAATGGAACACGATTAAAAAAAGATGCTGATTATTTTAAAATAGATGGAAAAAATATTGGTGACTTAGCTAAGTCTGATATTGGAAATCTGCAGCAGTGGTTTGAACAATTGCCTGGTAAATTAACTGATCGACAACAGCTAATCGGCTCTGAAATTTTGAAAGAAATTAAAGGACGACTCAAATTTTTATTAGATGTTGGTTTGCATTATCTCAATCTAAACCGCGAATCAAAATCACTTTCTGGAGGAGAGGCGCAACGCATCAGGTTGGCAACTCAGATTGGATCAGAACTGGTAAACGTATTATATATTTTGGATGAACCAAGCATTGGTTTGCATCAACGCGATAATGAACGACTCATCAATTCATTAAAGAAATTGCGTGATGGAGGTAATTCAGTGATTGTGGTTGAGCATGACAAAGAGATGATGGAATCCAGTGATTTTATCGTGGATATTGGTCCGCGTGCCGGTATTCATGGAGGCGCAATAGTGCAGGCTTGTCCAACGCGTGAAGTACTTGCCGGAGATAGCGTAACCGCACGATATCTCAACGGAAAATTAAAAATTGAAATTCCTGCTAAACGAAGAAAAGGAAATGGAAAATATTTAGAATTAAAAGGGGCAAGCGGGAATAATTTGAAGAATGTTGATTTGAAAATTCCACTAGGAGTATTTACATGCATTACCGGTGTGTCAGGCAGTGGTAAATCATCATTAATTAATCACACTTTGTATCCAATTCTTAATGCCCATTTTTATGACGGGGTGAAAAAACCATTACCCTATAAGTCAATCAAAGGATTAGAACATTTGGATAAAGTAATTGAAATAGATCAGTCACCGATTGGGCGCACGCCTAGATCAAATCCTGCAACGTACACCGGTTTATTTGGTGATATCAGAGAATTGTATGCAAACACCAATGCAGCAAAAATTAGGGGATACAAAGCAGGTAGGTTTAGTTTTAATGTGAGCGGAGGGCGCTGCGAAACGTGCAAAGGTGGTGGAGTAAAATTAATAGAAATGAATTTTTTACCTGACGTGTACGTTGAGTGTGAAACCTGTCAGGGCAAAAGATATAACAGAGAAACATTAGAGGTACGTTTCAAAGGAAAAAACATCAATGACTTATTGGAAACTACCATTGAAGATGCCGTTGCATTTTTTGAATCTGTACCAAAAATTCGTCGCAAGCTGGAAACGTTAAATTCAGTTGGCTTGGGGTATATTAAGCTGGGGCAACCTTCAACAACAATTTCAGGTGGTGAAGCCCAAAGGGTAAAATTGGCAACTGAATTAGCCAAAAAAAGCACCGGCAATACCATTTACATTTTGGATGAACCTTCAACCGGATTGCATTTTGATGATATCCGTTTACTGCTTGATGTGCTTCAACGATTAGTAGATGAAGGAAATACGGTAGTGGTTATTGAACATAATTTGGATATAGTCAAGGTGGCTGATCATGTCATTGATGTTGGACCTGATGGTGGTGAAAATGGGGGTACAATAGTTGGCACAGGTACACCGGAAGAATTTGTGAAAAAATTTAAAACTGAAACGTCACGCTACCTGGCTAAGGAATTGAAGTGATCAGCCTATAAATCCTATAAAAAATATGATTCATGTAGTCTCTGCAAGGACTATAAAATCACTGTTATCATAAGGTTAATTCTTGCAAGCACAAAATTTTGCCTGATGCCAAAACAGAAATGAAATTTGATGCCCAACCATGGTTTCAAATGGCCAAAGCTTAATTTGGAATAAAAAAAATAGCGCAACCATCAGATTTTATCTAAATTTGCCGCTGAAATTTTTACAATCAAAATAAGTGATTTGATTGTTTGTAAAAATAACGTGATGTAGTGCTGGTGCTTGGAGACTTGTTTTTAACTAATTAAAAAAGCTGATTGCAATAAACTATAATAAATGAAACACTACAGTCTGGTATTACGATTTCTGCGCATCAGAATCTGAGATTTGTTTTTTATCATCTTGCAGAATTAAACCATAAAAAACAAAATCAAAGTCAGTAAATGCAAACAAAATATAAAGACCTTATTGAACAAACGTTTGATTTTCCTCAGGCGGAGTTTACATTAGAAAAAGACAATTTACAGTTTCACGGAATTGATCTGATGAAATTAATCAAGCAGCACGGTACCCCCTTGCGCTTTACGTATCTGCCACAAATAGGCAATAATATCAGAAGAGCTAAAAGATGGTTTGCACGTGCGTTTGAAAACAGCAAGTATCGCGGTAAGTATTATTATTGTTATTGTACTAAAAGTTCGCACTTTGCGCATGTGATCAATGAAGTGATGGAGCATGATGTACATATTGAAACTTCATCAGCATTTGATATCAACATTGTGCGCCGTTTGGTTGATTTTGGCAAAATTGATAAAGAAAGTTTCATTATTTGCAATGGGTTTAAACGTGGATCATACATTCAGAATATTGCAGATTTGATCAATGATGGATATAAAAACACCATTCCTATCATTGATAATTATGAAGAGCTTGGTTTGTTGAATAAATTAACTGATCGGCCTTTCAAAGTAGGAATCAGAATTGCCTCTGAGGAAGAACCAAAATTTCCATTTTATACCAGCCGCTTAGGAATTGGATATAAAGACATCGTAAGCTTTTACGAAGAAGAAATTCAACCCAATGAAAAATTTGAGTTGAAAATGTTGCACTTCTTCATCAATACAGGCATCAATGATTCAGCGTATTATTGGAATGAGCTTTCAAAGTGTCTTCGTGTATATTGCAATTTGAAAAAGGTTTGCCCAACCGTTGATTGTCTAAATATTGGCGGAGGATTTCCAATCAAAAATTCGCTGGCTTTTGATTTTGATTATCGGTACATGGTCACTGAAATTGTGGCACAAATTAAAGCAGCTTGTAAAGAAAATGGTGTACGTGAACCAAATATTTTTACTGAGTTCGGTTCATTCACCGTGGGTGAAAGTGGCGGAATTATTTATGAAGTCCTGTATCAGAAAAAACAGAATGACAGAGAGCGTTGGAACATGATCAACTCTTCTTTTATTACCACCTTACCTGATTCATGGGCAATCAATCGCAGATTTATTATGTTGCCGGTTAATCGCTGGAATGAAAGGTATGAGCGCGTGATGTTAGGCGGGCTCACATGTGATAGTGATGACTATTATAACTCAGAACAGCATGTGAATGCTATTTATTTGCCTGTTTTTAATTCTAAAAAACCGTTGTACCTGGGCTTTTTTAATATCGGCGCTTACCAGGAAAGTATTGGCGGTTTTGGTGGTATACACCACTGTTTAATTCCGCAGCCAAAACATATTATCATAGATGATGAAGAAAATGTAGCTGTTTTTTCTGAAGAACAAACGGCCAATGATATGCTAAATATTTTGGGCTATTTTGAGAAAGAAAAAAATGCATTGCAATACGGTAAAAAGGCGCCTAAGCCAGTTCGCGAAATTCCGGAGGAGCCTGAGTTACCTAAAAAGAAAGTAAAACGCCCGATAAGAAAAAAAACAGAAGAAGATCACGAAGGGCTCGATCAATAACAATGACTAATTGAAACAACATGAAAGGACCAATTTCACAATTTATTGAAAAACATTATCTGCACTTCAATGCTGCGGCTTTAGTAGATGCTGCTAAAGGTTATGAAGCGCATTTACTGGATAACGGTAAAATGATGATCACGCTGGCAGGCGCCATGAGTACAGCTGAATTAGGGAAATCTTTGGCTGAAATGATCAGACAAGACAAAGTACATATTATCTCATGTACCGGTGCAAATCTTGAAGAAGATATCATGAATTTGGTTGCACACAATTCATATAAACGCGTACCTAATTACCGTGATCTCAGTCCGCAAGAGGAGTGGGATTTACTTGAGAATCATTACAACCGTGTAACCGACACATGTATTCCTGAAGAAGAAGCTTTTCGCAGATTACAAAAACATTTATTTGATATTTGGAATAAAGCAGATAAAGCAGGTGAGCGTTATTTTCCGCATGAATTCATGTACCAGATGATTAATTCAGGTGCGTTGAAACAATATTATGAAATTGATCCTAAAGACAGTTGGATGGTTGCTGCCGCTGAAAAAAATCTGCCAATTGTTGTGCCGGGTTGGGAAGATTCAACCATGGGAAACATTTTTGCTTCATACTGTATCAAAGGTGAATTTAAACCTACCACAATGAAGTCAGGCATTGAATACATGATGTGGCTTGCTGATTATTATACTAAAAATTCAGGAGGAAAAGGCATTGGGTTTTTTCAGATTGGCGGTGGAATTGCCGGTGATTTTCCAATTTGTGTAGTACCAATGTTATATCAGGATATGGAAATGCATGACATTCCTTTTTGGGCTTATTTCTGCCAGATTTCGGATTCTACAACCAGCTACGGATCCTATTCAGGTGCTGTGCCAAATGAAAAAATAACCTGGGGAAAATTAGATATCAATACCCCTAAATTTATTGTTGAATCAGACGCTACCATTGTGGCTCCACTCATATTTTCTTACATCCTTGGGCATTAAAATTGCCTCAATCAATGTGAAAAACCGATGCCTTGACATCGGTTTTTTTTTGCCTGTTTGTTATTGCGTATCACTACTTCTTTATCTTAGTCAATAATTTAAAAATTATGGAAGCCAGAACAGTTGAATACTCTAAGACAACCATTACAGAACTCATGATTCCATCCTATGCAAATTTTTCAGGCAAAGTGCATGGAGGTATTTTATTAGGTATGATGGACAAAGTGGCGTATGTATGCGCAGCAAAACATTCAGGTGCATATTGCGTAACCGTTTCAGTTGATGGGGTTGAATTCAAAGAACCGGTTGAAGTAGGGGAGCTGGTTTCACTATCAGCATCAATCAATTTTGTTGGCAATAGTTCTATGATTATTGGAATCAGAGTTGAATCACTCAAACCAAAAACAGGCGAGCGCAAACATACGAATTCATGTTACTTTACCATGGTAGCAAAAAATGATGACGGTTCATTACGCCAGGTACCAAAATTAATTCTGCAAAACAATGATGATATACGCCGCTTTTGGGATGCAAAAAATCTCAGAAAAATGCGGAATGAAATTACCACCATGCTGAATACTGAAGTAAAAACCATGTCATTTGAAACCATGCTTCAGCAATTAGATGGGGATCGTTTTGAAAAAGGATTTTAGGTTAGATGCGGGTAAGTTTTATCTCTCAATTTAGTTCGGTAGAGATATTGTTACTTATTGTGCACGCTAATTTCATTCAGCCCCAAAAGCTTAACATAGGCTACTAAGTTCACTGATCTTGTTAGCAATTAACCATTGCATAACTTGACATCACATATAATTGGTCGTATCTTTGCTATAACAAACCAAAACTTAATTTATGAAATTCCGTTTGGCAGTTCTGTTTACAGGTTTTTTATTTTTTTGCAGTAACGCCTTTTCCAATGTTTACATTCGTTATAGCAATCAAGATAGTAAGACCTATACATGGGACGTAAAAATTGCCGGAGTAATGACCAAAGTAGAATTTGGCGGCAATCGAACATCAACAGTTACCGTTCAAGGTAGCGCTAGTGAGTGTACTGTCTTTTCTGCTTGTGGTGATGTGCGCTTAACCAATGATGTTAAAATCACCATCAAAAATGGATGCATAGTCATTGGATAACCTAATTATTGAAACTTATTTGTAACCTTTTGCGTACAAGCCGTTAATATTACAGGCACCGCGAAAAAACTGGTTTTCCTCCTGCAATTTCAAGGTGCACATTTATTTATGCGGTTTAAAGGGAGTTTACTGGCGACATACAGTGAACTCCTTTTATTTTATTCTTGACTGTCTTCCTTTATTTTCGTAATTTAGAGCGTGTTTTTGAAACGATTAAAATTATTTATTCTCTGCTTCTCTACTATCACGGCTTTTAGCGCTGGTATTGGTATTGAAACAAGATATTCTTCTTTCTCATTAGATGGTAAAGATGAATATCTCATTGAATATCTTGCCGTGGGTCCAAAAAATGATCAGGTAGTATTTGAAAAAACTGATTCTTTGTTCAGGAATTGGAAAGTCACTGGTATCGGTTATGATGGTATGGTAAAACTTTTTATTTCAAAAGAGCGCGGTATTGGTTGGAGTTTTTATTTGGGTGAAGATTCTTTGAAGGCAATGATTGCAAGAGACTACAGAAATACATCGTCACCCGGCATGATATCTATGACAGCGAGTTTTATTGCCGGTCTTTTTATTGTAGAAAATTTTGCGCCTGAATGCAATAGTTATTTCAAAGTGTACTCTTTAAAAAATTCTTGGGATGCAGATGTGGAATATACCGGAAAATACGCATTAGAAATATCTACAACTGAACCATGCGGTGAAGGAAGCTGGCAGGCAAAAACCGGGAAGTTGAAAATGCCGCAAAAAGTTCTTTATGCTTCAATTTTTTGTGCGGCAATGAGTCAGAACATCCGTCATTTGTTCAAGAATTTTGTTTTGCCTTAATTCCCGCTCCAGGGTTTGAATACTTTTTCCATGTACACTTCCGGCTTTTCAGGTGCGGTGAATCCGAATTTTTCATACAGTGAATGTGCATCTAATGTTCTGAGTATCCATCGCTGCACATGTTGATATGGTTTGTCTTTAAAAATGTAATCCAGTAATTGCTGACCAATTCCTTGGCCTTGAAAACGGTCATCAATCAACATATCACTTAAGTAAGCCATTGCAACTTCATCCGTTAATACTCGGGCAAAACCAATTTGTTCACCATTCAGGTAAACACCATAACACCGAGAATTGGAAATGGTTTTCTGTATTTCTTCTACAGTGCGCCCTTTGCCCCAATACGTTTTATTGAGCATTCGCTGAATCACGTCAGCTTGCAGTAGTGCTTTGTCTTCTGAAATCAGGAAAATTGGTTTTGAACTCATGGTGTCAATAGGTTACGTTGAACTTGTGATACAGGTACATACCCTGATTTTGCAAGGCATTGAGTAGGCATGCTTGCACTAAGTATTGAGTTGTATTACAATTATCACTATTTTTAAACACGAAATTAGTTTAAAATATCCTGAAAAAAATAATTGCATATTGCCGTAGGCTTGTACTTTCAAGTATTGCTTTGTTCATTGCGTGGTCACCTATTTTTGCAGGCGATGAAGGTAAACAAAGTGTGACTTGGTTGAAAGAGTTTTTTGCTGCAGGTATCAATTCGGCTTATGCTGAATATTCTTTTGGTTTTCCGCCAGCAAGTTCTGCTTCGCAGGCTTACGTGAAACGTCGTACGGTATCAGTGAGCTATGATGCGGTTGAAAAAAATTATAATTACAACTTTCAATATGAGTATCGTGATGATTGGAATGTACTAACTCAAGGTGGAAAAATTCAACCCCCCGCCCAATTAAAATACCACACTGCTTCACGGGTACAACCTTGGACTAATATGGATGGCATTGGTAGATATACTGAAACGTACGAAAGGTTGATTCCAAACTGGTTAAATTTAAATGGGCTTGATAGTTTGATGATTCTGCAATGTAAGTTGAATAATCCTTCACCGGCTATCACGGGTATTTTTAATGAAGACGAATTGAAACTGTTGAAAAAGCTTCAAAAAAGTAACGATAGTAATTCATCAGTTTGGCAATGTTTTGAATATGATAAAGCAGGCAATGTCACTGAGATTTCAAAAAAGTGGATGAACGAATTCAGTGATAATTTGATTGAACAGAAAAAAAATATTGCTGAATATATTCTTTCCATTCGCAATCAGCATGACCAGGTTGTATTTCTAGAAGTTCTCATGCATGAAAATGATGATGCATTTATTGAAGGTATTTCATTTCAGTCGGGTGATAAAAAATGCAAGATTTTTAATTTTGAACTCAACCGCATGCTCAACAAATTTGTACCTGATTTGGTGGCTGATCCTGATGGGTTAATTGTTGCATTCTGCGCACAGTTGAATACCTTGTCGCCGCACGGTTTATCACGATTTGAAACGGTAGTCAATAATTGAATTCAGCGTGAGCAAACGAGATCTTTCACGTTATCTTGAATCTCTTTCAAAAAAAGAGTTGGAAGATCAAGTACATGAATTGTATAAGCGATTGAAAGAAGTTAGAGAATTCTACAATTTTGTATTCAATCCAAAAGAAGATAAATTGATTGATGAAATAAAATTCAAAATCAACAAAGAGTATTTTCCTCCAGTAGGACGCAAGCCTAAAAAAAGAAGATCAACTGCTCAAAAAGCCATTCGTAACTTTATTAAACTGGGCGTTGACTCTGAAAAAATTGCTGATGTGATGTTATACAATATTGAAACAGCTCAGCGATTTTGTGAAGTAAAACCGGTTAATCAAATCTCATTTTACAAAAGTATTCTCAATTCATTTGATGAAGCTGCCTTGTTTATAAAAGAGCATCACTTACCTGATAAATTTAAAACCAGGTTAGAACAAATAGTCACTGATGCTGAAAACCAGCATTGGGAAAATGCGTCTGCATTTGATTATAGTTTTGACAGCTCATTCAAACATTGAATGGTTTCATTAACTTTTCTTAAGATAGTCATCTGATATTGAATACTATATTTGCCCAAATTTACTGGGTATTATTCTGTATTGTATGGTAAAAAATATGTTGTTATTCATTGCATTGAATTTGGTTGCGGTTTCATTTGCATCCTTTCCTGAACGGTGTGAAGGAGTGTGGAGTGGCCAAATGAAAATACATGCGTATGGTAATTTAATTGACAGCGTGAACATTGAATTTACGGTTGAAAAAATAGTTGATGAATCATGGCCAACGGGGTGGATTTGGAAAACAAATTATCTTTCAGAAAAAATGCCCATGACAAAAGATTATAAATTGTTTGCGCATACCACGCGTGCAGATATTTTTTTATTAGATGAAGGTAACGGCGTTATTCTCACAAATTATGTAACGGCTGATAAAATGTACAGTGTTTTCAAGGTTGGTAAAACCTGGCTGACGTCATCTTATGAATTCATTGGTGACAAGCTTGTTTTTGAAGTGACATCCGGAACAGTCTCAAAGGAAAAATCAAAAGGAGTCACCAATTATACTACTGATTTTGTGCAGCGGGTTGAATTAATAAAAGTGAAATGATGAAAAAAATTCTCTCTTGTACGGCCTTGATTTTAAGTCTGTTTTTATTGAGTTGTGAATCGCAACGAATCATCTCAGTTACATGCGTAAATGCGCTGACAGGTGAACCGCTTGATAGTGTATTGGTGAATGTAAATGCAGGCCTGGATGGTGATTACACTAAAAGCACCGCATCAGGTTATACTGATTCAGCCGGACATTTTGAAACTACCATCATGATTGGTTGCCCGGGAAAATGTTATGACATATACGTGTCATATACAAAAACCGGTTTTGAGTTTGCAAAAAATCTAAACGAATTGGAAGGTGAAATTAAACTTTCTCCGCTAGCTGAATAATCATGCAAAAGTTATTTCACAATAAGCAACTGAGATTCGTGTCTGTTTTCAGAAATGAAATGTACCTGATAAATTCCGCGATTTAAGTCAGACAAGTCAAGTTGGCTGCGCTCTGAGGTGATAAGGTGAGTTGCAACCAATTTTCCACTTATATCATAGAGGTACAAAACACCGTCAACTGATTCAATTTTATCAATAGTTAAAACATCATCAACCGGGTTAGGGTAGAGGTTGATCAGATTTGTTTGTTTATATTCAGATAAATTTTCAACCTCAACCAACAAGCAATCAGCCGTATCTACACAGCCATTCAAGCTCACTTCAACGGTATAATACCCATTGGCTATTACTTGATATTCCTGATCAGTTGCTCCGGCTATGACTGTGTATGCCGGACATTCTAACCATTGATAATTTGCACCGGACATATTTGCCAATAATGTGTCGAATAAATTAGAAAGAATAAAACTTGCATCAATACTTGTTATTGCAAGCGTAGTTTGGACAGTGCTGTCACAACCGGTGATTGCGCTGCTGAAAATATCTGTATAGACGCCATCTAATTTTTGCCACCCTCCTTCAAGATACATGCTGTCACCTTCGCACATGTTGGCATTTACCGCAATAAAATCAGTGGGTAGATGGGTATAGTTCCAGGTTATTACACTGTCACATCCGGTGATGATTGATGGGATGGTATCATAATACGTTCCGGTGATGGTTTGAAATGCGCCGCCAATAAAAATGGGTGTGCCCGGGCAATTGCTTGTGTCTTTAGCAACCAATGAAGTTGGATTTGTAAATACATCTGTCATCACAATACTATCACAACCACTCACCGCGGTTAAGGTATCATAGTAGGTTCCGGACAATTTTAAATAAGTGCCGTTTACCAATACGCTGTCATTTTCACAAATAGTAAAATTTTGCAGAACATATTCATTAGTAGGCGCGCTGAAATTGTGAATTTGAAGATTGGTGAAATCATCTTGCATTGCAACCAACCATTGGGTGCCGCTGCTTAAAGCCCAATCAGTTGTTCCAATAGAAATAGTACTATTTCTAATCAAGGTATAATTTGCGGTTGTTCCACCTCCGGTTACTATCCATTATAGTTTACCCACTTCTTAGAACAGAGGTCGTTCAAAATTAATTGTTTTTTTAAGCTGCATCATTTTTGGAATAAATATTTGCTGGCCTTTTGTAATCAAGTGAGCTATGCATCCTATCAAAATTGTAATCGTTCATAAATTCCTCGATCACCTTGTAAAGTTCAATACCGTTGTGGTAATCTTTGAACTTTAAGTGCTCGTATTTGAGCGTTCTCCAAAAGCGTTCGATAAAAATATTGTCAATGGCTCTTCCCGTTCCATCCATTGAAATTTTGATGTCATTTTGTTTTAAAAGTTCAGTGTGTTCTGAAGAAGTGTATTGCGATCCCTGATCAGTATTTACAATTTGAGGTTTACCATGACGCGCGATCGCATCTTTCATCACTGCCGTGCACCATGACGCTTCCATTGTGTTTGACAAGCTCCAGCCAACTATAAAACGACTGTGCAAATCCATAATTGCCGACAGATATAGGTAGCCGGTTTTCATTGGAATACAGGTAATGTCAGTGGCCCAAACCTGATTCGATTTTTCGATTTTTAAATTTCTGAGCAGATAAGGATATTTAAAATGATGTGGATGGGATTTTGATGTGTGTGGCCTAGGAACAATGGCTTTCAAATCCAATAATTTATAAAGTCTGCCGATTCTTTTTTGTCCACTCGGTAGCCGTGCTCTCTCAACCAACGTGTCATTCGTGGAACTCCCCAAAAGGTTTATTCAGGTATTGTTCATCAATTTTTTTCATTAAAAACAAGTTTAATTGTGATTCGCCTTTTGGTTTGTAATACAAACTCGATGGCGATATTTCTAAAAGTTGGCACTGCCTTCTGATTGAAAGTTTTGGATGTGACTTTTCAACTATCATCCTGCGTTGATCAATACTCATTTCTAGGAGAGACTTTTTTTTAAAAAGTCATTTTCCACCAGAAGTTGTCCAATGCGCGCTAACAGATTTTCATGATCTTTATCACTCATCGCTGTATCTTTTTGGTCAGATGAAAAAATACACGCCGCATTTTTTACAAATTCTTGTTTCCAGGCAGTAATCTGATTTGGATGAATTTCATACTTCTGAGCGAGTTGCTGAATTGATTCTCGTTCTTTCAGAGCTTCCAGAACTACTTTTACTTTGAACTCCGGGTTGAAGTTCCTTCTCTTTCTTCTTGAGGTCATAGATTTGAATTTAGTTATTTTTTCAAATTAGACCAGTGTTCTTAAATTTGGGGTGAACTATACATGACGTTCCGGGGTCAACACCAACTACGCCAATAATGTCCAGTGTATCAAAGGTGAATTCATGTTTTAAAATAAAGGCATCATCACCATTAAAATTAAGTACCCCACTCGTAGTATCTGCAATTGACAGCACAGGTGCATCTGCAGTTGGATGACAGATAATATATTTTTGATTGGGCGCAATGGTGTCACCCATAAAAAACTGTGCTGATGGAGTGCTTGATCCGTTGGTGTATAATTCCAGCACGTAGTCATTCAAATCAACAGTGTATGGCAATGGATTATAAATTTCAATCACTTTGTTGAATGATGAGCCTTCAATATATTCTGAGAAAAAAAGATTGGCAGGGCATCCTTGGGCCTTAACCTGTTGGCTGAGGAACATTATGCCACAACAGAAGATGAGTAATTTTGTTTTCATAAGACAAATATCTGCAATTCTACCTATTGTACAATAGTTTATGGCAAGATATTCATTCGTCAACCAATTCAAAACGCATATTCAATATCCAAAATCTATTGGCTTGTGCCTTGAGTTCTTCTTCTGTTTCAACCGGTATACCTTGAGAAACAATATCACCGGTATCTAAAAAAACCGGATTATCATTTCGGATAACAAGGTCTCCCCACACTTTAATTTGTTTGCTAACTACCTTATCATCCCATGAATATAAATTTTCAATCCAATAAGTAGTTTGATCAGCAATAAGCACTGCGCCTCCTTTTCTGTTTTCTGCAATTCCTGAAATAGGGAATTCTACCTGTGGCAGTGAATCATTCAGTAACATAACTTTTTTTTGGTTTGATATTGTATCCCGTTGTACTTGCTGATCTCCGGAAACATTTAGTTCTTTTCCTGAATTGCATGAGGTAAAAAAAATGACTACGAGAAGTGTATAAACACAATGAATAATTGAATGTTGCATGAATCCAAGGTATAAAAAAAAGCCACGCTGTTCAGCATGGCTTCCTATAAATCTCAAATAATATTAATGAACAATGCTGAATCTGAATGTTTGCAATGCATTAGCGGCAGTAACCTGAATCATGTATTGTCCGGCTGAAAGATTGGCAACATCCAATTGAATTTTATTGGTTCCGCTGATCAATTCAGTAGATGTACTCACTAATACTTCACCTTGCATATTGATGATTTCAATAGTTGCTGATGAAGCCTCTGCTGATGTAAAAATAAGGTTCGCAGTTTGGTTAGCAGGATTGGGATATACGATAAGATCTGTTACAAGTATTTCTTCTGTTCCTGCAAAACTGCACGCCATTGGAGTAGGAGGCACAGGAAAAGTGGCTTCAAAAGTGGTGATATCAGTCAATGGCCAGATATCATTTACAATCATTTTATTGTCAGGCCCGATCAAACAAAAAGTAGGGTAAGCACTTACACCAAACGTTGTTTTTACCGCACCTCCGCCACCATCTGCACTTACCGCCGGTGAATGATGGAATGATCCGCCGTATGCAGCTTCGTAGGCAATTACCTCTGCATCGGTATCGGTTCCGTTATTGATTGAAACACAAAAAATATCACCGGCATTGCAACCATATTTATCATAAAGTTCATTGAATGTAGGTTGCCAAGTTTGACATGGACCGCAGGTATCAAAGAAAAAATCAAGCACCACGTATTTACCTGATGCGGTAATAGTGTAGAGGTTGATGGTGTTTCCATCGGTATCTGTTACCGTAAAATCTGCTACGGTAGATCCGTTTGGATAATTGACTGCCTGAGCTGAAGCACTCAGTGATGCACCTAATACAAGGGCTGAAAAGAATAGTTTTATTGTCATAGTTTTTTGTTTAGTTGTAACGAATGTAATTAATGGATATAGCGCATTAAAATCTTGATTATCTCATTCTTGGCTTCCTACAAAAAAAAACAGGGAAGTCAATTTGACCTCCCTGTTTAATAAAAAAATCTATGATTAGTAATAAATCAATCTGCGAACTTTTGCAATGTGCTTTGCCAAACGAATTACTTGCTTGGTGTATCCAAATTCGTTGTCATACCATGAATAAAGTACTACGCTTTTATTGTCAGGTGATATCAAGGTAGCCTGCGCGTCAAATACTGAGCAGCAAGTATTACCAATGATGTCGGTTGAAACCAATTCCGGATCTACGGAATAATAAATTTGATTCACCAGATTTCCATTGAGTGCGGCATCTTTAACCAAAGCATTTACTTCATCAACAGATGTGGTTTTGTTCAAGGTGAGTTGCAGAATTGCCAAAGAGCCATTTGGTGTTGGTACGCGCACGGCATTAGCAGTAAGTTTATCAGCCAATTCAGGAATCACTTTGGTAACAGCACTGCCTGCACCGGTAGAAGTGATCACCATATTCACAGCAGCTGAACGTCCGCGGCGTGGTTTTTTATGGAAATTGTCCAATAAGTTTTGATCATTGGTATACGCATGCACAGTTTCAATATGGCCTTTTTCAATTCCATATTTATCATTAATCACTTTGAGAATTGGTGTGATTGCATTGGTTGTACATGAGGCGGCACTGAAAATATTTTCATTTTCAATATCCAGATTGAAATGGTTGATTCCATACACAATATTAGGAACGCCTTTGCCAGGTGCGGTGAGTAACACTTGGCTAATACCTTTAGATTTCAAATGTCTGCTCAATGCATCACGATCAGTAAAAGCACCGGTATTGTCAATTACCAAGGCATCTTTAATTCCGTATTTTGTATAATCAATATCTTCAGGATTTGCTGCTGCAATCATGTGCACGGTTTGCCCGTTAAGAATAAGCGTATTATTGTCATAATCTACTTTCACGGTTCCTTTGAATGCACCATGCACTGAGTCTTTAGTTAAAAGTGCAGCACGTTTGGTTACTTCATCTTTAGAAGAACTGCGGGTAACAATGGCTTTTAATCTCAATTGTTGTCCTTTGCCGGCTTGTTTTATTAATTCACGCGCAGCAAGTCTTCCAATACGTCCAAAACCATATAAAACCACATCTCTGGGTTCAATTGTAAAATCACGGTTATCAACTAATCCGCCTAATTTATTTTTAAGGAAATCAGTTTTTGATGAGTATTTATCTCCTTCCTGAATCCATTCGTAGGCTAATCTTCCAATATCTATTTTTGCCGGTGACAATTCCATGCCGCACAACACTTCAGCCAGATGAGCTGTTGTGCTAATGAAGATTTTTTTGCCAACTACTTTTTCAGCATAGTCATGCAGGTTGATGATTTCAGAATTGGTGATATCAAGTAGATGATTTCTGAATAATACCAGTTCAACTCCTTTGGTATAAAGCAATTCACCAACATAGTTTGCAAGTTTTACAGCAGCCTTTTCATTTTCAATATAGCTCTGTAGTTCTTTTTCATATCCGACAGCAGATTCCATGATGTTGTTTTTTTTGAGTGAGGTTAAAATCAAATTTGATGGCGCAAAATTACATGCAATATTAAAATCTGAATTATGAGATTACTCACATTTTATCAGCTATTTTTTTTATTCAGGATTTCAATGATGCACTAATTTCATTTTTTAACCAAACAAAAAACCCCGGATCACTCCAGGGTTTCTCTATCATTTTGTATTATTTAACCAAGATATGCTTTCAGTAATTTGTTGCGCGATGTATGACGCAAACGGCGAATAGCTTTTTCTTTAATCTGACGCACACGTTCACGCGTGAGGTTGAATTTTGCTCCAATTTCTTCCAGTGTTAAGCCGTGATTCATTCCAATTCCAAAGAATAAACGAATGATTTCACGTTCTTTATCTGTAAGTGTTGAAAGTGATCGTTCAATTTCTTTTTGCAAAGATTCAGCCATGAGCAGACGGTCAGCTTTAGGGGAATCTGAATTGGCCATTACATCCATTAAAGTACCACCATCTTCAGAAGTTGAAAGAGGAGCATCCATCGAAACGTGACGACCGGCAACTTTCAAACTTTCTTTAATTTTATCTTCAGGTACTTCAAGTACTTCTGCAAGTTCTTCTGCACTTGGGGCACGTTCATATTCTTGCTCAAGTTTAGAGAATGCTTTATTGATTTTGTTCAGTGATCCTACCTGGTTTAACGGCAAACGTACAATACGAGCCTGCTCAGCCAAAGCTTGCAGAATTGATTGACGAATCCACCATACCGCGTAGGAGATGAATTTAAAACCACGTGTTTCATCAAATTTTTGTGCTGCTTTAATCAACCCAAGATTTCCTTCATTGATCAAATCGGGTAGGGTTAATCCTTGATTTTGGTATTGTTTTGCTACTGACACCACAAAACGAAGGTTAGCACGGGTAAGTTTTTCAAGCGCCTTTTGATCTCCTTGTTTGATTCGTTTTGCCAGTTCTACTTCAATCTCTGCTGTAATCAGTTCTTCTTTTCCAATGTCCTGAAGGTATTTATCTAATGATTGACTTTCACGATTGGTAATGGATTTGGTGATTTTTAACTGCCTCATGCTGGTGGTTCCCTTTCTTTTTTATTAAACAATATGTCCGCAAACTTACGCCAATTTCATGCTCATGTCAAGAGCATTTTATCATTTCACCGTAAATAAATCTGCACAACCCGTTATAACTGCATTTTAACATAAAAGGTTACGCCTTGATGTGAAATATTTTTTTGCTTATTCTTGAAAACGATCAGTGAAAAAAGAAATTTGAATCACCACGTTAAACTATGTTAACAACTGAATGCTAGTTTTGTTTTGAAGAAATGCCAGCGTAATCTGCTAAATAACTGAAGTCAGGCATTAAGTTACCATGGAGATCGGTTTCACTTGCGCGTTCAATGATGCGATCAGGATCTGGTCCAAACACATGTGGCAGCACCCGGTTTATTAAATCATTCCCGTAATCTACTGATGCATCTTTTGGTAATTCACAAGGCAAATTATCAATGGCAACCACACCAATTGCTTTGGGGTTCATGAAATCAGTTTCTAACCCGGTTTGTGGGTCGTACCCATAGTGCGGATCAGCAATTGTTGATGGTCTTAATGTACTGGCAATAGGCTCAGCAATATCACATGAAATGTCAGAAATTACCGTTGTTTTGCAAGTTGGATCAGCCAAATCTTGTTGCGAGATAATTACCGGAGATGATGAACTCCAATAATGACAAGGTATATACATATTGGCTACTTTCAAGTATCGGCTGAATGTTGATACGTGTCCGGCTCCACTTTTATGAAATGCAGCAGAATCAAATGGGCTACCATCTTCCTTGGCGTAATAATCTTTTGCGTCAAGTTGGGTATATACTGGTTCTTGAAATGTTTTTGTAAGAAAATCTTCGGCGCTTACCTCTTTAATATTGGCGAGCTTGATAATTTCAATGGCTCCTCCACCAACACGACCTGATCCGGTAATCACAATTTTCATGTCCGCAGGTAGTGCTATTTTTTTCATCTCCAGCTCCATCTCTTTTCGGTCAACACATTGATGAGCAGGTTTTATATTATATAGTTCGTGTTTTTTTCCGTAAGCTAAAAACGCATTATAACATCCTACAATGCCGGCGTATCTTCCAAAACCAATGATGCGCTGCTTGTTTTTATCTGTCAACGTTTCATAATCAATAAGCTGAATTTTATTAGCCAGAACGGCCTGCATCAATTTACGATTATGCGTCTGCTTTTTAAATGTGTGAGAAAAGAAGAAATACTTTTTGTTGGGAATCAAGTATTCAATTTTCACTTCTTTCACTCCCATTAAAATATCAGCCTCGGTGGCTCTGTCAACAAGCCTAATTCCATGCGCTGCGTATTCTTCATCTTTGTATGAGCGGATATCACTCTTTTCAACAATCACTTCAACTTCAGGCCAACGTTTCATTACCTCAGCACATTGCGCCGGAATTAATGGCACCCTTTTGTCAGGAGGTGTTTTGGTTTCTTTTAATATGCCCAGAACAATTTTTGCCATGCGTTTTATTGAAGTGGTGCAAAAATAGAAAATTTATCGGGTTTCTCTTCATTCTTATTGAACTTTAGACTAATTAGAGACGCAAGGATTGCAAAAAAAAAAAAGATCGTCCCGTAGGCGCAGGTCGCGACCTGCGCCTACGTTGAGGACATGATTTGCAACCCAAAGATTCCAGTTTTATTATAATCCTAAATTGCGAGGTTGGCAAATCAGTACGTAACCTTTTAAAACGTAGCCGTTCCAGTCAAATCCCGGTCCTTCAGGGTATTGTTTACCACGTACTGTGCTCTCAGGATGCATTAACACTGAGCCGCCGCCCAATGCAATATGATACCATCGAAACGCTTTATTATAACTGAATACAAGCATATTGTATCCATGTGAAATACCAAAACGTTGCACATCATCAGGTTTATTTTTGAGATATATTTTGTGATGAATGGCTTCAAACGAAATTCCAAACTGATCAAACCATTTGGTAAATCTCCAGTCCCAATAATGTGGACTCACGAACGGTTCACTCTCAAATACTGCTTGTTGAATTTTGATGTCTTCAAAGCCTGCTTGAGTAAAAGTGAGCGGAGTTTTAAAATTGTAGACAGCGCCCAAGTGATATTCAAAACTCCATCTCGGCCTTTGCTCATGAGGAAGATATGAATAACTAAAAGCCAATAGTGGAGATGTGAAAACAAAAAAAATAATCCACTTTTTCATGATGATTGACTTGAAAAATAGTGTCGCAAATTTATATGGAATCTTGCAATCTGATTATACATGCAGAGTATATCACGAAGGCATGCTCACGAAATACATTTTCATTTTGCCTTTATTTTTAGCTTCAAGTTCTCCACGGTATTCAAACGAGAATTCATGTTGTACTTGTTGATATACTGTTTCAGACACATTTATTTTACCCGGCTCTGAAGCGTGTTCCATGCGTGCTGCAACATTCACCGCATCACCCCACACATCATACGAAAATTTGTGATGCCCTACAACGCCGGCTACTAATGGTCCGCTGTGAATTCCTATCCGCATTTCTAAGTAAGGTAGATTTTCTTTCTGTTTTTCATGAGCTGTTTGATCAACAAAATCTCTAAACTCAAATGCGGCGCGAATCATATTGGCAGCATGTTGATCATTTTTTTCAGGGATACCACACACGCACATGTATGCATCTCCAATGGTTTTGATTTTTTCAATGTGATATTTTTCTACTATTTTGTCAAATCCTTTGAAATAATAATCTATGAGTTTTACTAATTCCTCAGGCGAATGTTTTTCTGAAAATTTTGTGAACCCTTTGAAATCAGTAAACATGATAGTTGCACTTTCATGGTGATGAGGCGTTGTTTTATTAAATTCTTTCAACTCGTATGCAATTTTTTCAGGTAAAATATTCATCAACAAACGGTCAGATTTTTGTTGTTCCATGATGATTTCATAATTCTTTTGCTTGAGAACACGAACACCACGGCGCTTTAAAATAAATCCTCTCATGATAAAAACTGAGGCAAGTATGACAATACCCAGAACAAATAACAGAAGATTTCTTCGGTTTTTTGACGCTTGAAGTTCCAGCGCTTTTTGATTATTGGCAAGTTCCAAATCTTTAATAGACAACTGGGATTGCAACTGTTCTGTTGTTAGAGAATCAATGGCACTTTCTTTTTGTTTTATCTCTGTGTTTTTTTGATTGATGCTGTCATAGCTGGCATTGACTTCTGTCTGCAATCCTGAAACAGAATCTTCTAACATTTTAGTTTTTTGAGCTGTCTGCTTTTTATATAAAATTGAAAATTCTTTGTAATGGTCCAGTGCCTCTTTGTAATTGACTACATTGTCTTTTAATTCAGCCAGCTCAAGATGCACGCTCATTTGCACGGCTATATTATTTTCAGCTTTTGCCACATTCAATGCTTCTTCATACTTTTTTATTGCCTTGGTGTCTTTGCCTGAATTTCTCAATTCCTGCGCTTCATTGAATAATTGTTGGCTTGATTGTGAAAAAGAAAAGCTCACACCGGTGAGCAAAATAAAAATGAACAAACCAATACGGATCATACAAACAGGGTTAGGGTAGGCATGAATATAGATAGAAATGTCTTTCTCTGCAAGGTTTTGTAAAAATTAAAAGTTAAGTGGTTGATTGAAAAAGTGTTTATGAGAACAACTTGCATTAAATCAATTGTGAATTCACTAAGGTAGGCGCAGGTCACGACCTGCGCCTACGTCAGAATGTTACTCGCAACCTGTGTGGTGTAATAGTATTCTATTAATTATGCAACGATTAATACTAGAATAAGCAATTCTAAAATCACCTTGCTAAAGAAAATAAGTCTCCCCTTTACAACTTTACAAACTGAACCCCTGAGCAAATTGAATTATTACTTATGGCATGGGCCACGTAGATACCGGGATTTAAACTTTGGAGATCAATATGTACGATGCCATCACTTGCAAGATAAACGGATTGCTCAGAAACTATTCTGCCGGCAAGGTCAGAAATTTGAATTGTAATGCTATCACACGCCAGACAATCAATATGTAAATAATCAATGGCTGGAACCGGAAACAATTTGAAAGAACAATCCTCAGGCTCCGGTGTCTCAAATTCAACCGGAACATAAGAAACCCATGGTCGTGCTTGCTTGATGACCAAGTTATTTTCTGCATCAATTTTATATTCAATATCCATTGCAAAGCTAGGGTTGCCCTCTGCCCTATATAATACTGCAAATTGATTGTGAATCACAGTGAGGTAGGAGTGAAGCTGAAATAATTGCGCCGATGTCATCAATAACGAATCAACTGAAAGTAAACCGGAGTATTGAATCACCAAATAATTGTTCGCTGATGCGGTGTCATGTTTCATCAATAGTTCTTCAGGGTATGCACCTTCTGGATTTGTGATGAGCACATCACTCAATTGAGAATTAATATAGAAGGTTGATGTGGTGTTGTAAATTGGATCAGCGCTCACACCAACTCCGTTCACGCGCTCGTCTTCAAAATTCAAATGACATAAAATTCCCATGGCTGTATAAAAATGATTCACACGGTAAAATTCTCGTGCTTCAAACGCCCTTAAATTCCAGAGACTGGCATACACTTCAAGTATGGTTTTTGAAATATGCCCTTCATCAGGCTGATGCGTTTTAGAATCATACAAACCTGCACCACTAAAACCCGGCAAATCTTCATTGTTGGTGCTTGACCGGCACCTGATTGCGTAACCCGGTGGAAATTGATTTTGCAGCGCCGTGAATTGATCATACATCCAACTAGGCATATCAGCTGATCTGATGGCGTCTTGAAATTCCGCCAGTCGTGCAGCACGATAATCTCTGTTTGTCAGAAAATCTTCATCACTCAATAAGATTTGAATTTGTTCAAAAAATCCATTGTATTTCATGAATTCAAAATAGAAATAAAACGGAATTCCAAATCCATCCGGAACGGTGCCATCAACAAATCCAAAAGTGTGCATGGTAGCAAGATTTGCAGTTTTTGCGCCATACCCATCATGCATGTGAAAATGAATTTCATCCAGAGAAAGAATGGCCTGATGCGTTAAGTTAAGTGGAGGAATTTGTTCTGTTGAAGGTCGCATATTTTCATACCAGGCATTGACTTCTTCTATACTTGCCTCCCTGATTTCATAGGTGCTTTGTCCGGCCTTGAAGTAGATATAGTGATTCAGTAAATTAGCTATGGTATCAATCAACAAGGGATCACGAATAAATGCATTTGGCACATGATCATGTATGGCTCTTAAATTAACATGTGACAAGGGAGTTTGTATAAATGAAGATATAATGCCACCAACACGGGGTAAAGAATTTGGTATTGATTCACACAGCACGATGTCCTTGGAATCAGGAATTTCTCCGGGCATTAATAACCTGAAATATCCATATCCTTCAGTTTGGTTCAATCCCCAGTAATCAATACCCGCGTAAACGTCGGTCTCAAATAATACGGGCACTCTCGAATTTTGAAACAATGAAATATTATTCTGATAATCTGTTTCATTATTTGCCGTAATAAAATACGATAAGTTATTCTCAAGAAATGGCATGTTGGCAGCAAGCAATTCATGCGTGCGTTGAATAACTTCAAAATCTTTGGTTTCATTGTTGCTAAAATTAAATGCAAAGCAGCCCAGTGTTCCGTTATTTGATAATACTGAAGGATTGTATAAGATTTGCCCTTTTTCAACTGATGGGGCCATGTTATCAATGCCCAAATAATTAGCAAAATCTTCATGCAAGTTATAGGTATTGCTATTGATGAAAAACAATTTAGGTTCATTTGTATAAAAATCAAGAATAATGAATTTAGTGTATTCTACATGATCAAGATAAGAAACCCATGGAGTGCCATTTTCTTCAACAGAAACTGAATGATAAGCATCAAACGTATTCAATATAACAGCGCCATGTTCAAGTGGTATTTCAACTGCTGCGTTCAATGGTGCGCCTGAACTTTGCATTTCAATGACATCATTGATGCCGTCTGTGTCTATGTCAACAGGAGCATTCATGTTGTACTCAAGAATTCGGTAATATTCCGCGGGATATGCACCCAACGATTCAGAAATCAAGGTGGTTCCATTTTGCCCAAAACAAATTGCCGAATTGACTGAAAAACCGGAGTCAGGATGATGCTTCACCTGAAGTAAATAATACTTGTCAATGCTTGAATTTATAAGCAGGTTAACCTTTCCATTCTCGTCAACCGAATAATTTTCAATAGTAACCTCCTGCGCAAACCCAGCCATTGCAGCCAACATGCAATGAATTGAGAAAAATAAAACACGCGCAGAAATCATGAACAACAGAATACAATTGCTTTAAATTACGAAAAATATTGATTTTGCGTTGGTTGGGGAATTTGGGATGAAAGTCTTGAGGTGAAGTGGGGGGTACAAAAATAAAAGCGGACAAAACTAAAAGTGAGAATCAGAGCGAGATTGAAGTACAAAAAAAAAAGCGAATCGCTGGGGCAATTACGCTTTTTTTTTGTGGAGCCGGAGGGGATCGAACCCTCGTCCTAACAATGAGTCTTTGAAGTTTCTACATGCTTATTTCGTGATTCAATTTCAGCTTTGGATCGGGCACAAACACCCTACTCAAAACCTGAGTCGCTTAAATCTTATTTTACTGTCGCAACGCAGCAAAACCAGCCCGAAATTTTGATGTCCCGGTTCCTCGCTCAACAGGCGGGAGCAGAGGGGAACAGCTTGTTTGACCTACTATTATTCAGCCAAATAAAGGTAATTAGTCTGAGACTGATTACGCAGCAAGCGCGTAAGAATTATTGTTGTCAATTATTCTTGTACACGAACTATTTACGAGGTTTCATGCGTTTCTCGACATGCTTCTTCAACTACCGCAATTGCAGTCAAATCCAGGTCGGCCCCAAAGAACGTTACTCTTAAGTATTCAAGAGTGTGCAAATGTACTGTATTTATTCGCTTTTGTCAATGAAAGTTGTCGCCAATAGTTTGTGTGGTTATTATTTACTTTCCCTGTTTTTGTAATCCTTCGGTATCTCAGTTGTTATGGCAAGGTTTGGTTCAGTTTTAATCTACCAGCATGGGGAAAACTACACCAGGTTTTCTCTACAAAAGAATATCCCTTGCTTGTCTTTCTATTGACAATTTCTAATAAATCTTAGAAATTCAACTATTTACATGTTAAAAACTACTTTTATAGTTGGAAAGAATATCAATTAATTTACTTGACAAAGAAGTATTTTTGTTTTGCAAAAACTAACCCCACATGAATGTGAAACTTCTTATAACAGGGCTGCTATTGGCATCTGTTACGACGTCTTGTAAAAAAGAAATATACGGATGCATGGATGTATCTGCCACCAATTATTCAACCTTAGCGAATACAGATGATGGAAGTTGTTTTTACGACCAACCAAATGCCAAATCAACCATTGTCACTATAAGTACTTGGACAGAGCAGTCATCGGCCTGGGCTACCACAATTCCGTATGGAGATATTTCAAGTAATGTCATTGATAATGGTGGGGTATTAACCTATATCAATACCGGGACAAATATATGGAATCAACTTCCTTTAACTATTTATAATTCTGTTGATTACTCAACAACAATTGAAGTATCAATTACTGTTGGGCAAGTGATTGTTACATATAAAAACTCTGATGGTAGCTTGCCTGCAAATCCGGGAGAAAAGATATTTAAAATTACGGTAATTGATTAATACTGAATCTTTTTTATATTCACAAAAAAAAAAAGTACTATGAAAAAATTGAGTTTTATGATTATCCCTGGGATAATTCTATTAGGTTGTGGTTCTAAGCCAGCTGAAACAACAGGTACATCAACGAGTAACAATGATTCTGCAAAAACCGAAAATAACACCACGGAAGTTGTTCAGGAAACCAGCTTCGGATCTCTGTTAATTGAGCTTGAAAGTAATGTTGGTTGGGGAGCTGTAAATGAAAATTGGAAAACGCGCCGCGATTCGTGGTTATCAGATTGTGAAACTGCAAGCGATGCTGCAAGTAAAGGCAATTTGTTGCTTGAATTTGAAACTATTGTGAACTGGGATGCGGTTAATCCGGAATGGGCAAAACGTAGAAATGCATGGATAAGCGATGTGACCAAGGCAACAACCGATACTGATTTAGGTAAATACTTAGCCGAGTTTGAATCATATATCTTGTGGGATGTCGTTAGTCCGGCTTGGGTAGATTTAAGAGATGGATGGCTTAAGTCGTGCCAAAGCTTATGATGCTTAAAGCCGCGTAGTTGCGGCTTTTTTATTGCTCCAATACGGGATATAATATATATTATGTTAAATAGAATATTCAAAATATTGATTATCCTATTAAATCATTGCCCTCCCAATGAAGCCATGTTTCAGCTTTTAAGTTGGTAACCTATTCTATCAAGAACTCTCGTTGTAGATGAAGCGCCAGCTCATAAATTCTTGCGGTTCATTTTGTCTTTCTATTCGTGATAGATTTCCACTTTTCCATTTTGATAAAAAAAATCATCCCCTTATGTCTTGACAATGTGGCGAATGAATTGGAGAATGCATTTTCTTACAGCGTTTAAGGCAGCCTTTCCAAAACTCTTGCGTTATTTTAATGTTAACCAAAGAATAATTATTTATAAATTCGACACTACCAAGTCAAGCCTATGAAGTTATTTTTACCTGTTGCTTTCGTGTTTTTAAATTCAACAACCATTCTAGCCCAATATTGCACATCAGTTGGTCCTGTCTCAACTGCAGATTCCAATCTGCAATCCTTCAGTCTTTCAGGTGAGTTAGGTTCTTCTATTTCATTTACGGGGTGCCCGGGAGTTCTTGGATTGGATGATCAGACATCAACAGAAATTGTAAATCTTACTGCCGGTAATTCTTACAGTGCCCTGGCACATTTTGGAACTTGTGGTGGCAACTACTACGGGGTTGGCTCTGCATGGATTGATTACAACTTGAACCAGATTTTTGAGGCATCTGAATTAATTGGGTCTTGGAGCGGAACTCCGCCAGTTGCAGCAACAGCATGGAACTTCACTGTCCCTCTAGGAGCTGTTTCAGGTACAACTCGTTTGCGCGTTGTGCATTTTGAAGGTGGAAGTTTACCAATTGATCCATGTGCAACATTTAACTGGGGTTCTACAACTGATTTTACAGTAAATATTGTAGGTGGTGCTGATTGCACTGGTACCATTGGTGAAAGCACTGATGATCCTCGGCTGGTAAGCAGTCTCCCCTTTTCTGAAAGTCACAATAATGCTGTTTGCTATTTTAATTTACTGCCGGTTTACTCTTCGGCAGACGTATTTTATCAGGTTTTACCTCAGCAATTATCACTTGATTTTATGACGGTTTCACTTTGCGGTTCGACAATAGATACCTATCTCACTATTATTGATGAAACAGGAAATGTGATTGCGTACAATGACGATAACGCTTCATGTGGCACTGGTTCAAAAATCCATCTTAATGTGGAGAATCACGACACAATTTATGTGGTTGTTCAGGGTTACGGAGCTGAAACAGGATATTATAATATATTGATTGAACAAGAGTTAGTTTCAATTAGTGAAAGTGATAATGAAAGTAACCTAAAGGTGTATCCCAATCCTGCGAGTAAACAAGTCACCATTTTTTCAGATGGGAATAATATCAAGCTGAACTTATATTCTGTTTCAGGTAAATTGATTCAGAGCGCCGCATTTGATACATATTATTCTCTTTCATTGGAAAATTTGGTACCGGGCGTGTATCTCGTTCAGGTACAAAATGATAATGGACTTTATATTACTAAACTTATTGTAGAATGAGTATTCTAAAGAAATGCTTTTTCAGTTTTGCTCTGTTGGTACTAACAATAATAGAAACCAAGGCTTCTTCGGCCTGGAATCAGAAGGCACATTTTGGCGGTGTTGGTCGCCATCGAGGGACTGGTTTGTGTATAGGAAACCGGGGCTATATGGGGCTTGGTCATTACAACGGGGCTGGTCCAAATGTCCTTTTCCAAGATTGGTGGGAATTTGATCCTTCAAGTAATACATGGACACAAAAGGCAAATTACCCATTCCCTAGCTATGCCGCAGCCTCCTTTGCAATTGGAACTAAGGGGTACGTTGGTACTGGCGTAAGCGCAGGAAATAATTTTTATGCCTTTGATCCCATTGCAAATACTTGGACTGCTATTCAGCCCGTGCCGCTTGGAACTACTGATCAGGTTGGTTTTTCAGTTAATGGTAAAGGGTATTATTTGTATGGAACCCAATTATATGAATATAACGCAGATTTAAATACCTGGACGACCAAAGCTCCAGTTCCTTTTTCGCCATCAAGTTGGTGTTCAAGTTTTACTATAGGTGAAAAGGCTTATATTAAATCAGGTCTGTCACTTTATGAATATAAATCAACAACCGATGAATGGACAGTGAGAGCGATTTTCCCTGGTCTTGCTACAGGGGGGTCGGCTGCATTCGCGGTGAAGGGTAAGGGATATATAGTTACAGGTTATATAGGTTGGTTGTCTGAACTTTCAGGAGAAGTGTGGGAATTTGATCCCGCCACAAACACTTGGAATCAACTCGATGATTTCCCGGGCGCTAATCGAAGATTTTCGTCTGGCTTCGCCATTGGAGACAAAGGTTATGTTGGAATAGGCACAACAGGAACCAACATGCGTGATTTTTGGGAATTTGATGAATTACTTGAACTTGACTCTGAACAAGAACTTCATGTTAAAGTATACCCTAACCCCGCAAGCGAATACTGTATAGTTGACGGAATGAAAAGCGGAGATTACGCCATTATTAATTCTTCAGGATGCAAATTAATTTCAGGCAAAATTGATGGGGTTACCACTGTTGATATCAGTAATTTAAGCGCCGGAATCTATTTTATTGAACTTAGTGAGGGAAACATGCGTAGAGTACAAACGATTGTAATAGAATAATTTTGACATGCGAATAAGATTACTTTTTTACCTGACACTCCTTGTATGCGCTTCTGGATCGGTGTTGGCACAAAGTCAAAACATCTGGACAAAAAAGGCAAATTTTGGAGGTTTGAAGCGAGAACGCGCTGTTAGTTTTTCAATTGATAACTACGGTTACGTTGCAACCGGAGAAGATACTGTGAACATGACACATAATGATTTGTGGCGTTATGACCCTGAATTAGATGTGTGGACACAAATGGCTGATTTACCCGGTTCAACACGAAGAAACGCAGTGGGCTTTGCACTAGAAGGGAGAGGATACGTAGGGACAGGAATGGATAGTTCAGAATCCTCTATGGGTAATCCTTTAAATGATTTTTGGCAATATGATCCTTTGGCAAATTCATGGATACAGAAAGCAAATTATCCCGGTGCCGGAGGTTGGGGTGTTTATTACGCAGGGTCTTTCACTGCTGATGGTAAAGGATATGTAACCTGTGGTAAATATGGTCCATCAGCATATGCTTTTGATTTGTGGGAGTATAAACCAACCACAGATACTTGGACACAAAGAGCAAATTTTCCCGGTGGTGTGAGATATGCTGTCACAGCGCTATCTATTGAAAACAAAGGCTATGTAGGGATGGGCATTGATCAAGATTTGTACCGAAAAGATTGGTGGGAATATGATCCAGCTTCAAATATCTGGACTGAAAAAACTGATATACCAGGCACTGAGCGCGGGGCAGCAAGTACATTTACCCTTGGTAGCAAGGGCTTTATTGTGTTTGGTGGTGATGGTGGATTTAAAGATGAATTGTGGGAGTATAATCCTTTTTCTGATTCATGGAATATTCGGTCTAATTTTCCGGGAGGTGAACGCCGTAATGGTATTGCCATGGCAATTGGTAACAAGGGGTACGCAGGTATTGGCAAAGGACCATCCGGCATAAGACAAAACTTTTATGAGTACTCACCTATTCTTCCGCTGGAAACATCAGATTTTGAAATGATTCATGTAGATGTTTACCCAAATCCGGCAAGTGAATATGTTCAGGTTTTTATTCAAAATGAAATGTACAAAGGCCGCTTAGTTATTATAAGTCAAAAAGGTGAATTAGTGAAGTCAATCCTAGTAGATTCTCAGACATATACTTTCTCTTCTGCTGATTTTGACTCAGCTACTTATTATATCATCCTGATTGATTGTGAAAATAATCTTGTTGCTAAATCCTCATTTACCTTTATCTGATGCATAAAATTATTCTTCCATATCTCATATTTTCATTGCAAGCATCTGCTCAAAATACTTGGATTCAAATGGATTCATTGAATGGTCCGGGTCGCTCTACTGCTTCTGCTTTTGTATTAAATGATGATGCTTATGTGCTTACCGGATTAGATGAGTTCGGCTTTAAAAGAAGCATGGTGTCTTATGATATTTCTCAAAATGATTGGGATGATGAATTGAGCTTGGGAGGTGATGCGGGGGACGGTTTAAACCGGGGATCAGCAGTTGCTTTTAATGTGGGTGGATTTGGCTTTTGTGGCTTAGGAACAGGAAGCGCAGATTATTTTAAAGATTTCTGGAAATTTGATCCGGTTTCAAATTCATGGACACAAGTGGCAGACTTTGAAGGAAGTGCACGCAGAGAAGCCGCAGCTTTTGTTGTTGGTCAAATAGCTTATGTTGGTTCGGGTCAAGATGCTGATGGACTCACGAGTGATTTTTACGCTTACGATCATCTTACTAATACATGGTCTGCTATTTCTGATTTTCCTGGTACAGCAAGACGAGACGCAGTTGGATTTGCAATGGGAGGCCAAGGTTATTTTGGAACAGGTGTTGACGCCTCAACATATAAGAATGATTTCTGGGCATATTATCCGTTAACAGATACTTGGTTGCAAAAAGCTGACTTTCCCGGCACGCCAAGGCATGGCTCAATAGGTTTTGGCATGTTCCCGACGGCTTTTGTTGGTATGGGCGAAGACAACACTTTTACCTATAAAAAAGATATTTGGGAGTATAATTATTTTGGCGATGTATGGACTCAACGGGCCAATTTTCCTGGCCCCGGAAGAGCGCAGGCAATTGCAGTGGTTATTGAAGGACGGGCATTTGTTGGTACCGGATACAATGGCACTTTTTTAGATGATTTTTACGAGTATGTTCCCTTGTTATCGCTTGATCAAAATAATTCAGTTGAAATCCAACTCTTCCCAAACCCCGTGGTTGACATATTGACTTTGTCTGGTTATTTGAATACGATCAGTGCTATTCAAGTGCTCAACGAAAAAGGCCAAATCATTGAACGTATTGATATTGTAGAAAACTCATCAGATCTTGTGAATATTGGGGTGAATCATTTGCCCGCAGGTATTTATTTTGTACAAATTATATCTGATAATCAAACTAGCTCAGTATGCAAATTTGTAAAAGCCTAGTTCCTGCACTCGCAGTATTAGGTCTCGTCGTTAATTCTTGTCAGCAAGCAGAAACAGATCATACCATACCTGTTTCAACACAAAGCCACGAATTAGAAAATACCAACATACCCGATTCTGCTGACACTCTATTATCTTATACTTACTCAGTATTTGAAACAGATGGATTAGGCTGGGGATATAAAATATTTGAAAATGGAACATTAATTATCAACCAGCCACACATTCCTGCTGTTGCA
This sequence comes from Crocinitomicaceae bacterium, assembly GCA_016708105.1. Classification (NCBI taxonomy): domain Bacteria; kingdom Pseudomonadati; phylum Bacteroidota; class Flavobacteriia; order Flavobacteriales; family Crocinitomicaceae; species Crocinitomicaceae bacterium. Next base: position 1,767,483 of record JADJGJ010000001.1, read on the forward strand.
GGTAGTCAAGGGTTTTCAACATCTGAGAAGGCCGAGCTAACAGCCAAGTTTGCAATTCACAAAATGGAGCTGGGCTTCATTCCTCCTACTATTTCAGTTGCAGAATTGGATAGTCTTGAAGTATTGAATTAACATTTTTTTTGAGCTGTTAATAACTTCAAAGTATTCTTTTCAACAGCATTTCACAGGCAAAATCAACCACTGTGAATATCTATTATTTGTTACCACACGTTGGTTGTGCATAGTTTTGTGGCATGCAAACACCAGACAAAATATTAAAAGAACAATTCGGATACCACAGCTTCAGACCACTTCAACGAGAAATTATTGAACATGTCATCAGCGGACAAGATGCCTTAGTAATTATGCCGACAGGCGGCGGTAAATCAATTTGTTTTCAAATACCCGCACTCATGAAGGAGCATGTTACTTTGGTGATTTCGCCTCTTATTTCCTTAATGAAAGATCAAGTTGACACTTTAACAGCAAATGGTGTTAACGCAGCTTATTACAATAGTTCTATCAGTGAATATGAGAAGGCAAATATCATAGAATCTGCGTTTAACGGTCAATTAAAACTTTTGTATATATCGCCTGAATCTCTTGTGGTTGCTTTTCAGTCTTGGTTAAGAAAATTGACGATATCACTTTTGGTAATTGATGAAGCTCACTGCGTTTCCATGTGGGGCCATGATTTCAGACCTGAGTATGCACAAATAGATCAGATTCGGAATTATTATGCGCATGTGCCTGCTATGGCAGTGACCGCAACAGCAGACAAAGTCACACGAAAGGACATCAGCGCAAGACTTGGATTGAAAAATCCACAAACATTTTTAGCATCTTTTGCCCGTCCAAATCTCAGTCTTGCAGTTAGAGCACAGGTGACAAAAAGTAAAAAAGAATCTGAAATAATTCGGTTTATTCAGTCTCGGCCGGGAGCCTCAGGTATATATTATTGTTTATCGCGCAAAGAGACTGAAAGTTGGTCGGCGTTGTTTAATGCAGCCGGTATTAATTCTAAGTTTTATCACGCGGGTATGTCTTCTAGTGACCGAGATACGGTTCAGGACGCTTTTATCAAAGATGATGTGCAAGTAATTTGTGCAACCATAGCTTTTGGTATGGGTATAGATAAATCTAACGTTCGGTGGATAATACATAATAATCTTCCAAAAAATATTGAAGGTTACTACCAGGAGATCGGTCGTGCCGGGCGCGATGGTCTTCCTGCTGATACAGTCCTCTATTACAATTACCGCGATGTCGTTCTATTAAAAGATTTTGTTGAGGACTCAGATTTTAAAGAAGTATATCATGAGAAAATAAAACGAATGTTGCATTACGCTGAAGCAAGTTCGTGCAGAAGAAATATCATACTGTCTTATTTTGGAGAAGCATCACATGAGCCATGCGGAAACTGTGATAATTGCCTCTCTCCTGCTCCTTCTATTGATGCAACAGTCATTGCACAGAAAGCACTTTCGGCTGTTAGTCGTTGTGCAGAATCAGTTGGTATAAATTTACTGATTGGTGTTCTTCGCGGAGCTAAAACTGCTGATGTTTTTGAGAGAAAACTTGATAAAATAAAAACCTATGGCGCCGGCAAAGAATTCAGCTTTAATGCATGGCAATATTATTTGAATCAATTAGTCAATCTGGGATATTTAGAAATTGCGTATGATGATCACATGAATTTAAAGCTTACCCCTGTCAGCGAATTAGTACTCAAGCATGGTGGTAAAGTAGAAATGGCAGAATTCACCGAGAAAGAATTGAAAACAGCCTCGAGTAAACCTGAGCATCATAAGCAAGAGGTTGATCTGGGATTATTAGAAGAATTGAAAAACTGGCGACGTGAAAAAGCCAAAGCTTCAGGTGTGCCAGCCTATGTCATTCTGCATGATGCCACCCTGCAGGAATTGGCTGCCAGGCGCCCGCATTCTCTAAGTGTGCTTTCTGAGATTTCAGGAATGGGTAAAGTCAAAGTAGATCGTCTTGGTGATGAAATTATTGGAATAACTTCTAAATATCCTGAGGGTGATGCCCCGTCAACACCACAACAAAGAATTGAAAAAAAATCAACCTATGAAATGACACTTGAGCTATACAAACAAGGCTTAAATGCAGAGCAAATAGCAAAAGTCAGAAATGTTTCTACAGAAACCATTCTCGGTCATTTTGCTAAACTTTATGAAAATGGTGAATCTATTGATTTGAACAAATATGTGACAGAATTTGAAGTGAACCGCGTAAAAGAAGTTCGCAGAAAACTCAATCAAACCATGCATTTGAAACCAATTTATGACGAATTAGGTGGTGAAGTTGATTACCGAAAAATAGGACTTGCATTATCTATACTTTCAAAACAAAACTAAGCTTTGTTTCCGCCAGACAAAAGAATACCAATGGGGCGTGTTTGCTCAAACTGATTGCAAACAATCATAATTATTACTGTAATTGGTACACATAGAAACATGCCGGCCATGCCCCAGAGTGCGCCCCAAAAAGTAAGAGATAAAACAACAACAAGCGGACTCAAGTTGAGACGAGTACCGAGAATTTTTGGCTCAAGAAAATTACCAATGACGAGTTGAATTGCTGTTAATAACGAAAGTACCAGAATTGGCTCAATCCATGTGCCGTGTTGAAGTAAGGCCAATAAGGCTGGAAAACCTACACCAATCAAAGAACCAATAATGGGAATAAAATTGAGTAAAAAAATGAGTACAGCCCAAAGAACGGCAAAATCAACGTCAAGAATTAAAAGCACAATATAACTTGAAATGCCTGCCAGTAAGCACATGGCAATTTTTACTGAAACATAAAGATGGATGGATGCATCAATTTTTTTTGATATCTCCAGAAACTTCATGTAATCTGAACGCGTTTTAAATAGTAATTTGATTTTTGAAGGAAAAAGCCGCTGTTCTGCAAGTAAGAAAACGACATACAAAAGAACAAGAAAAAATGTAGTTAAAAATCCGAGTGATGAATTTACCGCTTCCTTCAAAATGTTTGGTATATCAATGTTTTGAGCCATTTCTGCTTCAATTAATTTGATGTCAAAATCAGAGGATAATTCGTTCAGCATGGTATTAAAATTCTGTTGATAAATTGGGTAAGCATCTGAGAATACCAAATAATTTGAAATCACGAGCCGAGACAAGAAAAACGAAACAACAACAAGTAAAACTAAAGCAAAACTGAGCTGCAAAGTACGTGAAACAGGCTTTTTTCGTAGCCTGATTTTGGAGAATAAATCAGCTAACGAATTGAGCAAGTACCAAACAACAACTGCAATAACAAAGGGCACTAACAAATCTTTGCCAATATATAAAGCAACCAAAATTGCAGCAACAATAAAAATTTGATATGCCAGCCTCTGAGTTCTCATGTTGATTCAGGGTTAAAATTAATCAATTAAACCATGTCGGGCGAAATTAAAGATTAAAGATACATTCCAATTGCACACCTACAACCGTTAATTATCTTCATAGAATCAAGTTGTGTGAGCTATTGAGATTATCAAAACCACAGGGCGTATACAAATTCACAAATAAATTATACCTTTACACCTATCTAACTTTACAGAAAATATGAAAAAATTAAGTATTGCTTTTGTCTTCGTTACCGGATTGATCATGATGTCGTGCGGAGGCCAGTCAGCTGAAGGAAATGGTACAGACTCAACTGCAACCACACCAGAAACAGCAACACACACTTGCACTGATCAGTGTTCACCAGAATGTGCTGAAAAATGCAAAGCTGAGTGTGAAAAAAATTGTGGCGGAAAATGTGATAAATCTAAATGCACAAAAACTTGCTGCAGCAAAGAATGTACACATGAAGGATGTGATAAATCGAAATGCACGCATGAAGCGGACACTTCAGCACATGGATGTGAGCCAGGTGCTTGTGAAGAAGGCGCTTGCGGTGGAGGCGAATAGTCTTTAACTAATATTAATAAGCCCGGATTCAATTGCAATTCGGGCTTTTTTTTTCTTATAACACTTATACCCAATACAACTCGTATGAACTCTAAAGAAGAGATTGTCAATAATTGGTTACCTAGATATACCGGTTCTAAACTTGAAGATTTTGGACACTATATTCTGCTAACCAATTTCAATAATTATCTTGAGATTTTTGCGGCAAAATTTCAGGCTGAGATCAAAGGAAAAGATAAAGCCATGCCTAACGCAACTGCAAACGGAATTACCATGATTAATTTCACCATGGGCAGCGCAAATGCAGCAACCATAATGGACTTGCTTAGTGCCGTTAAACCAAAAGCATGTTTGTTTTTAGGCAAATGTGGCGGCTTGAAAAAGAAAACCGGAATTGGTGATTTGGTATTACCTATAGCCGCCATTAGAGGTGAAGGTACATCTAATGATTATTTCCCGTCTGAAGTCCCCGCTTTACCGGCTTTTAACCTGCAACGCGCAGTTTCTACTACCATTCGTGAGACTGGACGTGATTACTGGACAGGTACTGTGTACACCACCAATCGCAGGGTGTGGGAACATGATGATAAGTTTAAAGAATATCTCAGAAAGACTCGTGCTATGGCTATTGATATGGAAACGGCAACGCTCTTTATCACAGGATTTGCCAATAAAATTCCTACCGGTGCTTTACTTTTAGTGTCTGATCAACCTATGGTGCCTGATGGAGTGAAAACAGAAAAAAGCGATAAATTAGTGACTGAAAACTTTGTCAAAGAACACGTTGAAATTGGAATTAATTCCTTGTTAGAAATTAAAAATAACGGTACTTCAGTTAGACATCTCAAGTTCCCGTATTCAGAAGAATATTAAAGCAGCATGGGCAGTTTCTTTACGCCAGATTATAAATTATTTGACTCCTTCTCTGAGCGGGGCAAGTTTCTTATGGCGTATCGATTGACCCTGTTTTTCTCGGTTCTCTTTCTGCTGTTGACTGTACTTTTTATTGGTCAAGATCCCTACGCCCTCACTGCCTACTTTTGCGCCTTTATTTTATGCACAACTTGTTTGATTTACCTATTAGTTCGTAAAGAATATAAATTTGTTTTCCTCCTTTATGGTCTGGTTGGTTCGGTTCTTACGCATTATGCCATCAATTTTTCCATGGCAACGCCTCACTATAATGATTTTCTTTGGTTATTTGTTGTATCGTTTTTAGTATTTGTTGGGTTAGGCCGAATTTGGGGATTAATAACGCTTGCCGTAAATGCACTTGCTACTTTTTATTTCATCTTTTTTGTACACAATGAACATATACGGGTTGTACAACCTATGGACACCAAGTTTGCCTGGCTTGCTTTTCTGGAGTTGATCGTCGTGTTTTTTGTCATTGGTTTTATTATGCATCAATTTCTTATGATGCAGAAATATTCAGATACAAAACTTAAAAAAGTAAATTTTGAATTGCAGACGCAGAATGAATTAATTCTTGCTAAAAACAATGAAAATACTGCCTTGGTGAAAGAGGTTCATCACCGGGTAAAAAATAATTTGCAAATCATTATTTCATTGCTCCGTTTGCAGCAAAGTGAGATGAAAAATCAGGAAATGCAAGATCAGTTCACTGAGGCTATCAACCGCATCATGATTATGAGTTCAATTCACCAACGGTTATATGCAGAGAAAGAACTTTCACGTGTTGATGTAAAAAGTTATGTTGAAGAGCTTGCACGCGACCTGAATTCTATCTACAACAACACGCATGACGTAAACATGAATATTGAAATTACCTATGCATTTGCAGATTTAAAAACTATCGTTCCACTGGGCTTGCTACTGAATGAACTTATTTCAAATTCTCTGAAATACGCATTTGAAAATACAGACAAAAGTACAATCACAATTCGCTTGCTTGAAAACGGTGAAAAACTTTTTCTTGAATATAGTGACAATGGCCGTTGGAAACAAAAAGGCAGTGATAATGCCGGATTTGGACTTGATCTGATTCAAATTCTCACTGAACAGTTGAATGGTACACATAGTTTTCATACAGATGAAAGTGGAACACAGTACACATTTGAATTGAATAAATTAGGTTAATATCGCATGAAATCACGAAGACAATTTATTAGAGTAGCGGCACTAGGCACTGCTGCTTTGGCGGCATCCGGTGCATCTGCACATATTCTCAAAACGCAAAAAAAAGATAAAAATAAAACAATGAATAAGCCTATTGTGCTGTCAACGTGGAATCATGGTTTAGATGCCAACAAAGCTGCATGGACAATTCTTTCAGCAGATGGTTCAGCGCTTGATGCGGTTGAAGCCGGAGTAAAAGTCACAGAATCAGATTTCACTAATTTAAGTGTTGGTTTAGGTGGCCTTCCTGACCGTGATGGCAATACAACGTTAGATGCTTGCATTATGGATCATCAGAATCGCTGTGGGGCTGTAGGTTTTTTGCAGCATATAGAAAATCCTATTGCTGTTGCACGCAAAATAATGGAAGATACGCCACACGTAATGTTGGTTGGTGATGGTGCTTATGAATTTGCTATCTCAAAAGGATTTCAGCACAACGAATTCAAATCTGAAAAAGCTCAAGAAGCATGGAGAGAATGGTTGAAAACATCAGAGTATTCACCGGTAATCAATCGTGAAAATCATGATACTATTGGCATGATAGCCCTAGATTCCAATGGCAATTTATCAGGTGCATGTACTACATCTGGTCTTGCATATAAAATGAGAGGTAGATTGGGTGATTCTCCAATAATTGGTGCCGGACTTTTTGTAGATAATGAAGTTGGTGCCGCTTGTGCAACAGGTTTAGGAGAGGCTGTCATCCGCATTGCGGGGTCATCTGCAATAGTTGAAATGATGCGACACGGCATGTCACCTTTTGATGCTTGTAAAGAAGCCGTTGACCGTCTTATACGAAAACATGGTAATCAGGTTGAAAATCTTCAAGTAGGTTTTATTGCGCTTAATAAAAATGGAGAATGGGGATCATACTCAGTTTATTCTGGCTTCAACGTAGCCTTGAGAGATAATCAAAATGAAAAATTAGTAGATAGCGCTTATGACCGCTCGTGGTGAGCGTTTCAGGTGCTTTCAAATTCCGTAATCTACTCCACAATGAATTATAAATTGCTATTTCATTTTTTACTCATTAGCACCTTATTTTTTTTATCATGTAATCATGACAATGATGAGCACGCAGAATTTGATTGTATTTCTGCAGATTCTGTGGCAATCATTCCGGCTCCGCTTCATCTTGAAACAAGAGATGGCAATTTTAAATTAGATCAGAATACGTTTATCAGTTACGCGTCAGATTTAGAAATGGAAGCCAATTACTTCAAAGGGTTGATTGACTCAGCAAGTACGTTTTCTATTCAACGCAATGTGGATGCTCAAACTAAATCAAGTGAAATTGAGTTGAAAATAGTGTTTGATTTTCCTGAAGAATTACAAGATGAGGAAGCATACCGTATCATTATTGCACCGCAAAGATTGCAAATCACAGCGCTTCAACCACAAGGAATTATGCACGGTATTCAAACGGTGAGACAATTATTTGTGAACTCATTTCATTCGGGTGAAAAAAGAAATGCCTGGTATCTACCCTGTCTTAAAATAGAAGACAAACCTGCATTTCATCATCGGGGATTATTGTTAGATGTTTGCCGACATTTTTTTGAAAAAAAAGTAATCTTTAAATATCTTGATGTGATGTCATATTACAAAATGAATGTGCTACATTTTCATCTTACAGAAGATCAGGGATGGCGTATCCCTATTGAAAAATATCCTCTTCTTAATCAAATATCGTCGTTTAGAAAAGAGAAAGACGGAACCATGTACGGTGGATTTTATACCAAAGATGACCTAAAAGAAATTGTTGCTTATGCCAACGAAAGACATATTGAAGTTATTCCGGAAATTGAACTGCCGGGGCATTCGCAAGCCGCAATTGCTGCCTACCCTCACCTTTCATGCACGGGACAACAAATTGAAGTGGCAAATGAGTGGGGTGTGTTTAAAGATATTTACTGCGCAGGCAATGATAGCGTTTTCATTTTTTTGGAAGATGTGTTAACTGAAGTAATGGAAATTTTTCCATCAAAATATATTCATATTGGTGGTGATGAAGCACCCAAATACCAGTGGGAACATTGCAAAAAATGTCAGCAGCGCATGAAAGATGAAGGTCTGCTTGATGAACATGAATTGCAGAGTTATTTTATTCAACGCATTGAAAATTTTTTAAATGAAAATGGCAGAATGATCATTGGCTGGGATGAAATTTTAGAAGGTGGTTTATCACCGAATGCAACAGTGCAAAGCTGGCGAGGTTTTGATGGAGGAATTAATGCTGCACAGCAAAATCATCCGGTGATCATGTCTCCTACAAGTCATTGTTATTTAGATTATGGTTTAGATGCAATTGACCTAAAAAAAATATATTCATTCAATCCCATTCCGCTTGAACTGAAAAAGGAATTCCAATCATTCATTTTGGGGGCAGAATGCAATATGTGGACTGAACAGGTACCCGATGAAAATAATCTGGACAGCAAAGTTTTTCCGCGGATGATTGCACTTGCTGAAGTGCTTTGGTCAGGCCCTGACACTAACCGGTATGATGATTTTTACAAACGACTTCAATTGCACTATCCCATATTAGATTACTTCAAAATTCATTACGGTATGGAATCTGTCCCATTTGAAATACGGACGAAAGATTCTGCCGGTACAGCTTATGTTGAGTTGTACAATTTACAAAGTGAACTCACTGTTCAATGGCGTTTCTTTGAATTAGAAGATACCAATTGGATTGAATATCATGAACCTGTTGAATTGACAATGACCGGTTCCTTTGGCTTTCAGGCATATAAACGTGGAAAAAAATATGGCGATATTATTCATGCCCATGTAGCAATGCATGATGCCGTTTTTCAAACTGCTGTTTACCAAACCAAATGGAATAACTGGTATTCAGCCAATGAAAACGTAGCTTTAGTGGATGGTAAATTAGGATCACATCAATTCAGAGATGGCAATTGGCAAGGCTTTTGGGGTGATGATGCAGTGCTTACCATTTATTTCAATGCACAAAAAACTGTTTCATCTGTAACAATGAATTTTCTAGAATATTCCAATGCGTGGATTATGCGACCGAAAAAAATAACCATCTTGTTATCTGAGGATGGCAAGTCATTTCACGCGCCTAACGGGTTGACTGAAATTCCGGTGAACGCTGCAGTAGTTAATGATGTATCCATTAATCCGTTCAGGTTGCAATTTGATGAAATAAAAATAATGGCCATGAAAATTCATGTTGAGAATTACGGTATTCTTCCGGCATCTCATCCGGCAGCCGGACAAGAAGCATGGTTATTCCTAGATGAAATAATTGTAGAATGATAGAACTTGAATTGTGTTGTGACTCGTATGATGCTGCCTTGATTGGTGCTGAATATGGATTTAAAAGAATTGAACTTTGTGCCGCGTTAGATGGAGGAGGATTAACACCCAGCATGGGAATGATTCAACGTTGTGTTGAAGTTAAGAATATTGAAACACATGTGATGATTCGTCCTCGTGGTGGCTCATTTGTATATTCTCAAATTGAAATGGAAATCATGGCACGTGATATTATTGCATCTGCTGTTTCAGGGGCACGTGGTGTTGTATTCGGATGTCTTAAATCAACAGGTGAATTAGATTTACCCACCACCATGACCTTGGCTGAAATTGCCCGCAGACAAAATCTTCAATACACTTTTCACAGGGCAATTGACTACACGCCTGATCGTTTGCAAACTTTGTATTCTCTTGCTCAAGCGGGTTTTGCACGCATACTCACCTCAGGCGGAAAATCATCAGCAGAAGAAGGTATGTCGGAACTAAAACAACTGGCTGAAGCCGGGCATAAATTTGGAATACAGGTGATGGCAGGTGGTGGTGTCAATGCTACCAACGCTCGTTCACTGTTGAATACCGGCATTCATGCCTTGCATTTCACGGCACGAAAATCTCTCACCGCTACAGCTCAATCAGGTATGGGAAGTGATTTTATTATTGATCAAGATAAAATAAAGAACATCATAAAAGCCATCATGGATTAAGCATGAACATTAGAAGAGGCATATCGCTATCACTTTTGTTGTTCATGGCATCAGCTAGTTGGAGTCAGGAAGATATTTTTATACTTGATGATTGGTATCTCTATTATCAGAACGATCAGCCACCTGTTCCTGTAACCGTTCCGGGTTCAGGTTTTGGTGATCTTCTTGCCAATGAAAATAAAGAACTAAACTATACTGAAATCAACGAACATAAGGGGGATTTTAAGTATCCTAACCGATATATCTGCACCTATTTTTATGATCAGACCGTAATGATTTACGATCATCTTGACTTAGTTTTTGAAGGACTTGATACGTATGCAAAAATCTATTTGAATGATTCTCTGCTTTTACAATCTGACAATATGTTCAGACAATGGGAAGTAGATTTGAAAGATCTATTAAATGAAGGAACGAACTATATTGAAGTGGTGTTTGAATCTCCGATTGATTATCACGCAAAAACATTACAGAATCAAACATATCAATTGCCAAGCGGAAATGAAAACGTAGAGCAAAAAGTGGCAGTTTATTCTCGCAAAGCGGCTTATCAATTCGGCTGGGATTGGTGTCCCCGATTAGTAACGCACGGCATTTGGAAACCTTGTTATATCAGAGCATGGAATGATTTCAGAATAACAAATTTTATCGCTCACACGCAGTCAATCGTTGATAGCAGAGCCATGATGCAGTTTAAGTTTCATTTGTTTTCAGACAGCACATACCAAGATCCTTTTTATATAGAAATGATGGGGAAAGAATTCCAAATTTATATTCAGAAAGGTACAAAGGAGATTGCATTCTATCATGAAATATCAGATGCAAAACTATGGTGGCCTAATGGATACGGTGATCACCCTTTATACTCATCAACCCTAAATGTATTCAATCATCATCAGGAAAAAATTTATACTAAAAATGTATCGTTTGCTATACGAACGGTAGAATTAGTGAATGAAAAAGATTCTATTGGAACTTCATTTTACTTCAAGGTAAATGGCAAACCAATTTTTATGAAAGGCGCAAATTATGTGCCTCAGCATTTGATACCACAAAGTGTAAGCAACGAGCAAACCGAATGGCTGTTGGAAACAGTGCAACAAGCCAATATGAATATGCTGCGCGTTTGGGGTGGCGGAATTTATGAGTCAGATTTTTTTTATAATCAGTGTGATCTGAGGGGAATTATGGTTTGGCAAGATTTTATGTTTGCCAATTCTATGGTTCCGTCTGATAGTAATTTCAGAAAAACGGTGTCTGCTGAAATTCATGATCAAATGTACCGTTTGAGAAATCATGCCTGTATTGCTTTGTGGTGCGGTAATAATGAAGTTGAAGTGGCATGGCAAAACTGGGGTTGGCATAAGCAATTCGGATATTCTTCTCAAGATTCAACAAAAATTATTGCAGATTACCAATTCTTTTTTCACCAACTGATACCGAATATTGTGAAAGAACTTGATCCATCCCGTTCTTATATCTCATCATCACCACAAAGTAATTGGGGTAAACCAGAAAATTTTAATCATGGTGCTATGCATTATTGGGGTGTGTGGCATGGACGTGAACCAATTGAAAATTATCAAACGAATGTTGGCAGATTCATGGTAGAGTATGGATTTCAGTCGTATCCTTTAGGTGAATCACTGAGTAAATTTTACCCAATTGATAGTTTTAAATTTGATTCAGAATCTTTCAAGAAATTACAGTTGAGTTATATTGGAAATGGGGTAATTCAAGCCGAAATTGAAAAACATTTTGGAGTATTAAGTTTGAATGATTGGCTTCTAGCGTCTCAATACATACAGGCACAAGCATATAAAACAGCAATCATTGCACACCGGTTAAAGGCACCACATTGTATGGGCACTTTGTTATGGCAATTGAATGATTGTTGGCCGGGCGCAAGCTGGAGTTTGATTGATTTTAGTAGACAAAAAAAAATGGCTTTTTATATGATTGAAAAATGGTATGCGCCAACTATTGCGGTGATTGAAAAAACAAAATCAGAAATTATTTTAACCGTGCACAGTGATCATGACATTACTGCAACAGTCAATCTTACCATTCTAAGTGAGCCGTTTGGAGATGTTTTTCATAGGTTCAGGATTCCGTTTACCTTAAATGCCTTAGAAACTAAAGAAGTATTCTCACTTCCCCTCAAAAAAATAAGCAGAAAAATTGATCAGCAGAAAATGGTCATTGAGATTTCAATTGCAGATATGGATGATCAGGTTTTTTGGTCTGACGAAGTGGAGTTTGGAAAAATTCATATTTCAGAATTATATCAAAATTGATTAAGTAACAATTATCATGTGTCTGGCTATAGTGCAAGGGTTTTTTTTCCTCTCCTAAATCCTCTCCAAAGGAGAGGAAGGCCATGACGCAAGGGATTCCGAAAATTGCGAAGTTACGTCACTTCCTCTCGCCTGTGGAGCGAGGAAAGAGTCGTGAGTAAAAAGCGCAAGGGATTCCGAAAAGTGCGAAGTTACGTCACTTCCTCTCTCTTGCGGAGTGAGGAAAGAGGAGTGAGGAAAAAAACGCCAAGCTTATCTCAGAAGAATTATTCAGTATAAATTCCGGTGTAGATATTTTCTCCTTCTTTGACAAATGCGCGATACATGCCTTCAGAATTAAATGACAACTCTATATTCCCTTTAGCATCAATAGCTACCAGACCACCTTCACCTCCAATTTTTACGAGTTTATTTATTACTACTTCATCACAGGCTTGTTTTAACGAATATCCTTTGTATTCCATCAAACAAGAGATGTCATAAGCAACCACTGATCTGATAAAAAACTCACCATGCCCGGTGCAACTCACGGCACAGGTTTTATTGTTGGCATAAGTCCCTGCTCCAATGATGGGGCTATCCCCTGCCCTGCCGAATTTTTTATTCGTCATGCCACCCGTTGAAGTTGCAGCGGCAATATTGCCAAAACGATCTAAGGCAACCGCACCAACAGTGCCGAATTTCTTTTTATTATCTTCAGTCTTTGATTCTCCGCTGTGATCTAAAAATATACCATCAGTTTTCAAAGCTTCCTGCAATTGATCAAACCTGGCCTGAACAAAAAAGTATTCATCTGTTTCAAATACTGCGTTGACAGATTTTGCAAATTGTTCCGCGCCTTCTCCGCACATCAATACATGTTCTGATTTTTCCATAACATCACGTGCAAGAGAAATTGGATTTTTAATGCGCTGAACACCTGCAACAGCACCTGCTTCCAATGTGTCTCCGCACATAATAGAAGCATCTAATTCATGTTTGGCATCATGGGTAAAAACAGCTCCTTTGCCAGCATTAAAAAGAGGATTATTTTCAAGACAACGCACCGCCGCCTCTACAGCATCCAATGCTGATCCGTTTGATTTCAAAATAGCTTCCCCTGCCTGGATGGCTTCTTGCAATGACAGCCTATACTGCTGCTCTTTTTCAGGCGTCATCAAAGATTTTAAAATGGTTCCGGCTCCGCCGTGAATGGCTAATGCGTAGTTGGACATGTGTTTTTTTTTTTGTGGTGAATTTAAGGAAAGATTTTATTGTTAGCCAACCGGCTTAAAATAAGTTACGAATGTGAATAATCTTGATGTTTCATTGCTGCAAATAATCACCAACATAGCTGTCCTTCAGAATTAGGCTACTTATTTAATCATTCATAAAAATGAAAAGTTGTGCGCTCTTACTGCACTGTCAAAATTAATCTGTCAATTTCGGTGTAAATATTTTGTGTTGATTCAGATAGGTTGCTACCACAAAGCGTAATTTGTACAAAATTTAAGTATTCCTGATCACTTTCAATTTTAGCTGTTGTTTGATCAAAAACGACGCCTCTGAGATTGGTCCACAGGTTTTCATTTTTAAGTCGGATCCAAAGTGTGAACGGTCTGTGTTCACTCCTCTCAATCACAGCCCTAAATTCGTGACTGCCAATACTACAATAAATATGAAGAGCTGTGCTGCTTGGCAAAATCAATTTCTTGAAATAGATCGCCAACCTTATTTCAGAAAATATTGAATAATCACCCGAAATAAAATGAGTTGCACGCTGGCAAGCATCTATTGTTGTATAGGTGTTTAACATCAACAAACCTCCGTCAATTTTTGTATATACCGAGTCTTCTGCAGAGTATTCAGAATAAAGTTCCCACTGTTTGGTATCTGAAAATTCTGAATCAAGAACCACCTCCCCTTTGGGTACAGCTTTCTTACAACTGATAATACTCAAAAGTGATGCAGCTACAAAATAACCCTTTAACCCTTGATTGCTGAAATAATTTTGCATTGATTTAGTTAATGAATTTTCACTCCAAAGTCTTGATAGTCATGGTCAATTCGCAGGAATATCGCGATTGTCCTTGTTTTGTTTAAATATAGTGAAGTCTTAATGTACTTTTACTCCATAATGTAAGCAGTCTTCACAAGCTTCCCAAGGTACACTATCTTCAACGTAATAAAGTAAGTTGTCGATGCTAAAAAAAATATAAAGAGAGTCGCCTACGAGAATGTTTCTTGGCGGTGTGTTGGAGAAACCACCACTTGCAAATACAGTGCGATTTCCCGAGTGATCTTTCAATCCATAAATAATTACGCCCGCCAATCCTGAAATATGCTCATCTCCATTTATGCCTGGTTGAAATTCAAAATTGTACCTGTTTGCATAGTTGATAAAAATAATGGTGTCATCTAATTCATTCTCGTTAATAGAACAGCTACAGATCATATCATAAAAAGAGTCATTGACAGGGTCATACATATTGTATTTCCCTGCAAACTTTTCGCAATAGTGTTCTTTTGGATAGTCTTCTTTCGGAAGATATTTTTTACAACTGATAATCAAGAAACATAAACTAATCCAAAATAATTTTTTCTGTAAATTCATATTCACCGTTTATTGCGTGCAAAATATAAGCCCCAGCCTCTAAATTAGACAAACTCAGCATTTGACGATTTCCAATAAAAAGCTCCCTAAGTACACAATTACCCAGCATATCAAATATTTCAACGATAGTCACCTCTGACTCTATCTCGCTGGGAATGGTTAAAAACAAATCACCATTCGATGGGTTAGGGTAAACGCTAAATACAATACTTTCATCTGTAAACGATACCACTTCAGCCAATTGGTTATTTATCCATGTGTTATAATCAGACAACAAGAATAATGAATCTTCTGATGCCTTATTTGACATGACCACAATATATCCATTGAAAGTGAGATTATGACCTATTATACCTGCTCCCACTTCTGTATCACAACCCAACAAAATGGCTTCGTACCAGTACAGTGACGGTGGGACAATATCCCCTTCATTATAAATGTACAAGTCATTTTCAATGAATACACTCCCGTCTGAATGAAATTTTCCGTCCCACCAGAAAGTTTTATAGGGTGATTCAGTCGTTGGTGTTTCAAAAATGTAGCACGAATGCGAATAATTATTTGGAAAATCGTTAATACTATTGTGACTATGAATTACCTGAGAATTGGGATACCAACCAAATCCACTCGCAGGCCACACAGTAAACTGCCAAGCCGTTGAACGATAGGCATCGTATGGGTTAGAGAAATCGGTTACGAAGAAGACATCATTAATTTCATCACCATTTGGCGTAAGCATAAAGAAAGGATCTGGTACATCGTAGGTTAATTGATTAACAGGGCTACAACATTCCGTACATATATCGCTGCAAGTAAAATCTGGAAGCCAGGAATAGTTCGTTGCATTGCCTTGCCAGCCTGCGCCAACGACAATATTTTTAGCCGTAAAATGTACTCCCGAACCAGCAGGATCAACGGTATGACCGGGAGTTAAATCTTGTGTCCCAAGATAAATAGTGTTCGCAGCTCGGATATCACCATCGAAGAATGGATCGTGATTTGGGTTTCGGTTATCAATGTACAAGTTCTCTTGACAACCAGGACAAAGCACGTCAATTGTGATAGGAATAGTAATCGACCCAGCACCACATGCGTTATTATCGGTAAGCAATACATTGAATATATACTCACCAGGTAACCAAAAATTGGTTACCTCGAGGCATAATTGGATGGCTTCGTGATTAGAAGGACTATTGCTTATTGCGTTGATCTGATAATTAAATATTGAAGAAGGAGGAGTACCTGTTGAAACGTCGACTTGGACAAATTCGTTCGGACTATCAGTCGAATAAAAATCAATGCAAATCTCCTCCCACAACTGAACATAGTAATTGGACGAATAATTTACCAGAGTAGGTTGAATATTTGGATTTTGATGAACGGTGATTGCAGAAAATAAATCTTCTGAGTTGCAACCAGAAGTAGTTGTCGCCGCCACGGAGTATGATGTAACCCCAGAATTTGCAATCGTATTTATATTTGTCAATCCAACACCACTTTGTCCGTCGCTCCATGTGTATAACCAATCTGCAGGTGCACCTGTCACGGTAAGTTCAAATGGAATACCTTCACAGTGTGGAAGTCCATTATCACTTATTGTAACTACAGGATCAATCATGCAAAATTCTTTTGTCAGTTCACTATAGCATCCTGCGTTATTGTATAGTTTTAACGACACGTTGTAGCATTTCCCGGTGGATGGAAATTCTGCAACTGCAACAAGTTCATTATATACATCTATAGACGTAATCAAATCACTTTGAAGACCGGATGTGCAGTATGTTATTCCGTCATCCTGGCTTGAAATTTGCCACATATATGAATCATAACCGCTCGAGGCTGACCAGTCTGCAATAATATCTCCAGCGGGACAATATGTCGGGTTTAAGGATAAGCTAATCATAGGTTGAATAGCACTACCAATTGCTTGTATTGTGACATCATCAAGGTGCAGATAATTTGTGACCTTTCCTTCTATATCAGGTGAATATTCTTTAAATACACCAATCGTGATGTAACCGTTTCCGGTAAATCCAGCAGTAAAACATCCTGTGATTTCATGATAATCTCCGTCGGGTGGCAAAGTACCTTCAATCTGAGGATAGTATGTCTGCGAATATGGAGTTGGTACAAAATCATCATCTTCAGGCTGGAGTTGTGAAATAAATGCACCAACCTCCAAAACAGTTGGCCCACCATCATTTCTAACAAAAAATGAAACCTCATAGGTTTGACCTGCTATAAGCCCAGTGATCTCTCCGGTAACCATTTCTTTGTAGCAATTATCATCTGAATTATCTGCTGTACCAGCAAACCCCGCATGCCCCGCACCAGAGTGCGGTTGATAACCAAAATCGCTAATGTCCTCTGAACCAACTAACGGAGATAGCCAATCTGACGAATTATAACTGCTGTGCCAAAACTTACAATTATTTAATGACCAATAATTTATATCTGGATGAGGTATATTCTCCATCTCAAAAGAAGAATTTAGAATAGACTGACCATAAGTAATAGTGCCGCATAAGAAAACCACATAAGATGTCCACTTTTTCATAGTCAGTTGTTTATTGTTTTTGATTTTTCCGTTTTTAAAGTACTAATTTCGTTTTTTAATCGTTCAATTTCAGTATTCATTTTAATCAATTGCAAATATAATTCTTCAATTTTTTCCATCTGAATGCGTTGCATCTCTCCCAAATCAAGCCCTTCTTCAGTGAGCTCCTCTTGGGAAGGCACTCCTGGTAAATGCCCATTGGATTGAATATAAACTTGTGTTTCAGGCAACGACATTAACTCGTAACCAGCGTTAAAAACGTAATCTGCCCAAGTATCGACATTAACAATCACCCCTCTACTTCTTAATTTTCCGTCATCCTCCAACTGCAAAATTTTATTCCCTGCATATGAATACACCACAATAGCATGTCCTTTACCATTATTGATCACAAAAGAGGGGGATGTACCAATATTCGTCATTTTAATATTTCCGTCGTTGCTAATGGAAAATCTAGCCTGTTCAGCATCACCTCCAATTTTAACTCCGATGTTCACTAAAGTCTGAGTGTCGTTCGGTGAAAAGCCGTTGAATAACGCTTCACTTGTCGCACCGGGGTTTCCGGCAAGAAAACGAAAAGCATAGTTTACCCCAGCTACATGCAATGCAAATTGCGGATCATCTGTTCTGATACCAACATTTACATCAGGACATGCGGTAAATAATTTCTGTGCAACCGCCCACCATTGAGCAACTCCACCATTGGCTGTGCAATAATCAGTAGTTAGCCCCTGCGGATTAGCAAAGGCGTTGATTATTCCGGCAACTGATCCTTTGATTAAATTTCCGTTAGGCATTATTAAAACAATTTCAGTTTCAGCGGTCAAAGTTGTTGCATTGCCAAGCCCTTCCATTTTTACATTGCCCAATAGACGTGTATTGCCATCAACCTTTAACAGGCTATCAATGCGTACATCGCTTTTTGCTTTGATGTCACCTTTTATAATAACATCTTGTTTGAATTTTGCTTCCTGATCAACAATTAACTTTTCTTTAGCGTACAATCTCTGTTGCACTACCAATGAATCAGTTATTACTGTTGGATTCTGGGCAATACTGATTGAACCAAAAGCCAAAATAAAAGAAAACAGAATGAGTCCTTTTATGTTACCAATTGTTTTGATAACGCACATTTTTTTCAAGTACATAATAATAGATAGTTGAGTTAAACTTTTGCGAACATAGTTATTTTATTCAGTTCAAATATATAATATCCAATATGTTGTATTATTTTCAAAGCAATATTAATCAATTGATCCCTAACCTTAAACAATTCAGATCGAAATATGTTACACTTTGTTTTATATACACACATTCTTTTACCTTCCGATTAAGAAATATTACTCAACTTTTTTTTAATCCATTGACCAATGGGATTTCTTTTTGCGTGATTCAGGATAATTCAATAAATTTACCCCTTGTCGTTGGTCAGTTTAAAGCGTTATACCAATTGTATTATGATTTTGGTACAAAGCAAGACGGTATAATACCGATGCAATAGCTGTTTAGGACAACATTGTTGGACTTTTACAGATATGCTTTCGGTATTATGCATTGAAATAAACAACGGTACTATTTGAATAACAACACACTATGTCAAAAAACTTAAGTGAATTATCAGGCCGCAAAGGGGTAGATGAAAATCTTTTTGAAGAATTAGGAATAGCTGCACGCCGCAATGGCACAGTATCTAAGGCCAAAATGGAAGAACTGGCAGATAAATTTCTGTTTGGAAAAGGAAATATCTACGGAACTGTTAGTTTTTATGATTTTCTGAAAGAAGAAAATAAAGGAAAACAAGTCTATGTTTGCAATGGCAGTGCTTGTTTGACTGCCGGCACGCAACACGATGTGAAAGAAAAATTAGGTTCGGTTTTCAAGGCTGAAGAGATTGGTGAAATGTGCTGCATGGGTCGTTGTCATGAAAATGCAGCCTTCTCTTATAAAGGCAAAAATTATTCTGGTGCTGACATTGATGCCATTCATACCATCAAAGAAGGAACCGGAAAGACGAAAGAAAAATTCACGGTTGATAATATCGGAACACAGATATTGACTTCCATGTTCCCCGGAGTTGATTATTACTATACTACGCTGGCAGTAGCATTGCGCAGATCAAAAGAAGATTTGTTGCAGGAATTAAAAACGTCAAATCTACGCGGCCGTGGCGGCGCCGGATTCCCCATAGCATTTAAAATGCAAACAGCAAAAGACATGGATAGCGCCATCAAATTTGTTGTTTGTAATGCAGATGAAGGTGATCCGGGTGCTTATTCTGATCGTTATTTATTAGAGGAGCAACCTCATTCGGTTCTGCTTGGTATGATGATAGCCGGTTACGTGATTGGTGCTGAAACGGGCGTACTTTATATTCGTGCTGAATATCCTGAAGCAATTGATATTGTTCAGAAAGCAATTGATGCCTTGCGTTCTAAAAAATTATTGGGAAAAAACATTTTGGGCACGGGTTTCAATTACGATTTTAAAATCATTAAAGCGCAGGGAGCGTATATCTGCGGTGAAGAAACTGCCTTACTCAATTCAATTGAAGGTAAACGACCTGAAGTGCGCGTACGCCCTCCCTACCCTGCTCAGCAAGGTTTGTTTAATAAGCCAACCATTGTAAATAATGTTGAAACGCTTGCCTGCATTCCGTATATCATTCAAAATGGAGGAGCAAAATTTGCAAGCATTGGCAATGGAAAATCAACCGGAACAAAATTAGTTTGTCTTGACAGTCACTTCAACAAGCCCGGCATGTACGAAGTTGACATGGGTACACCGTTAGACATAGTGATAAAAAAATTAGGCGGTGGCTATAAGAAAAAAGTGAAAGCACTTCACATTGGTGGTCCGTTGGGTGGCCTAGTTCCTTCCAATAAAACAAAAGATCTTACCGTTGATTTTGAATCGTTCAGTTCAAATGGTTTCTTGCTTGGACATGCTTCCGTTGTTGGTATTCCTGAAGAATTTCCGATGATTAAATACATTGAACACCTTTTTGAATTTACTGCGCATGAGAGTTGTGGAAAATGTTTCCCTTGCAGATTGGGTTCAACACGCGGTAAAGAACTTGTAAAAAAATCATTGGACGGAACATTTAAAATTGATCGTGTTTTGTTCCGTGATCTACTTGAAACCATGGAAACCGGATCACTCTGTGCATTAGGCGGAGGCTTGCCTTTACCGGTAAAAAATGCGCTGCAATATTTTGACAAAGAATTAAAACCATATTTTACCAAATAGAGACTATTATGAACAAACAAGTCGCCTATATTGATAATAAACCTTACGAAATTGTTGAAGGTGAAACTATACTCACCTTTTTGAAAAGACATTTTGGTAATGATTATGTACCCACTTTGTGTGATGCGCCAAACCTTGAACCTTTTGGTGCATGCCGCGTGTGCAGTGTGGATGTTGCTCTGGCTGAAAACGGAAAAACAAAAGCAATTGCATCATGTCATACACCGGTTTCGGCAAACACATTTATTTATCCGCACAGTGAATCTATTGAGCGATTGAGAAAAAATATTGTTGAATTGGTTTTAACTGATCACCCGTTGGATTGTCTTACATGTGAAGTCAATAATAATTGTGAATTGCAGACAGTGGCAGCACGTGTTGGTATTCGTGATGTGAGATATCCTGATGGCGCCAATCACTTAGATCGTAAAAAAGATTTGAGCCATGCCTACATGACCTCTGATTTTTCAAAGTGTATTAATTGTTCACGTTGTGTGCGGGCATGTGATGAAGTACAGGGAGAATTTGTATTGAGCATGGCAGGCAGAGGTTTTGATGCGCACATCATAAAAAGTTTGAATACTACATTTGAAAATTCTGATTGCGTAAGTTGCGGGGCATGTGCACAGGCTTGTCCTACTTCTGCAATCTCTGATATTTTTGAATCTAAATCAGTAGCTCGCGTTGAGAAAACACGCACCGTTTGTACGTATTGCGGTGTAGGTTGTAATCTTGAAGTCGCCACCGTTGGCGGACGTGTAAAATCAATTCAGGCTCCTTATGTTGCAGAAACAAATCAGGGGCATACTTGTTTAAAAGGTCGTTATGCATTTTCGTTTTATAATCACGCAGACAGACTGCGCACGCCATTAATCAAACGCGGTGATGAATTTGTTGAAGCAACCTGGGATGAAGCATATAGTTATATTGCTGAAAAATTAACTGAAATAAAAGCCAAACATGGTGCTGATGCCATTGGCGGGGTTTCATCATCACGTTGCACAAATGAAGAAAATTATCTGATGCAGAAATTTATTCGTGCTGTGATTGGTACCAATAATATTGATTGTTGTGCAAGGGTGTGCCACTCTCCAACAGCAATTGGAATGCAACGCACGTTTGGTACAGGTGCGGCCACAAACTCCGTTAAAGATTTGAAATATACCGAATGTATTTTAGTAATTGGAGCAAACCCAACAGATGCGCACCCTGTAACCGGAGCAAAAATAAAACAGCAAGCCATGAAAGGCAAAACGCTGATTGTTGTTGATCCGCGGCGCACTACTTTGGCAAAATATGCTAATTATCATTTGCAGTTAAAACCGGGTACCAATGTGGCTTTATTGAATATGATGGTGTATTATATCATTGAAGCCGGATTAGTAAATCAAGATTTTATAGACGCACGCACTGAAGGGTATGAAGATTTCAAAAATGGTGTTATGTCTCAAAACATGGACGAATTGGAATCAATTACCGGCGTGAAAAAAGAATTGGTAAAGGCTGCTGCTTTGGCATACGCCAGCGCAAAAGCCGCCATGTCTTTCCATGGTTTGGGGGTGACAGAACATTCTCAAGGAACATTTACCGTGATGCTGATTGCAGATTTAGCTATGCTTACCGGAAATATTGGAAGACGCGGAGTTGGAGTGAATCCTTTGCGAGGACAAAATAATGTGCAAGGCTCTGCTGACATGGGTTGCCAACCATATCAGGGAGCCGGATATCTGGATGTGACAAATCCTGAATATCATGCGCAATATGAAAAATTCTATGGAGTAAAATTACCGCAACATGTTGGTTACAAAACTCCTGAAATGTATGAAGCTGCTATTTCCGGGAAATTCAAAGCACTTTGGTCTATGGGTGAAGACATGGTACAAACTGACCCTAATACAAACCACGTGAAAGAAGCCATTTCAAATCTTGAATTATTTGTGGTGCAAGAACTCTTTATGACAGAAACTGCAAAACTTGCGCACGTGATTCTGCCCGGAGCATCATTCCTTGAAAAAAGCGGAACCTTCACCAATGGTGAGAGAAGAATTCAGCGCGTAAATAAAGTGGTTGAACCATTGCCGGGCACTAAATCAGATGGACAGATTATGGTGGACATCATGAATAAAATGGGATACTCACAACCAGATTATAATCCTGAAACATTATTGGATGAAATTGCTCAGATTGTTCCATTCTTTGCCGGGGTTAAATGGAATGAACTTGGTGAAAACGGAAAACAATGGCCGGTTGCAAAAGACGGCAAAGATTCTGACATGTTACATGTTGAATCATTCAAACGCGGAAAAGGAAAATTTGTGCATAGTACCTACAAGGAACCGGCAGAAATAAGTGAGAATAAAAACGATTTCCCTTATATAGTTACAACCAATCGTGAACTGGAACACTACAATTGCGGTACGATGACCAGACGCACCAACAATGCGAAAATTCTGAAAGAAGATTACCTGATGATTCACCCTGACGATGCGAAAAAGCATGATATCAAAGATGGTGATTTAGTTTGCGTAACCTCTGCAAGAGGTAAAATTGATGTGCGTGCAAGGGTTACAGATGAAGTGAAACCAGGCGTATTGAGTTCAACATTCCATTTTCCAGAAGTTGAGATGAACCTGATTACATCAAGTTATGCTGACTCAGAAGCGCTTTGTCCTGAATATAAAGTGGTAGCCGTGAACATCAGAAAATCAAAAGGAATGGCCAAAGCAAAAGCAGAGGCAATAGTAAAAGAGACTGAGGCTGCGGAGTAAGAATTCACTTTTTAATATGCGTATCAAACAAAAATACCTGGTTGGATTTCTTTTTCTGTTTCAGGTTATACGGTTAGATGCACAAGATAAAGAACCAGAACAACCGGTCTCTTTCACCGTTGTATCTGAAGCTATCCTCCGGGTGTTCCCTGAAGCGTATGTTGATTTTCTCACTATATCTTTTATGCAGTTGAGTGATGTGATTTACCCGCATCAGGCTGATTTTATGATTCCGGATCAATAGCGTCCTAAACGAATTTTATTTAGTTTAAAGTTATTGAATTTGCCGGGTTTCGATATAGAAAATGGTTAAATTCAAAACAGAACCCCCTGATAAATTTCTTTGTCCGGAGGTTTGCTTTCTTCAAATGGTTTATTGATCCACTGCTGAAGATCAATTTTCACGAATAAATTGAGTCGCAGAAAAGCGACAAGGTTTGAGAGATGCCATTTAAATTTGGCCATTGCTTTCATTGCTTTTAAAATCAGAATTGTTATTAATGCCGTCCATATTTGAATCATTACGGCATTATGACTTGTTCCAATGAACGATTTAATGTGAAGGAGTTGTTTTATTTCTCTGAAAAATTTCGATTTGCCACCGGCTTTTATAGAGTTCCCCGATGGTATTGGCAGTCCGGGTTAATTGATTGGTGATGATTTCAATTACCTGCTCATTTACCTCATCCCAAACAGATACTCTCCGTAACGGTTTGGGATATTTCTTTTTCGAAAGGACACCCGTTAGTTCAATGAGTTCATCTTTGAGTATATGCTGATGTCGATTATCTGGTAGAGGATTTTCTTTTTTTGGTTTTGTATTGGATGTTTTCTTTGTGCCTGATGACAAAATATACTCCGCTGCTGTCCCAAATGTTTAACAATGAAAAATCGTTGTAATATCGGTCTGCTACAATCACACTTCCTTTGAGTAAAGGAATATCATATGCGCCTTTATTGTCGGCTGTTTTTCCATCGGTGATATTTACATAAGCCGGCAAATTGCCATCATAATCAAGCATTGTATGCATTTTCACAGCTCCCTTTGCCGTCTTGTATCTTGCCCAATCAAATAATGAGAGGCACAAACTTATGGTACTTGAGTCTACTAAAAATATTTTGGATTTGATTTTAAATTTAACCTGTTTAAATCCCACCTGCTGTCCTAAACTTCCCAGCAAATGATAATAGTATGTTCTAAATAGCTCCCAATCCCTGTGTTTATTTTGGTAGCTTATGGTTGATTTAGAAGGAGCTCTTTCTATGCCCATATGATTTAAGTTACCGGTTGCTGATCGTAAACCGTTGCTAATATCCCGTATTGATTGACTTTTTGCAAATTGACAAAAGAGCATTGAAATCAGATGTGTCCAGCTATTGTAACCCTTTTGATGCTTGTCTGTTTGTTTTTCCTTTACAATCTTATTGAATTTTAATCTATCCAGTTTGGAGATTATTTGAGAAAACAAGGTTAATTTTACCATAGGAGAAGGTGTTGGTTTTTTGTTGTGGCCCTCAAAGATAATTTGAGTTACAGAAACTATCCTTCTCTTACTTTTTTTAATTGATCGTTTAGGACGCTATTGATTCCAAAAGGGTAATTACTTCTACATCATTTAATAATTTTGAGGCGTGTAATTCTTCCCAGGTTGGTGATTTACTATTCAGCATGAGCGCGCCAACATCTTGTCTTGATGCTTTTCTAGTTGTTCCTCCACTTCGAATAAAGCTGTCTTCAATTGTCTTGCCTTTTAAATGAACCGGTTTGACAGCACTTTCCTTAATGTGAATTAGGAGAATAGATTTTGCTCGAAACTCTTCTATACTGTGATCAATACTAACCAGCGGTTCTACGCCATCTCGACAAAGCGAAGCCAATTTGGCTACAATGTCGTTTGCTGTGTTTCTAGTAATTCCAATTACACGTCCAGTATTATCATCAATACCAAATGCTAAAAATCCTCCTCCCGGCAAATTAGCAAATGCCGAAATGTGTTTACATAGTTTATCATTATTTGGAGACAATGTTAGCTTCCAATCAATTTCGTTTAATTCACTTGGAATATTACCCAATGATTTCTCTAACCAGGCTAAACCTGTCTCTATCCATTTTTTCATTTTATTGCCCTCCGCCAATAGCGTCCTAAACGAATTTTATTTAGTTTAAAGTTATTGAATTTGCCGGGTTTCGATATAGAAAATGGTTAAATTCAAAACAGAACCCCCTGATAAATTTCTTTGTCCGGAGGTTTGCTTTCTTCAAATGGTTTATTGATCCACTGCTGAAGATCAATTTTCACGAATAAATTGAGTCGCAGAAAAGCGACAAGGTTTGAGAGATGCCATTTAAATTTGGCCATTGCTTTCATTGCTTTTAAAATCAGAATTGTTATTAATGCCGTCCATATTTGAATCATTACGGCATTATGACTTGTTCCAATGAACGATTTAATGTGAAGGAGTTGTTTTATTTCTCTGAAAAAAATTTCGATTTGCCACCGGCTTTTATAGAGTTCCCCGATGGTATTGGCAGTGGGTTAATTGATTGGTGATGATTTCAATTACCTGCTCATTTACCTCATCCCAAACAGATACTCTCCGTAACGGTTTGGGATATTTCTTTTTCGAAAGGACACCCGTTAGTTCAATGAGTTCATCTTTGAGTATATGCTGATGTCGATTATCTGGTAGAGGATTTTCTTTTTTGGTTTTGTATTGGATGTTTTCTTTGTGCCTGATGACAAAATATACTCCGCTGCTGTCCCAAATGTTTAACAATGAAAAATCGTTGTAATATCGGTCTGCTACAATCACACTTCCTTTGAGTAAAGGAATATCATATGCGCCTTTATTGTCGGCTGTTTTTCCATCGGTGATATTTACATAAGCCGGCAAATTGCCATCATAATCAAGCATTGTATGCATTTTCACAGCTCCCTTTGCCGTCTTGTATCTTGCCCAATCAAATAATGAGAGGCACAAACTTATGGTACTTGAGTCTACTAAAAATATTTTGGATTTGATTTTAAATTTAACCTGTTTAAATCCCACCTGCTGTCCTAAACTTCCCAGCAAATGATAATAGTATGTTCTAAATAGCTCCCAATCCCTGTGTTTATTTTGGTAGCTTATGGTTGATTTAGAAGGAGCTCTTTCTATGCCCATATGATTTAAGTTACCGGTTGCTGATCGTAAACCGTTGCTAATATCCCGTATTGATTGACTTTTTGCAAATTGACAAAAGAGCATTGAAATCAGATGTGTCCAGCTATTGTAACCCTTTTGATGCTTGTCTGTTTGTTTTTCCTTTACAATCTTATTGAATTTTAATCTATCCAGTTTGGAGATTATACCATTAGCCAATATAATTTAGTCTAAAAAGAGCATAATAAATATTTGAAGGAACAAATTTTCTTTACTGTTTTTGTTGTAATTATTCTCCTCACAACCTTGGCTAAGTGTTTGCCCAATTGATCGATGGTATTAAAGGATTTGCAAACGAACTCTTGTTTGAGTTGCCACCAAATTTTCTCGGCGGGGTTTAGTTCTGGACTATAAGGCGGCAGAAAAATTAAAATGATATTCTCGGGTATGATTAGTTTCTTTGCCTTATGGAAGGCTCCGTTGTCAAGCACGATTAGTTTAAGTTCTTTTGGATTCTGCTTTGATAATTCTTGAATAAAATATTGAAAGCAATCTGTATTACAATAAGGCAGTTCCAACAAAAGCTATCTCCATTTATTGGTGAGAATGCTCCATATAGGTATGTGTTTTCGAATTTGTGTTGATAAGTACAAACGGGTTTTACCCCTTTGCTGTTAGAACCCGCCCTGTTCTTGTGAGTAGTCCAAATCGACTCTCATCCTAGCAATAAATATTAATGCTTTTATAGCATCCCAATAGTGGTTTTACTTTGTCTTTACAGATTCGTTTGAAGTTTTTTTAAAAGTAGCAACCGCTTCTTTATCCTTTTAATATGACTCTTGCGGGGTACTTTTAACGATGCGCCAAAGTGCCTTTTAACATAATGACGCAAGCTGTTGTAATTAACTCCTTTAATAAAATTATTTTCCACCCACGCATGTAATTGTTTGTAGCTTGAAAATGCGGCATCCTCTGAACAAAGCTTCAATTTAATTTTCTTATGCACAGACTTACTTATTATGGAGGGCTTAAATCCAATTCTACCATCCTTTAATAATTCGGATATACCGCCCTTTTGATATTTAGTCCGCCATGTCTGAATACTGTTGTGATTTACACCTATCAGTTCCGCTAATTCATTCTTGCCTAATGCTCGATCAGAACGCTTGATCTCAATAAGCATTTTTATTTTCGGACCGTGGTGGTCTGCAGATTTTTTTAAGAGACTTCTTAAGTCCTTAAGCGATTCTTTCACCGTAATAGAGAGTGCATTTGCCATACCTCAAATATATAGCATATATACATTAGTCTAATATAGTTCAAGAAAAGATATTGACAATTTACTTGTTAATATCAGACTATTCTATAATAGCTAATGGTATTATTTGAGAAAACAAGGTTAATTTTACCATAGGAGAAGGTGTTGGTTTTTTGTTGTGGCCCTCAAAGATAATTTGAGTTACAGAAACTATCCTTCTCTTACTTTTTTTAATTGATCGTTTAGGACGCTATTGATTCCGGATAAATATTTCAAAAAGAAAATCAATCAAAAAATATTAGATGAGCGTGCAGCGATTTTGCTTGAACAACTTGAGCTGGCGCCTGCTTGTCAAAGCATATCTGCCGGTGAGCCACAAGAGTATAGCTGGTCAGCTTGGGAAGATAAGAAAGTGCGAAAGGTCAGCCTGATTTTTGGAATTGGTTGCTAACCTTATTTCTTGGGGAATTTATCGCATCAAAAGAGGCATCTTTCAGTCAATAAAATTATTGCGTTCTAAATACTTACATTTGCTCAGTTAATCTTTTAGTGTGAGATTTTTTTATTCAATATTCTTTTTTGTTTTGTGCGGATCACTTTCTGCAAAGGCACAGTTCACCGCTGACGAAGAAAAATATCTTGATTCACTTGCCTTTGTTGCAGAGCATGAGAAAGAAGACTCCATTGTTCTCAATGCCTTGTTAACCTGGGATGATTTCATTTATGCTTATGATCGTGACCTAGATTTTGAGTTGAACAGAAGAATTGTTGCCATTGTGCAACAGGGCTTGAATAAACCCGGTATTAATGATCGGTATCGGCAAATTTATTTGAGATCATACAGTGTGGCCCAAAATAATCTTGGCTTACTCTTGATGGATGATGAAGAATTTTTATCTGCATTGAAGTGTTTTCAAGTGAGCTTACAAATTGCAGAACATTATCAGGACAGCATGAAAATTGGCAATGCGCTGAATAATATTGGAATGATATACGAGCATCTCAGGCTGAATGAAAAAGCCATTGAATACTATACTGAAAGCCATAGTTACGACAAAGCTGATCTCATTTCAACGGGTTCATATTACAACAATGTTGCCTTATGTTATATGGCAATGGGAGACACCGTGAAAGCATTTGAATTGCTTACACTGAGTCTAGCCTACTCTGATTCTGCAGATGATTTTAGGGGCATGGGCAATACACATTCTAATTTGGGGATAATTTATTTGGGGTGGAATCAACCAGAAGAAGCGTTGAGACAATATGAGCTTTCTATTGCAGCATATGATCGGGGTGAATCAGGAGGCAGGTCAGCAATGTCATATAAGGGAATGGGGCTAGCCTATCTTGATTTAGGGAATTACTCAAAAGCAATAGAATATTGTCAGAAGGCTTATGAAATTGCTACACAATCTGAAAGTATTCTAGCTCAAAAAGAATCATGCTATTGTTTGTATGAAGCTAACAAGAAAATTGGTAATACAGCAAGTGCACTGCAATATCATGAGGATTACGTAACACATAGAAACGCCTTGGAAGATGCTGAAAAGAGAGTTGAATTGCTCAAAACCGATTTCCAGTTCAACTTAGACAGACAGCATCTGCAAGATAGTCTCACCTACAGCAGTGCACAGCAATTAGAGCGAGAACGATTTGAAACTAAACTTGAAAAAAAACAAATTACACAATACGTACTTTTTGGCGGTATTTTATTCTGCCTAGTGCTGGGGGCTTTCATTCTTAGAAGCTACTTCCGCAAAAAGAAAGATGCAGAAATTATTTCTAATCAAAAACGTGAAGTTGAATTGCAAAAGCATATTGTTGAAGAAAAAAACAAAGAGATCACAGATAGTATCAATTACGCCAAGCGGATTCAGGATGCAATACTCCCTTCAACTATTTTATTGGAAAACACCTTTAAAGATTGTTTTGTTTATTACAAACCAAAAGATATCATTGCCGGAGATTTTTACTGGCTGGAGAAAAAAAATAATCTCGTATTTTTTGCAGTTGCAGACTGTACCGGACATGGTGTGCCTGGTGCCATGGTGAGCGTGGTTTGCCACAATGCACTCAATAGAGCGGTAAATGAATTCAATCTCATCAATCCGGGAAATATTCTTGACAAAACACGCGAACTGGTAATTGAAACATTTGAACAAAAAGAAGACACTACTCAGGTTGAAACCATTAGAGACGGAATGGATATTACACTTTGTGTTTGGCACACTGATCAGCAAAAACTATTTTTCTCAGGTGCAAATAACAGTTTGTATCTTGTCAGAAAAAACAATTTAACAGAATATCATGCCGACAGTCAGCCAATTGGAAACTACGCTGAAGAAAAACCATTCAACACCATTGAAATTCAATTAGAGCCGGACGATTTACTGTATCTTTACACAGACGGATACGCAGATCAGTTTGGTGGTCCTGACGGGAAAAAATTTAAATATAAAAAACTGAAAGATCTTCTGCTATCAATTGCCACGCTTTCTGTGAATCAACAAAAAAATCAATTGGATACAACATTTGAAACCTGGAAAGGGCATCTGGAACAAGTAGATGATGTCTGTGTTATGGCAGTTAGCATTGTATAAACCAACAGAAAAATTTAGAGATAAACTCAATTATAATACATGAAATTTTCAGAATTCGGCCTTAGTGAAACTATCCTTGAAGCTATATCATACATGGGATTTGAACATGCAACGCCGGTACAAGAACTTGCAATTCCACTCATTCTCCAAAACAAAGACCTGATTGCTTGTGCGCAGACTGGTACGGGTAAAACTGCTGCTTTTGTTTTACCAATTTTAAATAAACTGAGAGATAAGCAAGATACCTCCATCAATACTTTAGTCATTGTACCAACCCGTGAACTTGCAGTGCAGATAGAACAGCAAATACAAGGCCTCTCATACTTTGTGTCAGTTGGTTCCATTGCAATTTACGGCGGTGGTGATGGCAAAGGATGGGATGTACAAAAAGATGCTTTGGTGTCAGGAACAGATATCATTGTTGCCACCCCCGGAAAACTTATTTCTCACCTAAAAATGGGATATGTAGATTTTTCAAAAGTAAAACACTTGGTATTAGATGAAGCAGACCGAATGCTGGATATGGGCTTCAGTGATGATTTGAATAAAATAATTTCATTTCTGCCAAAGGAAAGACAAACCCTGATGTTTAGTGCAACTATGCCAAACCAAATCAGACAACTGGCTAAAAAAATTCTCAATGAACCTGCTGAAATTTCTTTGTCAATTTCTAAACCGGCTGAAGGTGTTTCACAGTTTGTTTGTTTTGCAAATGAAGATCAGAAAGACAATGTCTTACATTATATCTTAAAACAACATGTTGATTTTGATAGCATCATTGTTTTTACTTCAGCCAAAGCTAAGGTATCTTCCATCATTCGTGGGTTAAGAAAAAATGGATATGCTGCCAAAGGTATTTCCTCAGATCTTGAGCAAGATCAACGTGAAGAAGTGCTGCAGGAATTCAGATCAAAACGGCTGCGCATTCTGGTAGCTACTGATGTGATGAGTCGTGGAATTGACATCAAGGAAATTAACATGGTGGTAAATTACGACGTACCCCATGATGCTGAAGATTATGTTCACCGAGTTGGACGAACAGCCAGAGCGAATACCACTGGTATTGCTTACACGCTGGTAAATGGTCATGATCAAATCAAATTAAAACGAATAGAAAAACTCATTGACGGCGAAGTGCCTCGTATGCCTTGGCCTGAAGAACTTGGACAAGCCCCTGATCTAAAAAATCATCAGTCTGATAAAGGGCACAACAAGAAAAAAAAGTTTTTTAAAAAGAAAAAATCAGGAGAGAAACAATCAAGTCCACAGCCAAAAAGTGCAGAGGGCACTTCCAAATGATACTTGATTGCATACATTTAATAAATTTTCACAAGTATTGCGCTGGTTCTATACGTTTTTACTCAAACTAATCGTTACTTTAGTCAGCTGTTGACATTATATATTAAAAGAATTCACACCCATGAAGAAAATTACTATCACCACGTTATTGATCTTGTTTGTTTCAATTCCTGCCGCCTTTTCTCAAAAAAAATACCAGGGATTGTTGTGGGAGATTACCGGAAACGGACTCAAAGAACCTAGTTATTTATATGGTACCATGCACGTGAGTGATAAAATAGCATTCAACGTGAGTGATTCTTTTTATATGTGTCTTGCAGGAGTTGATCAGGTGGCACTTGAATCATCACCTGCAGGTTGGATGGATGAATATGGTCAAATGTCATCAATGTACGGACGCGATATGTTTAGTGGATACAATTATGGTTACGCCGGATTTTATGAAAACGCATTTGAACTAATTCCCATTTCAAAAGGTGATTTTTATGAATTGCTTGGTTCTAATAATAATTTAATGAATCAGATTTTGTATCGCTTTAGTCCCGGAGCTGAAGATTATCAGGAAGACACCTATCTTGATATGTTTATTTTTCAGGCCGGTTCAAAATATAATAAACCCATTCATAGCTTGGAAGAATTGAAAGAAGTATTTGAATTAACCATTAAAGCTTATGAACCTGATGAAGAAGAAGAGGAGCTTGAAAATGATTATAATCAATATCTTGAGAATGATGATTACTACCGCTATTATGAATTGATTCAGGATGCTTATAGGACAGGAGATTTAGACATGCTGGATTCTTTGAACCGCAAAGGAAGCATGAGTAAAAATTACCATAAGTATTTTATAGTTGAAAGAAATAAAAACATGATGCGCCGGTTGGATTCTATCATGCAATACGGTTCAGTTTTTACCGGTATTGGTGCTGCCCATTTACCGGGTGAAGAAGGCGCCATTGAATTATTGCGCGGCATGGGCTATACCGTGCGTGCAGTTGATCCTAACTCAAGCGCAAAAGGGCATAAACTCAGAAAAAAAATGCTGGAATATTATCGTCCGGTGGAATTCACGCAAGCAACTACAACTGACCAGGCCATTTCTGTTTTTGTGCCGGGAAAATTGTATGAAATGCCAACAAACTCACGTGGTTATCTTGAATATCTTTCTCCTGAACCTATCAATGGCGGATATTTTAGTATGATCAGAATTTTTACGTATGGACCAATCTTCAATAAATCACCTGAATATTACAAAGCAAGTTTTGATAGCTTAATTTATATTACAACACCGGGTGAAATTAAAAACGTGACTCCTATTGAGCTCAATGGATACAAGGGATACGACATTAGCAGTAAAACTTCAAAAAGTAGTATCATCCGCTATAAAATATTTTTCACCCCAACAGAAATTGTGCTGTTTAAAGGAACCGGTACCGGTGAATACATTGAACATGCAGAACCACAAATGTTTTTCAGCAAACTTAGTCTAGTTCCACAACATGATAATTGGACAGAAGTAAAACCAAGAGCCGGCGGTGCTCACTGGAAAATGAAAGGCCCCGTAACCGGTCAAGATTTTGTTGATAATCTTGATTCTCAAGTTGACCCACTATATCAGTCTTTTGACAAAACAAATCAAAACTACTTTTTAGTCATGCGCTACACGCTGAATGACTTATCTTATATTGAAGAGGACTCTTTTGACCTTGCTTATCTAGGCAAATCTTTTGGAACTAATATTGGATATGAAGTATCAACGAGTGATTTGGTATATCAGAACAATCTTACGTCAATGATTCAAAAACTGGTGCCTGATGAAAAACATCCTGAATTGAAGAGTGAATTGTACGTTAAAATCACGGCGTATGGCGGCAATTATTTTATGATGATTACTACGGCAAATAATGAAGATAAAGAAACTTTCTTTAATTCGTTTGGTGTTGAATCATACTCAGTGAAACAAACTTATGCTGAAATTATTGACTCTAGCATGTTCTTCAAAGTGAATACCGTTGAATTAGAAAATTCTTTTGATGCATCAGAGCTCACTAATATGATGTACAGAAATTATTACGGTAACGACGATATGCAATCTGAAAAAGCATGGATGCATGATACCAAAGAGAGAACATTTACCAATCACCGCACCGGTGAACAGGTAGCAGTAACCTACACTAAATTCAGCCATTATCACAAAGTGGATAGCATGGAATTGTTCTGGAAAAACCAAATTGAACAAGCCAAAAGCGGACAAACTTTGCGTATCACCAGATTAACTTACGGTACAACCGGTAGTGACCCTACAGTAGATTTTCTATTGTCTGATACAGCCAGTTCACGTGGAATTATTACCCACATGCGTTTACATCACGGAGTACTTTATACATTAAAAACACTCACTGATACGGCAGCACCGGTATCTGAATTTGTTCATACCATTTACACCACTTTTTCTCCACTTGATACCTTGGTTGGGCGCAGCTTGTATGAAGACAAAGTAGCATTGTTTTTTGAAAACGTGAATGGAACTGATACTACAGAGAGAGAAATGGCAATAAAAAACATTTCATGGATTCATTTTGAACCTGAACATATTGATCGTCTGATTTTATTGTATCGCAATTTCCCATACGATAAAACCAATGAAAATGAGTACAAGCAAGCTATCATGAATACCCTGGGTGGTATTGAAGATAAAAAAGCATATGATTTTCTTGAAACCATTTACAATGAAAACGGATTGAATTCTAATATTCAGTTTGAAGTACTCAATACTCTTTCATGGACTGAAACGGCTGAAGCGTGTTTATTGATTAAAAAATTATTGACTCAAAATACGCCATTTACTGATGATAGATCCAAATTGAATTTCTTCCACAACTTGGGTGATTCACTTGAGTTGGTGAAACCCATGTTCCCTGATTTGCTTACGCTGATATCTTTTCCGGAATATAAAGAAAGAGTTTTTGGTTTGTTGTCTGATGCCTATTTGGATAGCATTGTAACAAAAGATCAGTTTGCAAAAGACAAACAAATGATCATACGTGAAGCCAACGTTGAAATTAAACGCGTTTTATCTGATCAAGAACAAGATGAACCGGATGAAAATGACTACGATTATTACGATTACAACTCATATTATCTGAATCATTATGGTTATTCGTCAGAGTACAATCAACGTTTGCTTGATTTTTATGTGATCATGTCTGCTTTCAAGAATGATGCTGATCCGCAAGTAAAACTCTTCTATGAAGGATTAGCAAAAATTAAAGACAAACAACTAAAACTAGAAATTCAAATTGTCAATCACAAACTAGGCTTGCCAATTGACACTGCTGTTGTTGGAGAAGTGACCAGAGACATAGAAACAACCGTGTGGGCCTACAATCGTTTACATGCTGAAGAACTTGAAGAATATTTTACCGGTTTCACACAAGAGAAATTTGCGTTCCACTATCTCTACAAAGCAGGATACAAAGCAGAAGAAGATTCAGTTGTCTTTCTTCATGCTGAGTTGGTTACTGATGGCGTAGATACTGGGTATGTCTATTTCTTTAAACGCAAAGCAAAAGATAAAAAGTATTGGATGCTTGATTATGTTGGATTATTACCTACTGATACTAATGATTTCTTCATTACACAAGCTGAGTATAAAAAAGATCTTTCATTCAAAACTGAAGATGAACTGGAAGAAACCCTTGAAATTATTTTGGAACGCTTTGCATTGGCTCGCAGACAAAGAGTTTCTTTTGCACAAAATGATTATTGGGGAATGTATGGCGGAATGTTTGGTGAATACGAACGTTAGGCTTTTCCCACCAGATCAGCCACAATTTCACGCACCGGCCGAATTGATTTAACATGCTCAATGCTTGGGCCAGCGCACCACACTGTTTTGTATGTTGCTTTAAATGCTGATTTTTCAAGTGCTTTCATTCCTTTGATGAAGGTGAGCATTTTAATCCACTTTTTTAATCGCTTGCTGCGTGACATCACTCGCTCAAACCAATTTTGTTGAGTACCAATTTTCTGAACATAGGGTGTGTTAATTACAGTACACGGTGTGCCTGATATTTTTGTGCTCAATACAATATCTTTTGATCCATATTGAATACATGCTTGTTTATACTCATCAGACACCGGAGATTCTTGACTGGCAATAAATAAACTTCCAACAGATACCCCACATGCTCCCAGGTCAAGCATTTTCTGTAATTGTTCAGCGGTTCCAACTCCGCCTGCTGAAATCACCGGTATATTACAGTTTTTTACCAGAAGAGGAATCAATTCTTCGGGCGACATATTTCCGGCATGCCCACCTGCCCTGCTGCTCACTGCAATTACTGCATCTGCCCCTAATTGTTCAATTTTTTTAGCAAATTTCAAATCAACTACATCACAAAACACTTTAATTCCGGCAGGCTTGCATTGACGTATTATTTCTTCAGGTGAGCCTAGAGACGTGATGATATAATCTACTTTCAATTCAACACAGGTTTTTAAATGCTGAACCTGTTTTGGGTTTGATTTATTGGCAATGATATTCACACCAATGGGGCCTTTGGTGTTTGATCTAATCTCTTGAATTGCTTTTCTGAATTCTTCATCTGTTCTGAAATTTAACGCCGGTATGGCCCCGGTTATTCCGGCGTTACCAGCCGCAATAAGCATTTGCGTATTAGAAACCAAAAACATGGGTGCCATGATAATGGGGTATTCAATGCCAAGCATTTCAGTGAGTGTTGTTTTCATGTTTTGCAGATATTTTATCTCGTTGTTGTCAAGTCGGTGCTACTTCAGTTGCAGAAAAACTTCAGCGTATTCATCCCAAAATTTGTCAAGCTTTGCAAAGTTTAATTTCAGAAACAGGTGCATCTTGTCCCAATCACTATTCTTATACATATTCACCTCATTTTTTGAGATAACAATGCGTGATATTATTTTGCCGTTTGTGTGCTGATACTCTTTATGAAATTGAATACTTGATTTAAAAATTTGCTCAAGAAGCGTTTGAAATTCCATGAACTGATCCCAATACACTTCACGAATAGATGCATCAGGGAATTGTAAATCAATACACAGCCTGCATGACAGTTCATCCGCTTCCATCCTGAAATAAAGATGATTGATTCCGGTGTTGTATCTCATCCAATTCACCTTGCTACCATGTGGATTTTTCATAGAACTCATCTGATTTTTTAACTTGTTCCAGAATGCCGAATTAATTTCACTTTGTTCTTCCTTGGTAAACATGAGGTGCTATTGTTGTGCAAAACTAATGAATTCAAATGGCTTACAAGGCTCCACGCTGCATTTGTAAATTGTTTGACATGATAAATGTTTCGATATTCTGTGACTCAGATCATACTTCGTCAATCTGATCTTTCTGAAATTTGTATCAACTAATGAATAAAAAATGGGACAACTAATTGAAGTAAATCAAGGAGAAGTAATCGTAAAGTTTACAACCCCTGTTTCGGGTAAGGTATCATTTGCCACACTCGGAATTAAAAAAGAAGACCTTGTTTTAAAAGGAGGTTTTTTAAGAATAGTTTTTGATTTTGAAGGTATTGGTGAACATCACTATTTTCAAGTACCAACTGTCAATGTATCATACTCAGCTCAGCTGGCTGACACGCATTGGCAATGTGATTTTAACGGAGTTACTATTCTGGACAAAACTGATCACTATGGAAATTCTACAGTGATTTTGCTAAACAGAGATAAATTAGCTCAATTAGAACATCATCATCAAAACAAATTGGTATTGCACGCAGAATTTCCGGAGTCAATTAACATCATTCCGGAAGAATCATACGTAAACTTCTTCAAGTAGTCTACTTGAGTTTTGGGTTAGGAAAACCGGGAATAGGAAACGTCTTATTCCCGGTTCCTTTTTTTTATTACTTATTGTTTTCGTGCGGCATTCAACATCCAAAGCAGCTTTTCATGCTGGCTGATATACTCACTCATCAAACTATTGGTTGCTTCATCGTCAAAGTCAGCAGATAGTTTTAATAAATTTCTTTCTGTGTTCAGTAAATGCGTGTATCCATCAATGAGTTGTTCCAGAATTTTTTCAGCATCCGTTGTGTTTTTGGCTTCTTTAATACCTGCATGTTCAAGGTAAAATCTCAGACTGTGAGCCGGCGTTCCGCCAAGAGATTGAATGCGTTCTGCTATTTCATCAATTTTTAAATTTACATCATTGTACCATTGCTCAAGCAAGGTGTGTAATTCAAAAAATCTTGCCCCTCGAATATTCCAATGAAACCCACGCAAATTTGAATACATAAGTTGAAGGTCAGACAAGTAATTATTCAATTGCTCGTTTACGTTGTTTTTATTTTTATCTTTTTTTGACATAATAAGATGTGTGTGGTTTTTGCCTCGTTTCAATGGCATGTTGCATGATCTGAGACAGAACAAAATTACCGTTACTAAAGTTATAAAACAAATCAATAGTTTTTATATTTGTATCAAGTTCAGTTATAATCTTATAATTTATGATCAGCTTAATACAATTAGAATATATCGTTGCACTAGATACGTACAAATCGTTTTCACTGGCAGCCGATAAATGTTTTGTGACTCAGCCAACTTTGAGTATGCAAATCAAAAAAATGGAAACTGATTTAGGCATTATCATTTTTGATCGCACCAAACAACCCATTGTGGTTACAGATATTGGCCGCATGATTGTTGAACAGGCCAGGCAAGTTATTTCTGAATCAAAAAAAATTGAAGAATTAATTCAGTGGAGTAAAAACAGTTTAACCGGTGATTTAAAAATTGGTGTGATACCATCAATTGCTCCGTATCTTTTGCCCATGTTTCTGGGCGACTTTGCTCGGAAATATCCTGGTATAAAAATTTCAGTGCGTGAAATGCTTACCAGTGAAATTTGTGACGAATTAAAATCAGAAACCATAGATGTTGGAATATTGGCTACCCCATTAGAAATTCCTGGTTTCAATGAGACTCCGCTATACTATGAAGAACTAAAAATGTATTGCAACAAGCAGCATGAGTTAGCAAAATTTTCAGAAATAAAATTGAGCCAAATTAAACCTGAAAATCTGTGGTTATTAAGTCAGGGACATTGCTTTAGAAATCAGGTGATCAATTTATGCAAGTTAAAAGATGATAAAATTACCCTGCCCTTTAGATACGAAAGCGCCACCATTGAAACACTGATAAAATTTGTTGACCGTGAAGGCGGAATCACCCTAATACCTGAGTTGGCTTGCAATGATTTGTCTGAGTCAAGAAAGAAAAATGCAAAAACAATCAAAGACATCAATCCGGTGCGTGAAGTAAGTTTGGTGACAAATCGTGTTTTTGTAAAACAGCGTATTCTCAAAGCATTAGAAGATGGAATTCTAGAAATTATTCCTGCCGAAATGAAAGACAGAAAACGAGGTGAAATTGTTGAGTGGAAATAAATGGTGTTTTAAATTGACTACAAGAATTTTAAAGAAAAAAAAAATAGCGGAGCATTCATCTCCGCTATTTTTTATAAAACCGTTTCAAGCCTTATTGTCCGGCTTTAATTTCTTCAATTTTCTTTTTGATCTCCAAGAATTTTTCTTGATTCCCTAGTTTGCCATAAACTTGTTTCAAAGCCTCTAATACAACCAAGTCAGTTGGATTTTCAACAGCAGCTTGCTCAAGGTAAGGCAATGCTTTGTTGAAATAAACTTTTGATTCTTCAACCATTGGATCATATTTTTGCTCGTATTCCGGAGTTCCAAAAGCAAGATTATTTGCCGCAGTATAAATATCTGCTCCTTTGTTAAAGTAGAGTGAACCAAGTGCAAATCCTGCATTTTTATCACCTAATTCTTTTGCTTTCAAATATGATTTTTCTGCATTTTCAAAGTCGCCCATATTTTCATAAATGGTGCCTGCCGTGTAAATCAATACAGCATTATTTGGATCCAAAGCTATGGCATCATTTAAAATTTGAACGGCTTCAGGCTTACGGTCATTATCAATGTAGAAATTGATCAGTTCAATCATGATATCTTTATTCTTTGGATTTTTTGCAACCTGATCTTTTAACATGGCCTCTACCTCTGCCGTTTTACCTAATTTTTGCATGGTTTGAGAGAGATAGTAAACGCTAGAACCAACTTGATAGCCGAGTTCAACAGTTTTCTTGAACGCCTCTTCAGCTTCAGTCCATTTTTCAATTTTAAAAGCTGCTATTCCACCATAGAACCAGTAAACAGAATCCTGCAGCCCCATTGCTTCACCAAATACAGCTGCACCTAATAGACCAGCCATTGCTTCTTCATATTTACCTTCTTCATAAAGGGTTATTCCTTGATTTGCAAACATGCCACGATACATTCCGCAGTAATCATCAATTTGAGAACCGTACATTTGCTTAGGATCATTCTTTTTACAATCTTCAAAAGCTTTAAATCCTTTTTCCATAGCCGTTTCTGGATCAACTGCCTTCAAGGTTGCATCTCCAGAAAAGCCTGCGCAAATTGGAATTTCAACATAGATAAACCCAAGATACATCAATGTTTTAGGGTCATTTTTAGTATCAACATGCTCAGCTGACAAATCAATGTATCCTTTGGCTTCCAAAAGGTCTTTGGCTGCTTGCTCCCAATCGCCACCCATTTTTGCTTGCTCGTATGACTTATAAGCCATGGCTGCATTGGTAGTATTTGTTTTTTGTGATATTGCAAATACACTGCTCGCAATTGCAATAATGGTAAAAAGTTTTTTCATTTTGTTAGCTGTTCGTTCTTACTTCTATATATAATGGATGCACTATTCAGTACAATTCCATAAACCTTGTTTCAATAATTATGCCAGACAAAATTAATGATAAGTATGGCAAATAATCCTATTCCTCTTCGTTCTTTGTTGGATCTGGTTCAACCGGTGCTACGGCATCATCACCAATAACTGCTTCTTCTTCACGGTCACGGAACACTTTTGCAACTGCAGCAATTTGATCATCTCCTCTGAGGCTGATTAATTTAACGCCTTGAGTTGCACGGCCCATCACACGTAATGAGTCAACATGCATACGTATAGTAATTCCATTTCTGGTAATGATCATCAAATCATCATCATCAGTCACATCTTTGATTGAGATGAGTTTACCTGTTTTATCCGTTATTTTTACTGTTTTTACTCCTTTTCCGCCGCGGTTTGTAACACGATAATCTGCAACTGCCGAACGTTTTCCGTTTCCTTTTTCAGTTACAATCATCACTTGTGCTCCTTCCGTTTCAACCGCAATCATACCTATTACTTCATCGTGCTCATCAGCAAGTCGTATACCGCGCACACCTGAGGCGGTGCGGCCCATACAACGTACTTTTTGTTCATTGAATCGGATAGCTTTACCAGAACGGAGAGCCATCATGATTTCATTGTTTCCGTTGGTGAGCTTTGCCTCTAGCAAGGTGTCTCCGTCTTTTACATTGATGGCGTTGATACCATTTGCCCGTGGACGAGAATAAGCCTCAAGCTTTGTCTTTTTAATGGTACCTTTTTTAGTACACATGATGATATATTTGCCCGCAACATAGTCCGGATTTTTTATATCCTCTACGTTGATGAATGCTTTTATTGAATCATCCGGTTCTATGTTGATTAGATTTTGTAATGCACGGCCTTTCGTGTTTTTTGCTCCTTCAGGTACTTCAAATACACGCATCCAGAAACATTTTCCTTTCTCTGTGAAAATGAGTAACCAATTGTGGTTGGTTGCAACAAATAGGTGCTCAAGAAAATCTTTATCTCGCGTTGCAGATCCTTTTGATCCAACTCCGCCGCGTGATTGAACTCTGTATTCACTCAACGAAGTACGCTTGATATAACCTGCGTGAGAAATTGTGACAACTACCTGTTCATCAGGAATGAGGTCTTCAATTTTCATTTCGTTTGCCGAGTATTCAATTACCGATTTACGGGTATCACCATATTTTTCACGAACGTAAACAAGTTCATCTTTAATAATTTGCATACGGCGCGACTCGTTTGCTAAAATATCTTTCAAATCCGCAATGCGTGCAAGTAGTTCTTGATACTCTGCTCTTAATTTATCTTGTTCAAGCCCTGTGAGTTGACGCAGACGCATTTCAACAATAGCGCGAGATTGCAGATCACTTAACTTAAAGCGCTCCATTAATTTTTCACGCGCCTCGTCAGGTGATTTTGACGCTCTGATGATGGCAATTACTTCGTCAATATTATCTGAAGCAATGATCAATCCTTCTAAAATATGTGCACGCTCTTCAGCTTTTCTTAATTCAAATTTTGTGCGTCGCGTAACAACATCATGTCTATGCTCAACAAAATAGTGAATCATTTCTTTCAAGTTCAGCAGCATTGGACGCCCAGCAACCAGTGCAATGTTATTTACTGAAAATGAAGTTTGAAGCGCTGTGTATTTAAATAATTTATTCAATACTACATTTGGAATTGCGTCACGTCTTAATTCATACACAATACGCATTCCGTCCCGGTCTGATTCATCACGAATATCCGTGATGCCATCTATTTTTTTATCATTCACCAACTCAGCTGTCTTTTTAATCATTTCAGCTTTGTTGATCTGATAAGGAATTTCAGTCACGATAATTGCTTCTTTTCCATCCCGAATTTCTTCAGTTGTAGTTT
This sequence comes from Crocinitomicaceae bacterium, assembly GCA_016708105.1. Lineage (NCBI taxonomy): Bacteria > Pseudomonadati > Bacteroidota > Flavobacteriia > Flavobacteriales > Crocinitomicaceae > Crocinitomicaceae bacterium. Next base: position 1,809,985 of record JADJGJ010000001.1, read on the forward strand.
TAGCGCGCAATACCACTTTACCACGTCCGGTTTCAAAAGCCTCTTTCACTCCCTCATACCCGTATATTATTCCTCCTGTTGGGAAATCAGGAGCTTTGATATATTGCATTAATTCTGCAATCTCGATATCACGTTTATCTATATAAGCGATGATACCGTCAACAACTTCAGTTAAATTATGTGGTGGCATATTGGTAGCCATCCCCACAGCAATACCGCTTGCACCATTCACCAACAGGTTAGGAATTTTAGTAGGCAGTACGGTAGGTTCTTGTAAAGAGTCGTCAAAATTTGGTGCAAAATCAACAGTTTCTTTGTCAAGATCCTCCAACATATCTTCTGCTATTTTTTGCAGACGAGACTCAGTATAACGCATGGCAGCAGGACTATCACCGTCAACAGACCCGAAATTTCCTTGTCCATCAACCAATGGATAACGCAATGACCAGGGCTGAGCCATACGCACCATGGTATCATATACTGAAGAATCTCCGTGAGGGTGATATTTACCAAGCACATCACCGACAATACGAGCAGATTTTTTATAAGGTCGGTTTGAAAAAACGCCAAGATCCTGCATACCGAAAAGAACTCGGCGGTGTACCGGTTTGAATCCATCTCTGACGTCTGGTAATGCACGAGAAACAATCACTGACATAGAGTAGTCAATGTATGCTGATCTCATTTCTTCATCCAGATTGATTTTTATAATTTTTTCTCCGTCTGCCATAATAGGTTTACCATTAAATTTTACAAGCGCCGAAAGTACTCATATTCTATCGAAGACTGCGTATGACAAAGTGGCTACTTATTAACAAAAACGGGTCAGAAAAAAGGCGTTATTAACAATGGGAATACATTTTGATAAGCCTACCTTTGATTACTGCCTTTGGAGATTTGTATTTAATCGAAAAAGTAACTTGGTTTGATCTTTTTTTTCTTACCTTTCGGCAAACGCCGGGTGTGAATAAAGTTCAATTCGGTTACAAATGACAGACAGTAAAAAAGAATTAAATAACAATTTGGCATATACCTTTGTTATATGTCATGAAACAGAACCAAAAACTATGGATGCAAATTTTTCAGCCCGGGCAAAAGACGTACTTTCATTCAGTCGTGAAGAAGCATTGCGCCTAGGCAACGATTATTTAGGCGTTGAACACCTTCTGCTCGGAATTCTTCGTGAAGGTGAGGGATTAGCAATTAAATTATTAAATGAATTTCAGGTTGATTTAAACCAAATCAGATTAGAATTGGAAAAAGCACTGAAAGAAACACGTGTAAAAACCATGACAGGGAATAATATTCCTCTGGTTAGACAAGCAGAAAAAGTGCTTAAAATCACGTATCTTGAAGCAAAGCTTTTCAAAAGTAACAAAGTAGGTACAGAGCATATTCTCTTGGCTATTTTGCGTGAAGAGAATAATGTAGCCACTCGCCTCTTAAATAAATATGGGGTGATTTATGAAAATGTAAAAGAAGAATTAGAAGCAATGATTGAAGAACAAAATTATCCCAAATCTGAATTTCCCGGAGGTTCATCAGAAGGAGGAGATGAAGGTGAAAGCGGCGGAGCAAATTATGGTAGTGGTGCACGCAAAGCAGGTGATACCAAATCAAAAACACCGGTACTTGACAATTTTGGCCGTGACTTAACAGCAATGGCTGAACAAAATAAACTGGACCCTATCGTTGGTCGTCAGAATGAAATTGAACGGGTGTCTCAGATTTTGTCACGAAGAAAAAAGAATAACCCAATTCTGATTGGTGAGCCGGGTGTTGGTAAATCAGCTATTGCAGAGGGACTTGCGTTGAGAATTGTACAAAAGAAAGTGTCACGCGTACTTTTTGGAAAACGAATAATTTCACTTGATCTGGCATCTTTAGTTGCCGGGACAAAATACCGAGGACAGTTTGAAGAGCGCATGAAAGCCGTGATGAACGAACTTGAAAAATCACGCGATATTATTTTATTCATTGATGAGATTCATACCATCATTGGAGCAGGTGGTGCTTCAGGCTCTCTGGACGCGTCAAACATGTTTAAGCCTGCACTGGCTCGTGGTGAAATTCAAGTAATTGGGGCAACTACACTGGATGAATTCAGACAATATGTTGAAAAAGACGGCGCCTTGGAAAGACGTTTTCAGAAAGTATTGGTTGAGCCAACAACAATTCCTGAAACCATCCAAATCCTCAATAATATCAAAGAAAGATATGAAGAGCACCACAGTGTAAACTATACACCTGAAGCCATTGATGCTTGTGTAAAACTGACCGAACGTTATATGTCAGACCGCAATTTACCGGACAAAGCTATTGATGCCATGGATGAGGTAGGTTCACGGGTACATATTACCAATATTACTGTTCCTAAAGAGGTGGTTGATCTGGAGAAAAAGATTGAAGACGTGAAGCAGGAAAAAGGAGATGTAATAAAATCTCAACAATACGAAAAGGCTGCAGAATTACGTGATCGTGAGAAACATTTGCAAGAAGAACTAGAGCTGGCACAGAAGCGTTGGGAAGAAAATACTAAAGCACATCGCATTACGGTAACTGAAGATCACGTAGCCGAGGTTGTTTCCATGATGACCGGTATTCCATTGCAAAAGGTTTCAGAAAGTGAATCAGGTCGTATCATGCACTTGGGTGATTCTATTAAAGGAAAAGTGATTGGACAAGATGAGGCAGTGGCAAAAGTTGTCAAAGCCATTCAGAGAAATCGTGCGGGATTAAAAGATCCAAACAAACCAATTGGTTCGTTTTTCTTCCTCGGACCAACAGGGGTTGGTAAAACACAGTTAGCAAAAGTTCTTGCAAAAACCATGTTTGATTCTGAAGAAGCTCTCATACGAATTGACATGAGTGAATACATGGAGAAATTCTCTGTATCACGTTTGGTTGGAGCGCCTCCGGGGTATGTTGGATATGAAGAAGGTGGACAACTTACTGAAAAAGTAAGACGCAAACCTTACTCTATTATCTTGTTGGATGAAATTGAAAAAGCTCACCCTGATGTGTTCAATATGCTTTTGCAAGCACTTGATGATGGACACATGACTGATGGGTTAGGTCGTAAAATTGATTTTAAAAATACGATCATCATCATGACATCAAACATTGGTGCACGTCAGCTTGCTGATTTTGGAACCGGCGTTGGATTTGGTACATCTGCTAAAAAAGAACAAGTGGTAGATGATTCTCAGAAAGTGATTCACAATGCTTTGAAAAAAGCTTTTTCACCTGAGTTTTTGAATCGTATTGATGATATGATTGTTTTCAATTCATTATCAAGAGAAAATATTCATCAGATCATTGATATTGAGTTGAACAAATTACAAGTTCGAATCAAAGACCTTGGTTATGAATTTAAAATTTCTGATGAGGCAAAAGATTATATTGCAGAAAAAGGCTACGATGAAAAATTTGGTGCAAGACCATTGAATCGCGCAATTCAGAAGTATATAGAAGATCCGCTGGCTGAAGAAATCATTAACGCCAGTCTTGAAGCCGGTGACACCATTGCTATCAATTTTGATAAAGAGAAGCAAGAAGTGAAAATTGGCATTGAGAAAGGAAAGTCTCCCAAGAAAAAAGAGAAAAAATCTGAATAATCAGAAAAGCTGTCCTGAGGGGCAGCTTTTTTTTACTGTACAATCACAGTATGAATAATCAGGCAGAATATAAGAGTCATAAAAGAATGCTTGCAATCATTCTTGCTGTTGGCGTGGTATTATTTGGTGTGAAATTATGGCTGTATTTTGTCACCAATTCCAACGCTGTTCTTTCAGATGCATTGGAAAGTACAGTCAATATTGTTGCCGGTGCACTTGCCTTATACAGTTTTATTCTTGCACACAAACCATCAGACAAAAAACACCCATACGGTCATGGAAAGATTGAGTTTTTGTCAGCTAGTTTAGAAGGTGCATTAATCCTTACTGCAGGCATTATCATCATTGTGAAATCTATCATCAGTTTTTATACTCCTGAAAAAATTGAAGCGCTGGATTTAGGAATTTCTGTCACCTTAATCACGGGTGGAATCAATGCCTTAATGGGCTTTTTACTCATCAGCAGAGGAAAAAGAAAAAAATCTTTATTAATGAAAGCCAGCGGAAAACATCTGCTTTCAGACGCCTATACCTCTGCCGGGTTGATTTTAGGATTGGTTATAATTTGGCTAACCGGAATTCAATGGTTGGATGGTGTAGTGGCAATTGTTTTTGGTTTGATCATCATCTATTCAGCGTATAAAATTTTACATGAAGCAATTGATGGAATCATGGATGGTGCCGATTTTCAAACACTGGAACATTTGGTTACTCACCTTCAATCAGTCAGACGGGATGATTGGATTGATATACATAAAATGCGTATGATTAAGTACGGAACATCAGTTCATGTGGATTGTCACATGACAGTCCCCCGATTTTACTCAGTTGAACAAGCACATGTTTTAGTGGATGATGTTGAAATGGAAATTGCCAGAGCATGTGAAGGTCAGTCAGAGGTTTTCATTCATGTGGATGCTTGTATTGCTGCTTCATGCACTCATTGTCGGATGACCAATTGCCAGATCAGGTCACAACAAAAATCAGTTGATTTATTCTGGCGACTAGATGATGTGCTTGAAAACAAAAAACTCGGATTGTAGCCTACTCACATTTGTCGCTATTTTCAAAATTGATATCTCAGAATTTCAATGGTTCCGTTGCGACCAATCAGGGCTAGAAATTCTTCATTCATTGCAATAGAATAATAGTTTCGTTCAAAGAGCAAATTCCAGTGTAGTCCGCGATCAAGCGTGTAATAAGTTCCACGATCACCGGTTGAAAAAATACATGATCCATCTTTGTTTCCTAAAATACATGAAGAATAGCCGCCGAGCCCTTTACTTCTATTGATCCAGGTTTTTCCTCCGTCTTGAGTCAAGAAGCAGATTTTTTTGTGGTATTTAATTTCTTCCCAACTTCCTCCAATGATCATTCCTTCAAGTGAATTCCAGAAATACATTGAATAGATACCGTATCCATCACCTGATTTCATTGGTGTTGGCAAGGCAGTCCAGTTCATACCTCTGTCATGACTTATAAAAAGTCTGGCCGTGTCAGCCATGCCTGAAACAAAATACACAGTGGAATCATCAATACATTGAATACCTGTGCCGCTTGCTGCAAAAGCTGATTCGTGCTGAAGGGCTTCCGGTATGTTTTGTGGACTGAAGGCACTCCAACTTCGACCACCATCATTAGTTCTTGCCAGAAAAAAAGTATTGCCAACAGGATCTCCAAATGCGATTCCGTTTTTTTCATCCCAAAAATCTAATCCGTCTAAAAAGACACCGGGTGTATCCAAAACGGTAGCTTGTTCACCATTGAAGCCAACCACATAAATTTTTCCGGTATCACCTGAATTCATCAACACCATGGTGCCATTATTGAACAAATGCATATCGCGAATATCTTCAGCACCCGTAAGCGCAGGTTGTTCAATCAAATCACCACTAAAATATTTACCACAAAACTGACCATTTGGCCCGGCAACAATTACTGCTTCAGAATTTACCAGGCAAAGTGCACGGGCATGAAAACCGGCCAGGGTTTCTCCATGATAGATAGTCGCATACGTGAAATGATCTTGATATGTTTGACAAGAAAGGATGAACAAGGAGATTACACTCAAAAGCTTAAAATAACTTCTGTTGGCGATCATCTTTTTTTCCCTTTTTTAACTCGCCCAACCTTTTTTTCAATGGTACGGCGCTAAGTGATTTTCCAACCGGTGTTTTTGATTTTGAGGTAGCAGGCGCAGCTTTTTCCGGTTTTGATGCTTTGCCTTTTTTTGGTGCAGGTTTCAGTGTTTCTTCTTCCACTTCCTCTTCTTCAACGTCAAACAAAATACCTTCAGCAGAATCTGTTTCATCTTCAATTTCAGGCCAAGGCTCATTCCCAGCAATTGGATGATTCAGTTTTACTTCCTTAACTTTTAATTTTGTGAGATGATTGCCCACGGTTTTCATTCCTTTCACATCAATGAATTCATCGAGCTTAATTTTTTTATCAGGCAGATCTTTGGTTTCTTTCAGTCGTTTGTTGAAAGAAATCGTGATTTCGGGTTTGTACGCCGTAGTTACAACATCCAAGCGCGTGCCTTCAGTTTCAGGAATGAATAATGTTTTTTTATCTGATTTGATTTCAACCAGAAATCTTTTTACAAAATGCGTATCCTTTTCATGATCAAAATAAACACAAGTAATTGGATGCTCAGGATGCCATTTTTCGATATGAATCAAGTGATCACCAAAACGTGTTTCAATATCAAAATTTGAAAGTTGTAATTCACCTGTTGAGTATATTGTCAGAATTTTATCATCACCTTTAAATGAGCCAAGGAATGCACCACGACCATCAACATTAAGGCGCTGCACAACTTCATCCCACCAAATTTTCCGTGCTGCAAGGGTTGATTCCCCTACTTCTTTCAAGGTAACTTTTGCAATGATTTCTTTGGTAACTCTGTTTCCTGCAGAGGATCTGTTTTTAATAATCAGCGAACCAAAATCCACATCAAATTTCACACGTTTCAAATGTGGTCTTGGTTTCAAATGCACCGTTACAATTTCTCTTTCACCATTTGGATGATAAGAGAAATAGTATACTTCAGAATTTTTAGTTCCTCTAGTTATGAAATATTCTTTATCCCTAGTGATTGCATTAACAAAGAAACGCTTCATGAGTGTTGGTCCATCTTTGCCGTCACGGTACATGAGATGATAAATGGTTCTTTTATCACCACTTTTCCAAATAGCTGCGTGCATGATGTCTTTGCCGATAAATTTTTTCTCAGCAATTTTGGTAACGATCATCGTACCATTTTTAAAAAACACAATGACGTCATCAATGTCACTGCACTCAGCAATAGGGTCTTGTCCTTTTAATCCCCACCCAATAAACCCCTCTTCAGTATCAACATACAATTTACGATTGGCTACTATAACTTTCTTAGCCGAAATGGTATCGAATATTTTTATTTCTGTTTTACGTTCTTTCCCTTCACCAAATTTCTTTTTCAAATCTTTGAAATAATCAATGGCAAATTCAGTCAGATTAGCCAAATGATGTTTTATTTGTTTGAGCTCAGCCTCTAATTGTTTAATGAACTCATCTGCCTTATCAGCATCATGTTTAGTAATGCGACGCATACGCAATTCCATCAAACGCTTCACATCATCATCCGTTACCGGTCTTTTTATTTTTTTCAGATGTGGCTTGAGTAATTTGTGCGTTATTTCAATTGCCTGCTCATAAGTTTTTCCATCAAACTTGACGTAAATTTTATTTTCAATGAATATTTTTTCAAGAGATGCAAAATGCCATTCTTCTTCTAATTCTGCTTTCCTGATTTCAAGTTCTCGTTTCAACAAATGAAGTGTGTGTTGCGTGTTGATACGCAGAATTTCATTCACACTTAAAAAAGCAGGTTTGTTGTCTATGATTACCGAAGTATTAGGAGAAATAGACATTTCACAATCTGTAAATGCAAAAAGAGCATCAATGGTTTTGTCAGGTGAAACGCCCGGTGCCAGGCTAATAATAATCTCTACTTCTGCTGCGGTATTGTCTTCAATTTTTTTAATTTTTATTTTGCCTTTATCATTGGCTTTTATCACTGAATCAATGAGTGAAGATGTTGTTGCTCCAAAAGGAATTTCAGTAATCTTGAGTGTTTTGTTATCTTCTTTGATGATGCGCGCGCGAACCCTAACCTTTCCTCCTCGCTGACCTTCATTATACCCAGAGAAATCAGCCAAACCACCATTAGGGAAATCAGGCAAAATATTCGTTTTCTTTCCACGCAGAACGTCAATAGAGGCATCAATTAACTCATTGAAATTATGCGGCAGTACCTTGCATGCCATTCCCACCGCAATTCCTTCAGCGCCTTGAGCAAGCAGTAATGGAAATTTAATGGGTAATAAAACCGGTTCACGATTTCTGCCGTCATACGAAGGAATCCAATCAGTAGTTTTTGGATTGAACACAACGTGATTCGCGAATTTTGAAGGACGCGCTTCAATATAACGTGGAGCAGCAGCTGAATCACCGGTTAAAATATTTCCCCAGTTTCCTTGTGTATCAATCAATAAATCTTTTTGTCCTAACTGCACCAATGCATCACCAATAGAAGCGTCACCATGCGGATGATACTTCATGGTATTTCCAATGATGTTGGCTACTTTATTGTATCTGCCATCATCCATCTCTTTCATAGAATGCAGGATACGGCGTTGCACAGGTTTAAGCCCATCCATTAATGCAGGTACAGCTCTTTCAAGAATCACATACGATGCATAATCAAGAAACCAATCACGATATAAACCAGACAACGGGACAATGGCGTCTTTATCCCCATTTTGCGCTAAACCGGCATTGGGGTCAAATGAAGGATTGTCATTTATTTCGTCTGATTCGTCCTGCATATTTTTTGAATGACCTGCAAATTTAGCATCTGAAGCTTAATAAATCCGCGGATAATCAGTCTTTTTATTAACAGAACGGTATTATTATTTAGCTATTTTTGCCAAGTTAATACGATTCATGGTCTCCCGACAATTCATCTGGTCAATTATCATTGCTTTGATTTTCTTCACAGCCATGGTGGCAGTTGAAATACATAACGAACGTTTTTACATGAATGATTTTAAGGTGTATTACGAAGCCAGTTCTGATTTTTTATCTGGAAAAAACCCTTATCATGAGGCTTATGGGTTAAGTTCAGGGTACTACAAATATGCACCGGCTACACTCCCGTTTTTTGCTCTTTATCATGTAGCTCATTTTGAGGCCGCCAAAATGATTCATTACCTGATTTGTTCAGCGATGTTTGTTTTGTCTTTAATTATGATTGTCAATTATTTAAAGCCAACTAATAAAAGTAATAATTCACGCTACCTCTTGCTATTTGCAATAGGACTTGTTGTTGCCGCTGTTCACCTGACCAGAGAAATGCATTTAGGTAATATTAATCTTGTGCTGATTTTTTTAGTCGTGGCTTTTGCGTTTATGTATGGGAAGAATCACAAGCTTGTTGCGACAGCATGCTTTGCAGCGGTTCTTCTGCTGAAGCCATACATGATTCTTCTTGGTCTGCCACTGATTTTTAAGAGAGAATGGAAAATGATTTTTCAAACAGCAGCCATAATTATTCTTCTTTCAATTGTCCCCATACTTTTTACTGGACTTGATATGTTTATTTCCATGTACAAAGCATGGTTTAATAATATGCTAACGCATAATGAAGGTATGTTTAGTGAGCATACTATTACTTCAATAATCAATGCTTACACGGGCCTAAGCCTGACTCCGACATGGAATTTCATTTTCTATTTGATTGCCGGTTTGCTTTTTATTATGTTGAGATTTTCTTATTTCACTCGTTACAAACAATACACACAGCCATTGTTTTTGCTTGATATTTTTGCACAGCTAGCTATTTTACCAAACTTAATGATTACAGACAGTCAACATTTCCTCTTCACCATTCCATTGGTTTGTCTTTTGATTTTTTATTTAATAAAAGAAAACCGTTTGTTGAACTGGGTTGTTTTTACGCTGCTTATTTTCTTTTATGGTGCAAACTCAAATGATCTATTGGGAAATCCTTTATCTGACACGTTTGATCGTTATTCTACCATTGGATTGGCAAATCTATTGCTGATTGGTTGGACTTGGGTGATCTGGAATAAGAAAATAAAACGACAGGAAATTACTTTTTCTTCTTTGTAATAAAGAATACAACTGCTGCAACCGGAATGACAATTAGGATGATGATCATAACCCATGATTTCATTGGATTAGGTTCAGCATGATTTTCTACAGGGAATTCATCCGTAGAAGTTAACACAGTGCCTTCATCAGAAAAAGTTGGAACCATCAACGCCGACAGAGAATCATACGATGCTTTATATTCCTGAGCCTTAGTAATACTATCCATTTGAATATACACGTTGAAAAGCGCAAGATAATTATCTGTCAATTCTTTTTGCAAGTGATGTATTTCAGCAATTTCTGCACCTCTTAGCCCATGCTCTTCTGCTTGCGTTTCATTTTTGCGCAATAAGTACAGGTAAGCCATTTGAGCATGTGTGTATGATAACCATCTATAATCATCATTGCGCTCAGCGTTTTTAAGCACAATCTTATAATACTTCAGTGCTTGCCCATAATCATCAATCAATAAATAATACCTGGCAATAGAGCTCATGGAGGCATTGCTGGTATTTTTAAAATTATTCTCACGCTCAATTGCTAGTACTTCAGCATAAGCATCAATGGCGGAAAGTGTGTCTCCTGAATCTTCGTATATTCCTCCCAGATATGCGTTTAATTCAGATTGGGCGGTAATATCTTCCAATTGTTCAGCCACAGAGATTGCACGGCTGTTGTAGTCAAGAGCTAGTCTAAAGTTGTCAGATGCAGAATAGATATAACTTAGCCCTTTGTAAATACTCATTTCTGATATTTTATCTTCAAGACGCAGAGCAATAGGTAGTGCTGCATCATAATGCGTTTGTGACTTTTTGTAGTTGAGCAGATATGCCATTTGAATATGAGCTACTGCTACATGAGCATTCAAAAGACCTTGATCATAATTCAACTCACTTGCTAAATCAAGAGCTAATGTTGCGTATTCAAGCGATTTTGTGTAATCAATTGCAAGATATTCATCAGATAAATGATTGTACACATCAACTCTGGATGTGTCTTCACTGTCATTCATTAATAGCACAATCAATGAATCAATGGTAGTATTTGTAGAGTCTTGCGCCTTCACATCAAGTGAAGAAGCCAGCATACCAAAGGTAACCAATACGACAAATAAAAATCTTTTCATGCTTAACGAATGGGCAAATTTAGAGGATTATCTCAACTGACAGCCATGAAAATAGAAAAAAGACGACTGAATTTTGGAATTAACAGATCAGTTCCCCCATTGTCAGGATGAATTTTCAGGCAAAATTCTTATACATGGAATAAAATTTGTAGCTTAGTTTCACAAAACCATTTTTACTATGAAATTATTACTTTCTGTTTTGTTCATTGCATTTGCCTGTCAAATGAATGCACAGATTTCTTTTAATACCGGCGATGCTGATCTGGATGCTGACTTAAATGTCATCAATACCAGTGCTAAAAATGATCTTTCAGCATTCAAAACTGATTTGATGAATACGTTTGGCGTTACGTCAAAAAATTTAGATTACATGGTATCTATCAATATGGAGCCGGGAGAAATGTTTTTAGCCTTAGAAATTTCAAGTGCAGTAAACAAACCTATTGAGGAAGTCATTGATGTGTATGAGCAAAACCGTGATAAAGGTTGGGGCTACATTGCTCAGCAAATGGGAATTAAGCCGGGATCACCTGAGTTTCATGCGCTAAAAGAAAAATCAAAAACTAAAAAAGATAATTCGTCTAAATCCAATAATGGTGGTAATTCAGAGAATAACAACGGAAAAGGAAATACCTCAAAAAAGAAAAAATAAATGTTAATCAAATCATTTCAAAATGCCGGTATTTTTCTGCTGGCATTTTTTTTTGTTTCCCAGGCACATAGCCAAAGATTTATTGAAAGAGAAAGGAACACGTGTGAAAGTGAGTCCCTTTATCTTGAATTGAATAAGCAAAATACTTTTTATTTGAGCAATGCTATGATGCCAAGTTTGGAAAACGTATCACAAATAAAATCATTCAAGGTAATTGCACCTGATTTCAATATTGTCAGAACGGACAAGGAACATCAAGAAGTTGATTTGATTCCTCTTAAAACGGGTTCGTGTACAATCCGTTTCGTGATTAAGACAGCATCTAATGAAAAAATAACCTATGAGAAAACATATCAAGTTGTCACCTTACCTGAATTGACAATAACCATTGCCAGTTCAGCACCCGGACACGATTTCATTTGGCTTAAATTAACGGATGAAACCGGTTTTGATTGCACTGACGAGTACGGTCTCTGCTTGATTAAATATTCACTTACTGATTCAACCGGAGAATTGAAAACAAATGGCACAATCTGTCATGACCCTGATTTCTTTCCAAGCGTTTCACTCAAAGGAATTCAGCAATATTTTACTGTTCATGATTTACTCTCATTGGAATTTTCAACCATACATAAAAAGTATGGACTGGTGAATCCGGTGAAGCGATGTACGATTGAAATAAAAACTTTGTGGGAGTGAATTACAACACTTCTTCCACGCGCAAGTTGTCAATAATAAATTCTTGCCTTGAAGGTGTGTTTTTCCCCATGTAATATTCAAGTACATCTTCAATACGCGCATCTTTTCCAATCATTACAGGGTCAAGACGCATGTCTGGTCCAATAAAATTCTTAAACTCGTCTGGTGATATTTCTCCAAGCCCTTTGAAGCGGGTTATTTCAGGATTTTTACCTAGCTTTTCAATGGCAGCAAGACGCTCTTCATCAGAATAACAATAGATGGTTTCTTTTTTATTTCGTACCCTGAATAAAGGAGTTTGTAAAATATAAACATGTCCTTTTCTTACCAAATCAGGAAAAAACTGAAGAAAAAAAGTAAGCAAAAGCAAGCGGATGTGCATACCGTCAACATCGGCATCAGTAGCAATTACAACGTTGTTATATCTCAAATCTTCAATGCTGTCTTCAATGTTTAACGCAGCCTGCAGCAAATTAAATTCTTCATTTTCATAAACTACTTTTTTGGTAAGACCATACGAATTCAAGGGCTTACCGCGCAAACTAAAAACCGCTTGTGTTCCTACATCTCGTGATTTAGTTATTGAACCAGAAGCTGAATCACCCTCCGTAATAAAGATAGTGGTCTCTTCTCCCCTTTCTACTTTTGGATCATTTAAATGTAAACGACAATCACGTAATTTTTTATTGTGAAGATTTGCTTTTTTTGCACGCTCTCTGGCTAATTTTTGAATGCCTGACAATTCTTTGCGTTCACGCTCTGATTCACGTATTTTTTTCTCAAGTGTATCAGCAATTTCAGGATTTTTATGGAGGAAATTATCCAATTTCTCCTTTAAAAAATCCATCACAAAAGTGCGTATAGATTTACCATTTGGCTCAATTTCTTGAGATCCCAGTTTAGTCTTAGTTTGCGATTCAAATACCGGCTCAATAACTTTGATAGATATTGCCGCAACAATAGATTGGCGAATATCAACGGCCTCATAATTTTTTCCGTAAAAATCTTTAATCACCTTTGCAACAGCTTCTCTAAAGGCGGATAAATGAGTACCTCCTTGTGTGGTATGTTGTCCGTTTACAAATGAATAATAGTTTTCACCGTATGAGCGTATGTGAGTAAAGGCAATTTCAATGTCTTCTCCTTCAAGATGTATGATTGGATAAAGTGGTTCACTCTCCATGTTATCTTGCAGCAAATCTTGTAAACCATTTTCTGAAATAAATTTTTCACCATTGAAATGAATGGTCAAACCACGATTTAAGTAACAATAATTCCAAAATAATTTATGCAGATACGGGGCGCGAAAACTAAAATTTTTAAAAATAGATCCGTCCGGTATGAACTCAATATAGGTCCCGTCTTTCTCAGTTGTTTTTGCAACCTTTTCATCTTTAAGTAATTCACCTTTAGTAAAGGATGCTCGTTTTCTTTGCCCCTCACGATATGATTCTACCACAAAATGATCACTCAACGCATTCACCGCTTTGGTACCAACCCCATTCAACCCCACTGATTTTTTAAATGCTTTTGAATCGTACTTCCCTCCGGTGTTGATTTTAGAAACGCAATCAATTACTTTTCCTAGAGGAATACCTCTGCCAAAGTCGCGTACTGATGTAAGACCGTCTTTTATTTTGACTTCAATTTTTTTTCCATTGCCCATCACAAATTCATCAATAGAATTGTCCATCACCTCTTTTACAAGAACATAGATACCGTCATCTGCAGCCCCGCCATCACCAAGCTTACCTATATACATACCGGGTCTCATGCGGATATGTTCTTTCCAATCAAGTGAACGGATATTCTCTTCAGTATAGGAGACTTTTTGTTGTGCCATTTCCTGTTTCTTAAATGAACCTCAAATTTAGCCCTAATTGAGCATAAATGCCCATTTTTACTTAAATAGAATTATTAACAACCAGTAGTTTAACCTCCTTTGCAATAATGAAAGCTGCTTTGCGTTAAGCATTCACGGTCTATTCCTTACTTTTGTCAAACTTTGAAAAACCTGGTCCTAATACTATTTTTATCTGTAGCTCATTGGCTTGCGGCTCAAACCGTGCAAGTGAGCGGAAGAGTAGTAAATGAAAAAGGTCAAGCTCTTGCCTTGGCAACGGTTAAAATTGATGGCATCAGACAGAGTTGGCAAACAGATGAATCAGGAAACTTTATCATAGACTTGCCCGTTAATTCAGTTTATACCATTCACATCAGTTTTAGCGGTCACCATAATTACGTACAAGATTTTGCATTGATGAGTGAGAATTTGAATTTGGGAGATATTCAGTTAGGCACCAGAATTCTAAATCAGGTTGATGTTCAATACACCAAACCACCAGGAGGCTTTGAGGGCTTTCCTCCTGTGGATATTAAAAGACTGCCAACCACCACCGGAAACTTTGAAGATTTGATCAAAGTTGCAGGTATTGGTGTTTCATCCAATAATGAATTGTCTTCAAATTATAATGTGCGTGGAGGGAATTATGATGAAAATGATATTTACGTAAACGGCATTCAGATTTATCGCCCGTTCATTGTGCGCGCAGGACAGCAGGAAGGACTTAGTTTTATACATGGAGAATTTGTAGAAAACATTTATTTTTCAGCCGGTGGTTTTGATGCACAGTATGGTGATGTTTTATCATCTGTGCTTGATGTGAGATATCGTGAACCGCAGTCATTTTCAGGCTCAGTGCAAGTTAGTTTGATGGGGGCTCAATTTCATTTAGAAGATGTTTACAGCGGACGTCGCGGGAATTATATCATTGGTGCCCGTTACCGGGCCAATTCATATCTGTTGAATAGTTTACCTACCAAGGGTGATTATAATCCAACTTTTTATGACATGCAGGGAATCACCAATTATTATACGCATTTTAATGATGAAAATTCGTATGGAAAGTTATATCTGCTAGGTCATTTCTCTTCCAATAATTTTTTATTTGTTCCCAGTTCACGAACTACTTCCTGGGGCACGGTGAATGAAGCTTATCAATTGCGCGTATTTTTTGAAGGACAAGAGCAAACCAGTTTTAGAACTTTCACCGTTGCTGCCGGATATGAGCAACGATTTAATCAAAATCTGAAAATGAATTTTGGTACTTCGCTTTTTCATTCTGTTGAACAAGAACATTTTGATGTACTGGGTGAATATTGGATTAATGAATTGGAAACTGACCCCTCAAAAGAAGAATTTGGAGATTCAACCAGCAATGTAGGTGTTGGCGGATTTTTAGATCATGGCAGAAATGACCTCACAGTTTGGATTGCAAATATTTACTATGACGGCACATTTGATTTAGCTCAAAAAATAATTGAAGAAAAAAAAGCCATTCGTCAAGGTGACATGAATTGGGGAGTGCGCGCGCAATATGAATATTTCTACGACGTTTTGAGTGAGTGGCATCTGATTGATTCTGCGGGTTATGTTATCCCTGCCGGAGATCCTGAAACCATTGAATTAAGTGATGTGATAAAACAAAATAATCTGGTTGAATCGTATCGGTTTTCAGGTCACTATCAATTCACCCAAAATTTTATTCGCAAAAAAGATGTTGCCCTTAATTTGAAACGCAAACAAGGGAGTGGCAAAGAAAAAACTTTTATCATCTATCAAGATACTTTGCAAGACAGTCCTTCAAAACTTTCTGTTACCTGGGGTGTGCGAGGTGGTTATCGAACATTTAATGAAGAGTATTGGATTACTCCGCGTTTTACCATTAGTTATTCTCCACGCATGTATTTTATAACTGATGACACTACATTGACAAGACGAAATGTGAAATATAGATTGTCTTCAGGCTTATATTATCAACCTCCTCTTTATCGCACCATGCGATATCTTGATGGGACCATTCATCCGGATGTGGTTTCACAAAAATCATGGCACAATGTGATAGCGGCAGATATTTATTTTCAAATGTGGAATCGCCCATTCAAATTTACTGCTGAGGCTTATTACAAATACATGTGGGACGTAGTGCCTTATGAAATTGATAATGTTAGAATACGGTATTATGCTGAAAATAATGCAGTGGCTTATGCTACCGGTTTTGATGCAAAAGTGAATGGCGAATTTGTAAAAGGTATTGAATCATTTTTCAGAATTGGAATTTTAAAAACTATGGAAGAAATTGAAAATGATGATTATTACATTTATCTCAATTCTGATGGTGATACCATTTTACCAGGCTACACATTTAATCAAACCGTTGTTGATTCTATTCATCAAGAACCGGGATGGATTCCTCGCCCAACTGATCAGTTGGTAACCTTTGGAATATTTTTTCAGGACAAAATGCCAAAATATGAGAATATCAAAGTATCGGCCAATCTTAATTTTGGAACACCTCTACCCTATGGTCCTCCATCGTATGAACGATATAAAGATGTGTTGCGCACCAAACCTTATATACGTCTTGATTTAGGATTTATGTACGATTTGGTGAACGCTGATACTAAATTAAAAAAACCAAATAGCAAATTTCAAAATGCGTTTGAACAATTCACCATTAGTTTAGATGCTTTCAATTTACTTGGTGTAAACAATGTTGTGTCTTATCAATGGCTGCAAGATATTGCGGGACGGTATTATTCAATACCAAATTACCTCACCGGACGAAGAATCAATTTGCGCGTGATTCTTGCTTTCTGAAAATTTCTTTTACTTGAGCAACTTTAGTTTCTAATGGAAGATTGGTATCAATCCAATGAATCACATAACCATCTGCCTCCATTTTTCTGAACCACGTCATTTGTCTTTTGGCAAATTGATGAATGGCAATATTTAATCCTTCAAACAATTCATTTTTTGTAATGGCGCCTTGCAAGTACATTCCAAGCCATTTGTACTCCAAACCATAATACTCCAAGTCATCAAAGCTGATGTGATTTTTGAGAAGATATTCTGCCTCTTCATATAAACCATGATTGAGACGATAAGTTAGTCGGTTAGTAATTTTTTCTCGCCGCTCTTCACGGGAGATATGTGTGCCAATTATTATCTCATTGAATCCGGGATTTTCAACCGGCTTCCAATCCGGATTCATCTTCAAAAAATTTCCAATTTCAATAGCCCGAATTTTTCTGTGCCAAGTCTGCACTCCCAACTTAGTCAATATTTCTGCCGGAACTTTTTTCAATTCTTCTTCTATTTTTTCTGGAGCAAGTTCTTTCATTGATTCATAAAACACAGCATCAGACGGTATGCCTAAAAAAGAATTGCCACGCAAGGCTGTTTCAAGATACAGTCCACTGCCTCCGCAAAGAATAGGTTGATTTCCGCGTGCCCTGATATCCGCATCAGACTTTAAAAAATCAAGTTGAAATTCTGCTATGTTATAACGGTATCCGGGTTCTTTTATATCAATGAGGTGATAAGGAATTTTTTTTTCATTCACCGTGTATTCATTCAAATCTTTGCCGGTACCAATATCCATGTATTTATATATTTGGCGAGAATCTGCACTGATTATTTCACCGTGCAATTCTGCCGCCACAGCGCAGGCAAGTTGTGTTTTACCTGAAGCAGTTGGTCCAAGCACTACCAGAAGGTCTTTTTTTATTTCTGCGTTTTTAGTCATGATACCTTATCAAAACATATCATCATTCCATATCTGCCATGATTTTTCAGCCTGCTGGTGCAGCATTGTCATGCCATTGATGGTAGTTGCACCAAAAGATTTTGCATTGTGCATGAACGCAGTTTCTTCAGGATTATAAATTAGATCAACTGCTAAATGTTCTGATGTAAAATATTTGTAGGGTATTTCAGGCGCATTGTCAATATTGGGATACATACCAACCGGGGTAGTTTGAATCATGAGCTTGCAATTTTTCATCATCATTTCATTGATGTCTTCATAACTGAATTCATTCTCATATTGGGGTGATCTTGAAATTAAAATAAACTCAATACCTAATTCGTTTAACACGATTTGCACCGCCTTTGAAACACCACCCGTACCAAGTATAATAGCTCTTTGATGCTGTGATTCAAGAAAAGGTTTTAATAATTGCTCAAAGCCAAAACAATCAGTATTGTATCCTTTGGTTTTACCATTTTTAATTTTGATACAATTTACAGCACCGGTATTTTTTGCTTTCTCATCTACCTCATTAAGAAATGGAATTACGGCAGATTTGTAAGGAATAGTAACATTGAGGCCTGTTAGATTATTTTGAGTAAAAACATTTTTTATTTCAGCTATTTCATCTAATTCAAAATTTAGATAACTGGCATCAACACCAAGATTTTTGAATTTTTCTTCAAAGTATTTTTTTGAGAAGGAATGCCCCAATTTTTTTCCGATGAGACCAAATATTTTCATCTTAACGCATGTATAAAAAAAAAAAGGGGATCTGCGGTGTACAAATCCCCTCATGATAATTCAGTTTCTCAATTAGATTTTCATCAGCCAGCCAAATTTATCTTCTACTTTTCCGGCTTTGTAATCAGCTATATACTGTGATATTTTATTAGAAAACGTTCTTGATTCAATAGAAGGCAAAGCATATTCTTTATCTTGATAACCAATGGCAGATATTGGTGCAATAGTAGCCGCAGTACCAATTCCAAAGGCATCTTGCAATTTGCCTTTTTCAATAGCCTCTATAATTTCTGCAACACTCACTTTGCGTTCTTCAACTTTAACCCCCCAATCTTTTGCCACTTCAATCACACTGCGTTTGGTAATTCCTTTTAAAATAGTATCACTTTCTTCAGAAGGAGTTACAAGTACATCATTCAACATAAAAGCAACATTCATGGTGCCTGACTCTTCAATGAAAGAATGTGTTTTAGCATCAGTCCATAACAATTGACGGTAACCTTTATCTTGTCCTAATTTTGCGGGATATAATGAAGCGCCATAATTACCTGCAGCTTTCACACGACCTACTCCGCCTTCAGCAGCACGGGTGTAGTATGTTTCAATACGCACTTTCACCGGCTCAGAGTAATATGCTCCTACCGGACAATTGATGATCATGAATTTATATTTTTCAGATGGTCTGATACCAACATAGTCATCCGTTGCAAATAAAAAAGGGCGAATGTATAATGAAGTGCCAGGTTTATCAGGCACCCATGCGCGATCAAGATCAATCAAGGTTTTAATACCTTCAAGAAAAATTTCTTCAGAAACCGGAGCCATACACATGCGTTCAGCAGATTCTTTGAATCGCTTAGCATTCATGTCCGGTCTGAATACCAGCACTTCTCCTTTTTCATTTTTCTGCGCTTTCAGTCCTTCAAAAATAGACTGTCCATAATGTAAGGCAGAAGTTGCGGGGTGAATTTCAATATTACCGAAAGGTACAATTTGAGGTTCTCCCCATTTGCCATCAGAATAATCCATCACAAACATGTGATCAGCAAAATATTTTCCAAATGGCAGGTTATTAAAATCTATAGTCTGAATACGAGACGCCGGAGTTTTTGTAACCTTGATGTTTACAGTGCTTGTAGCCATAGTATTGTTTGTTCTTTGCGAATATAAGGAATATAATTCCGAAAAAAACTGTGAAAACTTATTTCTCTCAAAAAAAAATGAATCCCCATTCTTAATTAATTTAGCAAATCTGGCTCAATTAAATTACAGTCACCAAATTAAGTTTCAAACAAATTGAAAAATCCTGTTGATATATTATCTGCCTATTGGGGGTACACCGCTTTCAGAGAGAAACAGGAAGAGATTATTCAGGCCGTTTTGAATGGGCAAGATACCTTAGCGCTTTTGCCCACCGGTGGTGGGAAATCAGTTTGTTATCAAATACCTGCATTAATAAAACCGGGTGTATGCATTGTCATTTCACCACTCATTGCATTAATGCATGATCAGGTTGACAATCTAAAAAAAGAGGCATCAAGGCCATGGCAATCACTTCGGGCTTGACAAAAAACAGTTAGATACTGCTTTTGATAATGTAATATATGGTGACTATAAATTACTGTATGTTTCGCCTGAACGCCTAAAAACAGAATTGTTCATTGCCCGATTTAAGAAAATGAATGTAAACCTCATTGCTGTTGATGAAGCTCATTGCATTTCTCAATGGGGATATGATTTCAGACCTCCTTATCTTGAAATATCAGCCATACGAAAAATAAAACCGCAGGTACCTGTTCTTGCTCTTACTGCAACAGCCACACCTCAAGTGGTTGATGACATTCAGGATAAACTAGAGTTCAAAGCAAAGCATGTCATTCAGAAATCATTCTACAGATCAAATTTGATTTATTCAACCATTTTAACGGTCAATAAAAAAAACAGAATTGAAGAGTTTTTACATCAGCATACAGGGTGCGGAATAATTTATTGCAGCACGCGTAAAGCGGTTAAAGAACTTGCCGTGCATTTGATGCATAAAAACTTTAGTGTAGATTTTTATCATGCAGGCTTAGACCATGCTACACGAAGACAAAAACAAGATGATTGGGTGACAGAAAAAACACGAATAATTATTTCAACCAACGCGTTTGGAATGGGCATTGACAAATCAAACGTGCGCTTTGTTTTACATTATGACATTCCTGAAACAATTGAAGCATATTTTCAAGAAGCAGGCAGAGCGGGCAGAGATGAAAAACCGGCTGAAGCAGTTCTGTTTTTTGAGGAAGTAGATATTCATCAACTTATTGAAAAAGTAAACACAAAATTTCCTCCGCTTGAACGCATCAAACAAATTTATAATGCACTGGGGAATCATCTTCAAATTGCCTTCGGTGCAGGAAAAAACACAAAATATCCTATTGAAATTAATGATTTTTGTAATAAGTATGATCTGCAATTAATGGAGACTTATAATGCGTTTAAATTTCTTGAACTTGCAGGATATCTTGAATTTTCAGAAGGTATTTATGTTCCTCCAAAATTAAAACTCACCGCACCACAGTTAGATGTTTACAAAGAGCAAATTAAAGATGAAAAAATTAATCGCGTTGTTCAGTTTTTATTGCGCTCACACATTGGCATCTTTGATGATTATTTAAATATCAACGAATATATCATTGCTCAAAAAACCGGTTTAACAAAAGCAGAAGTGATTGAAAAACTTAATTATTTGACCAAACTTGAACTGGCTGATTATGCCCCGCAGAGTTCAGAACCTCATGTTACTTTCATCACAGAAAGAGTGCCGGATACTCACCTTGCTATTTCACCTACTTTTTATCATCACCGAAAAGAACTTGCTTTTGAAAAAATGAAAGCTGTAGTGCATTATCTGCAGACAAGCACTTGTCGTTCTGTTGAATTATTGAATTATTTTGGTGATGTGAATTCGCTGCCTTGCGGGCAATGTTCAGCTTGTCTTGCAGAAAATCAAGATGTAAAAACAGAAAATCTTTCAAACCAAATTCTGCTATATCTTGAACAAGCGCCGCATAAGATGGAATATCAAACAACAGAAATACTCAATAATTTTTCACGTGTTTCAAGAGAAGATGTATTGCAGTCACTGCGTTGGCTTGCTGATCATAAAAAAATCAGAATGGCAGACACCGGAAAAGAATTTATCCGATTAAAATAAGATTAAAAATTATCAGGATAAATTGTAAAAGTGCAAACCTGAATTCGCGGATCATCACCAGAAATATCAGAACTCCAATTGTACTCATGACTGGTACTTTTTTCACAGACTGAATCTTTACTGTTCTCAATATACAGTGTGTCCCCCATCCAAGCGCACATTTCATTGGTGTTTTTTTTGTCAAGAATTTCGTACGTGTAGATGAGCGTTTTTTGAGAAGGGGCAACAATAAAAATGGTGTCCTCAAAATCAGGATTGAAAACAAATACCGTGTCAGACGTGGCGTTGGCGATCCAGCGTTCATGTTTTAAATATTTTCTGCATGAAACGGTTATAACCAAAATCACACCTATTAAAACAGAGCGCAATGCCATATTAATTCGCTGACGGAATATTGTTCAGTACTTCAAGTAAAAAGTTCCAGAATTTTTGTACTGATTGAATATGGACTTTTTCATCCGGAGAGTGTGGGTTACGAATAGTAGGACCAAAAGAAATCATATCACAACCAGGCAAATGTTCACCTAAAATTCCACACTCCAAACCGGCATGACAAGCTTTTACTTTTGGCTGATCTTTGAATAAACTCACATACTGTTTCTCCATTACTTTTAAAATGCGAGAATCAGGATCAGGAGCCCAACCGGGGTATGATCCATCTTGCACTACCCGCGCGCCTATAAGTTCATACGTGAGGCGTATTGCGTTTGCTATATCTTCTTTACCAGATTCAACCATACTGCGCTGAAGTGATTGGGTCGTAAATTCTCCATCTTTAAATGTCACTTTTGCAAGCGATGACGAAGTTTCAACCAAGCCCGGAATAGTTTCACTCATTTTCCAAACCGCATTCGGTGTTGTGTAGATTGCACGCAAAGCTTTATCCTGATCTGCTTTTGAAATCATTTTTGAAACATTCATTTTTGTTTCAGCCGCTTCAAATTTAAAATCAGGTTCAGTAAAGCGATATTCTCCTTTTATAATCTCAGCGTATTTATTTAATTGCTTTAAAACGATATCTGCTTTTGCACTATCAACAACCAGTACGCCATGGCTTTCACGCGGAATTGCATTGCGCAAGCTGCCGCCGGTAAGTTCTGCAATTCTTAAATCCGCAATTTGAGAAGCAGCATAAATTAAGCGATTCATCAGTAAATTAGCATTTCCTCTACCAAGATTAATATCCATACCTGAGTGACCACCTTTTAGTCCTGTTAATGCTAAGGCAATAGCTTTGAAATTAGCCGGAACATTTTCTTGCTGATAGGTATAAAAAGTATTCGTATCAATTCCACCGGCACAACCAACTGAAAATTCATCATCATCTTCGGTATCCAAATTCAATAAAATTTTACCGCTTAGCAGAGAGCCGTCCAATTCTTTTGCTCCGGTCATACCTGTCTCTTCATCAATGGTAAACAAAGCTTCAATAGCGGGATGTGAAATATCTTTACTTGCTAAAACAGCCATGGTAGCGGCTACTCCCATTCCGTTGTCTGCACCAAGGGTTGTACCTTTTGCTTTTACCCATTCACCATCAATGTATGATTGAATTCCCTGCGTTGAAAAATCAAACTCAGTAGCTGAATTTTTTTGATGAACCATGTCAATATGCGATTGGAGAATCACAGTTGGCTTAGCTTCAAAACCTTTTGACGCTGCTTTTTTTATAATGACATTTCCAATCTTATCAACCTGTGTATCTAAGCCAAGAGACTTACCAAAATTCACCATAAATTCACGCACGCGTTCTTCCTTCTTTGACGGACGAGGCACTGCATTTAAATCTTCAAAATAATTCCACACTGCTTTGGGTTCAAGATT
This sequence comes from Crocinitomicaceae bacterium, assembly GCA_016708105.1. Taxonomy (NCBI): domain Bacteria; kingdom Pseudomonadati; phylum Bacteroidota; class Flavobacteriia; order Flavobacteriales; family Crocinitomicaceae; species Crocinitomicaceae bacterium. The sequence continues at coordinate 1,833,596 of JADJGJ010000001.1, forward strand.
TCTTACACTCATGATAATTGATTTTTGTGCTAAATTAATTGTTTTGAATTTCTTGTGATATATTTTTTTTTGAACTTCTGGTTATTGCTGATCAATAGGTGCTTAAAAAAAAAGCCACCCTAAGGCAGCTTTTTACATCTTGTTTATTCAACAAACTATTAATGAGCTTTAAGTCTGAATTGGTGTGAAACACCGTCAGCTAGAAATGTGTACCACAAATCAGTTTCAGTAAGTTGATTGATTGTGTATTCAGCAATTGTAACCGTCAGGTGATCATCAGATAACTCAAATACACCGGCATTTGTAAGGATTACTTTTGAGTTTTCTTCAGCTAATGCCCAAGTACCTTCAACCTCAAGCGTATTTCCATCTGAGTCTTTACTGGTTCGTGTATAAATTCCGTTGGTTTGATATACTTCAATGTAATCAGAAGCAATCATAGAACCGGTTAGGTTATTTCCGTTTACGTAATATGCATCTAAATGCCATGTACGGGTGAGATTGTCTTCGGCTTTATTCACTTTACCTCCGTCAACATATTTTTCGCATCCTGCGAATAAAAGGCTGGCGCCAATAACTAATCCTGCAAATAATTTTACTGTTTTCATTTTGTTGTTGTTTTAGTGGTTTTTTACCGGATAAAAATCTTCAGTTTGTTACTGAACGAATATTATCAGCTAAAATTGTTTTGCTTTATAATACGGCAAAATTGCACAAAGAGTTTGAATAATCCAATTAAGCGTGTTTTATCCAACGAATTTCAACCGTCTGTCAAAGATTTTTGACATAAAAGTCAAACAAACAAGGTGTCAATAACCGAGCAGCTTTGTCAGGATACAATTTTTCAAAACCAATGGTATGAGTGATTTTATACCCCAGAGAAGTATACCAATGATGTAATTTAGTTTTGATTGGAATTTCAAATGACGCCGGCCTGAGAATTTCAATTTTCATGCTGAGTGCCCCGGCTTGTATTGCTTTGCGCTCGGCTTCAGCAATCAGTACCCGGCCAATGCCATGCCCTGACAAATCAAACCTTACGCCAAAGGTTCCAAAAGAAAAAATATCCTTATCAATTCTGTAAACTCTTAATCCACCCGCTGTATGCCCATTGTATGTTGCTACCATGAATTGATCATGCTGAATGAATTTTTCAAAATCATCACGTGATATTCTGATATAATCAGCGCCCCACATTAAATCTTCAGTTTCAGCATAAGCTTTTATCAAGATAGAATACAGTTCATCTTTTTCAATTGAATCAGATGACAGTAATTTTGCAGAAAAAACTTGAATGCTCACGAAGAAAAATTATTATTTGGTCATTTGAGTAGCTTCAAATTCTTTGCGTCTTTTTCTCTTTTCTTCTTGTAAGTCAAATTGTGTAATGATTAAGCGCAAACCTCTATCAGAGTTGAAATAATTGCGCACCCAGTTAAAGGTGGTGATAATTTTATTTCTGAATCCAACTAGTGACATTAGGTGAACTACCATCCAGATAAACCAAGCAAATGCACCACCTAGTTTGAGTTTACCCATTTCAACCAAAGCTTTATTTTTACCTACCGTTGCCATAGCGCCTTTGTCTTTGTATTTAAAGGATTGCATCGGTTTGTTATAGACAATTTTATTGAGCAAATTTTTTCCGCACAACTTACCTTGTTGCATGGCCACCGGCGCTACTTGCGGATGTCCGTTAGGATAATCAGTTTGAATCATGCAGGCACAGTCACCTATTGCAAATACATTTTCCATACCTTTTACTTGATTGAATTCATCAACCAAAATTCGTTCACCTTTGTTGATAGATTCTTTAGGAAGGCCTTCAACGGGATTTCCTGTAACACCGGCTGTCCATATCAGTGTGCGTGCAATGATATCTTGACCGGTATTTGTTTGAACGTAGTCACCAAAAAAATCAAGTACGCGTGTTTTCAATACCACTGTCACTCCAAGTTTTTCAAGATATCGCTTTGCCTTTTCAGATGATTTTTGCGAGAGCATAGGCAAAACGCGATCACCGCTTTGAACCAGATAGATATTCATTTTTGATAGATCAAGTTCAGGATAATCCTTTGGAAAAACAGAGCGTTTGAGTTCACCTAAAGCACCTGCTAATTCAACACCGGTTGGTCCTGCACCTGCAATCACAACATTGAGCATGCCTTGTTTCTTTCTCTCGTTGTTTATGAGTAGTGCATGTTCAAAATTTTGCAATAACATAGTGCGCAAATCAAGTGACTCAAGAATACTTTTCATTGGCATTGCAGATATAGTCAAGCCTTCATTGCCAAAATAGTTTGTCTTAGCTCCGGAAGCAATCACCAGATAATCATACTCCAGTGTATCATTACCAAATTCAATAATTTTTTTTTGATGATCAATATTTGTCACCTCTCCTAATCTGAAATAGATGTTTTTAGATTTATTGAAAATTTTTCTGATAGGATATGCAATGGATTCCGCTTCTAAGGCAGACGTTGCAACTTGATACATCAATGGTTGAAAAGTGTGGTAATTATTCTTGTCAACAATAACAACCTGAACATCCCTTTTTTTGAACATTTTGGCGAGTTGTATTCCGCCAAAACCGCCACCAATAATGACAATACGGGCTTTCTTTTTATCAGGAATTTCTATGAGCATGGGGTAGGAAATTTGAAGTGAAGTTAACGAAAATCATTCACACAAAATATCTTACCGCATAAAAGCAATACGTACAACCAAATAACCAAAGAGGAATATTTTTACTTTGAGGATATTCAAGATCATCATTAACTACGAATGCATTTTTCACAATGCAGATAATTTTCAAAAATGCACATTCGGATGTGCAATTTAGATGATAGCTGTATTAAATGATTGTATATTAGTTATTTCCCGATACAAAATGAACTGAAAATTGCACCAAGAATTTCGTCACCGGTAATTTCACCTGTGATTTCGCCTAAATAATGGATCGTTTCTCTAATATCTTGCGACAGCAAATCACCTGGAAGATTATCTTGTAAACCCAATTGAATTCTCTCCAATGATATCAAGCATTTACATAATAATTCATAATGGCGGGCATTGGTCACAATCAATGAGTTTTGGGTATCTGAAAAATCTCCTGCTGCTTTTAAAATTTGTTGCTTTAAATCGTTCAAGTTTTCTTTTGTTTTAGCAGATATGAAAACACCTGAATCTTTAAGCTTTTTAAAATTCTCTTCTGAAGACTCATCTTGTTTATTGAAAACCGGAATCAGCGCTTGATCTGCTGACACAGATTGATTTCTGAATTGTTGAATACGTTCAAGAATTTTATCTTCTTTTTCAGTGGTTATATCAAACAGTAAAAGTATGATAGATGATTTGCGAATTTGTTCAAATGATCTTTCAATTCCCAAAATTTCAATTCGGTCAGATGTCTCTCTAATACCTGCTGTATCAATAAACCTAAACTCTACCCCATCAATCAGCATGACATCTTCAATTACATCACGTGTAGTGCCGGGAATTTCAGAAACAATTGCTTTATCTTCATTCAACAAGGCATTGAGTAGTGTTGATTTACCTGCATTAGGCGCACCGATGATGGCAACAGGTACTCCATTTTTTATCACGTTTCCAATACGAAAGGAATCAGACAATTTCGAAATTCGTTCAATCATGTTTGCCACTAATTGTCTCAATTGCGTTCTGTCTGCAAATTCAACATCTTCCTGACTGAAATCTAATTCAAGTTCAATGAGCGCGGCAAACTCTAGTAAATTTGCTCTGACATTTTGCAATTCATTGGCAAAGCCACCCCGCATCTGATTCATGGCAAGTTTATGTGCAGCCCTAGAATTGGCAGCAATCAAATCAGCGATTGCTTCTGTTTGACTGAGATCCATTTTTTTATGCAGAAATGCTCTCAGCGAAAATTCTCCCGGACCGGCAGCACGAGCTCCATTACTAATGATTAAGTTCACTAATTCTGTCTGAATATAGCGTGAACCATGGCATGATATTTCAACCAAGTCTTCACCCGTAAATGAATGTGGACCTTTGAATACGGTCACAACAACTTCATCCAATATTTCAATCTGGTTTTTAATACGACCAAAATGAGCGGTATGTGAAGCAACCTGAAGTAAATTCTTGCTGAATAGTGACGAGACAATTGAAAGAGCTTTATCACCGGATACCCGAATAAGCGCAATGGCTCCAGCGCCTGCGGGAGTTGAAATAGCACAAATAGTATCTTCAGTGTTTTGAAAAAACATAAAAACGTTATCCTTATTAAATCAGGGTAAAGATAGGGAATCAGAGCATGTCAACCTTGATTCAGCTCATGCAATTCGTTAATAACTTTACAGGTAGAGAAGCGAAAACACATAAATTCAGCGTATTAATAATGATTTCATTCACAATGAGCACGAATTAGTTTAAAATACATATTTTTGAAACGCTAAATAACAAATGATATGTCAGTACTTGTAAATAAAAATTCAAAAGTAATTGTTCAGGGATTCACTGGTGGAGAGGGAACTTTTCACGCCACGCAAATGATTGAATACGGAACCAACGTTGTAGGAGGTGTAACTCCGGGCAAAGGTGGTACGCAACATTTGGATCGTCCGGTGTTTGATACGGTTGCAGATGCAGTGGCCAAAACAGGTGCTGATGTTTCTATCATATTTGTTCCGCCGGCTTTTGCTGCAGATGCAATTATGGAAGCAGCCAATGCAGGCATTAAAGTAATTATTGCAATTACTGAAGGAATTCCGGTTGCTGACATGGTGCGTGCTAAAGAATATATTTCACGTTTCAATTGTAGACTTGTTGGGCCAAACTGCCCGGGAGTAATAACTGCGGGTGAAGCGAAAGTTGGAATTATGCCCGGTTTCATTTTCAAAAAAGGAAATATTGGTATTGTATCCAAGTCAGGTACATTAACTTATGAAGCGGCAGATCAGGTTGTGAAAGCAGGTATGGGAATCACTACTGCTATTGGTATTGGAGGTGACCCAATTATTGGAACTACCACTAAGCAAGCTGTTGAGCTTTTGATGAATGATCCTGAAACACATGGTATCATTATGATTGGTGAAATTGGCGGAAATTTAGAAGCCAATGCCGCTGCTTGGATTAAAGAAAATGGAACAAAACCCGTTGTTGGATTTATTGCAGGGGTTACTGCTCCAAAAGGAAGAACTATGGGACATGCAGGCGCTATTGTTGGAGGTGAAAATGATACCGCAGAAGCTAAAAAGCGTATTTTGCGTGAGTGCGGAATTCACGTAGTTGATTCACCTGCTGAAATTGGTAAAAAAATGGCTGAAGTAATGGGAGTAAAAGTTGCTTAATATAAATTTTAGGTTCAAAAAAAAAGTCCTGTCGCTTCTTTGGCAGGATTTTTTTTTGACTATACTTGAATGAATTTAATTCAAATCTGATGCGAAAAATTTTGGTTTTATCCCTGATAAGTCTTTCCCTTTTAAGTTGCAAAGCCGTAATGAAAGGCGCAGCAAAATACTGGACCAAAAAGCAAATCAAAGAATTTGTTGCCAGTTGTGAAGAGCACGCCGGAAAATTAATGAGTGCAGATAAGGCAACTCACTATTGTGATTGTGCAGTTGATAAAGTAGCCGAAAAATATCAAAATTTTGATGATTTTAAAAAAGCCGGAATAGTTGAAGTATTGAAAATTGCTAAAGATTGTAAGGAATAATTATGCTATTACTGTAACTTTTAAATCTATCCGGTTGTTTTGCTATAAACGGTTTATCTCCCATTATCATCATGCGATTAGCTTCAAGATAATGTCAGGTGGTGGATTAAAAAACTGAACCTATGACAAAACTTTGGATACTTTTTTTCACTTTGGCAACATGGTCTGGCTTCTGTCAAGATAAGGTGCATTTAATGAACGGGGAAGTGCTTCAAGTAAAAGTGATTGAAGTTTCAGACAAGTATATCACCTATCAATATTACATACATGGTGAAGGCAACGGTGCACTGATTAAAATACGAACTGAAACAGTTACGTTGATTGAATTTGAAAATGGTAACAGAGAGGATCTTTCAAAGTATAAAATAGAAATTGCAGACAAGAAAAAATACTTCCTCTTTGAATTGAACCCCTTGGATCTCATGTTGCGGGCATACAGTGCAAATTTTGAATTCTATCCAACAAAAAAAAGAAATTTTTCTTTACTTTTTCCTGTTCGAATAGGATTTCCAACAGATGATAAAAATTACTACGATAGGTTGAAGTTAGAATTTGGAGCTGGATTAATGCACTATTATTACCGTGGACATATTCTGAACTGTTTTACCGGATTTGAAGGAAATTATCGTATTGAAGAAAAAGCTCAGACCACATATCAAGGGCCTACTATCTATACTCAAAGATATTATGGAGTTTGGTACTACACGAATGGAATGCGTGTAAATCTCACTCGTCTCTTGGGAATGTCTTACGCACTGTCAATTGGGGCTGAATTCAATAAAAACGGAATGAATGAACTTGCAGCAAAAGCCACGATTTCATTCTTTTTGCGCTTCTAATTCCGAAGCGATACATGGATCATTGTACCTGGCATAAAATTGCAATTCACTTATTTGATCTGTACTGCACTTTATAAAATCCAATTCTGTGGTGCAGCCAATAAGTTGACATATTACACGCTTGAAAAAGTACTTTTTGAATTCGGGTAAGTATCTCTTCAACTATATTTGTTTCATGAGAGTACTAATAATTTTCTGCATAATGCTTCCATTCATGAGTGCAGGTCAAATTGTCAATATTGAAAACATGCGTCTGTCAACAAAACAAGAAGGATGGACAGGTAGCGTTGATCTGAGTTTGAATTTTACCATGAATACGGTGCAACTTTTTCAACTGGGTGATAGATGCAGAATTGCTTATCGCAAAGGAAAAAATCAAGTGCTTTTATTGACTGATCATTCATTGGTACAAACAAAAGATGTGAGTATTGTCAATCTGGGGTTTGAGCATATTCGCTACAACTATTCATTTAAAGATTCAGGTAATGTGATTTTGGAATTTTTTGAGCAGGCTCAGTTCAATAAAATTCAAAAAATTAATTTGCGTTTGCTGGGCGGAACAGGCATCCGTTTTCATTTGTTAGATAAACAGAATTATCAATTAAATACAGGAACCGGATTTATGGCTGAATATGAAGACATGACAGATTATGGAATTTCTGAAGATATTCTTTTTAATTCATACTTTTCTTTTGATGGTCAATTTACAGATCATATTGGATTGAACGTGATCACCTATTTTCAGCCTAAACTGATAGACTTTGGTAATTATCGAATTTCATCAGAAACTCAATTGCGCATAATTATCAATAAACATCTTACATTTCGTATGATTTATAATTTAACGCACGATTCCAGAGATATCTTGGATATCAGAAAAACGAATTACTATTTTCGCAATTCTCTGAGTTTTACGTTTTAGATCAATAAATCATTATTTTAATTTGAAATTCAGTCATTTATACTGATTCTCATTTTATCTTTGCGCCGATTTCGCTGACTTGCAAGGAAAGCATGAAAAAACTAAAAAAATATGATGTAGTTTTGCTGACAGAGGCAAAATACATTGATCCAAAAACAGTTGATTGGTATACTGATCAGGTTTTGACAGAAGACAGTTTGGTGCTTGACGCGCTTCATCAAAAAGGTATTCATGCAATAAAAAAAGATTGGGCAGATCCTGATTTTGACTGGACATCTACACGCTTTGCATTATTCAGAACAACCTGGGATTATTTTCACCGGTTTTCAGAATTTGATGTTTGGTTGAATCAGGTTCATCATTCTACAAAACTCATCAACTCTTATGATCTGGTGAGATGGAATATGGACAAACACTATCTACATGATCTTGAAAAAAAAGGGATTCCAATCGTACATTCTTATTTTGTTGAAAAAGGATCAGAGATGACCTTACAGCAATTAATTGATCATACTGGATGGGACCAAAGTGTTATTAAACCGGCTATTTCTGGTGCAGGCCGACATACCTATCGTCTTGAACCCGGCAATATTTTTACGCATGAAGAAATCTTCAAAAAACTTATTGAAAATGAATCAATGTTGATTCAACCATTTCAAAAAAACATTTCTGAAAAAGGAGAAGTATCACATATTGTTATTGATGGTATTTATACCCATAGCGTATTAAAAAAAGCAGCAGAGGGTGATTACCGAGTACAAGATGATTGGGGAGGAACCGTTCACCCGTATAAAGCATCAAAAAAAGAAATTGAATTTGCTGAAAATGCAGTGCGTGCCTGCTCACCTGTTCCGCTTTATGCCCGTGTTGACGTGATGTGGGATAATGATGATCAACTTGCTTTATGCGAATTGGAATTGGTAGAACCTGAACTTTGGTTCAGAAAAAATCCAAAGGCAGCTGAATTATTGGCAGATGCAATTGAAAAAAAGATGTAGCTTGCGAACATCACAGAGCCTATTTTTTATTTTGATTAGTTCAATATGAATTTACTGACTAGCATTTTAGTAAGCATAATACTCACCTTGAGTTCCGTCATTTCATTTTCTCAGCCATGTGGAAATGACTATGGTAATTCAAGCGATGAGGCTGACATTATATACCAAATGCGTTATGGTACAATCAGTGATGTTATTGCAGCAATCAACAATGCTAAAAACACCCGAGGTAACAGTCTTGGCTGTCCACAGGAAATAATCAATTATGTTTCTGCAGATTTCACTGAACCCACACTTACTGAAATAGAAAATATTTGGAACACGATACACAAACCAGCTATTGAAGCTATCCTGATTGATTGTCCGAGAATTGCCCGGTATGAAAGCAATGCAGTATTAGGCGCTTATTACGCAAACCTTGCCGGTTATAGCATTTCGCTTAATTTGCTTGCACAAGTTGGAGAAATGATGACAGCACAACAATACACTTCATCTACCGTTTCAAGTGTCATCGCGGAGCATGAAGGTATATTTGCTTATATCCATGTAGGCAGCGGTCATCCTTGTTATCCGGGTGGAGTAGTTGGAAGTTCAGTAGAAGATGTATGTTCAAATGCTCCTTCACTTTGCATCACATATGATTTTGGACTATTCAATGCTGAAGAATTTTTAATTGCTGATCAATATCCGGCACTTGATTTTTATGATGGTGGCGCCGCATATGATCATGGCTGGGCAGGCGTACACATGATTGAAGCGGCAATACAGCAAGATGATTCTGTGCTAAAAAGTAAATTCAAAAACGCGTCAGTCCTTGCCGGAAAATGGGCAATTAATGAATATCCGGTAAAAAATCACAATTACACGGCAAAATTAATTTGGCTTCTGGCAGAACTTTATTTGTGGTCAGGTGAGACGATATACAAAGATGCTTTGAATGAAAAATTGGATAGAAATCTTTTGCCCGGAATACTTTACGACCAAACCAATGATGGTTTTGTAGATGGCACCTCACCGGCAATCTCCTTTTCATCTTTAGTTTCAATTGCACAAACCCCTGGCAGAATGTGGGATGGGCACAATTCACTTCCATGGTACAATGCTATGAATGCTTGGGCACTTACCGAAGCCTATGTTGCCTTTAGAGATCGGGGAGATAATACCAGAGCGGCAGAACTTAAACCATATTTGGTTGCCATGTTAGATAATCTAGCATTGGAAATTTCTTCTTTGGGTGTAATTGATCCAGCCTATCTTGGTGTTCGTGATCTCGCTTATGCTTTTTTAATTGGTGTTTGGAAAGTTGCCATGTATGAAAACGAGGATCATCCGCAATGGAAAAATGCTTTGTGGGCAATTTGGAATTCCGGTGCTTTTGACACCTATAACACCAATTCTGTTTGTGTTGGATTGTATTTACTTATCAAAACTAACACTCCTTATGTTCCACTTCACGTGCGGGAGGATTTTAATTCAATCCCCAATTTGAGTTTTAACGGAGCAATGGAAATTTATCCCAATCCAGCATCTTCCATTATTGATATAAAATTAAGTAACCCTTTCAACAACGAAATAGCCATCAAAATTTACGACAGCCAAGGTAAACTGGTGAAAGAACAAAAGTCTTATTCATATATCACCAGTTTGGATATTTCACATCTAACGGCGGGAACGTATACAGTAAAGGCATTTTTTGAAGACGAAACCAGAACAACCAAATTTGTCAAACTATAGAAAGTACTGATATCAAAGCACATCAATTTATTGAACTATCGTTTCAATAGCCGCACCACCCCACTCAATCAAAGTAAAACCTGTGCGAACCAAAGGAGTAAATTCTTCTTGCTGCTGCCAGTTCCCAAATTCTTCAGGTGAATTCAACGGAGTATAATACATGAATAATCTCAATTGACTATCTGGTTCAGGAGATACATTAATTGGTGCAATTTTTTCTGCATAAATATCTTGGGTGACAAACTGCATGAAAACATACGATGATTCTATCAATTGCGGTGCCCAAAATGTAATGAAGTCAGTTGATTCACGTTCATTTAATCCTGCTGCTGTAAGCACATGTTCAAGTGTATTGACAACATCTTCAGATGATGCCATATAACCGTAAATAATTCCATCTTTTTTCTCGTATTCAAGACCAGATGTTTTTGCTTCCCAGAATAAATACGGATACTTTTTTCCGGTAACAACATCTGTCAATTCATTGCCATTTGTGATAAGCAATTCCCAACTTTTCTCTTTTTTTGGATACGTGAAAGTCATTCCCGGATGATCTAAACTCACAGAAACTCTCATGGCTGTTTCATTGTAGAGATAGATAACCGGCTTTTTGACATTTTGATTTCCTTCAGCTTTTTTCTCAAAGTAGAAATTAATCACTACTCTATGTTGAGATTTGAAATCATAGTCAGGAATTACAATTTCACCATATTTCACATGATATACAAATACAGACGTATCTTCAGAAGTCAATTTAAGATAGTAATGACCGGTGGCATTAGTTTTTGTTTTTCTTGTTCCGTCAACATTAGAAACAGTAGCAACGGGTAGAATGGTTCCTGATCCTTCACGCACATAACCTTCAATGATACAAACTCCTTTTTTAATTGAGCTATCCAAGGTGTCTGACACAATTTCATATGCAGGCATGGATGGATATTCGTACGCCATGGAAAATTTACATGAGAAGAAAATCAAAATCAGGAAAATATTTTTCATAGTCTAATATTACTTGGCATAAATCAATTCCGCAAAACACTATTAAAGCAGCTTGTTTTGAGGCATGCAACTGCCTCCCCACTCTATTACGGTAAAACCTTTTCGGGTAAATGGCAAAAAGGTTTGCGGAATAAAATTAGTGAAATTATTCATGTTATCCAATGGAGTGTAAAGCATATAAATTCGCCTCAAGGTATGGGGTTGTGGTTCAACCTTCAATACACCTATATGCTCATCCACTTCCTCATCTGTCAGAAATTGAATAAAAGCATATTCTCTTGTCACAATTTTTGGCCCCCAGTACGTGATGAAATCTGTTTGTTCTCTTGCATTTAAACCTAAACAGGTCAAGGTATTTTCAAAAAAAGAAACCAAAGTATCAGTTGAAATTAAATTACCTACAGTTTGATTTTGTGAATTGATATAATAGTTCAACTCGTATGAAAGACCTTCCCAAAAAAGATATGGATATGATTTATTGTCTTTCGTATTCATGAATGTTCCGTCAGCCTGAGTTAAAATTATCCACTCATTGTTTTCGTCAGCAGCAGGATACGTAAAACTCATTTCTTGTGGATGAACAGATAATGTAACTTCTCTTTGCTCATGAGAATAAATATAAATAACAGGCTTTTCATCAACAACAGGCACGTCACTTTTTTCACGTGTATAAAAATTAATTACCACATGATGTTGCGATTTAAATGGGTAATTCCAAAGAACTATTTCACCAAAATCAGGGTGATAGAAAAAAATGGCGGTATCTTTTGCCGTTAAAACAAGGTCGTATGTTCCGTCTGTTTTTGTAGTTGTTGAGCGGCTGCGTCCAAGATTTGCAATTGTTCCTCCACTTATTAAAACTTCATCCACGCTTTTAACCAAACCGGTTACTTTGCATGTTCCTGGCTTAACACTTTCTGAAAATTCATCCGAAATAATTTCATAATAATCTCGGCGAATTGTTTCAGCATGCAAATTTTCAGTGATGCAAACCATCAGAAAAGCAAATGCAAGAAAAATATTTTTCATAATTACATGTATTATGGATTGTGTTTTACGGTGTGAATTTCACTTCCTCCCCACTCTACCACGGTAAATCCTGTGCGGTGAGCAGGAACAATTGTTTGTTCAGTAGTAAAAAATTCAGGCTGACTATTTTCAAGCGGAACATACAACATGAATAGCCGAATCAATGTTTCAGGCTGAGGATTAATCTGCATATTACTGATGTGCTTATCATAATCATCATTCTGTAAAAATTGAATAAAAACCAATTCATGCTGTAACATCTTAGGTGCCCAAAAACTTATAAAATCTGTTTGTTCTGTTTGATTCAAACCTGCTGTGGTTAATGTATTCTCAAGGAATGACACAAGCGTATCAGTGTTGACAATAAAACCGTGAAAAACATTTTGATGAGAAATAAAATTCAGATTTTTAGTTTCACCTTCCCAAAATAAATAGGGATATTCTTTATTGTCTCGGTCATTTGTAATGGATGATTGATTCACCGTGAAACTCCATTGCCCATTGTACGCAGGATAGGTAAAAACAAGTTCTGATTTTGGATTAAAGCTAAGATCAGCATGAATAGTTGTATCATTGTATAAATAGATTACCGGTTTATCAACCGTCATATTTCCCCAATTATAATCTGCATAAAAATCAATTTGCACCTTATGCTGACTTTTGAAAAGATATTTCCAGATTACAATTTCTTCAAATTCTTCGGCAAAAAAATATAATGAGGTATCCGCACTGCTGAGCAGAATTTTATAGAAACCATCTTCATTGCTAAATGCTTGTTTGGTTGCGTCAAGGGTGCTGACTAATCCATTTTGAATAATGAGGTAGATTCCTGCAGAATCTTGTTCTTGTTGATAAATATATCCCTGAACTAGACACTTGCCCACCGGAACATTTTGATCAAATTCATCTGACACAACAACAAAACCGCTTGATGTCCTCAAGGATTTTCGCATATCTGCTTTTGCGTTAAACGCACTTAAAAAGGCTATGCCGGCGAATATATATTTAAACATGTTTATGGTTTTAGATGGTGAAGGTCAATTTCTCCACCTCCCCATTCTACAACCGTAAAACCATTTCGTTCAAAATTTTTATAGGTAGGATGTATAATTTCCATTCCCGTTGCTGAGTCATCTAACAATGAACAAAGCATAAAGATTCTTCTCATGGCATCAGGTTCTGGTGATATTTTCATTTCAGCAATCAGATGTTGACATTCATCATCTACTAAAAACTGAATTAGCGCAAATGGTTTTTGCTGTAATACCGGTCCCCAATACGTAATAAAATCAGTTTGCTCAACTGCATTCAAGCCAAGTACACTTAATTGACTTTCTAGAAACTGAACGCAAGTATCGGTGCTAATAACAAATCCTTCTACTTGTTGATTTGTCACGTTGTAAAAAACAGGATTTGATTTTGCTTCCCAGAAAAGGTAGGGATACGATTTATTCGTGTTGTTATCCTTTAAAATGCCTGTTGGCCCTACTGTTACTGACCACCCATTGTTGTATGTTGGATACGTAAAGCTAAAATCTCCCTTGGGATCCAAAGTGATGTGTGCATTTAATTCTTTTGGTGAGTACAAATAAATTACCGGTTTTCGTTTAATAAAATCTTCACCTTCAGATGGAAAATTAACTCGAATTGTGATGCGATGTCCTTCCTCAATCAGTAAATCAGAAATCATAAATTCTGCCCAAGCAATTTTATAAAAATAAATTTCTTTATCCTTGTCAACATTGCCGGTAAGACTGAATCGTCCTAACGAATCAGATGTTACTGTAGTTTCATTTCCATTGAACCCAACCAAAACATCAGACACCGGAATAGTGCCATCACCGGTTTGTACATCAGAACGCACCACGGTTCCTTGAATAATGAATTGGCCTTCAGGTATAGTTTTATCTATCAAATCAGACAATACAATGTAGTTTCTGATATCAGAAGGACCATCTTCAGCTAGTGTAATAATTGGAATTAAGAGGAGCAATAAACTGGTAATTTTTTTCATCGCACAGTGTTATTTGGTACTAAAATTATTGTAAACAGAAAAAGAATTATATACCAAGTTAATAAAAATCAATTGATTAATTGTTCAGGCTTCAATTCTGACCCGCCCCATTCAATTACGGTAAAACCTTCTCTGCTGATTTTTTGAAAATGAGGTCTTATTAGTTCAATGTTCAGTTTGTCATGTTCTAGAGGCAGAAAATACATATGTAAGCGCAAAATATTTTGTGGTTGCGGATTTATTTTCAATTCAGCAATTTCCTTGCCATATTGTTGAGTAGTTAAAAATTGAATTAACACGTAGGGTGAAGCTTGTACACGAGGTCCCCAAAATGTAATAAAATCAGTTGCTTCCTTCGTATTCAAACCTATTTCAGCAAGTATGTTTTCAAAAAAAATCACTGAAGTATCTGTATCAATTAAAAAAGCTTCAAGCGAATTTTCATTTTGAATAAAGTGCAGGTTTGGGTGATTTCCTTCCCAAAATAAATAAGGATATTTTTTACCGGTTGACAAATCCGTGCATATTCCATCAGCGCTTGAATTAATATTCCATTTATTATTGTTCAATGGCGGATACACAAATTTGAACTCACCGGTTGGCACAATTTCCAATTCCGCTGTAACATCATCTCCATATAAATAGATCACCGGTTTGAAAGTGACAGTTACCGCCATACTTAAATTTATTTCTATGAGATAAGCATAATGTTCTTTAAACTGATGACGAATGATTTCTTCAAAATGATTTTCAGAATAGCAATACAAAATACTATCAGCTAGAGGAAACATAAATGTGAATGCGCCGTCTGTAGTTGTATTACCTCCTTTTGTTTGTGTTGAGTCAGTTAGCACAGCTCCGCCAATGGCATTGCCTGAATTTTTATCTTTTACAAATCCTTTGAGTACAAAATAGCCATCAGGGATATCTTTATTAAATTCTGATTTTACAATTTGGTATGATTTTGTATCGCTGCTAAAATTGGCACCAAAAGCTATTGTCAACGAAAAAAGAAAAGGAAGAAGGAGGATATTTTTCATGATTTTATTTTTCAATACAATTTACCTGACTTAAAGTTCAGCGCAGCGTATTTTCAATATCCTTCTTTTATCAGTTGGTAATGTTCAAATTTATCTTTAATGTATACTATCAGTTCGTAATCGCTTGCTGTCTTTAAGAATTCGGTATTCAAATTGAGGAAATTGATAAACTCTTCAAATTCTGCTTCATCTAATTCAATGATATCATTGTGAACATAAACTCGTAGAATTTCACGCACGATATCATCTTGTTGATCTTGATATTCCATGTCTGCCACCATACGTTTAGTTTTTTCACGTTCACTAAAAGCCACGTATAATGCCGTGATTGGGCTTTGAATAACATTCACCGCGGTAACGGTTGGCACTTCTCTTTTTGCAATATTTGCGCGCTCTTCCTGCAATTCTTCCAGTGTTTTAAGTGGTGTTACTTCAACCACATCACTGGTATATACCAACATTTTAAGATAAATCACAACTTCATATTCTGATTTATATGTTGAGTCTTTAAAACACAAGGATACTGATTGATAACCTACAGTTGAGATAGAAACAACATCACCCTTTTTTACCGTGATTTCAAAATTGCCTTTGTAGTCACCAAAAATTCCCTTTCCAACTGTTTTGTTGATTGCCATCAAATTGTAAAATCCAACGGTTGCATTCGTGTCTTTTACTGATCCTTTGATTGTGATGAGAGAATCATTTTCACTTAGGGTTTGTGCCCCGGCAGTGAAAGAAAATAAAAAGATGATTATGAATAAAGAAAAACGCATCAGTACAAAGTAAAGCACAAAAAGCAGACTGAGAATACCATCATGCAATTTTTAAAATATATTAACCATTTAGCAAATAAAAAAACTATTCTTGTCCTTTATCCTTTTTCTTCGCCCGTTCTTTCTTCTTTTGCTCTTTATTGTTCTTGCGTTTTTGAACTTTTCTTTCATGATCCTTTTGCTGCTCAACTTTATAATCATCTTTGGTTAGAATGACTACCTCATTATTGAAAGGAACTAACCCACTTTGAATATCGCGAATTACATGTTCAGCAATTTTATCAACTCCAATTGGATCAAATTGTACCCGTATATCCTGATCCCAAATTTTACCCATGAGTTCAAACATTTCGGCATTAGATTTCCCTCTGTATTGATTTGCAATTTCATACACCGTTAACCCTGTTTCACGATGAATCAGTTTCATCAACATCACCCCTTCTGACGTGTACATTTCATAAAATGCATACTTGAATTCATCTTTGAGATTTTGATATGATTCTTTCAGAAATTTATTTTGTTTGCGTCTCTTCTCAATTGATCCCAGATTATTATTGATTTCATCAAGCACATCAGCAGCATACAACGCATAAGGATACACTTTTACAATGATGCGTTTTGCCTGATTATACTGACGCATATAATCTTTGGTATACACGGTTACCGGTTCAGATTCATATAATTTAAGTGAATCCGGATTCTGTTGAGCAACAGCCTGAAAACCCATACAAAAAAATAAGAAGCTATAAATTGTCCACCTCATATGAAACGAATAATGACAAATTCTATACCATAAGTTACGAATTTTTTTTAAAATTGTTGTTTAAATCAATAAATCACTTATGCACAAACCAAAACTCTATCAGGTTGTTTATACTCTTTGCGGCTCGATGGCACTTGCACTCGGGGCATGTTGTTATTGTGGAAATAATGACCAGGCAGAGCATGGTGATCACGCTATTCAGGACACCTTATTGCCTGACGAGATATATGTTGATACTAATAAGTTTATTGATACGGGCGGTTATGTCAATGACAGCCTCGCTATTCAAAATGAAATTGAAGAAAAATATGGCGTGCAATGGGATTTCTGTGATTGTGTTGTAAAAAATGATTCTATTGAAAAAGCGATCATGGAGACTGAAGATGAGGCACAAATTGATTTGATTTTATTGCGTATGGAAGAAGTAGACAAACATTGTAAAACTTTGTTGACCCAACCAAATACAACACCTGAGCAAAGAGATCGCCACGCGAGAAAAGTTCGCAAGTGTAAAAAAGAAGCAGGCATTCTTTAATCTCTATTCCATATTGCATAAATATCCTTTATTGAAAATTCAGCTAACCAATCAATCTTGCTAATTTTGTTACCGGACTCATAAGGGTATTTGAGTATCAATGCCGTTTGTGATAAGCTTTTCATGACGTAATTTACTTTCTGCTGATCATACATGCACACTGCGCTTCAACATATTCATCTTCCGGTTATTGAAGTATTAAATCAAATTCAAGAAACGCTTGAGCAGCAAAATACCGCCATTCTAAGTGCTCCACCGGGTGCCGGAAAAAGTACACTGGTTCCAATTGAACTTTTGAATGCAGCTTGGTTACGTGATCAAAAAATAATTGTACTTGAACCCAGACGATTAGCTGCAAAAACAGTAGCTATGCGCATGGCAGATTTATTGAACGAATCAGTTGGTGAAACTATTGGGTATAGAATACGTTTTGAAACAAAAACATCATCCAAGACAAAAATTGAAGTAGTAACTGAAGGTATTCTCACGCGGATGCTCCAAACAGATAATACACTCAACGGAGTTGGTTTGGTGATTTTTGATGAATTTCATGAACGGAGTATACATGCTGATTTAGCACTTGCGTTTAGCCGTGAATGTCAACAAGTGTTGAGACCTGAACTGAGAATATTAATCATGTCTGCCACCTTAAATTTACCTGAGTTAAAGACCTTGCTTAATGCGCCGGTAGTTGAGAGTTCAGGAAAACAATTTCCGGTTGAAATTAATTATCTTGATCAGCAGGATATTTTTTTATTGCCTGAAGTTTGTGCGCAAACAGCCGCACGATTAATTCAAAACAAAAAAGAAACCGGTGATATTTTAATTTTTTTGCCCGGTGAAGGAGAAATAAAAAAATGTGCAGCACTTCTTGAAAACTCATTGTCTGCAACAGAAGTACATCCTTTGTATGGTAATTTGCCACCCGCAGCGCAAATGGCCGCAATTATGCCATCAAAGAATGGAAAACAAAAAATAGTTATTGCCACGTCTATTGCTGAAACATCAATAACAATAGAAGGTGTGACCAATGTGATTGATTGTGGATATGGCAGAACTCAGAAGTTTGATGCACGTACCGGGCTATCAAAACTTGAAACAATATTGATTTCAAAAGACAGTGCTGATCAGCGAGCAGGGCGTGCAGGACGACTGGCAGCAGGCACTTGTTACAGGTTGTGGTCTCGTCCTGCGCATGCTAAGTTGGCTAATCATCGTGTGCCAGAAATACTGGTTGCTGATCTTTCATCTTTAGTACTTGATCTTGCCATTTGGGGAGTGCCAGATGTTAAACAACTTGCTTGGCTTGATTTACCACCTGAACATAATTTAAAAATGGCCAATGAGCTGCTTGAAGAATTAGGCGCATTCGCAAATGGAAAAATTACGGAGCATGGTAAACGCATGCATAACTTGCCTTGTCATCCACGAATTGCTCACATGATGTTGATGGCAGTTGAACATGAACCTCGGGCTTTGTCTCTTGCTGCTGACATTGCAGCACTGCTTGATGAAAAAGATCCTTTGTCAAAAGAAGATGGAATTGACATCAATAAAAGAATCACCGCACTTCGCAGACAACGAGAAGCAAAATCACCGTCAAAAAAATTCTTTCGATTGATCAAAACTGCTGAGCAATACAGAAAATTATTTAACACATCTGAAGACAATAGTATAGTTGATCCCTATCTCACCGGTATGCTATTGGTTTATGCCTATCCTGAACGTATTGCATCAGCGCGTCCGGGTAATAATGCCTTGTTTCAATTGTCAGGTGGCAATATAGCAATGGCTGATTACAAAGATGATTTAGCACATGAACCTTGGTTAGCTATTGCTCATTTGGATGCAAGAGAAGGAACAGGTAAAATTTTTATGGCATCTCCGTTGAATCCGGTTGATCTTAAACCCCTGCTCAAACAGCGCGAAGTAATACAATGGAATGGTAAAAAAGGAGAATTACAAGCCATGGTTGAAACCAGACTTGGGAGTATTGTTCTAAAATCAGATCCGCTGAGAAATCCTGATCAAAACACTATTCAAAAAGCCATACTGTCAACGCTGAAAAAAAATGGAACGCACCTACTTGACTGGAATAAGGAAGTTACTCAATTTCAAAATCGTATTCTTTGCCTCAGAAAATGGAATCATGATCTATCATGGCCTGATGTTGGCATTGAAACACTACTTCACACATGCGAAAATTGGTTAATGCCCTATTTGGTAAACATAAAAACCGAAGATGATTTAAAGAAACTCCCACTAGCTGAAATTTTATTCAACTCAATTCCATACGACAAACAACATGAATTAAATCAACTGGCTCCGTCAAAAATAGAGGTACCAAGTGGATCACAAATTTCATTGGAATATTTTGCTAACGGATCTGTTCCGGTATTAGCTGTGAGAATTCAAGAAATTTTTGGATTGGAAAATACTCCGCAAATCAATCAAGGGAAAGTGAATGTACTCATGCATCTCTTATCTCCCGGATACAAACCGGTGCAAGTGACAAGCGACTTGAAAAGTTTTTGGCAAACAGGCTATTTTGAGGTTCGAAAAGAATTGAAACAACGCTATCCAAAACATGCCTGGCCAGATGACCCATGGAATCATCCAGCCATTAGAGGAACAAAAAAACAGAATGGATTGAAATGATGCGACAATTTTGTTGTCACTGATTTTTTTTTAAAGTTTCACCGCCGTATCAATAAAATTTCAAATTTTCCTTGTTAATTATTTGTTGGTACTTCAAAAATTTTGATCAAAACATTTTTTCTACATTCACGTAAAGAATGTGAAACCAAAAAGCAAATTTTTATGGCAAAAGGAATCAATCATCAAAAAAATGAAAAAAAGGCAGGTAAATCCCTGAAAGAAAAACGTGCTGACAAAAAAGCAAAAAAAGACGCTAAGAAAGGGTCTTAGTTAATTTTCTTCCTTGATCATGAATACAGGTCGTTACGCACAGTGACGACCTTTTATTTTTTATGGTACACTTCTTTTTTTATTCCCTCAATAAGCGTTTCAAGTCCATTGAGTTTTATTTCATACATGGTTGCAAGCAGCACGCCTATTGTTCCGGCCGGATACCCTTTGCTTTGAAACCAAGTGAGATAATATTCCGGTAAATCACAAATCAATTTGCCTTCATATTTGCCAAAAGGCATTTTGGTAGTCACCAGTTGTTTGAGAATTTTTCTTTGCTGATCAGCAAATTCAACAGGTTCACTCATGCGCAGTTTTTGCTGAGAGGTTTTCAATATCTTGTGCAAATTGATCTATGAGCTTTTTCTCCATTGGGCTTTCAGGTGGAAATGCATTTGCAACTTCTTTAATCACTTGACAGAATTCTGATCGCAAAGACGGTGTAAGATGATATTTACCGGTCTCAAATGATTTCATAGCCCACTGATAAACATCAGCAAAACCCATCTTGTCCTTTTGTAATATTTGAAAAATGATATCAGTATAATGAAAGTCCATTTTATGTTTGGTACCTTCTTCAACAATCTGCTTTACCTTTTCACGTTCTTCATTTTGTACACTGCCATCAGCTTTAGCAACCGCGTATGCCAGTGCGCCTAATGCATAATAAAGATGTTGCTTTGCGTCCATATTTTTTTTTATTAAAGATACCTCATTATTTGAAATGCTTATAACTTCATCATTTGATTTTGGTCATATTTGGTGATAAGAGTGAATTTATCAAGTAACTCATATAAAATATAAATGGTTAAAAAAGACAGTAACACCCAGCATAGTTTTAGCACAAAACTGTATGAAGAAAAAGACAGTTCATTGATGTGGTACTTCAGAATTGATGTTCCGCCCCATATTGTCAATGCTGTATGTAAAGCAAAAAACAAAAGAGTACTCTGCTTATTCAATGGCGAACTAAAAAGTCAAGTTCCGGTGCTGAGTAGTGGTGAAAAAAAATATTATATCACTATTAATAAAGAAATAAGACAAAAACTTAAATTAAAAACCGGTGATATGCTTACTGTGACAATAAGCATGGATGAGAGTGAATACGGAATTGAAACGCCTGATTTTTTCAATGAGTTCTGTGAGCAAGACAGTGAAGGCAGCGCTCACTTTCACGCACTAAGTCCGGGGAAACAACGCACCCTACTCTATCTGATGAATAAACCTAAATCAGAAAATAAAAAAATTGAAAAAGCCATTATTGTATTTGATTATCTCAAAAGTTCAAGCGGGAAACTTGATTTTAGAGAGTTAAATGAATACATGAAAAACAACCGTTTTAACAAAACGTAAAGCTTTAGGATTTCAGAATCTAAAGATTAAACCAAAAACGAAATCAGTATATTTGCATCAGAAATTGAACAACTCTATGAGATTAGGACAATTGGCCAGAAAACTGGATACCAAACCAAGTGCAATTATTGAATATGTAAAAACCAATTATGGACTTACGCTGGAAAATGATTTAAATACCCGCGTTGAAGATGAGCATGCACAGGCATTTGCAAAATCGGTTCATGTTAATATTTCTGCACTCACCGAAGAAACGGAATCAACAACCACTGAACCAAAATTGGAATCAACAACAGCAAAGGAATTGACAGAAAAAGAATCTGAGGTTATTGAATCTACCCCTGAATCCATTCATGTGCCAATTGAGGTACCCCATTATCACAGCGCAACACATGAAAAAAATGAATCAGTTGTTGACCCCTTCATTCCCTTGCCGGTTGATCCTGAAGCAGAACTTATCAAAGCCCCAAAAATTAAATTAGAAGGATTAAAAGTACTTGGAAAAATAGAACTACCGGAAGCTAAAAAAGAAATTCAACCTGAAGACGAAAGCGGTGAAGCCTCAGTAAAAAAGAGAGGTAGCAAATTTGCGGAAATAAATGTTGCGGAAGATGATGAAGAAAATTCTATTTATAAAGACAAAAACGGAATCTATCATTTCAGCCAAACACAGCGTGAAAACCGCAAGAACAGTTTAGAGCGAATTAAAAAAGAAAAGCAAGAACAATTGCGTAAGCAAAAACAAGTCAAGCATTATAAACAAGCGACACAATCAGATAAAAAAACAGTTTCTAAAAAGAAGGAAACTAATAAAAATCAAAAATCAACCAACGCTACCAAGCCCATAAGAAAAGGATTGTGGGGGAAATTCCTGAACTGGTTGAACGACTAAAAAAATAAGAAAAAATTATTTC
The DNA here is from genome assembly GCA_016708105.1 of Crocinitomicaceae bacterium. Classification (NCBI taxonomy): domain Bacteria; kingdom Pseudomonadati; phylum Bacteroidota; class Flavobacteriia; order Flavobacteriales; family Crocinitomicaceae; species Crocinitomicaceae bacterium. The sequence continues at coordinate 1,856,138 of JADJGJ010000001.1, forward strand.
ACACGCTCAGGGCTTACCCATTCATCCCAGGTATGTGAATACCCTTCATAGCTAATAAAGTAAGCAGTATCTCGTTTTTCTAAGATATACCCCGGATACCAAGCACCTTCCCATTTGATTGATTTTGCAATTTCTTTTCCGGTTCTAATGCGGTCATACATTACCCATTCATCATAAGAATTATCATATCCGGTGTAGTGAACATACATGAATGCATCATCAGTTGATACAATTTCAGCGGGGTAATATTTACCTTCCCATTTTACTTCTACTTTTTGTCCGGAAGTGTATACCGGAAAATACACGGTTCTAACCGCATTATTCTCAGCTGTCAAGTCAAGTTTTTCAGAGTAGTTATAAAACTGAACGGTATATGATCCCGCAACTGATTTGATAATGCGCGCAGGTTTCCATTCGTTATTTTCATTCAATGCATATACATACGTACCAAGTTTTATACCCTGACCATACGTTGATGGTTTTCGCACATCCTCATCACACACACCAACAATAATTTCATCCGGTTGAATTTTGTATGATGCATAACCACACAACTGATATTCGCGATGTTTCATGGCTTGTTTCACTTCACTTGCAGTTTCAGTGAGACTAATTTTATTATCAAGATTTTGATCAGCCAATAAATCTCCGCGCATACAATCCAATATAGTTTGAGTGAATGTCCAGTTACCGGTTGAGATATTTGACGATGTTGCAGAAGTCAGAACAATGACTTCAATTCCCAACTTTGAAATATCTTCTCCTACTTTCAATAATGAACCTGAATAACAACAATCAGCCATGAGGATAATTCTTTTTCCCTTAAAATAAAGCTTGGCATATTCACTCAAGGTTGAGACATGAAACATAGAGGCCTCTGATTTACCCATGTCGTAATTGCAGAAATAATGATTATTTCCAATTTTGCTACCATGTCCGGCGTAATAAAAAATAAAGGTAGATTCACTGGTGCACGCCTTCATTTGTTTTTTAATATTGCGATTCATTTTCTCCAATGTTGCGTCCTGATCTAACAATAAAATATTGGTTGAATCTGGCACGGCGCCATGCTTAAATAAATCATGTAATTCCTGATCTTTTCGGTTCTCATCACTGAAGGATGCAACATTCGGATCTTGCCATGATAAGACACCTGCAATCACAATTCGTGTATCAACTGGATCACAAATAAGCTGTGAAATTGCCGGCAAAGAAAATAAGGTAATGAATACTAAAAATGAAAATCGCATCGTATTAGTTTTTAATGAAAGATGATACTGTAATAGAATTTTCCATATCAATCACCAGGTAATAGATTCCTGAAGCCAAGTCAACGGTTGACATACGACCTTCAGTATTTATGAATCGTTCAATGACTACACCTGACGAGTTGTAGAGAGAGATTTTCCATAATGGGTTGAAATTTTTTACGTAAATAAATTCATCAGACGGATTAGGAAATAATTCAATCTGAAATTCAGATAAGTCAGATACACCCAATTGCCAATTGATAACAGTAATGTTTACTGCGCTTGTATTATTGGCCCAGTGGTAAGCATCATGCGCACGTATGTTGAAACTGTCTGCTCCATAATATCCGAGATTTGGAGTGTACGTTATTTGTGCCAATTCATCACTGTTAACTGTATCGCCCACATTTAAAGGAACACTGTTTAGGGCAAGCGAACCTGATAAAGGGAGAGATTCAATGCGGATCATTCCGGTAGTGTCTGAATCAAAATCATTCATTGAATTGTCAAAATCATATTTGGTAAATGAGAGCACTTCATCTTTAAAGACTGACATTGCCATATCATTCATAAAAGGTTTGTGATTCACCCAAAGATTGAGAACAAGCTTCACTTGTGTATACCCTATACTGGCGTAGGTTGTTGGTTCAGCCATTCCACAACCGCTAGCAGCTAAGTATGATGGACCAGATTCAACGTACGGATTAGAACCCGGAAAAAAAGTAATTGCACCATTCAAGGGAGCAAATACTTCACAAACCAATGTATCACCCGGCAAGGCATAACCATCTTGCATTGGAATAATCATTTTATATATGGTTGAATCAGGATAAACAGCAGCAGTATCTGCGGCCATCACACTCATATTAGAAAATTGCAGAACCCCGTTTAATTGATGCACCCTGCCTATCAGATCATAATTTCCGCCAGAAGTAGATTCAACCCCCAATTCAATGTAAACAAAGAAAACGGTATCCATTACATTGTGATCATCTGTATCAAATACTCTTAAAAAACTATTATTATGTATAGTACCCGGACCACTAGTTGTGCAGGCGGCTGAATTACCAACCCAAATATTATGTTGAGAATTTTGAGTGAGGCGAGTTTGTGCAGATAGTTGCGCTGACAAAGCACAAGCAAAAAAGGTATACAGAGTTTTTTTCATAATGATGAATTCCAAATAAAAAAGGGCCTAAACAAAGTTAAGCCCTTTTTAAAATTTGAAAACTATTGCTTGGTGAAAACAGCGTTTTTGTTTACACCGTTTATTGTTGTTACCAGATAATACATTCCGCTTTCTAACTGGCTGATATCAATAGAAGATTGAAATTGATTTATGATCATCACCTGTTTTCCTGTAGCATCAAAAACACGAATTATTTCAAACTGAATATCTGAAGGTAAATTCACAACATTGTTAGCCGGATTTGGATAGACCGTAAAATTATCAGTTGTTAGTTCAGTGATGCCCAATTGCCAGTTAATTACATCCACTGTTACAACTGTTGGGGTATTTGCCCAATGGCTGGTATCTCTTGCGCGAAAACTAAAATTATCAGTGCCAGAATATCCAGTATTTGGAATATAATACAGCGTATTCATTTCACTTGTCCAAACAGTGTCACCTACTGCTAAAGTGGTTCCATTAAGATCAAGAATACCATTTGTTGGCAATGCGGTAACTTTCATCATCGTGATTCCGTCATTGTCATTATCAGTGAAGTTTGAAGTGAAATCAGCATCAGCAAAATAAACTGAATCATTTTTGAAAATACTGGTAGAAAAATCAGTCATTGAAGGTTTTTGATTTAAATACAAATTCATTATTAAGTGCATATCCGGAAAACTAATTCCTGCCATCGTTGTCAAATCAAAAATGCTGCAACCGGCGGCAACAATATAAGTTGGGCTTGATTCAGGTGAAGTGTTAGAACCCGGGTAGAATGACGCAGTAGCATTCGTAGGTAATTTTAATTCACTTGCCAAAGAATCTCCGGGAAACACATATCCCTGATCAAAAGGAATATCCATTTTGTACATAGTTGAATCAGGAAAAATTGCAGTGGTATCATCACTCACAAGAGTAAAATTTGCAAGAGATGCAGAACCAACAACGGTATAAACTGCTCCAACTATATTGTAAGCACCGCCTGTAGTTTCTTCACAGGCAACTTTCATGCGTACGATAAATGCAGTATCTACAATATTTGGATAATCATCTAAATCATAAATATGAAAAAATGAATTATCAGTAGTAATAATACCGCCTGCGTTGCAAGTAGGTGAACCCGGATTGATAACGAGCACCGGATTATTGGTGACACGCGTTTGGGCAATTAAAAGTGAAGTTGCACTAACAAAAAGTGCTGAGAGTAAAGTTTTTTTCATCATGTTTCAATTTGCGGCGAAGATAGGGTATTTCTCAATGCGTGTCAATTGTTTACACAATTTCAAGTTTGAAATTAAAAATTCTCTCAAATTTCTTAGAATGTGTTATTCTTTGATTTGAATCACAATGATTAAAACATTTTTAGAAATGGATTATTTCAGAATAACAATTGGGAAGTCTTGCCCAAAGCTATAGCTAGTTGGAAATTGAGGTGATCCTCTGTACTGCTCTGATAATTCAGGCACCCGTTCTTCAACATATAGTTTCAATTCACTGATAGTTATTTTATCATCACCGTTATTTCCTTTTTGACCATTCAATATTTCAAGCAAAGCATAGGTGAACAAACCATGTTCAAGATTTCCAACTTCATTTGCAAACTGAGCATCTTGTGAAGCTGTGATAAAAAAGGTACCCGTGCTGCGCGCAAGTTGAGCAAGAGATTTTTCACGTCCATCCCCTCTGCTTGCAAAAGCATCCAGTGCGCCACCTGAGTGACATGCATCCAGAATAAACAATTGTTTTCCACAGCGAATCATTTTTGAAAATTCCATGAGTTCAACAGCAGATATGGCTTTTTGTTTCAGCACGGTTGTCTCGCTGTAAAGATTAGTGAGATCATGTGTCACAATATAAAAATCTGAATTTGCCGGATCTTTTTCATAACTCATAATGCCATGCCCGGCATAATAAAAAACGAAAACATCTTCAGGTCCTGCTGTATTGATAATGGTAGTGAAGGTTTCAGAAATATTTGGCTTAACGGCCTGTTCATTCAAAATACTGAAAGTGGTCACTGAATTAAAAAGAGAATCAGCACCGTTCTTAAGCGCAGTAAGAAACGCCGTTGCATCATTCACCGCATAACTCAAATTATATTGAGGATTTTTATACTCATTGATACCAATTGAAAGAATAAACAAATCAGTTTGAGCACCTGTTCCATCATGAAACACTGTAATTTCAGCCGGACTGGATTCAACCCGTTCTGCATTAATTACTCTTGCAGAAATATTATTTTCACCAACCAATAGAGGAATTTCAAATTGACGAACATCTTTATCACCACCTCTGAACTCAAGCTCAGTTTCCATTGATTCTCTGATGACTAATTTTCCATTGTTGTATATTCGAATCTCCTCAATTTTTTCACCTTGACTATTTATTCTAATACCAAGCGGCAGGCTGGATGCGCTCCACTCTATCATGCTATCAACATTTTCTATTGATCTGATGCCAGCATCTGCAAATTCAAATGAAATCAATGGTACATCAGGCAAATTTTGATTGAGATTTTCTCCGCTATCATTTTTCAATTCACCGCTAAAAATTTTACTGATTAAATCAGGCGTATAATATTTATCAAATAATGAACTAATGGGTACTACTTTCATACCTGAAACATAATTTACATGATCAAGTGAACCTGATGATCCATCAAATTTTCCTGAAGGACTTGTTGCCAGCCAATCAGATTTAGTAATTTGAATTCTTGAATATAGTTCACGCATTGATTTTAAATCCCACACTTTCACCATGCCATCGGCGTCACAACTGATCAGTTTATCACCTGCGGAATTGAAACAAATACTTGTTACCGGTGCTGTATGTCCTGTGAGAAATTGTTTAGTATTCAATTCTGTATTCCAATAAATAATGACATTGTCAGCGCCACCAGAAGCTATAAATGTATTGTCAGGTGAATAAGCTAGAGCGTACACAGCTCCTTCATGTCCGTCCATTTTTGAAACCAGCATTCCGTTTAACACATCCCACACTTTTACTTTGCCATCCCAACTTGAAGTAGCAACGTATTTATTATCTGAAGAGAATTCAACTCCGGAAATTGGCCCCGTATGTCCCACCAGCGTTCTGAAAATAGCGCCTGCGTCCGGCTCCCAGAAATCAATATTTTTATTTAAATCTCCGGTTACTATATACAAATCATTTTGAGTAAAAGCCACCGTGTAAGGAGATACACCACCCAAATCAAAATAAGTGTATTCACCCGGATCAGACATATCCCAAATTCGCATGGATCCATCCCAACTTCCGCTTGCCAACTCTGTTCCTTCAGCATTAAATGCAAGGTCAAAAATTAATTCTTGATGCCCTGTTAAGGTGTGTAATTTTTGTCCGGTTTCAGTTGACCAAATGATAATTTTACGATCACCTCCGGCTGTGGCAATTAATTTTCCATCAGGACTATATTCAATGGCAATTACAGTTTGTCTATGCCCCGTTAGATAATGTTTTACTCTGCCTGTTTCAACTTCAATGATCATGGCACTTGAATCAATTCCACCTATTGCGTAATATTTTTGATCAGGACTTAGCTCAAGAGGCTTTCTCATGCTAATGTATTTCAGAATGTGTTTGTCTGACCATGAATTGTAATTGAATTTCAAACCATCGTCTCTCTTTTTATTCATGAAACCTTTAAGAATTTGCGTACGCTTGCCTGAGTGCATATTATAAATTATGGCCTCATTTGAAAATCCTGATAGAAGAAAAGAATTTTCAGGTCCGGCGGTGAACTCATAATAGCTTAAGCCTTTCTGATTGATATGGAGTTTTTCTTTTCCAGATTTTACTTCATATACATACACATCATCATCAAAAGATAACAACACATGTGAATCATCTTTGCTGAATACAAGACTTTGTGGGCGTTCTCTAAACGTGCTAATTGATTTTATTTTTTTACCGGTTGCCATATCCCAAACGATGCCATCAATTTTGTCAGACATAGTCACCAAAAATTTACCTGAATTGGAAAACACATGCTTAGTATTGCATCCATCACATTCTTCAGCTCCGTCTTTCAAGGTGTAAATTAATTTGCCATTTGTGGCGTCAAAAATTTGTGTGAATAATTTTGCAGAGCTTGCTGCAATATACTTTCCATCAGGACTAAAAGAGAGTTGATATGCTTTGTCAAATTCAACTTGCTTTAGCGTATCTCCGGTTATTATATTGCATAGAAAAAAGCTGGCATAATCATTCGCTGATAAGATATTGTTTTCATCTGCATTGATGATGTCTTGCGTGTTCATGATGCTGTAACTTCTGTAAAAAGAATTGACAAGTTTGCCTTTTAATGTATCATAGATAAAAATTCCGTCGCGGTCATCAGCCACAACAATATACTTGCCTTTTGGTGACCATCGTGCATGATCAAGATAAGTTCTTTCAGGATGAATGTGAATGCGTAGTTCTCCGGTTAATACATCAAACACTTTTGCGGAATTATCAGCAGAACAAGAAAGTATTTTTTTACCATCAGGACTAAATGAAAGTGAATAGATTTTTTCACTGTGTCTATTAAATACTCTCACTTGACGTCCTGTTAAGATATCCCAGAGGATGATTGAATTATCTGCACTTCCGGTTACTACAAAACTACTATCCGGACTAAAGGAATAACAGGTGATAGGTTTTGAATGACCTTTTTGTAAAACAGCTTCTAATCTTTGATCAGACTGAGCATTACATTCAAGCCCAACAAAAAAAATCAAACAAGTAAAAGCAAAATTGAATAGTCTGTAGCTCATGATAGTTAATTAAAATCTTCTCAAAACTAATTACTTAACTCGTATCAAGCCATCAGAACTGTATATTAATTATTCTCAGAGATTGAACAAAATAAAAAGTCCTGCCGCAAAGCAGGACTTTCAGAGAATATAACCAAGTAAACCTATATAGACTTAAAGTATAATTAAATTGTATGCAATTACAAAAATATCTACCAAAATTGCAGCAAAAGAAGAATAGACTATTGCTCTCATTGGAGATACAGCCAAAATCATTGCCAACGCGCACATGGTAGGTAATACAACTAAAATTAATTGCATGATACTATCTAAAGCCCCAACGCCAACCGCAACACCGCCAAGCGTACCAAAAACAAGAATTAACATTGATATGATCCCAAAACGGTTCAACTCATAATCATAGAACAATTTGTCAATGGGTTTAAAACCGGTAAGATTAATGTCACGTGTAGTTTGTTGATGAGCCATAAAGTTAGATTTTTGCCAAAGTTATGATTTGAATAATAATGGAATTATGATGTTGCCTATTATTAAACATGATTTATATCATGGAAACAAACATACATGCGAAACGGTAAATAAAATCAACAGTTAGCAAAAGAAAAGCAAAGAATTATACAGTTTAGGCAACCTGATTAAATCACTCAACGTCTACTGATTAAATTTACCAAAACAAACACCGGAAATTATGATAAATTGTTTAAAATCAACTTTCGTAGCTACAGCGCTTTTCATTGGAGCAAGTATTTACGGTCAGTTCAGTGCACCAACTTCGTATGGAACAGCATCAATCACGGCTGATTACTGCGTGAGCATTGATACAACACAACCTTTGCAAGAATACTATCAGATGGATATTACGCATTTGAACTTTGCAACTGAAACTGATGCAAAAAAGGTGTTTGGTTTTATCAGCAATAATCGTCTGACTTACATGGTTGATTTCAATAATCACGTGGCTTACCTCAGAATACATGCTGATCGTACTCCACAACCTGAAGATGTAATCTGGTGGAACAACTACATTGATAGTCTTTGTAAAAATTAAATAAACCCAAATTCATGTTTCATATGAGAACATTGAAAAAACTGGCAGGTTTACTTGCTTTGATAATTATATCTGGCAGTGCAATTGCGCAGCTTACTCCAACCGGTGCCTACCTGCTTGGTAACATTGCTGAAATTGCCATTAACAATAATGGCCATGAAGGAACTTCAGATCCCGGTGGGACACATGCTCGTTCTGATCAATGGGATCCTGCTGTTTATTTTGGTTTCGTAGCTAACCCTCAGAATGATGGTTGGATGAATTACGACGGAGATTTCTTTACACCTGGCTCTCCTGAAAATGGTTTTGGTATTGAAGTGAATGGGGTTAACTACTCTAACAACTCATCCTACTATAATGAAATTCCCGGTGGTCTTTCAAACTATGTCGTTGATGGTAATTGCTTGTCAGTTGATTGGAACGGAACCATTGCCGGTGTTGGGGTGAAAATCACTTATCACTTCATTACAACAGAACTCTATTATACCACAGAAGTTACCCTGACAAATAACACCGGAGGTGCATTGAACGACTTATACTTCTACCGCAATTTTGACCCAGATAACAATGTGTTCTTGACTTGGGATTACACCACGCAAAACACTATTGTATCACAACCTACGCCAAGTTGCCCTAAAGCATTAGTATCTGCAACACAGGCTAACCCTTGGTTGTCTTATGTTGGTATTGCCGCTATTGGTCAACAATTCAGAGTTTCTTATGGTGGTTTTGCTAACCGTGATGCTTCAGATATTTGGAATGGAGTTGCAGGTTTAACCGGAACAGTTGGTGCGACATCTTTCAATGATGAGGCGATCTCACTTGCATATAAAATTAATTCATTGCCAGCCGGGGCATCTGAAACTTTTGAATTTGTAATCATATTAGATGATACACAGGTAGACGAAGCTTTTGCCCAACTTTACGATTTTAGTTTTTCCGGTTCTGGAGGATCAGGTTCCGTATGTAACCCTGTTACAGATACTGCTTATTTAGCTTGTCCCGGACAGTCAATTCAATTAGATATTACCGGACCTGGTGTTACAGATTATAACTGGGTTTGGACGCCAGGCACTGGTTTGACACCTGCAACGGGTCCTACAGTAATGGCTTCACCAGCTACTTCTACTTTATATACTGTTACTGGTACACCTATCAATCCATGCTTATCAATGAGTATTGTGAAAGAAATTTATGTTCAAGTTGGTACTGGTCCTCTTGTTTCCATAACACCACCTGCAGCAACTTGTGGGGCATTTGATTTAACAACCTTAGTGGTTACAGATTTGAATGGTGTGCCTGGCACTACCACAACTTTCCACACAGCTATTCCTGCAAGTGCTACTGACATGTCTAATCAATTAGTAGGTACAACCATGAACCCTGGAGATGTGATTTATGTTATGATTGCTGATCCTGTTGGTGGATGTTTTGATTACGAACAAGTGATTGTAAACTTCAGTGGAGGCACAACTGCCGGACCTGATAACACATCAACATTATGTAATACAGCAGGATCAACAATAGATGTAAATACCTTGTTAGGAGCCGGTATTGATCCGGGAACATGGACAGAAACAACATCAAGTGGACAGTTCAATGCAACAACCGGCGTTTTTGATGCATCAGGTTTAGCAGCAGGAAACTATACATTTGAATATCAAACAACCGTTGTTGCACCTTGTACACCAGATGTTGCAGTGATGACAATTACCGTGAATCAAAACGCCCAAGCAGGTGCAGATAACACATCTGATATTTGCAACACCACAGGTTCAACCATTGATTTGAATAGTTTACTTTCAGGTAACAACGGAATAGGAACATGGGCTGAAACTAGTGCCAGCGGTCAATTTAATTCAACTACCGGAGTACTAGATGCAGCCGGTTTATCAGCGGGAGCATATACATTTACATATACCGTAAATGGCATTGCACCGTGCACACCGGATGTTGCTGACTTTACAATCAATGTTCAACAAGAAGCACTTGCTGGAGCGGACAATGCTTCTACCATATGCAACACAGCCGGTTCAACAATTGATTTAAATACATTGTTGGCAGGTAATAATGGAATTGGAACTTGGACAGAAACTACTTCTAGTGGACAGTTCAATGCCACTACAGGAGTGTTTGACGCTTCATCACTGACAGTTGGTGTATACAATTTCACCTATACGGTAACTGGAGTTGCACCATGCCCATCTGATATTGCCAATTTTGCAATTACAGTGACTAATTTACCAAATGCCGGTGCTGATAACAACGCCACCTTATGTAATTTGCCGGGATCAACATTGACATTATCAACCTTGTTAAGTGGTTCTGACCCTGGTGGAACTTGGGCTGAAACTTCAGCTATCCCTTCAGGTCAATTTAACTCTGGTACAACAGTTTTAGATGTTGCCAACACATCTGCCGGCACATATACATTCACTTATACATTAGCTGCTGTTGGCCCATGCGCAGGTGACCAAGCAGTATTCACTGTAACTATTGAACAATATGCCGATGCAGGAAGTGACAACAGTACCGCTGTTTGTAACGCACCAGGCTCTACACTCAACATGAACACCTTGCTTGTTGGTAATAACGGTGCCGGAGTATGGGCTGAAACAACTTCTTCTGGTCAGTTTAATACGGTTACCGGAGTATTCACATCTGCAGGATTAACTGCAGGAACTTATACATTTACATATACCGTAAATGCAGTTGCACCATGCGTACCAGATGTTTCTAACTTCACTGTCATTGTTATTGACTTACCACAAGCAGGTTTAGACAATAACGCTACGTTGTGTAATTCATCAGGCACTACAATCAATTTGAACACCTTATTGAATGGCAATAATATGGGGGGTATCTGGGCTGAAACAACCTCGTCTGGTCAATTCAATACAGGTTCTGGTATATTGGATGCATCTGGATTAGCAACCGGAACTTACACTTTTACTTACACTGTACCTTCAGTGGGTGCATGTCCTGGTGATCAAGCATTGTTCACAATACAAGTGATTTCAGAACCTTCAATAACTGATTTGGCTGATCAATCGCATTGTGATTCTTATACTTTACCTGTAATTGGTGGAACAAGTCTTACAGGAAACCAAGGCTACTTCACCGGTCCAAACGGAACAGGCACTCAAGTGAACGCAGGAACCTTAATCACGGCTTCAACCACACTTTACCTTTATGATGAAACCGGAACAATGCCTAATTGTTACGATGAAGAAATGGTGATCATTACCATCAACCCTACTCCTGTTGTCTCTTTTACAGCAGATACATTAAGTGGTTGTGCTCCGTTAGTTGTTAATTTTACAAACACCACACCGGGCACAAATACAAATTGTGTTTGGAACTTTGGTGATGGATTTGGACAATTGTGTGGTGGAATTCAGCATACATACCTCAATCCGGGAACTTACACGGTATCACTCACCCTTCAAGGCACGGGAGCTTGCCCTGGTTCAACAACCTACACTAACTATATTACAGTTGTTGCACCGCCTGAAGCAGAATTCACATTTTCACCTCAGATACCTGACATTTACAATTCAGAAGTTACTTTCACCAATTCATCTGATGATGCTGATTATTACGAGTGGCATTTTGGCGATGGAACAACATCGTTTGATACGAATACTGTTCACTTGTATCCTGCAATTGGTAACATGGATTATTTAGTTACTTTATATGCATACAACAGTTATGGCTGTATGGACAGTGTTTCACAAATTGTCACTGTTCAAGATGTTATTACTTTCTACATTCCAAATTCATTTACACCTGATGGAGATGAGTTCAACCAGTATTTCCAACCCGTGTTTAGTTCTGGAGTTGATCCTTATGATTTCCACATGGTTATTTTTGATCGCTGGGGTGAAGTGATGTTTGAAACTTACAACTTTGATTACGGATGGAATGGTACTTACGGAGATCAAGGACTTGTTGAAAATGGTGTCTATGTATGGCAGATTGAATTTAAAGAAACCATGTCAGACAAACGACATACTCACCGTGGACATGTAACGGTATTGAAATAATAGAATATTCAAATCATAAAAAAAATCTCACTATACGGTGGGATTTTTTTTTGTCTTCTTCTTCATTCTTTGATTCAGGAAACTAAATTTTTTCCAATAAAAAAAATCTTGATTCAAGATCCCACTGTAAGATATTAGCATGTCTCTATATGGAGATTTTTTTTGCTGACTAATCAACCCGAATTTCTGATTTATATCTAGCATCCACAATACCATTCAAGTTGAATGAAACTTGAATCATGTTGATTTATTTCATAATAACAACCTGGAATAATTTCTGTGGGCTCATACTTAGTATAATCATCTTTCCATATATATGTTGGATTATCGCAATTATCACAATGGGAGCGATATTCTATAACCGGATAAATAACTTGCATGAATTCTTTTTTATCATAACAAGATGTCTGAAGTACACCGGCAGCACCAACCTCAGGATACTTGATATACCGATAAGATATTCCGTTTTCAAATTCTTGCTCCCATTCAACTGGTCCGTAAAAATCTTCACGACGAATTATTTTCTTGGCTCCTACCGAATCAAGATGCGTGATTAAATAGAAGTAAATTTCATCTTGAATAAATTTATTTTCATCGTCAGTTTTAAGAATAGCGAGTGAATCACTTTCTTTCCAGATCAAGAATCTTTGTGAAACTTGGGGAAGACAAGTTTGATTGTTATGAGTTGCAGCGAAAGTATCAGATGAAGTTTTACTGATATATGATTTTATTTCTTCATCATGAGTCACCTCTGATTTGTTGCAACACGAATAAATACACGTGAGTAAAATAAGATGGAATGCGGTCTTCACGCAAATAAATAGTATTTCTTTATGCAGAGTTTAGCGTAACGAAACAAATAAAGATTGATAAATCACACATAAAAAAAATCCTCCAAGTTATGGAGGATTCCTTTGTTATTTTCTTTTATCAACCGGAACAAATGGTCTTAAGGTATGACCTGTATAAATTTGTCTTGGACGACCGATAGGCTCATTGCCTTGACGCATTTCTTTCCATTGTGCAATCCAACCCGGAAGACGACCAAGCGCGAACATTACGGTAAACATATCCGTTGGGATACCTAAAGCCCGATAAATAATACCAGAGTAGAAGTCAACATTTGGATATAAATTTCTTGATTTGAAATAATCATCTTCCAAAGCAACTTTTTCTAATTTTTTAGCGATGTCTAAAATTGGATCATTCACGCCAAGTGCAGCTAATACTTCATCTGCCGCTTTTTTAATGATTTTTGCGCGCGGGTCAAAGTTTTTATAGACACGATGCCCGAATCCCATCAAACGGAAGCCATCATTTTTATCTTTAGCTTTCAATACATATTTATCTACATCACCACCATCAGCTTTAATTGCTTCAAGCATCTCAATTACTTCTTGATTTGCACCACCGTGAAGTGGTCCCCACAATGCAGAAACCCCGGCTGAAATTGAAGCAAATAATCCGGCATGAGAAGAACCAACGATACGAACGGTTGAAGTAGAGCAGTTTTGCTCATGATCAGCGTGCAGAATAAGTAATTTATCCAAAGCATCAACCACCACTTTATTTGCTTTGTATTCTGTGGTAGGGATTGCGAACATCAACCGCATGAAATTTTCAACGTATCCTTTTGAGTTGTCATAATAATTCAAAGGGTAACCAACTTTGGTGCGATATACCCAAGAACAAAGAACTACAAATTTACCCAGTGTTTTACACACAGCATGATACATGTCATGTTCAGATTTAACATCTACCGGTTTAGGATTGAACGCAGTAAGCGCACTGGTAAGCGCAGTAAGAATGCCCATTGGGTGAGCTGAAGCAGGAAAACCATCAATGATGTCTTTCATCTCTTCATGCACCAAGGTGTATTTGCGAATATCATTTTCAAATTGTTCTAACTGCGCTTTTGTGGGTAATTCACCAAAAATCAACAAATAGGAAACTTCAAGAAAATCAGCTTTCTCAGCTAAATCTTCAATAGAATATCCACGATATCTTAGAATCCCCTCTTCACCATCTAAAAAGGTGATGCCACTTTCACATGCTCCGGTATTTTTATAACCGCGATCCATGGTAATGTACCCGGTCAAATCACGGAGTTTAGAAATATCAATTGCTTTTTCATTTTCAGAACCAGTAATTACCGGCAGTTCAATGGTTTTGTCTCCCAAAATTATTTTTGCTACTTCACTCATGGTGTATGTGTTTTAAAGTGTTGTGAAATTCCCCATGATCGGGTTAAATTATTTTGTCACTAATATACAGGGTTTGTCTAACCAAAATACAAAATGATTTATTTTTTTTTCGTTGACATGACAATGCAAGTGTACAATCATTCGCATAATCAGACAATTCAAGTGCCTGAATTAGTTTTAAGATATTAATCAATTCTAAAACTGAGAAAAATCAAATTGGCTCTAGGATTTAGAATAAATCATTGGATAGCTAAAAAAAAATGCGGCTAATTTGTATAATTTTTGAGTTCATCAAGCAATTCTGCCGGTTTCTGAAACCCAACGATAGTCCCCAGCCTCACCTCTTTTTTAGAAAGAATAACAAAAGATGGGAAACTCATTTTTCCACTGAGCAGATTTACAGCTAATTCATTATACCCTTTACCGTTATACATTTTATACTCGTATAGCACCTCTTTGTATGCAACAGGTTCTTTTGACTCTGCATTCATTTTTACAGCATAAAAGTGTTCATTCATATATTCAATCACAGAGGAATCAAGAAAAGTTGACTGATCCATTTTTTTACACCATCCACACCAATCAGTATAAATATCAATAAAGAAGAATTTTTTATCATCCTTATTTCTGTCTGAAGCAGTTTCAATATCAAGCCATTCAATGCTATTTGAATTTTCAGTTTCTGATGCAAAAGAACACCCCAAATGCAAGGCAAACAAATCTGCGCCTGCCAGCAATGGAAGCGTTAATATACTAATGAAACCGGTCAATACAGCCTTTACCATAAATTGAATTAGAGATTTTCTAGCGTAAACTCAAGCATTTTATTGTAAAGATGTAAACGAGTATACCCACCATAAATTCCATGATTTTTGTTGGTGTAAATAAACATATCAAAATCTTTATTCTTTTTAACCAGTGCGTCAACCATTTCCATCGTATTTTGCACATGCACATTATCATCACCTGAACCATGAATTAACAAATATTTTCCGGTAAGTTTTTCAACGTGGTTGATTGGAGAATTATCATCATATCCTGAAGCGTTTTCAGCAGGTGTGCGCATGAATCTTTCAGTATAAATATTATCATACCACCTCCAATTTGTAACAGGGGCAACAGCTATTGCCATTTTAAACACGTCAGCTCCTTTAGTAATGCATAATGAAGACATGTAGCCGCCGTAGCTCCAACCCATTACTCCAATACGTGATGCATCAACATATGACCACTGCCCTACTTCACGTGCAACAGCAATCATATCTTCTGTTTCAAGTTTCCCTAGTTGTAGGTAAGTACATTTTTTAAATTCAGCTCCGCGATACATGGTTCCCCTGGTGTCTACTGAAATTACGATATACCCTTTTTGCGCCAATTGTTGGTGATAGTAATAATTGCTTCCACCCCATTGGTCAATCACCGTGTTGTGCCCGGGACCGTTGTATATATTGAAATAAACCGGATATTTTTTTGTTGAATCAAAGTCAGTTGGCAAAATGATGAATGCATTCAAAAGCTCATCTGCTCCTTTAATTGAGATAAATTTTGCCGGAGAAATTTTAAATTCTTTCAGCTTACTTTTCAAGGATGCATTATCTTTCAGTGTGGTGACCAGTTTTCCGTTTGCTGTGTGTACACTGAATTTATATGGCGTATTGATGTTTGACCACGTGTTGATATAATATTTCATACCATTGCTGAATTCAGATTCATTGTGACCTAGTTCAGCAGATAGCTTTACTTTTCCGGTTCCGTCTAATTTAATTGAATACAGAGATTGATACATTGCACCTTCTTCAGCTGAAGTATAGTAGATTAATCCTGCTTTTTCATTGATACCTTTTAACTCAATTACATCCCAACTCCCTTTAGTTATCTGAAATTCTTTTGCAGGCTCTGACATTTCAATAAGGTAAATATGTTTATATCCATCTTTTTCACTTGTTCTGATAAAAGCATTTTTATTTTCAAGAAAAACGAGATTATTATCTACTTCAACATAGGTTTCACTTTTGTCAGTATAGATTGTATGACCGGTAATATCACCTGAACCGGCGCAATCAGCAATCATGTAGTTAAGTTCATTCTGATGTCTGTTCATGGTAAGATAAACCAACTGATTGGCATCATTGCTCCATTTCATACGCGGTATATATTCATACCCTCCATAATTTACGCTACGCGTTGTGCCGTCTGTCAATGAATATATTTTTAACTCAAGTTTTGAATTATCTTCTCCTGCTTTTGGATATTTAAATGTGTAAGGTTCAGGATAAGTACCTCCTTGATAGTAATCCATTGTAAATTCTTTCACTGCTGATTCATCAAAACGGAGATAGGCTATTCTTGCTCCATCAGGCGACCAGTAAAATGCTTTGGTAATTTCAAATTCCTCTTCATATACCCAATCCGTTGATCCGTTGATAATGCTGTTTTGTTTGCCATCTGTTGTGAGCTGAGTTATCTTTTCTGAGTTGAGATCTCGGATATACAAATTGTTTTCAAACACAAATGCTACCTTAGAGCCATCAGGTGAAAAATCAGCCAACATTTGAGCACCATTTTCATATAACTTGGTAACTTTTGATGATTTGATATCAACCACGAAATACTCTGCAGTAAAACTTCTTCTATAAATATAGTTAACCTTGGTTGCTATCAACACTTTACTTTCATCAGCATTAAATGAGTAATCTTCAATTGTAATTCCTGAAAGTTTGTCTCCATCAAGTATCACTGCAACCGCTTTGCTAAAGTCAGTGTAGCTGTATTTGACAATTTTATTGCCTTCAAGTACTGAGAAGTGTTCACCGTCATTCATTGAAGCAACCGATGAGACATATTCAGGTGAAAAATCTCTACTAGCCCAAATTTGCTGATTAGTAAACAATTTATCCTGAGCAAAAACCAGAGAACAGCAATACAGTGTTGCCAGAATAATACTTGATTTTATAAGATGCATGACTAAAATATTTTGTTCACGAAAATATCAATAATTCTGCCAGACTCGTAAGTTACAATTCAAAATGATGAAGATATGCCCGACTTCAGGGAGAGCAAGATAAAAAATAAAAAAAATCTGGGTGGTATAAATAGTTATTAATCAATCATATTGAAATGAAAATAGAAAATCATCCCAAGTCACTGCAATTGTCATCAAGTAATTAGAATAGAATATGGTAAATTAGCCTGAACAATGAACCTTATCAATCAAATAATAAATTTAGGTGTGAAGCCAACTTACGAGGGTTGGGAAACGCAAATTACCAGAACTTTAAACCTGATTGGACTCATTGCAGGATTCAATGTATTTATCTCAGCACTTATTTTCCCGATACTGGGGATTTACGGATTCCAAACAATTTTTATTGTATACAGTTTTTTGTCACCGCTGATTATTGTTATTAACCGATTTGCCGGTTATCGTGCAGCCACCCATATATTTTACATGGTGAGTGCTGTACTGATGTTTTTTCTGACGGCCAAAATGGGGATTGACTCTTATATTTTGGTTTTTTTCTTCCCCTTGATTTTAAGTACAATTTTACTTCTTGGTCGCAAAGAAACTTTTGTGCATCTGGTTATTTCTCTCCTCTATTTTGTTTTTTGCCTGATTGGAATAGTATATGCCTTTGCGTATGATTTACTGAAAATACAATTCACGCCTGAATTATTTGAAACACTCAGGTTATATGTGATTAGTCTTGGTATTTTCTCAAGTATTATAATGGTTGTGATTATTACACACGGTAATTTGAAACGTGAAAATCAGATAAAAAAAATGCTGAAAGAAAAAGAAATTTTATTGGCAGAGGTATACCACCGGGTAAAAAACAACATGAATATTGTAACCAGTTTGTTGAATCTACGCAAGAATATGTCAGAGTCAGAAGAAGTAAAAACTGCGCTAGAATCGTGCCGGCAAAGAGTTTATGCAATGTCACTGGTACATGAAAAATTTTTTAAGCAAGATAATCTTACCGGAATACAGTTTGATATTTATGCGAAAGAACTTGTAAGGGCTATCAGCGCAACTTTTGACAATAAAAATGAAACTGTTTGCACTTTGCAGGCTGACTCAGTGCAGTTGAGCGTTGATCAGGCAATACCGTGTGGGTTAATACTGAATGAAATCATTACAAACTCATTTAAACACGGCCAACCTTTAACCGGAAGACAAGAAATAAATATTGAGATCACCTTGAATAAAAAAGTTGTCCGGCTAAGTGTAAAAGACAATGGTCAGGGATTTGATCCATCAACTAAAAAGTTTTCTGAAAGTTCAATGGGCATTGAGTTGATACATTCACTTTGTGACCAGCTTGACGCAACCTGTGAGTATAAAGCTGACAAAGGATCTCATTTTGTCATTAGCTTTAAAAAGAATAAGTGACCTACCTTGAAAGTAAATCTTCAACCATTTCTTTATCTGCCACCTGCCACCTATTTTCATGAAGTTCCAACATATCAAGAATCAGTCTTTTTTCTGGAAACTGTTCAGCTTTGATTTCTGAAATCATAAAACGGTCACCCAATTTTTTAATTTCAGTGAAGCTATCAAATCCATGAATTTTAAAATAGGTTTCAATTCCTTGATATTTTCTGTAAACGGGGAAAGAATATGGATGATCTGAATTAGCTAACTTTGTTATCATGAAAACTGAATTTCAAAAAGGATTGGATAAAGTTAATCAGAAGGATTTTAATTCAGCCATTGAACATTTTACGCTGGCAATTCAGTCTGATCAAAGCAAAGTTGAGTTTTATGCAGAGCGAGCGGTAGCCTACCTGAATATAGAACAGTTTGATTTGAGTATGTTTGATATGAACAGATGCATTGAATTAGAACCTATCAACAGCTATCGTTATGCTTGTCGGGCATTTTTGAAAAGCCGAATGGGTGATCACCACGGAGCAATTGCTGATTATGAACATGCCGTAAAACTTGACCCTGATGATGCCATTTCATACAATAATTTGGGCTTGGTACAAGAGGCTTTGGGATACATGCAACAAGCTCAAAAAAGCTATGAAAAATCAAACAAACTTGTAGGTTATAATCCCAAAAGATTTGATGAAGGCAACAAAGACAATAGCAATAACAAAGAAGATAACTCGTCTGAAAAATCACCTAACCAGACTGAACAACCCACAGCACCATTAAAATCATCACATGTGGCTAAGTCAGTATTCACTACCCGTGCAGGGTTTAAAGACTTTTTTGCATTCATCAAAAACGGATTCAAAATAAAATCATGACAAAAAAGGAGAAGGCGGATTTTATCATGACTTCATTGGAAAAATGTTATCCAGAAGTAAGCGTACCGCTTGATCATACAGACCCATACACGTTATTAATCGCCGTGTTATTGTCAGCCCAATGCACTGATGAACGGGTAAATATAATTACTCCCTTGTTATTTAAACGAGCGAATAATCCATACGACATGATAAAAATGTCAGTAGCAGAAATAGCTGAAATCATCAGGCCATGTGGTTTGGCACCGGCAAAATCAAAAGGCATTTTTGGTTTGTCACAAATACTTATTGATAAACACAACGGTGAAGTGCCGGCAGATTTTGATGCTTTGGAAGCCTTACCCGCAGTGGGGCATAAAACAGCATCTGTAGTAATGTCACAGGCGTTTGGCGTTCCGGCTTTTCCGGTTGATACGCATATACATCGGTTATTAACTCGTTGGGGAATAACCAATGGAACATCCGTAACGCATACTGAGCGCGATGCAAAAAATGTTTTCCCTATTGAATCATGGAACAAACTTCATATTCAAATTATTCTTTACGGCAGAGAATTTTCACCGGCGCGAAATCCCAAAAGAGGATAAAGATTTTATCACATCAACCATTGGTACTAAAAAAGCAAAAGCTGAATTGCGTTGAAGTTATTAAATAGCTCTTGTTTAAAATGAATACTAGTCTATCCTCAAATCATTGATCGCTTATTCTATCTTTATCGTGTGAAAAAGGTGCTGATAAAGCTAAAAAACAGGTATATCCTCTCTACACTGATAGCCTTAGTGTATGTAACCCTTTTGCATAATACAGATATTTACACGCTCATTCAACGCAACAAAAAAGTATCTGCACTCTCTTCAGAAATTGAACACCGCAAAACTGAAATAGAGCAAATGAGAAAAAATTTAAATGAACTCCAAGATTTAAGGTCATTAGAGAAATATGCTCGTGAAACTCACCTCTTCAAAAAAGACAATGAAGATGTTTTTATTTTCTCTTTTGAATAATAATCATTCCTAAAAATAGTTAACCACTCTGTCAGTTCAATCAAAGCATTAACTTTGTCTCATGCGAAATCTTGCTGCTTTATTCTTGTTGGGTTCTGTTTTTCTCAACAATTCATTTGGTCAGAACACTATTTTTAGTGAATCATTCACAACCGGTGTTCCTACCACGTGGTATATGGAAAATCAGGACAATTTAACTCCCGTAGTTGATACATTTGATCAAGCTTGGATAAGTTTTGTTACTTCAGATGACACTTGTGTTGCAAGCACATCGTATTATAATCCGGCGGGACAATCCTCAGATTATTTGATGACCCCACGCATTACCTTAAATGCTTATTCTAAACTAGTGTGGTCAGCGCGCTCGTATGACGCTTCTTTTCCTGATGATTATATTGTTCTTGTGTCAACAACTGATAGTCTCTCAAGTAGTTTTACAGATACCATTTTTGTGCAGGAATCAGAATCATATCTTTGGCAAAAAAGAAGTGTACAATTAGATATAGAAGGTTATGCATCAGAAGATGTTTTTATAGCATTTAAAAATATAACTACGGATGGATATTTTCTTTTATTGGATGATGTCATTGTGCTGAGTTCAAATTTTGCCTCACTTGAAGACTACGAGGCTTCATCTATAAGTTTGTATCCCAATCCAACAGCAGAATTTATTCAAATACAAAATTTGCCTGAAAATGCAGAAGTGACTTGTTTTTCAGCACAGGGTGAGATAATGTTCAGCGGAAACTCATCCTCTTGGAACGTTAGCCAACTTGCTTCAGGTGTATATTATATCAAGATTACATCCGACAAGGGAACTGAAGTTTTGCCATTCATCCGTGAATAAGGCATTTTGAAGCTGCCACGCCTCCATTAGTCGAATAGCTGATTTGCATCACTTATCAAATCTATTGATTTCTTATTTTTGTGCCGCGAAATTGAGTAGTTGATTATTTCTATTCTTTTTGCACGTGCAGGAAACACTAATAAAAAAACAACCACAAATGAAAAAATTGATTCTGATTGCCTTTGTATTTGTTGCCATGGCTGGTCGTGCAGACGAAGGAATGTTTCTCCCTTTTACGGTAAAAGAGAATTACACCGATATGCAATCACTTGGATTGCAGCTTTCTCATAAGCAAATCTATAACGCAAAAAAACCAAGTTTAAAAGATGCCGTTGTTTCATTAGGCGGATTTTGTACTGCAGAAATTATTTCACCTAAAGGATTATTGCTCACCAATCATCACTGCGGATATGATGCCATTGCTGAAGCCTCAACACCTGAACATGATTATCTGACTGACGGTTTTTGGGCAATGAATTATAGTGAAGAAATTCCGGTACCCGGATTAACGGCCTCCATTGTGGTGCGCATTGAAGATGTCACAGATAAAGTGTTGTCTCAAGTTCATGATGATATGGATGAAGATTCCAGAGCACTTGCAGTAAGAAAAATTTCTCAACAATTATCACAAGAAGCAGTTAAAGGCACCCATTATCAAGCTTACGTGCGTGATTTTTTTGGTGGTAACGAATATTATCTTTTTATAGTTGAAGTTTTTGAAGACATTCGTTTAGTAGGTGCACCTCCTTCAGCAATTGGAAAATTTGGTGGAGACACAGACAACTGGATGTGGGAGCGTCAAACAGGAGATTTTTCTATGTTCAGAATTTATGCCGGTCCGGATAATAAACCGGCAGAATTTGCCATGGACAACCAGCCTTATGTTCCAAAACACCACTTCCCTATTTCAATTAAAGGAATTAATGAAGGAGATTTTTCAATGGTAATGGGGTATCCAGGTTCAACTAACAGATACCTGACTTCACACGGGGTGAAAATGGCTATTGAAAAAGATCAGCCAAGTCGTGTTGAAGTGCGCGGTATGAAATTAGACATCATGAAAGAGCACATGGATAAAAGTGATGAAGTGAGATTGCAATATGCATCAACATACGCGCAAGTGAGCAATTATTGGAAATATTTTATTGGGCAAACTGAGCAATTGAAAAAGAACAATGTCTACGATAAAAAATTGGCAATTGAAAAAGAGTTCACTAATTGGGTAAATCAAGATGAAGGTAGAAAAGAAAAATACGGTAATGTGATTTCTGATATGGAATCTTCATTTGCTGTTTTAGAAAAATATGTCAACCTTAAAGTATATTTTACAGAGGCTATTTATTCACTTGGAATAGGCCGTTTCATGCTGAGACATGCAAAATTGTATACCTTGGTTACGGATGCAAATCCTGATTCAAAAATGATTTCTGATGAAGTAGAAAAAATAAAGCCTTATTATGATGGTTTTTTTGCCGGATTTGATTTTGCCACTGAAGTACATTTAATGCAACGCATGTTTGAATTGTACGCCAATAAAGTAAGTGCAGATCAGCAACCGGCAGACTTGAATGAAATAACAGGCAGAACCAACGAAGGATTTTCATGGGATACTTTTGTGGAAACAGCCTCAGCCGGTTCAGTATTTACAAACAGAGAACGCTACGAAGCCTTTATTGAAAAACCAACGGATGAAGCCTTTACCGGTGATAAATTATTTAAATTAACACACGCCTTATTGATAAACTTCCGTGATCTTGTGTATGGCAATGATGCGTCTATTGCACAAGCAAAACTTGACAAGGCAAATCGTTTGTTTATTGCTGCATTGCGTGAAATGTATCCTGATCGTAAATTTTATCCAAACGCTAATTCTACTTTGCGTTTGACTTACGGAACCATTCAAAAATATTCTGCGCATGGCAAACAGTATGACTATTATACCACCATTGAAAGTATGATGGCTAAAGAAGATCCGAATAATGAAGAATTTATTATTCCTGCCAAATTGAAAGAACTCTATGAGAAAAAGGATTATGGACGTTATGGACAAGATGGATCTTTGTGGATCAACTTTATTTCGAATAATGACATTACCGGAGGAAATTCAGGATCACCCGTTATAAACGGAAACGGTGAATTAATTGGCTGTGCTTTTGACGGAAACTGGGAGGCCATGAGTGGTGACATTGCATTTGAAAAAGATTTTCAACGCACCATTTCATGTGACATTCGTTATATACTTTTCATTATTGAGAAATATGCCGGAGCTACACATTTGATAGATGAGATGACTATTATTGAATAAGCGTTTTATCTCGAGACAAAAAAAAAATCCTGCTATCAACGGCAGGATTTTTTTTATTCATCTTGTAAGCTCCCAGCCAGATATCCGGTTGTCCAGGCAGCCTGAAAATTGAAACCGCCGGTGATACCATCTATATCCAGTACTTCGCCGGCAAAATATAAACCGGTAAGTTTTTTACTCTGCATAGTTCTGAATGATACTTCTGATAAATCAACTCCACCACAAGTTACAAACTCTTCTTTAAATGTTGTTTTACCTGAAACTTGATAAGCATCCGCTGTGATTATTGCAAGCAATTTATTTAGTTCTTTAGCACCAAGAGCAGCACAATTTTTATCACGTGGTATGTTTATTTTATCTAAAAGAAATTCCCAAAGCCTTTGCGGAATTGCCGAGTATCTCCAATTGCGGATCAACTTATTTTGGCCTTGTGTAAAATGCTTATGCAAAGCTACACGCAATTCATCTTCCTTCAAATTTCCCGCCCAATTAATCAACACGATAAACTGATAATTTTTTTCAGCCAATATGCGCGCACCAAAAGCTGACAATTTTAAAATTGCGGGTCCGCTCATTCCCCAATGGGTGATTAATAATGGTCCCGTTGACTTTAATTTTGTTCCCGGCAAAGTGGCTTGAGCATTTTCAACAACTAAGCCCATTAGTTGCCGAATTGCCTCATTAGGCATATTAAACGTAAATAATGACGGAACAGGATCTATGATTTTGTGTCCGGTTGCAGCAAGCCAGTTGAATTTTTCTTTTTTATTGTAGCCTCCTGTTGTTACAATCACTTTATCTGCACAAATATTTTTTTCATGATTAAACGTCAGCTGAAAGGTGCCATCATCATTTTTATTCAGTGAAGTTAATTCATGCTTGGTGTGAATGATAATTTCTTTATCAAGACATACTTTGAGAAAACAATCAATAATAGTTTGTGAATTCTGACTTTTTGGAAATACGCAATTATCTTCCTGAACCACCAGTTCAACGCCACGTTGCTTAAACCAAGCGATGGTATCATTGCATGAAAAAAACCGAATGCTTTTCTCAGTTGTTTTTCACCTCGCGGATAATTTTTGCACAGTTCATCAGGTTGTGAAACGGCATTGCATACATTGCATCTTCCACCTCCTGAAACTTTAACCTTGGAAAGAATTTTATCCGACTTTTCATAAATGGTTACTTGACTATTGGGATAAACTTCTTTAACCCGCATAGCAGCAAAGAAACCCGCCGCACCACCGCCAATAATGGCAATATTTGAAATTATATTTGACAAATGTCTTTTTTTTATGGACAAATTACTATATTTGTGTTGTTAGGCTATACTTTGAGCCATTGATTGCAAATAAACAAAATAGTTATGAAAGTATTTGAACCGGCTGTTCCTTACGGTGCTTTACAAATCAGTGGGGGCTTTGATATCATACAAACCATCAAAGACGGTGTGCTCTATCAGCAATTTTCCAAATTCGCAGACAGCAGCCCATTTACGTTTGCTGAGTGGTCTAAATATCTTCACTTATCTGAGCGCACTTTACAGCGCTATGAAACTGAAAAAAAGAAATTTGACATTTCGCAATCTGAAAAAATTGTTGAAATTGTGCTTTTATATAAACGGGGTCTTGAAATTTTTGGCTCAAAAGATAAATTCAATTCCTGGTTGGCAACTCCAAATCTTTATTTAAAAAAAATGGCACCCAAAGATCTACTTGACACATCATTTGGTATTACCATTCTAAAAGATGAGCTCACCCGCATTGAGTATGGTATCTTATCATGATTGTTTTTAGAATATCATCTTGCAAATATATTGATGACCTGAGTGGTAAAGGCGCTGAAAAATGTGGCGGACGCTGGAATACCATTGGTGTGCCCGTTGTATACACCAGCGCTTCACGGGCGCTGTGCACTGCTGAAATTGCTGTTCATTTGCCTTTGGGAATTTTACCTGAGAACTATTGTATTGCTGAAATTAAAATTCCGAATACAATAAAAGTGCTAGAGATTTTACCTGAAGATTTGCCCGTGGGCTGGCAAGAGAGTCCGCCGGTTTATGAAACACAAATTTTAGGCAATAAACTTTTGCTACAAAATAAATATGCCATTTTGAAAATGCCTTCAGCCGTTGTGCCTGGTGATTTTAACTACTTGATCAATCCACTTCATAAAGATTTCAAAAAAATCAAATTCCTGAAATCAGCTACTTTTCAGTTTGATGCTAGGTTGTTTTATAGGTAGTAACAAAGGAATTACATGTTAAGCTTATGAAAGCACGTGATTTGTCAAAAACGAAAAAGATCAGCTATTGTCAATGCCCCGCCTGATCGAGCTTTCTGAAAAGATCTCCATTGCTGATCACATAACCTTTTTGAAGCATGTCAAATATTTCAAGCTCTCTTGTAAGGGCATAGTTTTTTTCAGAACGATAAAGTGATAATGAATTTTCTCTTTCTTCTTCAGAGCTTGATTTTTGATTTTCATCTCCCTTGTCTTCCAGTGCAACCGCAATCATTTTATCAGGCAGACATTGAATAGCCTGCACGTAACGTTTAGATTTTATCTCAATAAATTTGACATTGCGCAAAACACTTTCAAGAATTACGTCGCTGAATAGCTCAATAATTTTATCTACGCTGGGCTGATCTTCGGCTTTGATTTGCTCCCATCTTTCCGGTTCAATACCGTTTACAACCAGAAATGAAACGAACTCTTTTTCGAATTCCTTCTGTTCATTATTTGTCAATAAGCGATATTTCGGCATGATTTATCGGTTCAGAATAGTGCAAATATCGAAAGTTTTCATGAATTGCCTGAATATTGGGTAAATTTGAACGACATGAGATCAAAACCTGCCGTTAGTTATCGCAAATACGCTGAGCTTATCCAGAAAGAAAAATACCTGGAAGTGATCAATGAATTTGCAACCAAATTAATTCAGGCAGAATCTATTGATGAAATTTTATGGGCGGTTACCAGTGAAGCCATTTCAAAGTTAAACTGGTATGATTGCGTCATCTATCTTTACGATGAAAAGAAAAAAGTATTGGTTCAGCGATCAGCATTTGGTCCTAAAAATCCTAAAGATCTCCAAATTCTGAATCCAATTTCAATTAAACCGGGGCAAGGCATTGTAGGTACCGTATTTACAACCGGTATTGGAGAAATTGTGAATGATACCAGCCGTGACAAGCGCTATATTGCTGATGATGATTTTCGATTTTCTGAAATCACTATACCAATCATTCATCAAGATAAAATTTTAGGCGTAATTGATTCAGAACATCCAAAGAAAAACTTTTTTACTGAGCAGGATTATAAACTGCTCACCACGGTATCAGCCATGGTATCAACAAAACTGGCTCAAGCCAAATCAGCAGAACAAGTAAAAAAATACCAAATCAATCTTGAAAAATTAGTTCATCGAAAAACACGTCAGCTTGAAGAGTCAAATCGTGATTTGCGTTCAAAAAACAAAGAGAAAGAAGTATTGTTTCGCGAAGTGCATCACCGGGTGAAAAACAATATGCAAATCATCATTTCATTGCTCAACATTCAAGCTAATCTTACTGAGAATGAACATGAGCGCATCGTATTTGATGAAAGTAAAAATCGTATTCGTTCTATGGCATTGATTCATGAACGGCTTTATCTTGAAAAAGACATTAGCAACATCTCATTGCCTGAATACACCAAAGAATTAACACAAGAACTTTCATCATCATACAGTGGAAAAAATCAAGTAGAGGTAAAATTAAATCAAGAACCTCTTCAAATTAATATTGATCATGCCATACCCGTAGGGCTTATATTGAATGAACTTGTCACTAATTCACTCAAGCACGCGTTTATAGAAAGTGGAGGTAATATCACCATTGAAACCCATGTGGATGAAAAAAATATTTTACATCTGCGCTTTCATGACACAGGACCGGGATTTGAATATGAACATCATCAGGGAAAATCTTTTGGCCTTGAATTGATTGAAATTTTGGTTGCACAACTCAATGGAACTCTCACATACAATAATGACAAGGGTTCTGAATATCTTATGCATTTTCCTTTATAGGCTTATTGATGCATCTACAGCAACAAACGCTTTTATGCTTAAATTCGTTTCCGATTGTAGCTGATTAATATTGCACATTAGAAAACCAAAACTCATCATGAGAAAAAAAAATCTGCTTTATCTGCTTTTTATTCTGAGTCTGATTGCTTGTAAAAAAGAACCAACTTCGTGGCAGACTGACTGGTCAGCCCCCGTTGCTCATGGTCATTTAACGCTTGAAGATATTATTCCGGCAGAATACATGACTACCAATTCAGACAATTACATTTCTATTGTATACAATAAACCGGTATATACATTTACGATTGATACACTGGTAAAATTACCTGATACAACAATTATTAAAAAATCTGCTGTTGGTGTTGCATCACTTAATGTTACGCCGGGCTTTACATACAATGATTCATATAATCAAGAATATGAATTAGATCAAATTGAACTGAAAAAAGTACGCATTCAATCCGGCTCTCTTCAGGTTCAAATAAAATGTCCGTGGCAAGGTGCATCGTTGATTACTTTTACTTTTCCAAAAGTTACTAAAGCCGGAGTTCCGTTTGAACGGGTGTATACGTTGCCTGCAGCTAGTTTATCAAATCCTGCTATTGCTTCAGAACTGATAGATTTATCAGGTTATCTAATGGATTTAACCGGAACCAGTGGTACACTCATCAATATGTTTTCAGCTGAATTTGTGATGGGTTCTAATGAAGCCACCAATACGTTTACAGTAAGTGATACTGATAGCATTGAATATGAAATTTCCTTTATTGGTTTGAAACCTGATTATGCAAAAGGTTATTTTGGTCAGTATCATATCACAGATACAACCGGAGTTAAATTGGATTTCATGAAAAATATCACAGCCGGAACCATTGATATTGATTCAGTAGACATGACCCTGATCGTGCGCAACGGTTTCAATCTTGTTGCCCAAACAAAAATTACTAAAGTGAAAGGCATAAATACCCGCACCGGCGCTATGATTGACTTGTCTTTTCCAATGATTAATACCAGCATGAATATCAATCCGGCAAGCGGCGGAATGTATGATTTTGTTCCGTCTGAATTTCCAATCAGCATAAATAATAACAATAGTAACATTGCAACATTTGCTGAAAATTTGAATGACTCTATTGCACTCTCTTATGAAATTGATATTAATCCTTATGGCAATGTAACCGCAGGTTCTGATGAAATTTTTCCGGGATCAGCGCTGGAATTATTTTTAAGTGCAGAATTTCCACTTCAGTTTGGTGCCAACAATCTAACTCTTACTGATACTTTTCAAGTAGATTATGATCAGCCTGAAGATATATATCCTGAAGATGCAGTATTAACCCTACTCTACTCCAACGGATTTCCTATTGGTGCTAGTGCAGTGCTTACACTAAAAGATGCTGCATTAAATACCATCGGAACTATTTCAGGTTCATCAGATATTCAACAAGGGCAGTACAATTCAACTACTTGGTTAACCAGTCCATCATCCGGTGAAATAATTTTTAACCTGACAGCTACTGATCTTGACTTGCTTGATCAAGCAGAATATCTAATGCTTGAAATAATTTTTAATACCGATGATGCGCAGCCGGTTAAAATTAATTCTTCAGCTTACTTTGATTTTAAATTACATACCAATCTTGGACTTCATCTTTCATTTTAAGCATTGTCAGATACCATGAAAATTATTTTGAAACGCATGAACAGCTTGAAATTAAAACTATCTGGTTTGATTTTGTTTTCTATTCACTTATTTCCATGGAAAGCAATTCAAGCGCAAGACATTCTACCTGTGTTTACTGATACCGTGCATGAAAAACCCATGCTGCATATATCAAGCATGAATCATTACGGCAGTAACCGATTCAACAATGCCCTGATGGATAAATTTATTTTTGGCGGTTTCATTGATCAGTCATTGAAAGATGAAAATTATAACCGAATGAAAAGCATCAATGTATTTGGTGGTGAAGCGGAACAAAAAATTGATAGCTATACCCCATCTGTTCACCCATTTAAAAAAGATAAGTATGGCATGATGATTTCTTTTTCAGACAATCATTTGTTTTCTGCCGGAATTTCAAAAGATATTTTTGCATTGGGAATGTATGGCAATGCAGGCTACGTTGGAGATACGCTTGATTTTAGTTTCACCCAAGTAATGTATCAACACTATCAAAAATTTTCAATCGGTATGTATGATACAAAAACCCTTTCACATGTTCAAATATCTTATGTTGCCGGCTCACGTGCTTTCAATTTTCATACTGACAAAACTTTTTTATACACTCATGCTGATTTAGATTCAGTTGAATTTCAGTTGCGCGGTGAAGGAAATAGTTCCGCATCATTTTTTCCATACTTGGCTTTTCAAGGCAATGGATTTTGTGCGGATTTACAATACAATTTTATATTCACCACAAAGAAGGGCAATGAGCAGATCATCATGTTCCGCGTGAGTAATATTGGAGCAATTTTCTGGAACTCAGATGCAGACCATTTCACCGTTGATTCCACTACCTACTACACCGGTTTTGACGCCAATGATCTCATTCAACGCGACAGCCTGAATGATGTATGGAATTTTGAAGACACACTTGGCATCATAAAAACAAAACAACGTTATGCTGAAGCATTGCCACTTGAATTAAGCATCCACAAGTCACCCGACATTAGAGGAGCAACCTGGCAAAGCATAGCGGGATTCAAAGCCATACTAACTCAAAATTACAGACCATATATTTACGCCGGAGTTTACTATCAACCCACAAATTATTTTGCCGTATCAAGTCACCTGGCTTACGGTGGATTTAGTGGATTACGATTTGGAATGCAATTCACATTTCACAAATCAGACCAGTTTTTAATTCACCTAGGAACAGCAGATTTATTAGGGAATATTTTAAAAAATTACGGCTTTGGTCGCAGCATTAATTTATCAGCACAATTTAATTTGAAGTGATATGATGAATAAAATTTATTTCATCCTTGTTATTGGATTTTGTATTCAGGCACATGGTCAGAATATCCATTTTTTTAAATCTTATGGAAACACTGGGTATGATTATGGTAGAGACATTCTTCAAACGCCTGATACCGGCTATATCGTTACCGGCAGTTCCAGCAGTTTTACATCAGCCAATGCCGATGCATTTCTTTTAAAAGTAGATTCGCTTGGAAATTTTGAATGGTCATATAATTACGGTGGCGCTGATTCTGATTGGGGCATGTCTGTTGTCATCACGCATGATTCGTCATACGCAGTTGGAGGTTATACAAATAGTTTTGGAGCCGGTGGA
Source organism: Crocinitomicaceae bacterium (assembly GCA_016708105.1). Taxonomy (NCBI): domain Bacteria; kingdom Pseudomonadati; phylum Bacteroidota; class Flavobacteriia; order Flavobacteriales; family Crocinitomicaceae; species Crocinitomicaceae bacterium. The sequence continues at coordinate 1,887,421 of JADJGJ010000001.1, forward strand.
TTTGATTTTTATTTGGTGCGTACTGATGCGTCAGGAATTCCACTTTGGGAAAAAACTTACGGTGGTTCAGATTGGGAGAAAGCAGACGCATTAACGCAAGTGCCAACTGACAGTGGATTTGTTTTGGTTGGTGACACCTATAGTTTTGGAGCAGGCAACCGTGATATGTATATGGTAAGAACCGATAAAAACGGAGATACCATTTGGACTAAAACCTATGGTGGAGCATTTGATGATTACGCAACAGGCGTATTGATAGATGGTGATTCAATTGTTGTTTGTGGCGGAACAGAAAGTTATGGATCAGGAATGAGTGACGGTATTATTTTGAAAATGGATTTAGATGGAAATATTGGGTGGGTTAAGGTAGTTGGAAAACCTCAAGAAGATTACTTTACGAATATCGTTAAAAGCAGTTTTTACTATTGTCTATCAGGATCAAAAAGCTACACCTATTCTACTGACTACAATGATTTCTGGGTTTATAAAATATTTTCAACCGGAACGGTTGTAATGGCAGATACAACTTGGGATGGAGATCAATTTGGGAATGATATTGCGAATGATGTGGTTGTTGAACCTCTCACCAATATTGTTTATTATGGTGGCAGCACAACCAGCTGGGGCTCGGCTGATGTATCAGCAGGAATAACAGATTGTTTTATCAGCAAATTAGATGCAGGGTATGGGTGGATGCCATACGTTCAGAATTTTGGCGATTTGGGTTCAGATGCACTCTATGCTATGGACTATTGCAAAGATAAAGGCCTAGTTGCAGTTGGTGATTTAGATAAATATTCTACCGGCGGAAACAATGTGTTAATTGTGAAAATTGACAAAAACAATTCTTTTGGTTTTATAACGGTATTTCAAGATGTAGTTTTTGAAAACATTACTCTGACACTTGAAGACAATGAACATACACCAACATTGGTTTACCCTAATCCTTCAACGCAATTCGTACATATTAATTCAGAAAATGATATTCAAAAAATATTAGTCTGGGATGCTCAGGGAAATTGTGTACTGATTCAAGAAGAAAATCAAAGTGTAGTTGATATTGGTAATTTGATGAGCGGAATTTATTTTCTTGAAATTATATACGAAGAATCTATTTCAACATTCACGATTATCAAACCGTGATTCATTTTTTCATAATTTGATCAGAAATTAGTGTGTACAGTTTTTTCAAATCTTCATCACCTAACATAACCAGGTGAGATTTAATTGTATCATAATCCTTTCTCCTTGCAGGTCCGGTTTGAGATTTCTCGGCTCCTAAATCAAATACTTTATTAATCGTTTCAACCATTAAGGGCTTTAAAATATCAAAAGATATTTGCTCTTCTCTCAATAAATCTCCAGCCACTAAAAGCATGTAGTTTGAGAAATTGTTTGCAAATACAGCAGCCAAATGCAACACTCTACGTTGATGATCATCTAATTTGTGAATATTGGGCGACAGATATTCTGATGCAAACTGAACTAATTCAGCATTGAAACTTTCTGAATTTGCATCAATAATGAATGGGATGTTTTTCATTTCAACTAATCGTCCTTCACTAAAAGTTTGCAACGGATATAGCACACCGTAATGCAGTATACCTGATAATTTATCTATAGGAGTGGTTCCTGAAATATGAACAACTCTTTTTGAATTTGTTAAATGCTTTGCCACCGCTTCAACTTCACCATCATTAACACAAATGATGCACAAATCCGCTTCCGGTAGTGCTTGAATGTCTTCATAAACTAGAAGTTTCAGCTCTGCCGCTATCTTCAACCTTCTATTGCTTTTTAGCAAAACAGCATTTATTGCGCAACCATTAGCAATCAATTGTTTTGCTATTGCTTGTCCAGCATTTCCAAAACCTATAATGTTTACTGATTTAATTTGCATTCTCAGAATAAAATTTAGTTACGGACACCCCGCCTTTAAATTCATAGCGTTCAAACTTATCAAATACATTCTCAAGTCCTGATCTTATTGTATTATCAGGATAAAGAAATTCAGAATTTGCATCTAAGAAAATAACACTCGTTTCACCTTTCCACATTTCAATATCGTTGAAATTATATGCTTTTGAAATTCGTTCATTTACAAGAAATTCATCAATATTTTTATAGTCCTGAAAACCTGATAAACTATAATGATAGAGAAAAGTTAGATCATAGAACGGTGGGCAAATTACAATCCTTGAATTTGGTTCCCTTAGCATATTCAATGTCTCAACTTCATTATGAGGTTCACGATTATTATCAGGAGTAAATTTCATTGAAAAAACCAATGGTAAAATCAGGATTAAAGAATATCTCTGTAAATTTTCTGTGATCAATTTACGCATCAGAATTCCAGCTGCAATATACAATGGTATTGTAGTAAACAGGAGGTATCTGTCAAGAAAAATTGGCTGCACCAGATATGAAAAAATAAACATACCCAGATAAAAACCAAAAAAGATCAATAAAATAAATGCATCCTTGTTTTCAATATTGAATATTGATTTTATATTCCTTTTAAACCGAATGTATGAAATAAGGATAAGAATCAACAATCCTGAACTGAATGCAACAAAGGAAAAAGTATTATTAAAAAAACGGATAATGTTCCCGTACAACTCTGTCGGATGAGGGTCAGGAACCCAGGTTCCATGTTCAGAAAAATTTCCGATTCTTGAGACGAACCAATTTATCCCAGGCATGTATAATATGAGTGACAGTAAAACAGAACCGAGAAAGTATAGAAGGATGCGGTAATTCAATTTTACCGCAAACACAAGAATAACGAGAAATTCACCTACCATTATTAACATCCCTAAATAGTGGGCATACAAAAGCAAGGAATTCCAAATGGCTAACCTTAAAACTATCCTCCAATCATTACTTTTTTCAAAAATCAGCTTATACAATTCCAACAAAATAAGTGTAAAAAGAAGAGTAAAAAGTGAATATACTCTAGCCTCCATTGCATGATAATGATGAAACCTACTGAAAATAAAAAGTAAGATGATAAGAATAGAAATTTGCTGAGAGACAAATTTTCTGGAGAGTTTAAATAAGAATGGAATGGTTAAAACACTGAACAGTAAAGAAAGTGAACGCACAGAAATTGGATCTATTCCAAAGATGTCTATCCAAAAATGTAAGGCAAAAAAATGCAAAGGCGGATTATTTTCAGATGCAAATAATTTTAATTGATCTCCCAAATCCTGCTGAGCCCAAAAAATAGAAAAAGGCTCATCCAAAGCAATGGGGAAAGAATTGATAAACGGAAGACATACCGCTATTTGCAGTAGCATTAGTATTATGATGATATTTCTATCAGACAGCTTCATGCAAATCTTCACCAAACTTATTAATTTTGCTTCAATAGCCGTTGCTTTCAACTTACCAAAAATGCAGATGGTTAATTATTTTTATGGAAGATGTATTTATTATTTCAGCCGCACGTACGGCAATTGGGAATTTGGGCGGAACCCTTTCAGCGGTGCGCACTGATGATTTAGCGGCCATTGTAATCAAAGAATTGTTGAAACAAAATCCAACAATTGATCCGGCTGACATTGAAGATGTAATTTTAGGTTGCGCTAATCAAGCCGGTGAAGATAATCGGAATGTAGCACGCATGAGTAGTTTGCTGTCCGGGCTTCCGGTTACCGTGGGAGGTGAAACAGTGAACCGTCTCTGCGCATCAGGTATGGCGGCGGTTATCAATGCTGCTAGGGCATTGAATGATCAAGCCGGTGAAATTTATATTGCCGGTGGTGTTGAAAGCATGACGCGCGCTCCGTATGTAATGTCTAAATCTTCAGCTCCTTTTGGTCGTGATGTTCAATTGTTTGATTCTGCTTTTGGTTGGCGATTCATCAACCCACGCATGAAAGAATTGTATGGCGTGGATGGCATGGGTGAAACTGCTGAAAACTTGGTTGATATGTACAAGATATCACGTGAAGACCAGGATAAATTCGCCTTTTGGAGTCAGCAAAAAGCAAAGTCTGCGCTTGAAAGTGGAAGATTTGCAAAAGAAATTGTAGCTATTGAAATTCCTCAAAAGAAAAAAGATCCAATCATTTTTGCTGCTGATGAATTCATGAAACCAACTACTACATTAGAAACGTTGGCTGGTCTGCGTCCTGCGTTCAGGGCTCAGGGCGGAACAGTTACTGCGGGTAATGCATCAGGTTTAAATGATGGGGCCGCCGCACTTTTACTTGCGAATGGTGCAGCAACAAAACGAAATAATTTAAAACCTATCGCGCGTATAGTTTCTGCAGCAGTTGCAGGTGTTGAACCACGTATCATGGGTATTGGACCGGTTCCGGCAAGTGAAAAAGCTTTACAGCGTGCAGGTCTTTCACTCCGTGATATGGATATTATTGAGATAAACGAAGCCTTTGCTGCTCAAGTATTAGCTTGCACTCGTAAAATGGGATTAGCAGATGATGATCCCCGTATCAATCCAAATGGCGGAGGTATTTCGCTTGGGCATCCTCTTGGAATGACCGGTGCGCGAATTATTCAAACTGCAGCCCTTCAGTTGCAGGAAACAAAAAAGAAATATGCATTGGTAACATTATGTATTGGTGTTGGACAAGGTTATGCAACCGTGATTGAGCGGGTATAATTCTTGTTATTTATTCTTCAGAAAAATTCAAATTGAAAACAGTAGTTGTTGGTTTATCGGGTGGTGTTGATTCCAGTATAGCTGCATGGCTCTTGAAAGAACAAGGGTATCATGTGATCGGTATCTTCATGAAAAACTGGCATGATGAAAGTGTAACAATTTCTGATGAATGTCCGTGGATTGATGATAGCAATGATGCTTTGTTGGTTGCACAAAAATTAAATATTCCTTTTCAAACGTTAGACCTGAGTGAAGAATATAAAAAGCGAATAGTTGACTATATGTTTGCAGAATATGAAGCCGGTCGTACTCCTAATCCGGACGTTTTATGCAATCGTGAAATTAAATTTGATGTCTTTCTGAAAGCTGCTAAAAGTCTCGGGGCTGATTATGTTGCAACCGGTCATTATTGTAGAAAAGAAATGGCAGAAAATGGAATGTTTCGCTTGTTGGTCGGCAAGGATAAAAATAAAGATCAGAGTTATTTTTTATGTCAGCTTACTCAAGATCAACTTGCCATGGCTTTGTTTCCAATTGGTGATTTAGAAAAAAGTGAGGTTCGTAAAATTGCTGCTGAACAAGATTTAGTAACGGCTGATAAAAAAGATTCGCAAGGTTTATGTTTTGTAGGCAAAGTGAAGCTACCTGTTTTTTTGCAACAACAACTAATGCCTAAGAAAGGTGAAATTGTTGAAATTTCTGCAGATCTTGAAATATTGAAAGCATATCACCAAAAAGTAAATGAACACGATTACCGGTTTTTATCACAACCTTTTTTATTCCATAAATCAGATGGAAAAGTGAAAGGTGAACATCAAGGTGCGCACTATTTTACCATTGGGCAACGCAAGGGATTACAAGTTGGTGGTTCACCGCTTCCATTATTTGTAATAGCAACTGACACCAAAGAAAATATTATTTATACCGGACAAGGGGAGCATCATCCCGGATTGAACAAAAATGCACTCTTCATCAAAACCCAAGATGTACATTGGTTGCGTACAGATAAAAAAATGAAAACGGGTGAAAGCCAAAACTATCTTGTGCGTATTAGATACAGACAAAAATTAGAAAATGCCACCTTGTTTTGTGAAGATGAAGGCGTATATATTTTGTTTGAAAATTTAATGAAAGGTATAAGCCCCGGTCAATTCGCTGCCTGGTATGAAGGGGAAGAACTAATAGGTTCTGGTGTAATTTTCAGCTGACCTTTTTTTGAGAATCAGATTCACCTGATTAATTCAAACTGTGTAGTCCAAAAAATTTACCCAAATCATTGAACTGCAGATCAACGTTTCCCGCAATAATATCTCTCAGCTGCGCTACTTCAACAAGTGATAGATTTGAGTTCATTCCAAGTGATTCATGTGCTTTTAATTTTGCCTGCGCACGACGTATCATTTCATGTTTCAATTGATCTGTATTCATAGTCTGTGGTTTTGTTGTCATGACCACGTGTACGACTAAATGAAATTCAGGTTGCAGATGAACTTGATTTTTTTTCACGATAAATATTTTTTTTTATCCATTTGTAGGCGCAGGTCGCGACCTGCGCCTACAAATGGATAACCTGCGCCTTCAAAGCGGGCGAATAAATAATCAGCGTGATTTTTATCTGAAATAATTATCTCGTGAACAACAACTCACGTAATTTTGGCAAAGGCCATGATTCATCTTCCACCATGATCTCAAGCTTATCAGCGTGGTAACGTATCTCATCAAAATATGATTTCACATGATCACAATAGGCAATTGCACGTTCTCTTGCATCTTTAATCACGTTTGCTTTTTTACGTTCATCAATCATCAGGTTTACTTTATCATTCATGGCGTTAACATGTTTTGATATAGACTTGATGAAATTAATTTGAGTACGTGCTGCCAATTTCCCTTCTTCTTCGCCCAGAATATCAATAATGCCTTTCACGTTTTTAATCAACACATTCTGATACGCCAATGCCGCCGGTATGATGTGATTTTTTGCAAGATCGCCCATTACCCTTGACTCAATCTGAATTTTAAGCATATAACTTTCCAGCTCAATATCATGTCTTGCATGCAATTCTACTTCTGACAGAATACCATGTTTGATGAAAAGTTTTTTTGTTTCTTTTTTACCCCATATATCCAGCGCTCTCGGAGTATCTTTGATATTAGATAAGCCTCTTTTTTCAGCTTCTATCACCCACTCGTCTCCATAACCATTGCCTTCAAAACGAATTTTTTTTGATGCTTTAATTAATTTCTGCAGCTCTTTCAAAATTGCTTCATCTTTCTTCTCTCCTTTTTCAATTTCTGCATCAATTACTTTTTTAAATTCTATCAATTGATTTGCTACAATGGTATTCAACACTGTCATTGCATGTGCGCAGTTTGCAGATGAACCAACGGCGCGGAATTCAAATTTATTTCCTGTAAATGCAAATGGAGAAGTTCTGTTTCTATCGGTATTATCTAATAGTAATTGCGGAATTTTTCCGATGTTCAATTTCAATTCAGTCTTTGCTTCAGGAGTCATTTTTCCGGCAGAAATACTTTCTTCCAGATCATCCAACATTTTGGTGAGTTGCGTTCCAATGAAAACAGAAATAATTGCCGGTGGTGCCTCATTAGCGCCTAACCGATGATCATTACTAGCGGTTGCAATTGATGCGCGCAACACATCTGCCTGATCATGTATTGCCTTGATGGTATTAACAAAAAAAGTAAGGAACTGCAAATTTGATTTTGGATTTTTTCCGGGTTGCAATAAATTAACTCCGGTGTTTGTTCCCATTGACCAATTGTTGTGCTTACCTGATCCGTTCACACCTGCAAATGGTTTTTCATGCAACAAAACTCTGAAATTATGTTTGCGTGCAATTTTATCCATTAAATCCATCAGCAATAAATTGTGATCATTGGCAATGTTCACTTCTTCAAACATAGGTGCACACTCATACTGATTTGGGGCAACTTCATTATGTCTTGTTGTAACAGGTATTCCGAGCAAATGAGATTCATATTCAAACTCACGCATAAATTCAGTTACTCTATCCGGAATAGAGCCAAAATAATGATCTTCCAACTGCTGTCCCTTCGCGGGCTCATGTCCAAATAATGCTCTGCCGGTCATCATCAAATCAGGCCGCGCTGAGTACAAGGCAGAGTCAACTAGAAAATATTCTTGTTCCCACCCCAATGTTGCTTTAACACTAGTTACATCTTTATCAAAATATTCACACACATCTTTTGCTGCGCTTTCAACTGCGTGTAGTGCTTTTAATAAAGGCATTTTATAATCAAGCGCTTCGCCTGTATAGGCAATAAACACAGTGGGAATACATAAAGTTTTTCCAATCACAAAAGCAGGAGATGAAGGATCCCAAGCCGTATAGCCACGCGCTTCAAAAGTATTTCTGATACCGCCGTTTGGAAATGATGATGCATCAGGTTCTTGTTGCACCAACATATCTCCTTCAAATCTTTCAATGGCTTTTCCTGCACCAACAGGCTTAAAAAAACTATCGTGTTTTTCGGCAGTAGTTCCGGTTAATGGTTGAAACCAGTGTGTATAATGTGTTGCCCCTTTTGAAATTGCCCAATCTTTCATGGCTGTTGCAATTTGATCTGCAACCGAACGATCAACCGGTGTTCCAAATTGTATGGCTGATTTCACAATTTTATAAGCCGACTCTGTGAGACACTCACGCATTTTATCTATATGAAAAGTGTTCTCTCCAAAATATTGTGATACCCGATTGGTTAGTTCAGGCATTGGATTCGATTTTCTGTGAAGAACTTCGTGTAAGGATGCTTTTCTAATGGTTGCCATAATAAATTTATATTTTTTGGCAAATGTACTCTATTTTTTATGGGGGGTAATCCGTATTTAATATAATTATTTACCAACACCCCCTTGTTTTTTTAGGTTATTCTCTGCAAAATCAAATTTATTTGGCTTTTGAAGACACTTTTTCAGACAGAATTATTAATATGCTGCCATATTGGCATTTTCTGAAACTATAAAAAGTCATTTTGGCTGTTTTATGTATTTGGCAAGTAAATTGCCTTGCTTAAATCGTATTTAAAACGAATAGTCTATGTTATTACAAAAGAAAAAAGCAGAATTCCCGGTTTGGGGAGATGTATTTGGAAATTTTTTATCCAATGATTGGTTAAATTTTCCACAGAATATGAAAGAAATAACAGGCACTTTTCCGGCCGTGAATGTAAAAGAAACCGAAACAGATTATCAAATTGAAATGGCTGTTCCGGGAAAAAGTAAAGAAGATTTTAAAATTGATGTGCACGATAAATTACTGACTATTTCATCAGAGAATCGTCAATCAAAAGAAGAAAAAGAAGACAATTATACGCGAAGAGAATTCAGTTATAGTTCATTCAGACGATCATTCAGACTACCCGAACTGGCAAATGAAGATGGTTGCGTTGCGAATTATACTGATGGAATTTTAAAAGTTTCTGTTCCAAAAAAAGACTCTAAAAAACCCGGAGTGAAGTCGATCGAAGTTTCATAAATCAGCTCCGTTTTCATAGTTTGGGTTAGGTAAAAAAAAGCCCGCGATCAGATCGACTGCGGGCTTTTACATTTTTTAAAAATAGATTAGAGGTCTAACTCAACTGTGTCTGTTTCACTTTCTAAAACAGCCTCATCCAATTCTGCTTCAATTGCTTCACCACCTTCTTTTTCCAAACGTTCTAATTCTGCCGCTACGGCTTCAGTTAGAATGCGCAAAGAATTTTTACTATCATCAGCCATCACAAATTTAAATTTACCGCCATCAATAGTTGCTCCACCTGAAAATTCAGTGAATACTTTTAGGAGGGCTGCAGCTTCATCCATACCTTTTGCTTCAGCCATTGCTGTAAAATTCACGAACATAGAAATTGGATTTGCAGACAATACATCAGCGCCTGAAGTTATTTTTACAGTTTGTCCGTTATGAGCTTTATTTGTCCATGCACTATCATTTGAAACAAAGAACACGCCGTTATTCAGAGAAATCCACGCATCTTCAATTGCATACGTTCCGTTTGGTAATTTGAGGCTGTCTGCAAGTAAAGCCATGAGAGGTTGAGGATTATTTACCGTGAACGCAAAACCAAAAACCGGCATGGGTTCAGTATACGTATAAGGATCTCCATAACCAAAATCTTCCACAACTTCAAACACCTCTACCCGATCAATAAAATAAACAAACTCACCTGTTACTGATTCTTTCAAATCATCCATACTCAAGCCCATCAAAGCAAGTTCTTCTTCAAAATCACCGTAAAAATCATCTGACATTTGTGATTTCATGAAATCAGCCATACCGGCAAAATCCATGTTGAATGCTCCGCTGAAAAAAGGTGTTGCAGAGTTTGCGTAAGAAAGTAATTTACCTTCAACTCCTTTATCTTTCATGAATTTAAAATTCTCACGCACTTTATCCGTCAGGTGATTGATGATTTCAAAATCAATTGCGCCGTTAGTGAAATTGATATAAATTTCTGATGTAATTCCTTCATACGTTTCACGCGCCTTCTCAAGTTCTTCAGCATTTTCAGCCATTAATTCATGCATGTACGCATACATTCCTTTTCCGTCATAGTATAAAGAAATATCAGCTGCTTTATTCAGGAAATCCGTATACACCTGAATAGGTTCAGCCTCTTTACCCGCTTTAATCATTTCAATCATTTTATTCACGGCTTTATCACCGCCGCCGCCGCTGTTTCCGCTGAGCATGGCCATAATATCAATTGGAATGGTTGACATCACAGCAAAATCTTCATTCCATACCACCGCATAACTATCACTTTCCTTAATGGCAGTTTTCATTCCTTCTTTTTCTACTACGGTGGCATTGGCTTCTGTCTCTAATAGCTCAATAAATTTCTTTTCATCTTTCAATTTGAAAATAGCATATACACTTGGCTGGAATGATTCACCCTTGCCTACAACAATTTGTGATTTCACTGAATAATCAATCCCTGTTACGGTTTCATCAATAAAAAATGTCAACAACATATCATAGGTAAAAGGCAATACACCGTCACGTATGCCTGATTTATCCATGATGTTCTGAGGTGTCATAGACATAATTAATATAGGTGATTCAACCTTGGTTATCATGGCAGATACTTGTTCTTCACGAGTTCTGTCTTTTCCGCAAGACACGATCAAAAGGGCGAGTGCAATTACACTCAGCAGGGTTGCTTTTTTCATTTTCAGCATTGTTATTAGTGGATTGAAAGGCAAATTTAATCAAATCTTGCTTGATTTCTACTCTTTATCAAAATGGCATTCACACTATCTTTGTATTCATGCACACCATAGAACCATATTATAACTGGCGAGGATTTTATGTCGCATCTGAAGACATCCAGTCTCCCTTTTATGAACGTGAGTATAGTGAGTTTGAATTTACTGATTCCATTTACAATTACCTCATTCACCCGCAATGGGATAATATTGGATCTCCAACCCTATTCATAAAAATTTTATATGCGGATTATGATGAAGGATTTTGCGTAATTGAATTATTTGGTGAATGGAATGATGCTGTTGAAAATGATATCATGACCTTCAAGCGTGAAATTGTTGAACACCTCATGCAATGCGGCATTAACAAATTTGCATTAATTGCTGAAAACGTACTGAACTTTCATGCTTCAGATGATTGTTATTATGAAGAATGGTTTGATGAAGTTGAAGATGAAGGTGGTTGGATAGCTTTGCTAAACGTTCGTAAACATGTGCTTGAAGAGATGCAATCTGAAGATTTGGATCAGTATTTTATTCAAGGTGGAGATTTAGAAAACATGGAGTGGCGCACCATGACTCCAAGACAATTCTACTCATCAATCAGCACCTACGTGCAGAAGCGTCTTACCTAAAATTTGACCTTAATTTTTCTGTCACCAACTGATCAATCGGAAAAGTAAATAAACCGGAATCAAGATCAGCTATGTTTTTCCATTCAAAAATTTGTTCACCGGGTTTTAATAAATTCACTTTATCATGGGTTAAAATTTCATGACATTGAAAATCTTTAGCGTGAACACGATAGTAGATTGCTATCAACTGTTCCTTTGGATTAAATGCAGAAACTTGCAAAAAATCATTGACATAAAATAATTCACCCGGTTCAATTTCAAGTTCAAGTTCTTCATCAAATTCTCGCACAAGACAATCATGAATTCCTTCTCCTTTCTCTAAACCACCACCGGGGAACTTTGTCATCAGCATGCCTGCCCTGTGCTCATGCGTGATCAACACCTGATTTTGCCAGATGAGCAAACCGTAAATGCGAACGTTGAATGAATTGATTTTCACAGTTCAAATATAGCTAGAGATTCGGTTTGAAAAAATACCGGCGCCGGCATCCAAATAAATGGCGGCTGAAGTCGTATATTTGAACACCTTATTCAAAAAAAATCATGGCCGTATCACAAAAAGAACTTGAATTCAATAAAAATGAAGATGCCATCAAAATGATGATATCTGACATGGAACAAAAGCTTGCGAAGATTTATCAAGGCGGAGGCAAAGCACGTATTGAAAAGCAACATGAACAAGGAAAGTTGACTGCCCGTGAGCGAATTGAAAAATTAATTGATCCAAAATCACGCACGGTTGAAATTGGTGCTTTTGCGGGGTATGATATGTTTCATGAACATGGCGGCTGCCCTTCAGGGGGCGTTGTTGTGGTGATTGGTTACGTGAGCGGAAGGCAATGTATTATTGTTGCCAATGACGCCACGGTAAAAGCCGGAGCCTGGTTTCCGATCACAGGCAAAAAAAGTTTGCGCGCGCAAGAGATTGCCATGGAAAATCATTTGCCAATTATTTATTTGGTTGACAGTGCCGGCGTATATTTACCTATGCAGGATGAAATTTTTCCGGACAAAGAACATTTCGGCAGAATTTTCAGAAACAACGCAATCATGTCATCCAAAGGCATTACCCAAATTGCAGCCGTGATGGGGTCATGTGTTGCAGGTGGAGCTTATCTTCCAATCATGTCTGATGAATCATTAATTGTAGATAAAACCGGAACCATTTTTCTTGCCGGATCATACCTTGTGAAAGCAGCTATTGGTGAAAGTATTGATAACGAAACGTTGGGAGGAGCTACCACTCACACATCAATTAGCGGGGTATGTGATTATAAATGTCCTAATGATGAAGAATGTCTCAAAACCATTCGCTCATTGATGGATAAAATTGGTGAAAAAGAAAAAGCGGGATTTGATCGGAAAGAAGCTTTTCCTCCAAAAAAAGATGAACAAGAAATTTACGGATTATTCCCACGTGACCGCGCTAAGCCTTACAATACTTATCAAATCATAGAACGTTTGGTTGACAATTCAGAATACACCGAATATAAATCAGACTATGGTAAATCAATCATTTGCGTTTATGCACGCATTGAAGGTTGGAGTGTAGGCATTATTGCCAATCAACGTGAAGTAGTAAAAAATGCCAAAGGTGAAATGCAATTTGGCGGTGTGATTTATACAGATTCTGCAGATAAAGCTGCGCGATTCATCATGGTATGTAATCAAAAAAATATTCCGCTTGTTTTTCTGCAAGATGTGAGCGGATTTATGGTTGGTTCAAAATCAGAACACGCAGGTATCATTAAAGATGGTGCAAAAATGGTGAATGCACAAGCTAATTCAGTGGTTCCAAAATTCACGGTAATCATGGGCAATTCATACGGCGCAGGAAATTACGCTATGTGTGGTAAAGCCTATGATCCACGCATCATTGTGAGTTGGCCAACAGCTGAACTTGCTGTCATGAGTGGTGCATCAGCCGCAAAAACACTAACGCAAATTGAAGTAGCCGCGCTCAAATCAAAAGGTGAAGCCGTTGATGAAACCAAACAAAAAGACTTGTATGATAAAATAAAATCACGGTATGATAACCAGATATCACCATACTACTCGGCAGCTCGCTTGTGGGTTGACGGCATCATTGATCCGCTTGACACACGCAAAGTAATTTCCATGGGCATTGAAATGGCAAATCATAAAAAATCAGATGAGCGTTTTAATGTGGGGGCATTGCAGACTTGAGGGTGAGGGGTGTGTATTACAACCCAATTAAACTAGCCATTTAAAGTAGTGTAATTTAAAGTACCTTGGTGAGTAATTGGAATTGTATAAACTGGATCATCTATTGCATCGGCATTATTAGAACTTACAATTGGAGAAAACAATACTTACATTTGATTTAATTTTAATCAGGCAGTTGGAGTTCAAAGATGTTTTTGAATGGGCCGCTGTTAGGGGGCATTAAAAAATAAGTCCCGAATTTTTTATATATTTGAGTATGAATTATCAAGAACATATCGAAATAAGACCTGACAAAAGGTTTGGAAAACCCTGCATCAAAGGAACTCGGATTTCAGTTTATGACGTCTTGAATTGGCTTGCTAACGGAATGACCAAACAAGAAATCATGGAAGACTTCGAAGAATTGACAGAAGATATGATTAATGCCTGCTTAGGATTCGCAGCGGACAAAGAGCATAAATTAAAGATTGCCTCTTGAAACTTTTGTTCGACCAAAATATCTCACCAAAAATCATTAAACAACTGGAAATAGATTTTCCTGACTCAAAACAGGTACGTCATGTTGGTTTGGAAGACGCATCGGATTCCATAATTTTCGTTTACGCAAAAAATAATAATTTCTCTATTGTAACTTTCGACTCTGATTATGTTGACTTGAATATTGTTCGTGGAATTCCTCCGAAAATTATTTGGCTCAAAACTGGAAATTTGACTACACGATCAATCTCTGAAATACTCAAAAAGAACATTGTTGTTATCCAAGAATTTTTGCAATCCGACGATGGAGAAATACTTGAGATAATAAAAAACGACCCATAGCAATGGCACCGGTGTAAAGCCCTAAGCCCTAAGCCCTGATCTCAGCGCTCACCTTGGGTTCGATAATTCAAATTTATTATTTTTTTATGCTGTTAATTCTTTGAAAATTGTGTTGGCATTTTGAGAAGATTTTCAGCACATTTTTTTTTGTCAAACACCAATTCACTTTAATAAAATCTCAAAAAATCATTGCTTAAAACACAGTTAATTGATTAATTTTAATCAGGCAGTTGGGGTTCAAGGAGGATTTTGGACGGACTGCCGTTCATAAATAGTGATAATGAAAATAAATCAGCAATATAATGGGACAATAATCGGTGGAATATTCACAGTTGGAAGCCTACTATTGACGTTGACTTTTATTGTACCAATTCTTTCAGTATTACCAGGAGCAATAACTGAATCAATTTTGTCATCAACAGTTGATAATGAACCCTACTCCAACGTGGGAAAGGCAACAATTGCAACTTTAGAAATTCTTCTAATTTCATCAATTGTTGTAATTCTTATTAAGGCAAGAAAAACAGAATTCAAAAATGGGCATATAATTGGGATTATGGCTATTGAATACTTCATAATTCACGCACTAGGTTTTTATATTTATTGGGCCACTTCGCTTGATTTCAGAAGTGACGGACAGCTGATCTTTGGTGCTGTGTCAAGTTTTCCAGCCAGTAGTTTTGGATTTGTAACCCCAGGGATCTTAATAGATTCAGTAAAAATAAAACCTATTCAAAAGGAGAAAACTGAATAGAAAAAGAAAAAAAACGAGTTGCCATAAGTTGATAAAAATGACTTGAGATTAGTGATGAATTGAAGTAGGTTTACATCATGAAATTGATCCAAGAAAGATAGAAATCAAACATAGTTTTTCTGTTCGAAGCAACTGTCGACTCCGGAAAAAAAACACCAACAACAAATAAGTAATTTCAGCAAGCAGCAAGCAACAACCACTATCCAGCCAGCCTGTCTACCTCTCCAACGCCTGCTCAATATCACTCCAAATATCTTCTACATGTTCAAGACCGGCAGAGATGCGAATTAAGCCCGGGGTAATACCAACTTTGAGACGATCTTCTTCAGTCAATTTTGAATGGGTAGTTGAAGCAGGGTGAATAATGATGCTTCTGGTATCACCAAGATTTGCAGTGAGACTGATCATGTTTAAACTATCAAGAAATTTTTTACCCGCTGATAATCCTCCTTTGATTTCAAAACTGACAAGTCCGCCGCCGCCCGTCATTTGTGCTTTTGCTAATTGATGTTGCGGATGACTTTCAAGAAAAGGATAACGCACAAATTTAACCGCCGAATGTTTTTCAAGTCGCTTTGCAATTTCAAAAGCATTGGCATTGTGTTTTTCCATGCGCAACGGAAGTGTCTCAAGTGCTTTTGAAAAATTCCATGCATTGAAGGGTGATAAAGCAGGTCCGCTATGTCTGGCAAATGCTTTTAGTTGTTCAACATGTTGATTTGATCCAAGAATAATTCCGCCCATGCCTCTACCCTGCCCGTCAATATATTTTGTGGCAGAATGAATAGAAAGATGCGCTCCGAAATCAAGCGGTTTTTGGTTGATGGGCGTAGCAAAACAATTGTCAACAACCAAGAGGGTATTTGTTTTTTTTGCAAGATCACCGGCAGCTTTCAGATCAACCAAATCAAGCCCTGGATTCGTTGGTGTCTCAAGATAAATCATTTTTGTATTGGGTGTAATTGCTTGCTCCCAAGATGCCACATCATCAAACGGAACATAGGTTGTGGTAATGCCCCATTTTGGAAATATCTCTGTAAATAATTTATGTGTTGATCCAAAAATTGAACGGCATGAAACAATGTGATCTCCTTGTTTTAAAAAAGCTGCAAAGCTTGTAAATACAGCAGCCATGCCTGATGCAGTAGCCCAACCATTCTCAGCATGTTCAAGATCAGCCATCTTGCGCACAAACTCATCTACATTAGGATTAGAATAACGACTGTATATAAATCCATCCTCCTCTTCATTAAATAGCGCAGCCATTTGATCAGAATTTTCAAATGTAAAACTTGATGTGAAGTATAAAGGCACACTGTGTTCTCTGTTTTCAGTTCTCTTTACCTGGGTGCGAATTAATTTAGTTTCTTGCTTCATGATGAATTTTATTTGTACAATTTTAGTCAATGTTTTTTTAGTGGGGGAATTAATGAGAAAGCAATTTTCGTTTAAAAATCAGAAAGAAATACGTACCAACCAGCGCTCCAAGCAGAACCACTACTGCGGGCAGAATATCAAGTCCGATTAAGGCATAAATAGGACCAGGACAAGCGCCGGTTATTCCCCAGCCTAAACCAAAAATGATACCACCAAGAATATTTGCTTTGAGGTTGAGCTCTTTTTTCTTCAGTTCAATTTTATTTTTCTCATCTCTTTTTTGATTATAAAATTTAATCAGTTGAACACCCAGCAGCGCCACACCAATTGCACTGAACAGCACACCGTACATGTGAAATGAATGAAATAAAAACATTTCCTGTATGCGGTACCAACTAATTGCTTCTACTTTGATGAGAATGATGGCAAACACAATTCCGTAAAAAATATATCGCGCGTATTTCATAATTAAAAGATGAATGGAATAATGAGATAAGTTGAAATTAATCCTCCAACAAAAAATCCTATTGTTGAAATGATGGATGATGGAGCCAATTGTGCAATGCCCATGATAGAATGACCGGCGGTGCAACCACCCGCATATCGTGAACCAAAGCCAATCGCAAGTCCACCTGCAAAAAGAATAAATACTTGCGGCAATGCAAAGGTGTAAAGTGCTTCCGGCGCATAACCTGCATGATCAGTTAATCCATACGATGAAAAAACCTGTACCGTTTTCTCTGACAACGCAATGATTTCTGTGGTGAATCCACCAAGATGTAAAACCAAACCACCCAGAACCATTCCGCTCACAAACCAAATTTGCCATGATTCTCTAAACAAGAGATTCCGCTTAATTTCAGCCGGTATTGCAACAGAACAAAAATGTTCAAAGCTGGTTGATACACCCAATGATTTGCGTTCAATCAACAAAACAGCAATAGCAAAAATACCAATCAATGGTCCACCAACATACCATGGCCATGATTCATATAAAATTGTGTTCAAGAGTTCATTCATAAATTCTGATTTTTTATTACTAGTATTTCACCACCAACCATTTCCCCCTTTGGAGGGGGATCAAGGGGGAGGCCATCATCCACTACCTTCCAACCAACCATTTCCCCCTTTGGAGGGGGATCAAGGGGGAGGCCATCATCCACTACCTTTCAACCAACCATTTCCCCCTTTGGAGGGGGATCAAGGGGGAGGCCAATTCACCCCACTGATACTTCCACTTCTTTCTCTACCTCTGACAATTTAAAATCGTGTTCATTCTCCGGGAAAAATCCTATAAACAATTCCGGATTTTCTCTGTAAAGCGCATGATTAAACTTCCCATAATCAACCTTACCTATTTTGTACGCATAATCTTTTGAGCTGAAACTTTCTTCTACTTCAACAAAAGGGATATCATTCAATTTAGTTGGACTGGTAGAAGAAATAAAAATGCGTGTAAAGAAATTTTTATCATACCCCAACGAGGTGGTTTCTTTTTTTCGGTATTCATATCCGTAATCATACTGAAGGGCTGAAATATCAGATAAAACGGCACTAGCTGTTGGAAAACTACCGGCACCTTTGCCTTTGAATACTTGCTTATCAGAAAACGCTGCTTCAATAGACACAGCATTGAATTCGTAATTAACATCAAAAGCAAAACTATCTTCTTTTACAAATTGTGGAGCAACATATCCAATGACTTTGTTTCCGATTTTTTCTGCGCCCGCAATGAGTTTTATTTTCAATCCTTTTTCTCGTGCGTATTGAATGTCTTGCACTTTCACGTGACGAATTCCAATATTTAAGACCTGATCAGGTTGGGTAATCACACCAAAGGCGTGAGCAATCAAAATTTGTAATTTGAATTTTGCATCAAAGCCATCTATGTCCAACGTTGGATCAGTTTCAGCAAATCCTGAATCTTGAGCATCTTTCAAAATTTCATCAAAACTTTTCCCTTCTTTATCTAATCTGGTTAAGATATAGTTGGTGGTTCCATTGCAAATTCCTTGCACTGATGCCAGCGTATCATTGTTATAATATTCTTCCAAATTTCTAATAACCGGAATACTTCCGCACACGGATGCTTCATACAAAAATGAAACCTTGTACTGATTTTTAAGCGCAATCAATTCATCTAAATGCTGTGCAATCATCTTTTTGTTTGCTGTTACCACATGTTTTCCTGAGCGAATTGCACGCGTGACAATCTCATACGCTGCTTCAGCATCATCAATCAATTCAACTACTAAATTAATTTCAGTATCAGCAAGTATTGCCTCTTTGTCAAATTTGAAATGCTCTTCAGGTATCGGGCGTTGTTTCGCTTTATTTTTTACTACTATAGTTTTTATTTCTGCATTGAATAATCCTGATCTGTTCAGTACTTCATACAAGCCTGATCCAACACATCCAAAGCCAAACAGACCAATCGTTAATTTCTTTCTCATCACTTCTATTTTTTAAATTGTTTTTTTATTTTTTTTAGGAATACGAATAATTCACTTTTCTTTTCAGCACGGTTGGCTCATATACTTTTTTCTTTTGTTCTACAAAATCTTTTATGAGTTGGTTGAGTTTTTCGTAGTCAATTAAAAAAGAATCATGCCCATGCGGAGATTCAATCAATCCAAACGTGGCATCCGGAATATTTTCTGCAAGAAATTTTTGTTCACTCACCGGAAAAAGGCCATCAGAATCAATACCTATCACCAGTGTGCTTGCTTTCACAAGTTTTAAAATATCTTGATATGAACTTGAACGTCCGCGCAAAATATCATGACTATCCATGGCTTTTGAAAGATACCAATATGCATATGCATTAAATCTTGCAATAAATTTTTCACCTTGATATCTAACATAAGATGCTGACTTAAACCCATCTGATTTCAATTCAGTTTCTGATTGCTTGAGTTCAAAATCAGTATATGATCTATAAGACAACATAGCAATTGCCCGCGCCGCAACTAGTCCTGCCTTACCACCATCTTTCTTCCCAAATGATTGATCAGCAAGCAAAGCCAAACGTTGCGCTTCATTGAATGCCCTTCCAAAAGATGAATGCACTGCATTAGTTGCAATAAGAATAAGTTGCTTGATTAGTGTAGGATTAATAATAGCCCATTCAAGTGCTTGCTGTCCACCAAGAGAAGCTCCAATCAGCACATCTATTTTTTTCAATTGCAAATGTTCAGCAAGTAATTCATGCGCATGCACCATATCTTTTACAGTGATTGACGGAAAATCCAATGGTCTTTCCAAATCCTGTGCACCTGTTGTACCATAACATGAGCCCAGTACATTGGCACAAATAATTCTGTCAACACGTGGATCAAATGGTTTTCCATCTCCAACCAAGCCTGCCCACCAGGTAAGTACTTCAGAACTTCCTGATAGCGCATGACAAACCCATATTACACGCTCTGAATTTTTTGAACCATAGTCAGAATAAGTAATCTGAATTCCGTTGAGACTTTGTCCTGATTCCAGTTTAAATTCTTCTTTAGATTGATATAGTGTGGTCATATTTTTTTATTCTTTAGGTGATTTGTATTGATTTTTTTTTTGTCATCCTGCATTGATAAAAATGAATACAAGATGAAATAGGCTGACAATGCCAGATAAAAGTTGTTGCCGGAAAAAATTTCTGATCTCTTAGCAACAACAGCAGCAACAACAGCACATAGCAGTTGATTTTGCCGAGGCATAAGAAGAGTAAGAGAATTCATTGCTCAGCACAGGCTGATGAAATGAACCCAATACAAATGCACTGAAAGTATTCAGGCCATTTGATGTGATGTTAGATTTTGTCTCCATTGTTCATCAATTTATATCTCTCCGTTTCGCGGAGCAGGATTTGGCACCATGCGGGATTTTCCCCAGGTTGTCAGAGGGTCTACGAGCCTGTTCTCTCGCCTCTTCTGTATAAATCAACTACAATTATTCATTACAAGAACTGCAATTGACGGCACAAAGATATGAAAGAAGAAATGGATTTTCCAAGAATTTTTTTTTTTTCTTGGATATTGCAAGGGGGACTTTGCTTTCTGCGCGTAGGCTCAGGTCGCGACCTGAGCCTACCGGAGCGATCTTTTTTGACTCAAAAAAATCACAACATTCTTACCAAAGAAACAGATCAATTCAATTCATTTTGCTTTTGGGCAGGCATTTTTGGATCAAGATAAATACCCGCACCAATCAACAATAAAACCAGAATTGAACCAATCCATGCCATAGTGCCTGATGATTTGTATGAATCTACTTCGTACACAAATTCAATGCGGTGTTCACCTGCAGGCACTTCAATGGCGCGCAAAACATAGTTTACTCTGCTTATTTCCACTTCTTCATTATCAACAAATGCTTTCCAACCAACCGGATAATAAATTTCTGAGAAAACTACTAATTGTTTTTCAGTTGAATTAAAGGAATATGAAATCATATCAGGATGGTAAGATGTCATGGTTATCGAACCTTCTCCTGAATATTTTTCTTGCGTGATATTGGTTTTGAAACGTTGATCAACCACGGTTACCTGTGCCGGATCCCAACCAGCGCGACCAGATAAATCAACCACCAACAATGGAATTTTTGTTGAGTCAACATTCATCGCGTAATCCCAGGTTACACCTTGTTCAGTGAGCACCCAGGCGAGTGGTGTTTCTGCTGATACCGCTTGAAAAGGAACTTCAACAGGTATAGTATCTGTTTGAACCATGCCGGTTGAATCAACACCACGTACAAATAAAAGATCAACCATATCTGATGATACAACAATACCAACACTGTCCATTACGCCATTCACTAAAATTTCATGTTCACCAAATGCTTTTATCCGATATGTTTTGTCTGAATTCAATGCAAGTATTTCTTCATCAGCATTGGCAACTGTTTTAATTTCTTTTGCAAACCACGCATTTCCCATTGCCGTAGAGTTACGACCTGTAAGCAATGAATTCACAATTTTTCTTGAAGCCGGATCTACTTGTGGACGAATGGTGTATTTCATATTCAGCATATCCAATACCGCCGGATTGTTTCTGTTCAAATGGAATTCAATTAACTCTTGATATCTGCCCAATTTAGCTCCGTGATAACCACCAATAGATTTATTAAAGTATGAAACATACGAACTATTGAATGGGTTTCCTTCTTCAAGTACTCTGAAATTTGTATAACGATTCAAGGTTCTAAACATATACCAATCTGTGATGCGTTGCTTTTCAGATCCCTGCATTTTTTTATTGCCAATCATTTCATCCATTACTTTCATGGCAGAGTCTAATTTCATCCCTAGTTCAGGATTTTCACCAACTTCCATTGCCAGAATTTGCTGCTCTCCACTGCCTGCTACGTATGGATATTTTTGCTCATAAGCCTGCACCCATTGCTTGTAATTTTTTCCGCTCTTTTCTGTGGCAAGATATCGGGTATCAACCATAATTAAATCTGCAAGAATTAATACTGCAACAATTCCTACTGCAATATTTTTACTCACCACATTGCGAACGAAAATAAAAATTGCCCCAATGCCTAAAATCAAAAATAGAATTGATCGTCCAACATCTTTTCTAAAAATTGAAATGCGCACATTCTCTACTTCTGCAAAAAAGCTTTCATACATTTCACTCTGCGCCGGATCTTCAATCTTAGAAATCATGGCAACTTCCTGATCACTTAAAAATGAATTGGTCATAGAAGGCAACATCATAAATAAAAGCAAGAGCGCAAGCATACCGCCACTTACATAATAAAATGGTTTTATGTTTGAGGAAATTTCTTCTCGCTTCTCATAAAGTTTATGTAGAAAAAATACGGCAAGCAGCGGAACACATAATTCTGCAATAACCAAAATAATGGTTACCGCTCTGAACTTATCATAACCAGGAAGAATATTCAGAAAAATATCTGTAAAGCCCATTAAATTTTTGCCCCAGCTCAACATAACCACCAACAAGGTAACAATGAATAAAGGCCAACGTGATTTTTCTTTGCTGTACACTAAGCCAAGCAATGCAAGTAAAACAACAATAATTCCAATATACACCGGACCTGATGTAAAAGGTTGATCACCCCAATACTGATTCATTCCTTTAATATCATTGCGATACATGTTGTCTGCATTTTTCAATGCTCCATCATTTGACTTATTATCACCAATAGCCATGGTTTCACCACCTTTGAAATTAGGCACAAGAAAAGTAAAAGTTTCTGCCTTTCCATAACTCCATGCCGTGATGTATTCTTTATCTAAACCATCTGTTTTGATATCGGTATTTTCAGATCCATCTGCCTTGATGGTTAGCTCAGTGCCCCCGCGAGTTGTTGCATCAGCATATTCTGCAGTGCCTTTAATATTTCCGTAATTAATCATCATGGCAATACCATACGCCACCAACATTCCAACAGATATTTTTGCAAATTTTCCAATTCCTTCTCCTGATTTCAGGTAACGATAAAGTTCAGTTGCCCCTAAAGCAACCAGAACAAAAATGAGGTAGTACGTGATTTGTAAGTGATTAGCTGAAAGTTGAAAAGTCATAAATAACGCAGACAATCCAACACCAATCAACCAGTTTTTCCAACGATAAGCAAAAATAAAACCGGCAATCAATAATGGTGCATAACCAACCGCTATTGCTTTTGTAACGTGTCCCGCTTCAATGATGATGATGAAATAAGAAGACAAGCCGTATGCCAATGCACCTGCAATAGCAACCATTGGTTTGGCGCGGAATGAAATGGCCAGAATATAAAATGAAAGAAAATAAACAAATATCAGTGATATAGGACTTGGCAACCACAAAGAATAAGCACTTCTGAGCGCGTCAGGAATTTGTTTTCCACTATAAGCCATACTGATTTGTGTGGCCGGCATACCTGAAAACATAGATTGGGTCCACCCTATTTGCTCTCCGTTTTCTCTATAATCAATAATCTCTTGCGCTGCCCCGGCGTAGTTTTTTACGTCACCCTGTTCCACTACATAACCTGACAAAGCAGGCATAAAATAGATACAAGATATTAATAGAAATACCGCAACAGCAGCCAAATGCCAAAGATTTGATTTTTGTAAAATTCGTTCTTTCAGTGTCATGAAAATTTATGGTTTTAACAAATGTTTATACTCTTCAAGGCGCGACTCATGAATAAAGTAAAAGTCTTGATTCACGCTAAAAATATCATTTTTTTCAATGATGGCAAGATGATCAAATTTCAGAATAAAAATCTGATAAGATAAATTAACAAGAAACTCAGTAACCTGACGGCGGTTTTCATCACCTGATAATTCTATCTGAAGTATTGGAAAATCACGCTGAAGAGTGTTTGTTAATGAAGGAATAACGTATTGTTCAAATCCTTCAACATCACATTTTATAAATTGAACAGATGCAATCCCCAATTCATTAACAAGCGCATCACCGTTTTTCATGGGTACCTCAAAACTGAGAGCTGTGTTTCCGGTTTCTGCTTCATCAGTTACTTTGGTTAATCCGTGGCGCACAACGCCATCAACAACCGGAATGCTCATCTTCACTTTTTCTTTAGGTTCAGTCCCCAAAGCACAAACTGAAAGATGAAACGAATACCCTTTAAGCCTACGCATATTTTTTGCCCATACTTCTGCGAATAATGGAATGGGTTCAACACCAAAAACTTTTCCCGTTTTACCGGTACAAACTGTCATAAAAAAAGAATAGTATGAAAGATTTGCTCCAATGTCCAGTACCGAATTTCCGGGTTTAATTATTCGCTTGAGAAAAAAAAGTTCAGGATATTTTTTCCGCATCCATCCCATTGAAATAGATATGATGTAGATGCGGCTTACCAATCTAAGATATCCTTTGATACCTAATACTCTGACTAATATTTTACGAACGAATTTCATTTATTATTTGATCTCTTCATAGTCAGTATACTCCGCATTTTCAGCAGAATTTTTATCTATTTTATTCACTGTAGTTTTTCCAAAATTTTTGCGATCGTTGGCTGCTTTCATTTCACGTTCACGTTGTTGTCTGAGCATTTCTTTCTCTTCATCCAAATTGCGTTTGGCAATCATAAACTGACCAACAAATCTGAGCACAACAAAGACACCAAGAATGATGAGAATCATCTTGAAAACGCCTGTTATACTCAATAATACCATTATTTACTTAGGTATAGATTTCTTTCACTGTAAATTTTCTGAAAATAAGAGTCACGCAACGTGTCAATGAAGTGAATGGATTCTCCGGTTGATTTCATTTCTGGCCCTAACTCTTTATTTACATCCGGGAATTTTTCATACGAGAATACCGGAACTTTAATTGCGTATCCTTTTTTAACCGGATTGAATTTGAAATCTTTCACCTTTTTTTCACCCAACATTACTTTTGTCGCATAGTTGACGTATGGTTCTTGGTAGGCTTTTGCAATGAATGGCACCGTGCGTGATGCACGAGGATTAGCTTCAATTACATACACTTTATCGTCTTGAATTGCAAACTGAATATTTATCAATCCAACGGTGCGCAAAGCAACCGCAATTTTCATGGTGATTTCTTCAATTTGATGCATGACTAAATCACCCAAATTATACGGAGGCAGCACTGCGTATGAATCTCCAGAATGGATACCTGCCGGCTCAATGTGCTGCATGATACCAATGATGTAAACATCTTTTCCATCACAAATGGCATCTGCCTCTGCTTCAATAGCGCCTTTTAAAAAGTGATCCAACAAAATTTGATTCTCCGGCATTTCATTCAGAATATCTACCACATGATGTTCCAGATCTTCATTATTGATTACGATTTTCATTTTTTGTCCACCTAAAACATACGACGGACGCACGAGAAGCGGATAACCCAAATCTTTTGCCAATTCAAGCGCCTGTTCAGCACTTTCAACTACGCCAAATTTAGGATACGGAATATTTAATTCTTTCAACAGATTTGAAAAACGCCCGCGGTCTTCAGCTAAATCCAAGGCATCAAATGAAGTACCCAAAATTTTAATACCGTAACGTTCTAATTTTTGTGCAAGCTTTAAAGCTGTTTGTCCTCCCAACTGAACAATTACGCCTTCAGGTTTTTCATGTTGAATGATATCATAAATATGCTCCCAGAAAACCGGTTCAAAATATAATTTGTCAGCCGTATCAAAATCTGTTGAAACAGTTTCAGGATTACAATTAATCATGATAGTTTCATACCCACATTCACGAGCTGCCAATACACCGTGTACACATGAATAATCAAATTCAATTCCCTGTCCTATACGATTTGGACCTGAACCAAGTACCACCACTTTTTTGCGTGGAGTGACTACGGATTCATTTTCAAATTCAAAGGTTGAATAATAATATGGAGTTTGCGCGGCGAACTCTGCAGCGCATGTATCTACTAATTTATACACGCGACGAATGCCCATTTCATTCCGCTTTTTATAGACTTCTGATTCAAGGCAACGCAACAAGTGTGCAACTTGTCTGTCAGCATATCCTTTTTGTTTTGCTTCAAACAAAAGTTCTTTTGGAATATCTTCTACCCGATATTTTTCAATACGTCTCTCCAGTTTAATTAAATCTTCAATTTGACGTAAAAACCAATCATCAATTTTTGTTTTCTCTTTGATTGTTTTGAACGGAATTCCTAATTTAATTGCATCGTACACATGAAAAAGCCTATCCCAACTTGGGTTACCGAGGCTGTGTAAGATTTTATTTTGGTCTGTCAATTCTCGTCCATCGGCACCTAAGCCGTTGCGTCCAATTTCAAGTGACTGACATGCTTTTTGCAATGCTTCTTGAAAACTGCGACCAATACCCATCACCTCTCCTACTGATTTCATTTGCAAACCAACGCGCGTGTCTGTACCCGGGAATTTTCCAAAGTTCCAGCGCGGAATTTTTACAATCACATAATCTAGAGTTGGTTCAAAAAGTGCTGATGTTGTTTTGGTAATTTGATTATTGAGTTCATCTAGATTATATCCTATTGCCAGTTTGGACGCAATTTTTGCAATCGGATATCCTGTAGCTTTTGATGCAAGGGCTGAAGACCTGGATACACGCGGATTAATTTCAATGGCAATAATATCTTCCTTTTCATCAGGACTTACCGCAAACTGTACATTGCAACCACCTGCAAAAGTTCCAATAGATCGCATCATTTTGATAGCCATGTCACGCATTTTCTGAAAAGTAGTATCAGACAAAGTCATTGCCGGGGCAACCGTGATAGAATCTCCGGTGTGAATACCCATTGGATCAAAATTCTCAATAGAACAAATAATAACCACGTTATCATTATTGTCACGCAGCAATTCCAGTTCATATTCTTTCCAACCTAGAAGAGCTTTATCAATCATCACTTC
This sequence comes from Crocinitomicaceae bacterium, assembly GCA_016708105.1. Taxonomy (NCBI): domain Bacteria; kingdom Pseudomonadati; phylum Bacteroidota; class Flavobacteriia; order Flavobacteriales; family Crocinitomicaceae; species Crocinitomicaceae bacterium. The sequence goes on from JADJGJ010000001.1 coordinate 1,914,432, forward strand.
ATGTATTGGAGAAAGGTGCAGACCTCGTGTAAGCAAACGATCAAAATCAGCCTCTTCATAAACAATTGCAGCACCTGATCCACCTAAAGTAAAAGACGGTCTGATACAAAGCGGATAACCAAAATCCTGTGCTACCCCTTTACCTTCAAGGAATGATTTTGCAGTAGCTTGCGGAGCCATTGCGACTCCAATTTGATCCATTAATTTGCGGAATGATTCACGATTCTCGGTAATCTCAATAGCAGAAATATCCACACCGATAATTCGCACGCCGTATTCTTTCCAAATACCCAATTCATCACATTTGATTGCCAAGTTCAAGGCTGTTTGTCCGCCCATGGTAGGCAACACGGCATCAATTTTATGATTTTTGAGAATTTTTTCAATAGACTCCACTTCAAGCGGCAAAAGGTAAACATGGTGCGCCATGGCCGGATCAGTCATGATGGTTGCCGGGTTACTGTTGATGAGAGTTACTTCAATTCCTTCTTCACGAAGAGAGCGCGCCGCCTGTGATCCTGAATAATCAAATTCACAAGCTTGTCCAATCACAATAGGCCCGCTTCCGATAATCAGTACTGATTTGATGCTGTTATCTTTTGGCATGTCAGGTAGGTTTGTACAAATTCGGGCAAAGTTAGTTGCTTTTAACCCTCACTAATTAACAAAAACTGAATGTTATAAACAGAATTGGGTTATTGGATGGCAAATAAATGATTTTTTTGGATGAAGCTTGTTGCGCTGTTTTGCTTCAAAAAAATTCATAAATAGATTCACTTTTTACCGAATGAGAAATGGATTTTTCGAGATATCTGAAAATTCAGACCGCTCCCATATCCGTAGGAATTGAAGTTGTATGTTCCCATCTGATTTTGATTCTCAACTACGTGAATTGTAACCGGTTTAACAGAAAAAGGGCGCTCACCATGAATATAGTAAATTGAGAAAGTGAAAAGTTCAAATTTTTCTTCGCCCTCTTTGATCAAATTGACCCTACCCGCCAATCCCAATTGCCAAAGAAACACTTTCTGATTGAGCAAATAAAGACCACTATTCAAATCCAGAGAAGTACTTGGTTCAATTTGAAATGTGGTTTGTTCAGGAATGAGGTTCTTTAATGGGTCGCCCTTTTTGGTGATACCGTAGGATAGACCACCGATCAAATGAATTGAGAGAACGGATTTTTCTGTTTCAAATAATTTCGTTGTCACCTGTAAACTGAATCTTGTAAAAGAAATTCCGGCATGTGATTCTAATACGCCCGAACTATATCCAAAAGTAGAATCATATCCGTTAAAGAATAATTGATATCCTGATTTTGATCCATCTTGACTGACGTTAAATTCAACCGACATTTTTTCATTTGGAAATTCATATCCAAATCCTATCCCCAGATGAATAGGACTCAAATTGTGCTGCCACATGACATCTTTGTTCTGCAATACAAACGGTGCATCTCCCTGATATGGATTGTCCTTGAAACTGTTTTTCTGCCAATTTGTTGATCCAAAAGAAGTTTTTGATTCAAACCATGGGCGAATGTAAAAAGACTTTTGGGCAAATGCATCCTCAACCTGAAAACAGCAGATCAGACTGAAAAAAATACTCACTAAAAATTTCTCTGCCTGTTTCACTTCACTTTCTCTTTTTCAAAAACCTGAATTGGAAAAGCCAATTTAAATTGTATTGCGCTGCCTCGTGAATAAATGATGTTTGAACCTTGGTAAATGTTGTTGTAGTAAATTTGGTTTACCATGGCAGACATATTTCTGGTGCCTTGCTCATAATAGAAAGAAGTAGTTATGCGCCTTTTGTTTTTTAAATACCAATCAAACTCCAAACCGGCCTTAAAACTAATACTCCAAAATTTTTGTAAGTTACATTCCCAAGTTATAAAACCAGCTTGATTTCCATCCAATGTATAGTATGCTCTGCTTTTGGGTTGGATCATGTATGCGTTTTCACCATTTTCAGTAAATGCAACCATGTCACCACCAAAACTCTTTTTATCCCATCTTCTCATGAACAATAAGTTTAACCCGACACGAACTCGCATATCAAAAAATGATTTAACATTTCCAATGTGATGAGCAGAGATTAGTTTAAATGAATAATCAACCGGAATTTTAGTTGCCGTTCGAGCAAGCCAAGTTCCTCCAGCTGCATAGCTAAATTCATCAAAAATGGGATTAACTGCCAGAGTTGAAATTCCAAATTTCATGTAACTGCCTAAAGCATCACTAAAGATGATTCCCGTGCTGATTCGATGCTTGTCCTTCTGATAATCTGCTAAAAAACCAAAGGTGAATGGCTGTAACTTGCTGTAATGGACTTTAGGATAAACAAACTGAAAATCATTCGTGGGTGTATTTATTTTTTGTGCACTATGATCATTACTATTAATAGTAAAATTGGTACCAACAAAAGGGCTGATAAAAATTTTTGTCTGACAAAAAATAGTGAGTTGTGCTGTTAATACAATTCCAATTAATAAGCTTGCTGTTTTCATTTTTGTACAGTATTAAAATTTTTCATCAGAATTGGGATTGCTACTTTGAAGTGTAAAGCTGTTCCTGAGCTTCCACTAGAAATAGTATGAACTCTGTTTCCTCCCATAGTGAAGGAAGTTTCTACTGCATTTACACCGTAATGACGAAATCCTTTTTCAAAATAAAACATGGTATTGATGTGATAACTTTCACTGATATTAAAAGATAAATTGAATCCTAAATCAACTGTTGTTTTTAGTTTGGATTGACCAAAAGATGGTGGCCCCATAATGAATGAACTAATTTCAATTTCCTGTCCGGCTGAATAACCTTCAGCCAAGGTGTAGGTTTCTGTGTCCAGCAATCTGTATGGCTCAACAACATGATAAATCATTAAAAAGTTAAAACCCAAATGAAAATTGAAAGCAAATTTTTTATTCGCTGTTTCAAACCACTGATATTGATATGTGAGAGGAATTTTAATTACCGGAAGACCAGCATTAATTTCCTTTCTCACCTGGATATTTTGACCATTCTGTATAGCCATAAAACTAAACTCATACCGGCTATTCACGTGATCATTGAATAAAATGCCTGTTGATATTGTGCTGCGCTTAAACATATAGTCCACTCTGACACCCAGAACCGGTTTAGGATTCAACGTAAACCAATATTCATGCTCATCAATCACAGTATAATCAGGTATCACTAGATGTCTTTCATAGAAAGGGATGCGTGTTAAATCTGCTTTTAATCCAACTATTGGAGTGAGGAATATATCTTGGGTATAACATAAATGATTTATAAAAAATGATGCAATAACAAATATTGTTTTTATTCTCCAATTATTATTTTTCATTTTGTCATCATGCCTCATTAACTATTCACGTTTTTTCTTTGGGTAAAATTGTATTCTTCTTGATATCTGAAGCTGGAATCCGCTACCCCTGCTATATGTCTTATAAATGTATGTGCTAGTCAATACATCTTGTACATAAACACTCATGTAATGATCTGTCGCTTCCATCAGTTCTAAACCTTGTGTATAAGTGAATTGAATGCTAAATAAATTAATCTCTTGATAATGTAGATCACAGCCAAAACCAAAAGTAAAGAATGGAGTAAACCTATTCACTGCATAAACCGTATGTGTCCATGAATATTTTTCATCCCCAATCTCTCCTCCACCGGCAAGAAAGTATGGATAATTAGCTGGCACGGGCTCCTTTTTTTTAAATGCATTTGGGCTGAATTTGAATCCAAGCCCGAAAGTTAAGAAAGGACATGACCAATGTAATTTGTTTCGTGCTGCTTTTTGCTTAAATACTTGGTAGTAATTGAATTCAAATCTGTGTCCCAATACTAGTGAATGAAAAGTACTTCTTTGCGCAAAATAGTTAGTATTTGCGACCGAATCACCCTGGTCAGATAAACCTGCCATTATGAATTGATTACCTGTGGCATCTTGGTTCCATCCAAATTCAACTCGGTTATCTGATGGAAAAATGTAGCCCATATTCAAACCCATGGTATATACATTTTGGAAACTCTGCCTTTTTACTTTAACATCCATATAAGGATTATCTGGCATGAAAGTCGTATAGTCAAAATTGAATATTGAAATTTTATCTTTATTAGCCATATACGTTGATCCCATAAAGGTTCGTGCTTCAAATTTGGGACGAAAATAAAACCTTCCTTGGGCAAAAACTTGCCCAAGGAAGGTAAATGAAAGCATTAATACAAGTGTCTTCATTTAATCTAAGTTATTTACAGTTTCAGAGCCAGTACTAAAGGATGTGCTCCGGTAAAGATTAATATGATTAATACATATGCTATTTTGTTGTTATGAAGCATGAATTAACTTATAATGTTGCTCGCATAAATGCTTGGGGTCTCTGGAACTGTTATGTGAGTGGTCACTTGGCCTTAGTTTTCTGAGTGAATTTCCAACCCAGCCCAATGCTTAACATTTCTGAAAATACCCAGCCTCTGTTGCCAATAATAGCAATCGGATCAAATTCTTTGTAGAATAATATTCCAATACCAGCTTTTTGATTAAGAAAAATGTTTTTAGTGAGAAAATACTGAAATTGTAACCCGATGTTATTTTCAAAACCGTAAACCGGTTGAAAGTATGCCGTGTACTTAATGTATGAATAGTCATATATAGATTGAGGTTCATCGACAAGCTCGTCAAGGGCATAATAAGTTTCAAATCTATTACTTGACTTAGTGAATTGAAAGTCATAAAAAAGAGAAAACCTACTTTTTTCCATTTTCCATATATCGACATTAAAAAAGATGTTTGCGCCAAAATGTTCGGATAGATTCAATGCCCAAAACGTTCTCTTAAAAGCAACATGATATGGAAAATTATCCTTCTTATTATATAAATATTTTAGCCCTATACCAAAGGAAATTTTATCATGTTGATACCCCATACAGATGACCTGATTGTTTGCTGTTGCATTTCTATTAAAATTAGACTCAAAGAGAAATTGAGATTGAGAAATACTAGAAATAAAAACAAGGATAATAATTAGGATTCTTTTCATAGATTTTTTTTTAACAGCGAGTCCATTATTCATGGACCCGCTGTTCTGTTAATTTTTTTTATTCTACACTTTCTACCACTAATTGTGATTTCCAATTATCAAAATCAATTTCACTTAGCCATGAGTACCAGTCTATTGGCAGAGGGTGAGTTGGCAGCGTTGAAGGAATCCACCCATACCAATCTTCAAAGTATCTCATATTGCCAAATAAGATGATGTCATCATTGTTGCCAGATTCATTTAATACCATTAGCTATTATAGAATAGTCTGATATTAACAAGTAAATTGTCAATATCTTTTCTTGAACTATATTAGACTAATGTATATATGCTATATATTTGAGGTATGGCAAATGCACTCTCTATTACGGTGAAAGAATCGCTTAAGGACTTAAGAAGTCTCTTAAAAAAATCTGCAGACCACCACGGTCCGAAAATAAAAATGCTTATTGAGATCAAGCGTTCTGATCGAGCATTAGGCAAGAATGAATTAGCGGAACTGATAGGTGTAAATCACAACAGTATTCAGACATGGCGGACTAAATATCAAAAGGGCGGTATATCCGAATTATTAAAGGATGGTAGAATTGGATTTAAGCCCTCCATAATAAGTAAGTCTGTGCATAAGAAAATTAAATTGAAGCTTTGTTCAGAGGATGCCGCATTTTCAAGCTACAAACAATTACATGCGTGGGTGGAAAATAATTTTATTAAAGGAGTTAATTACAACAGCTTGCGTCATTATGTTAAAAGGCACTTTGGCGCATCGTTAAAAGTACCCCGCAAGAGTCATATTAAAAAGGATAAAGAAGCGGTTGCTACTTTTAAAAAACTTCAAACGAATCTGTAAAGACAAAGTAAAACCACTATTGGGATGCTATAAAAGCATTAATATTTATTCTAAGGATGAGAGTCGATTTGGACTACTCACAAGAACAGGGCGGGTTCTAACAGCAAAGGGGGTAAAACCCGTTTGTACTTATCAACACAAATTCGAAAACACATACCTATATGGAGCATTCTCACCAATAAATGGAGATAGCTTTTTGTTGGAACTGCCTTATTGTAATACAGATTGCTTTCAATATTTTATTCAAGAATTATCAAAGCAGAATCCAAAAGAACTTAAACTAATCGTGCTTGACAACGGAGCCTTCCATAAGGCAAAGAAACTAATCATACCCGAGAATATCATTTTAATTTTTCTGCCGCCTTATAGTCCAGAACTAAACCCCGCCGAGAAAATTTGGTGGCAACTCAAACAAGAGTTCGTTTGCAAATCCTTTAATACCATCGATCAATTGGGCAAACACTTAGCCAAGGTTGTGAGGAGAATAATTACAACAAAAACAGTAAAGAAAATTTGTTCCTTCAAATATTTATTATGCTCTTTTTAGACTAAATTATATTGGCTAATGGTATAACACATTGATAGCTGTTCCTAAAGTTTTTATACTTCGATTCCAATCTCTTTCAAATGTGTTCCAAAACAACTTGAAACCTGACATACCATAAGTTGGCACATAATTAGGCCCAAAATACGAGGTGATATAAATGTCAGTGCCAATGTTGTTTGGATGAACCTCAGTTATTTTTTTTGAATGGTCACTATTTTCATTAAATACTGGAGCTGCCGGGTAACCAGACGAGCTATAAGCACCAACAATACAAAACTCAGACTTAACATTTATGCCTTCTTCATGACGATAACCCGATTTGATGTCAAGTTGATTAGAATTAAAATGAGTGATATCCAGCCATCCTCTGTTTTCACTGTCCTCTGCTTGATGGGGTTGAGAGATATTCTCCAAAATTGAAATTGTATTTGTACCACTGCGAGGAGAAGCATGATCTAAAAGAAAAAGTGGATTTGAAGTAACACGAGCAGTTTGCTCACCTAAAATTATTTCAGATAATTCACCTTCATTACTATAATACCATGTTACAATGAAATCTTCAATTTCCAGATTTTCGGTACAATCTGTTTCAACATTTGGAGAAATAAGAGGTTGTTTTGATTTATCTACATTTTTTAGATTAGGAATAAAAATTGCAGGCTCATATTTCTCAGTAACCATTGTTTCAGGAAAGTCCGGATTTCCAGTTAGCGGAACATGTGTCATATCATCAGAAATTTGTTTAAGTGAAAGTCCCTTTTCTGCCAAATTATTGTTGATTTGATTGAAAAATTCAGGAGATTCTTTTTCAAGGTCTAACAAATAGGCAGTTTGTGTTCCTGATTCCTCGGCTAATTGGATAATAACAGCGTTGAACTCAGGGTTTTTGATTAATTCTCTTGTCGCAAGTCCAATTTCATATAGATATTTATTGAGTTTCTCACCGTCCTTATCATGCGAACTTTTCATGAGATCATCAACATCTTGCGTATTTGCCATCAATGGAATATTATCCAATGTATAATCAATCTGATGATCACTCATTTGATTTGGAGTTGTCAATTCTTCTTTATTACAACTCACAATTGCGAAAGCTATTGCAAAAGCACTTGAAATTTTTGATAACTTTTTCATTTTTATAAATTTTAGTTTTGTCGTACTTTGTTTTTAGGAATTTTCCGACTTAGTGTGGCATTATGTGCGATTTCAAAGCAACATTTAAGCTAATATTTCGATAAGTCCTTAAGAAGGAAGGTCTTTAACTCATTTTATTGCCTTGTAGTAGCACAAAACCTACGTTTTAATACTTAATTACTTCGCTCCCCTTTACATTTGAGCACTCGGTTGCTTCATGATAAAAGTATACCGAAAAGCATAGCTGTAATAGACCAATAAAATTGTTCTTAACAGCTATTGCATCGGCATTATACCTTCCAATGACTGGACTAAAAGATATCTGCCAACGGTATTATCTGCGGTGCAACTTTCACATATACCCGCAATGAGGGGTGTCAACCCGGCTGATACATTTCCATAAGTTTTGGTAATGGCAAAGCTAAAATTCTTTTTCATTCATTTGCAAATTAATAATTTCTCAATCTTTTAGACAAAGCGTTTAGAAAACATGGGCAAATCATCAATCTCTACACCGGGCGCAGAAAAAATATTTTTTCAACACTAAAAAAAATAACCCAGACAACTAAATGAAGTAGTTGATATTTTAATTTATTGACTACTCACAATTGCTTTTACCTGATTATCTTTGGTCAGCTGATTTGTTCTATGAAACTTGAATGAAATCTAACAGCAACATATCTTCTTCATCTGAAAAAAAAAAATATCTATTCATGAAAACAAAATCAACGGTACTGAATCGTGAGCAAATTGCAGATAAAACTGAGCGCATTGCTTATGAAATAATGGAAACCACGTTTGAAACTCCGGTGATTTACATTGGTGGCATAGCCGGTAATGGGTATTTATTTGCTGAAAGATTAGTAAAAAAACTAAGTGAAATTTCTACACAAGATATTCGCCTTTTTCAAATTTCAGTGAACAAAGACAATCCGTTGAATGAAAAAATTACGCTATCTGTTCCTGAAAATGAATTACAAGATGCAACGGTGATTCTGGTAGATGATGTCATCAATTCTGGTCGCACATTAATTCACGCAGTGAAAAGAATTTTGGATCATCCGGTGCGTGTATTAAAAGTTGCTGCCTTGGTAAACCGCACCCACCGCCGTTTTCCTGTTCATGCAGATTTTGTAGGATTAAATATAGCAACCACCCTAAAAGATACTATCATGGTTTCTTTTGGTGATGATGAAATGGCATATTTGCAATAGTATGAAATCAACTTGGAAAGGGAGCTACTGCTTTGACCCTGAAATTGCAGGTGCACTAAAAGATAAAAAAGTAGAAATCACGTTGAATCTTGACACAGATGCTGAAGGTGGAATAACCGGCATGATGCGTGATGCAGATTATTTTTCAGCAACAGAATGTGAAGCAGAAATTAGTGGATTCATTGATGAAGGCTTTGTTAGTTTAGTAGCAAAATTTCCGTCCAGAGGAGTTTACGATCAGGCATTAGTTTACCAAATTGACCCCAATCTTCAACCTTTTGAAATGACCTTTTATGGAGATTTGAGTGAAGATGGTAATCTCATTACCGGCACTTGGGAAGTGGTTGAAAAAACCGTGCTTGACATGAGTGAAGTACAAGTATTTTATAGCGGCGGAACTTTTGATTTGCAAAAGAATTAGTCAGACTACCCTCACAGTTTAAGGAATTTTAATACATTTAGGTTGATCTTTATGATTTTATTTCATGGATTCAGCACTAAAATATATTGAAGGACAAAGCATATTGCATACTGAAGAACTGGCAGGTTTGAAAAGGCCTGAGTTATTGTCCTATGCTGAAATCAATGAAGCAGAGGCGCCTGCCATTGCCAAAACCATTGCCTGGGTTGAAAAAAATTACTTCAAATCAGAACGCATTTTTACTGAAACATTTTTGAAAGAAATACACAAACGTATGTTCAGTGACGTATGGGCATGGGCAGGTAAATTCAGATCTATCAATAAAAATTTAGGGGTAGATAAAATCAAAATCAGTTCAGAATTGAAACAGCTCATGAGTAATACCAAATTCTGGATTGAAGATGAAAGTTATACCATGGATGAAATTGCCTTGCGCTATGCTCACCGGCTGATACAAATTCAACCCTTTTCTGATGGCAATGCTCGCCATGCAAAAATAATGTCCAACGTAATTCTGGAACATTTGCTCAATAGTGAAATTTTTACCTGGGGTGAATCTATTGCTGATCCTGCAAAAAACAGAGCTGCATTCTTAGATGCCCTGCGCAAAGCAGATAAAGGGAAAATGGATGACTTGTTGAAGTTCGCCAGATCTTGATTTCTACTATTTTGATTTTTAAACAAAAAAAGCTGCCCTTTTGAGACAGCTTTTTTCTATTATTTTCAATTTGATTAATCGGCAACCACCTCAAATTTGAAATTCTGTTTTACATCTTTATGCAAGATAGCCACAGCTTCAAACGTACCAACTTCACGAATAGGTTCATTAACAATTTTCAATGATTTGCGCTCAACGTCAACTCCGGCAGCTTTTAAAGCCTCTGACAATTGTACAGTTGTAACCGAACCAAATATTTTTCCACTGTCACCTGCTTTAGCGGCAACTTTCACGGTCATTTCAGCAAGTTTAGCAGCAAGACCTGAAGCTTCTTCTTTAATTTTCGCATCCTTGTGTGAGCGCTGTTTCATTACTTCAGCATGTGCCTTTTTTGCTGACTCAGTAGCAAGCACAGCATATCCTTGCGGAATGAGGAAGTTTCTTCCATATCCCGGTCTTACTTTCACAACTTCATCTTTGAAGCCGAGTTTATCTACGTTTTTCTTTAAGATCAATTCCATAATTCTGACATTTTTTTTCGTTCAACAATGAGATCTGATTATTTCATCAAATCCGCAACATAAGGCAGAATAGCAAGATGTCTTGCGCGTTTCACTGCCTGGTTGACACGTTTTTGATATTTTGCTGATGTACCTGTGATACGACGAGGAAGAATTTTTCCTTGTTCGTTGATGAACTTCAACAAAAAGTCAGGGTTTTTATAATCTATATATTTAATTCCGCTCTTTTTAAAACGGCAGTATTTCTCTTTTTTAACTTCGATGTTAATCGGGGTTAAATATCTGATATCATTACTTTCCATAGTGTTAATGTCTTTAGTGTTTGAGATTATGCAGTTGCTTTTGCTTTGTTGCGTGTTTTCTCAGCAAACGCAACATGATCTTTCTCCATTTTAACAGTTAAAAAACGGATGATGCGCTCATCACGTTTATACTCGGTTTCAAGCTTTGCAACCAAAGTACCGTCATTTTCAAATTCAACCAGATTATAAAAGCCGGTTGATTTTTTTTGGATTTGATAAGCCATTTTTTTCAGGCCCCAAAATTCGCGATGAGTAATTTTACCACCATTTTTAGCAATAAAATCCTCAAACACTTTCACTGCTTCCTTTGCCTGCTCTTCAGACAAAACGGGAGTTAAAATGAAAACAGTCTCGTATCTATTCATGTTTTAAGAATTTAAATTAGGGCGCAAAGGTACCTATAAATTTGGAATTGCAAAGGCTTTAGCGCATTTTTTAGTGAAAATGAACCGTCAATCCTAAAAACAGTTCAAACTTTGAGTTAAAACAAAACATTTAACCTACTGCTATCCTGTCAGTTAACAAATGCAATCAAAAGTTTTAACTTAAGTAATTCATGCTTTCTATTAATACAGGTGCGAACAAAGGATACGATGTGAACTAACCATATCACGGGAAATATGAAATTCTTAGTATAGAAACTGCTTTAAAGAAAATTGAATTCAGATATTTGCATTCAATGAAAAAATGGATTCAGGCATTTCGCCTACGCACACTACCTCTTTCATTCAGCACTATTCTTGCCGGCAATGCGTTGGCATATTTGTTTTGGTTTGATCATTTTAAGTCAATTGTTCTTTGGCTAACTTTACTCACCACGCTGTTTCTCCAAATTTTGTCGAATCTTGCAAATGATTACGGAGATGCAACTAAAGGCGCTGATAATGAAAACCGCATTGGGCCACAACGCGCTATTCAAAGTGGCGCTATCTCTGCCAAAGAAATGAAGTACGCCATTGTAATTTTTGTTTTTTTGTCACTTGTCTCAGGTCTTGCCTTATTGTTTTTGGCATTTGAAAACTTTAACCTCACCTATTTGATTTTCACTTTTATTGGTATTTTGGCTATTGCGGCGGCAATTAAATACACCATGGGTAAAGGAGCTTATGGATATTCAGGTCTGGGAGATGTTTTTGTTTTTATTTTTTTTGGACTTGTCGGCGTTTGCGGATCATATTACTTGCAAACCGGTGAAATCAATTTATGGCCTGTTGCGCTTGCTATTTCAATTGGGTGTTTCAGTGCCGCCGTGTTAAACCTGAATAATATGCGTGATATTGAAAACGATAAAGAGGTGGGTAAAAACACCCTTGCTGTTCGTCTTGGAGCCAAGTCAGCGAAAAGATATCACATGCTGCTTTTTATTTTAGCTTGGTTTGCATTTCCGGTTCATGCGCTGATCTTTTTTAAATCTTACTATTTTCTGATTTTATTTTTGCCACTGATCTTGCACATGGCGCATTTACTCAAAGTTTCACGGGTACAAAAGCCTGCTGAATTTGATCCGGAACTAAAAAAAATAGCGATTAGCTCTTTCTTATTCTCAGTATTACTTTGGTTGGTGGTGTATTTTATTTCAGTAGCTCATTAATATCCCCATTCATTCAAGGCAGATATAGTAACTTTATCATCCACTGATTCTATTAATCACTGATATGCGTATTGATATTCTCACCATACTACCTCAATTACTTGATGGTCCGTTTCAGGCTTCAATTCTTAAACGCGCACAAGAAAAAGGCGTTGCTGAAATACACATTCACAACATCCGAGACTACTCTACTCACAAACAAAAAAGCGTAGATGATTATCAATATGGTGGAGGAGCCGGCATGGTAATGACCATACAACCCATTGCTGACTGCATCAGAAAACTACAAGCTGAAAGAAATTATGATGAAGTTATTTACATGACGCCCGATGGAGAATTATTAAACCAGACTGTGTGTAATAAGCTTTCGTTGAAAACCAATCTCATTATTTTGTGTGGACATTATAAAGGAGTTGATCAACGCGTGAGAGACTTGTTTATCACCAAAGAAATTTCTATTGGATCGTATGTGTTGTCAGGTGGTGAATTAGGCGCAGCAGTTTTAACAGATGCCATTATCAGATTATTGCCCGGTGTATTAAATGATGAAACCTCTGCACTAACTGATTCTTTTCAGGACAACTTGCTTGCCTCGCCTGTTTATACTAGACCTGAAGAGTATGAAGGACACAAAGTGCCTGACATTCTTTTATCAGGTCACACTGAAAAAATAGAACAATGGAGGGCAGAACAAAGTCTGCAAAGGACAAAAGAAAGAAGACCAGATTTATTGGATTAAATCACTAGGAAAGACTAAAGGTAATTGGCAAGGTATATCTCACCCTTACTTTTTTGCCACGCATGGTGCCGGGTTTCCAAGCCGGCATAAGTTTAACTACCCTCACGGCTTCATTATCCAACAAGGTATGCGCACCTCTGCGCACGGTAACATTGGTAACTGTCCCATCTTTTTCTACAACAAATTGCACGTATACTTTTCCTTGAATTCCTTGTTCCTTAGCTTCAGCCGGGTATTTAATATTTTTTTTGATGAAATCATCCAGAGCGTCAGCACCTCCAATAAATTCAGGCATGATTTCAGGCATATCATAAATCATTCCGCTGGTATCTGTTTGAGAAAATCCGATAAACGAAAACACGGTAAACAATAAGGTTAAACTGAATCTGGTCATATTACTTCTGTATTTTTACCAAGTTACAAAATATTACAAAATCAAACGGACATTTTTTCCGATTGTTTTAACAAAAGAATTTGAACAACACCTATGCCAAACTAATTCAATTCAATACACATGAAGGAAACAGATCATTATTTGTTTGGTATGAACCACATATACTATCACATTGACAATATTAGCTGAGTTCAGTATCTTTGTAATCTATATACTCTGCTTTATGCGCAAGCGAAACCGATTATTCACTCTTCTCTTCAGTTTGCTAATTCTTTCAGCAACTAGTTGTAAAAAAGATCCTATACAGTATACTTTCTCAGGCACGGTCACTGAATCAGCTAACGGAAATGCCTTATCAAACGTCGCTGTGGAGGTATTGCAAAGAACCTACAACGGCAGCGTAGCTAGTGCATATTTTAATTCAGCCGCAAGCACAACAACAGCATCTGATGGCACGTGGGAAGTGAGTTTTGATCGTGAAAAAGTTTTTGAATTCAAAATTGAAATTGTTGAAGATGGTTATTTTGAGCTGTCTGAAATCATTTCATCAAGTGATGTTTCAACAGATGAAACCGAAGTGGTAAATTATGCTCTTGAACCAAAATCTTGGTTAAGTTTTCACTTGAAAAATTTTGGTGGATTACCCACAGATGAATTCACTATGATATACTATAACTTTAGAGAAGGATGCGATGGCTGCTCAACCAACGATTATCATTATTTTATTGGTGAGGTTGATACCACATTTCAAATTCTTACTACCGGCGGAGTATATGCGAAATATGCTTATAAAAATCCCGGAGGTGTAGTTTACATCACTGATTCAGTTTACATGCCGCCGCTTGATACGGTTGGTGTAACCATCAATTATTGATTTTTTTATTGCACACTTTTTCACCCACTGAATTAATTTGTTTGATCAAAATAGGTTGATATAAAAAGAAAATCAAGCTACCAATTGCATACATTCCTACATCCCAAATGTCAGCGGTGTAAATGCTGTTTCTTGCCGGTAATATCCATTCAAACAACAAGGCGTATTCAGCAAAAACCAATAAAATTACCCACCACGGAATGGTAAGATTTGTATTCCTTTTAATGATGTGCACGCAGCCAAGACATATCAATAAAACAAAGGGCATGCATACTAAATCAGTCAAATATCCATTTATAAAATCAGGAATTGTAAGGTGAGATTTTCTCCATATAAAAACCACCAGGTAGGTAGCAACGCAACCTAAAAAACCGGGATGCAGCCATATTTTAATCAGGCGGGTGTCCATGCGACCATCCAAGCAACGAAAGATGAAATGGCAAATACCACAAACGCAATAGAAAAAATGAACCAAAAAAGCACTCTTACGAAAGGTGATTTGGCGTAACGAGCCTTGTCGTACAAAATATCCAATTTAGATTTTTGCTGAGAAGCTTGCCACTCTTCTCGTTTAGCATCTTCAATTTTATTTATTTCGGCAGCAGACAAGGCGTTGCCACAGTTTTTACAAAACGGTTCTTCACCGTTCCACGTATTGCATTTAGTACATCTGCGCTCAATCATACGAACGAAATTAAATCAGTTATCAATGAGTTAGCGAGGCAGGTATTAGGCAAGTTTCACATTTACTGCGTTCAAGCCTTTTTTGCCATCTTGTAAATCAAAAGTTACATTTTCTCCATCGTGCACTTCATCAATTAAACCGGATATGTGTACAAAATATTCTTTTTTTGTTTCATCATCAATAACAAACCCGTACCCTTTGGATTCATGAAAAAATTTAACTTTTCCTTTTGCCATAATATAAATTGTTTGGGATCAAAGGTAAAGAGAAGAATGACATAGCACCCTCATTTGGTTGATTGGATGCGGCGATTGGTTGAAAAACCCAGTTAATATCATGATTCTTTCAAGACAGATTCTTTGGTTGACAACAAAAAAAAAATAGAGGCCGCCTCCTCAGACGACCTCTAACCCTTAACCTGTAATCGTATAATTGATCCGTTTACATCTGCTTTAACGCAAGATGATTTAAAAGGTTTCAAGTAGATTTAATTTTTTCAGAAAAATTAGCGGAAAGGTATTTCAATAAGGTTAGGTTTTGTCCATCAAAAACCGCATAGCTGTTGTATTTGATCCAATCTCCGGTATTAATATAGACTGATGATTCATTGATTTGAAATTCAATAGGCAAATGTCTATGGCCAAAAACGAAGTAGTCAAACTTTTCAGTTTCTGACATTTTTTTGCAGAACTGGATAAGCATTTCTTTTTCTTCACCATAAAAAACAGCATCAGCCTCACCGGTATATCTTCGACTTCGTCTGGAAAAAAAATTAGCCAAACCAATTCCAAAATTGGGGTGAAACCGCGCAAAAAACCATTGACAAATTTTATTGCGGAACACTTTCTTAATAAATTTGTATCCATGGTCTCCGGGTCCTAAACCATCACCATGACCGATGAAAAATTTTTTACCCGAAAATTCACGTACAACTTCTTTTCGATGTATTGTTACCCCCAGCTCTGCCGGTATGTAATCAAAAATCCACATGTCATGGTTTCCAATAAACCAATGAACCTGAATACCGCTATCAGTTAGTTCAGCTATTTTACCTTGCAAACGCACAAATCCTTTTGGCACTGCATGACGGTATTCAAACCAAAAATCAAATACATCACCAAGCAAGAAAATTTCTTGGGCATCATGCTTTATTTCGTCCAGCCATGCAACAATTCTTTTTTCACGTATTGCGCTAGGTTCTCCGGGAGGTGCCCCTAAATGAAAATCAGATGCGAAATAAATTTTTTTGGACGACATGGATAAAAAATTACAGAAATACACTGCAAAAAATTACAGATAATATTTCTTAATGTCCGAATATACGAGACAACTGGTTCTGAAGTTCTGCCCCACGCACATTGGTTGCAATTATTTTTCCCTCACGGTCAATCAATACGGTGAAAGGAATACTTTGCACTTTGTAATCAATTGCAGCAGAACATTGCCATCCTTTGAGATCAGAAACATGGTTTGGCCAAATTAATCCATCCGTTTGAATAGCTGCTTTCCATTTTTCAGCATCAGCAGGTTTATCAAGTGAAACGCTGAAAACCTCAAATCCGTCAACATTATATTTTTTATACATTGCAACTACATTTGGATTTTCTCTGCGACAAGGCCCACACCAAGATGCCCAGAAATCAATCAGAACTACTTTTCCTTTCAAATCAGAAAGACGCATGGTATCTCCATTTACACCGGGCAAGGCAATGTCTTTGGCAAAATTTCCGGGTTCAAGAAAAAGTTTGGCACTTCTTTCCTCTTGAATTTTATTTACCTGGATTACGGTATTTTGCACAGTGGGTGAATTTGGAAAAGCGTTATACAGCAACTCCACTACCCCTTTGTACAAATCCCATTCTTTGTTTTGATCAATTGCACTAAGGGCAACAATAAGTGCCGGAGATTTTGTATAAGTATTTATGAATGCATTCCGATATCCGTAGAATCTCTCAGCTTTTGGTTTGTATAACGAATCAACTTCTTTCTGTTTTGCCGGATACACCATGATAACCGATCTCAGCGAGTCTTCAAAATTTTTAAACTCATAGTACTGCTTCAAAAATTCATTTAAAACGACTGTATGCTGTGAATTGATAACGCTAGTGAAATTTAGCACATTGCGAGTATCCGTATAAATTTTAATACTGTCTGCCCCAAATAAAATGATGTTATAGGTTTGGCCGTTATCAAATCGTAGAAAATAATAATCTTGAAATGGTATTGGGGTATCCATTGAAAACTTTCCAACAGAGTCGGTCAGTACGGTAATTAATGGATTTGAAACACCTCCTAAATTTTGATTAGCCAGCATAATGCGCTGATTTTTTCCGTTGACAATTTGCCCTTCAATATGAACATCACCCAAAGCAGGAAATGGAGCTTGAGTGTAACCTGAAACCAGGAATAAAAAGAATAATGTGCCAAGTAAAAATCTCATGATATCAAGTTTAATCAAACAGTTCTTGCAATTTTTGTTCCAGTTGCGCTCCTCTCAAATTATTAGCGATAATGTTGCCATCACGATCTAGTAGGTAAGTAGTAGGAATTGCAGTAACACCGTATGTTGCCACCACTTCAGAAGTCCATCCTTTAAGATCAGAGACGTGATTAGGCCATGAAAGGTTGTCAGCCTCAATTGCCTTCATCCAGGCATCTTTACTCTCATCCAAGGATACACTATATACTGTAAATCCTTTGTCTTTATACTTTTCATACATACGCACCACATTAGGATTTTCACCACGACAAGGCATACACCATGATGCCCAGAAATCAAGTAAAACTACTTTTCCACGCAATGAAGATAAGGCAATGGGCTTTCCGTTGTAATCATTCAATACTATTTCAGGTGCAGCACCACTCATTCCGTCTGTTGTTGAAATGGCTGATTGGTTATATTGTGCAGTGATAGTTTGAATGTCTGTATCAATATATGCAGGATATTCAGAGTAAGGGTATTTTGCACGCATACCATTGGCTACCTGATGAAAATATTTAATGTCTGTAGAATCAAAATTTGCCAGTCCGCTTGTTGGTATCAGTTCACGCAAAAGCAACCAACTTACAGGCGATGCTGAGTCTTTTTCAATATACTCAATGGCATATTCTCTTTGTATAGTACTCATGCTGTCTAGCCTTGCCATTACGGGGTTAATTCTTGCTGTGTCACCCGGTGTCATAGCATTGATTTGTCCGATTAAATCCATTTCAATATCATAAAACTGCAAGAGAAATAGCATGTAATCTCTCAAATCAGATGAGTATTTTGAACCAGAAACAGAATAATTTTCACCAATACCGGGTAAACTTCCCTCAACTTTTACGTCATGATCAGATTCATCTAAAAAAAGTAAAACCGGAACATCTTCACCAATAAAAAGAATGTATTCACGCAGTTCTTTCGTCTTTGTTTTCAGTTCAAAAGTTCCATCTTGAATATTACATGAGTCAATGAATTTTTCTTTTCCTCCTTCAAAAACCATCAGCCGCACTTTTTGACCTTCACCTCCTTTTACTGTTCCTGAAATGGTATGAAATGCAGCTTCTTCTGACTCATTACTTTTATTGTTTCCACAAGCTGAAAACATAAAAATTGAAGTGACCAGAATAATTAATTGCTTGGATAAGTTCTTCATCAGTGTATGTAATTATTTTTTGTTTTTATTTTTCAAGACAACATCTCATTCAACAATCTGCCTGCTGATTTAGGATCTGCTGTGCCCTTGCTTTTTTTCATTAGCTGCCCCATTAAAAAGCCCATCAATTTGGTTTCACCATTTTTGTATCGTTCAATCTCTACAGGATTTTCATTGATTACTTCAGCAATTAACACTCTTATTGCTCCTTCATCTGAATTTTGAATCCAATTATTTTTTTCAGCTATTGAGGCTGGAGTTTCACCAGTTGCTGTCATTTCAGGGAATA